>NZ_SRLD01000002.1 GCF_004745955.1 Hymenobacter elongatus | reverse complement strand
CGGCCAGCGCTGGGCCAACCACGGTTGCGACCATCTGCTACGGCTACGCGTAGCCTACAAAAGCCGAAAGTTCGACCTCGTCACCCAACTACTCAAAAGCAGCCAAGCGAAGATTTGAATTACACCCGTTACCAACCCAACGCGTAGTTTTGAATTACACCCATTCCAACACTACATAAACATCAAAGATGAAACAGATTGCTCTGAGTATTTTTTTGTTTTGCAACATCATTTTGATGCAATCATGCGATTTAAAAAAAATAGCGGCCGGATCGTATGCGCATGCTGAACGATATTATTTTGATTGTAGTAGTGATTCTGTAGTTGGCACTGTTTCGCGTTTGAAAGCAACAGGTTTATATACGCACAAAGAATCCCCACCCGATCATGTTCACTCGTCAAACAAAGACCGTTTTAGTTACTATTTCTACTTCAGAGAGAAGCACTTTATAGTACATCTAGTGATAGAGAAATTAAACGATGAAACCACAGAAATTGCGGTAGTAGGATTGAAAGATGCTGTTCATGGCTCAGACTGGTTAGTTATTAACAAAGACGTGCCAGCATCAAATCAAGCACAGGCACTACAGCTGTTCGACTCGGTTGTGAAGTCCAGAATGCATTGTTCCACAAGTAAATAGTGTTTGAGTAACACAAGCCGAACGTGTAAAAAGTGGGCGGCTAAACAAAAATTCATGACAAAAAAACTCTTACCCCTCTTCCTGGTCCTGCCGCTGCTTGCCCAGGCACAAACCAGCCCGTCGATCCGTTTGCAGCCCGGCCCCGTCATTCAGCTGCCGGCCGGGGCCAACCCCAGTAGCATCGCTGTTGGCTCATTCGACCGCAACGGCAAGCTCGATATTGCCGTGGCGCAACGCGGCCTGAACAACGTGGCCGTGTATCTGCAGAGCGCCACCGGCACCTTCGGCAGCGCGGCCGCCACCCATCCCACGGGTATCTCGCCCAGCAGCGTGGTGGTGGCGCCCATCACCGGTCCCAGCGCCGGCGGCGCCAATGACCTGGTGATTGCCAGTGGCCCCAGCAGTACGCTTACCTGCCTGGCGAACGACGATAGTCCGCAGGGCAACTTTACCGCCTTGCCGCCCTACTACTTCGGCACCACGGCTCTCAGTGCCAATCCGCAGCTGCAGGCCGGCTACTTTGATCAGACCACCGGCGTGGACCTGGCCTACACCTACGACAATCCGAATCAGTACCATATCGGCTACTTCTCGCAGCGCAGTGTGTCCCAGTTTTTTACGACCTACCCCATGGCTACCCGCATGACGGTGTACCCGACCAACACTACCGAGCTTGTTTACCGGCTGCAGCCCACGGCGATGGTGGTGATGGATTTTGATGGCAACGGGGGCCAGGATGTGGCGACGACGGGCCCGATTCAGGTCAACACCCAGAGCATTGGGCACCAGGTCATGGTGGTTCTCAATGAAAGAAGCCTCAACACGGATTGGAACTTCCCGGACCGGTCGTACTCGATTATCAGTGGGGGCGTGCGCCCCGTGGGGCTGGCGGCGGCCGATCTGACCGGGGACCTGCGGCCCGAGCTGGCCATCATCAACGAGGGCAGCAACAATGTGGTCGTGTACCGCAATGACGGCCGGGGGGATTTCATTTCGCCCACCGCCTATCCCGTCTCCGGGTCCCCGCGTAAGGTCGCGTTTGTCGACTTCGACCAGGACTCGTACAAAGACCTGGTGGTGCTGACGGCCGAGGGCATGCTGGATATCTTCCGGCATCCGGGCTTTTCGGCCTCTGGCCGCTACACCACCGCGACCAGTATAGCAGTCGGGCCGGACCCGACCACGCTGCAAACGGCGGACATCAACGGCGATACGTACATGGATCTTATTGTGGGCTGCCAGGGCGACCAGACGCTGCGGATTCTCCTCAACAGCCCACAGCCGTTGGCTACCCGCTCCCAGAAGCTCACCGGCGTGGAGGTGTTCCCCAACCCGGCGGCCACGACGCTGACGATTCGGCGGCCGGCCACGCTTCAGGGGCCCTTGTTGGCCACGCTGTTCGATGCCCTGGGCCGGCCAGTGCGTCAGCAGCCGGTACCCGCCGATGGTGCGCTGGGAGTAGAGGACCTGCCCCGGGGAATGTACCTGCTGCACCTGCAAAGCCAGGGCCAGGTGAGTACCCGCCAGATCGTACTGGAATAGCTGCTACAACACTCGACAAAAACCGTCTGCTGAAATAGCGGACGGTTTTTTTGTTGGGTATTGTGCTCGTATTGCTTCTTGAATCGTTTTCGTGAACCTCACCAAAATGAGATCTGCTGCATGCGGGCCGGCTGCATCCGGCCTGCTTCTTACTTCGCTGCCTATCCGAATAGGGCGTCATGCTGAGCTTGTCGAAGCATCTCTACCGCGCCGTTAGGGGCTTTTTGTCGGAGCGGTAGAGATGCTTCGGCTCCGCTACGCTGCGCTCAGCATGACATGAACGGGATTTTGCGCAATTCCCAAACACGCTATTAAACCACTGTGTAAACCAAAAGCAAATCAGCCACCCATCCTCACGGATAAGTGGCTGATTCACAATGAGCGAGAAACGAGGTTCGAACTCGCGACCCTCAGCTTGGGAAGCTGATGCTCTACCAACTGAGCTACTCTCGCGGGATATTGGTACGGGTAAAAGTACGCAGCATTGTGCAAACAAGAAACAGGCGTGGTCTGCCAGGCGAATATATTATGTAGCTGAGCCTTGGAACCCCTGGAACTGCTCCTAGCGAGCTACCATAAGGCAGCAGGCGCAATTGTGCCACCCAATAGCAGGCAATCCGTATGAGGACAGGATGGCTGCTCCGTATCGGCCAGCAGCCGGCTCTCCTGTTTCTTTTCCCGCCCTATGAAAGTCCTTGTCTTCGGTGCCTCCGGTGCCACTGGCCGCCAACTGGTGCAGCAGGCCCTCAATCAGCAGTTTAGTGTCACGGCTTTCGTGCGCGACCCGGCGAAGCTTACGCTCCGCCATCCGAATTTGCGGGTGGTGCAGGGCGACATACTGCGGGCTGAAACGGTGCATCAGGCAGTGGCCGGGCACGATGCGGTACTGTCGGGGTTGGGCGTGAAGAAGAATCAGTCGGGTGATACCACGCTTTCTGATGGTACGCAGCATATTATCGATGCCATGCAGCGGCATGGCGTGCGGCGCTTTATCTGCGAATCGTCGCTGGGGGTAGGCAGTAGCAAGAGCGAGCCGGGCTTTCTGTTCGGCAAAATCATTGCCCCGCTTTTCCTGAAACACATTATGGCCGACAAGGAGCGGCAGGAAGCCCTGATTCAGCACAGCGCCCTGGACTGGACCATCGTGCGGCCTGCGGGCCTCACCAACGGCAAGGCCACCGGCGGCTACAAAGTGGCCCTCAGCTTTGCCAACGCCAGCATCAAGGGCCGGATTTCGCGGGCCGATGTTGCGCAGTTTATGTTGCAGCAGCTCACCACCGATGCCTTCGTGGGACGGGCCGTGGGAATTTCCTATTAAGTTTGACCTCCTAACACCAACGTCATGGCTTATCCTCCTGCTGGTCGGGCCCGCACTACGGGCACTCTTTATCTGGTGGCCGGCGTGCTGCTGCTCATTGCCCTGGCCTTTCGCTCGCCCGAGCTATACGCGGCCTGGCAGAGCGGCACGCTGACCACGGCACGGGCGGGCATGAGTCTGATTTTTCTGGTGGGGGCGCTCTACATGCTGCGCATGGGCTGGCGCTTGCGCCGCAACAACACCCAAAACGACGTTATCGATTAACGCCGTCGTTTCCTGCTTTCGTTTCTATGTCTTCTCCGCTTCGTATTTCCGTTGCCAAACGCACGGCGGCCGTCGCCGCCCAACTCGCCGAGCTGGGCCGCCAAACCTTCCACGACACCTTTGCCGCCGACAACACGCCCGAGGATATGGCGGACTTTCTGGCCTCCACTTTCGGCCCCGAGCAGCAGCTGGCCGAGCTGCACGACCCGCATACCACCTTTCTGCTGGCGCAGATGCAGCAGGAGTTCGTGGGCTACGCCAAGCTGCGACTACACTCGGGGCTGGGGCTGGAGCCGGGCAAAGAGCCGACCGGCCGCCTGGAGATAGAGCGCCTCTATGTGCAGCACGACTGGATTGGGACCGGGCTGGGAGCCGCCCTCATGCGCCGGGCCATTGAGGAGGCCCGCCTCCAAAGCTGCCGGACGGTGGTGCTCGGGGTGTGGGAGCGGAACCGTCATGCCATAGAGTTTTACCAGCGCTTTGGCTTCAGGGAAATCGGGAAGCATGCGTTTCGGGTGGGGCAGGATGTGCAAACCGACCTGATTCTGCGCAAGGGGCTGTAACGGCTCGTCATTGCTGCCCACCATTACCTTTGCGGCCCCGCCATCTTCCTGCACCCAGTGAGAATACCTTCGTTTCTGTCTTTGCTGGCTTTCCGGCGCGGTGCCTGGCCGCTGGCCGTACTGACTGTGGTGTGCCTGAATAGCTGCTCTTCCGGAGGAAGCCAGACGGCCACGCTGCCGTTGCCGGTGGGCCACTACGAAGGCTCCATCAGCTACCAGGGCACCGACCGGCGCGTAGCGCTGGACCTGCGCGAAGCGTCGCCGGGTAAGCTGGAAGCCGACCTGCATTTTCCGGAAGAGGCGGGTTCTAGCTTTGCTGCCGCTAATGTGCGCTACAAGGAGCCGCAGCTCCAGTTTGAGCAGCAGGGCTCGGGCAGCAACATGAGCGTTACAGCCATCCGGGAAGGCGATTTTCTGCGTGGCGTATTCACGCTGGATAGCCTCAAGGCGGAATTTGTGTGGGCGCGTCGGGGGCAGGCTGCGCCCCGCGCGTATCAGGCACAGGCCTTCGCCGTACGCGCCGCTGGCCGCACCGAGCGTCTGACCGTATTCGTGCCCGCCGATACGGCCGTCCGCCACTCTGCCGTGGTGCTGCTGGCCGCCGGACCTGCGGCTGCTCCGGCTCTCGCCCGCGCTGATATGCTGGCCCGCCAGGGCATATTGACCGTACTGGTCCCGTTTGCGCAGCCCCCAGCCGATGCCGACTCCGCCGCGCTGCAACGGGTGGCAGCCATTCTGCAGGCGCTCCGTAAAGAGCCCAGCGTCGACTCGATGCAGGTTGGGCTCTGGTTGCGGGGCGCGGGGGCCGGGGCGCTTGTTGCGGCGGCGGGGCTGGCTCAGCCAGCGGCGACTTTTGTACTGCTGGAAAATGTGCCCGCCACCACTGCTGCCGCTACCAAGCCCTTTCAGCAGCTCAGCCGTCAGCGCATTCCGGTGCTGGCCTATTACGCAGCGGCCGATACCAGCCTGAACGCCCGGGAAAGTGCCCGCCGGCTGCGTAGCGCGGTAGGCGCGCGGCGGGGCTCCCTGGTGCGGGTTTTTCCGCAGGCAACTGCCGACTTCATCGTGCCGGGTCGCCTGACTGCTGAGGGAAAGTGGACCTGGCCCCAGCCCGCCCCGGAGTTCACGGAGGGCGTAGCAGGCTGGCTGCGCCAGCGTCGTGCCCGCTAGGCTATGTGCTAGTAGCGCTTTGGGGGTGTTTGGCCTTCTTCGAACGCTCTGTCGCGCTAAGAGCGTGTTTGGAATTTTGACTTTTGCGTCATGCCAGATCAGGCATAACGGAATCGGCGTTGTTGAAAAATCCCAAACACTTTTTAAGACCCGGGCAGAAGTAAGCGTATTGAAAAAGGCGGTCGTGCTGAGCTTGTCGAAGCATCTCGCTCGCTTCGTTGAACGAATGCAGCCGAGGCGGTAGAGATGCTTCGACAAGCTCAGCATGACTTTCAATTGTATTCGGTTGCCTCTGCGCGACTACTTGAGGGACAGGACGTTCTCGCCACTTGCTGTTCCCAGAAGCCGGCAGCGCTATTCGCTACAGTAGCTCCGGCTGACGCTACAAAAGCAAGAGTCCTTTTTCCCGTAGCAGCTGCCAGGCTGGCGTTGCCAGAAAAGCCTCAAAGCTCATGCCCGCCACACTGGTCGGGAAAGTTGTGGCCGCTTCCTTCAGCAGGACTTTCGTTTCATAATTCGTGCTCAGGCTTGTTAGCAGCTGGTGCAGCCACGCACCGATGACGGACGTTGTCTTGACCTCGAAGTCTTCAGCCTGCTCATAGAAGGTGAGTACGGCCCGCTGGCCTTTGAGAGGCTCCGGGTAGCGTATCTCGGGCGCGTTGCCCAGCCAAAACAAGCGCTGATTGGGCTTGGCGAAATCCGGTTTGGGTGGCTCCTGCAAGGCCCGCTGAATCAGCTGACGCGGTACGGTGGCGCGGGGCGTTTTGAAGTCGAACCAGAAGCTGAGCGGCTCAGTCAGGGCGACGCCGTGCATGTAGTTGTAGAGGGCTTTGGCCAGGCCCGCGCCGAACTGCTCATGGTCGGTGCCGGTAGGGTCGTCGTGCCACAGGTCGTTCCAGGCAAAGTCGCCGGGCTCGGGGCCCACGGGCACCACCTGGTACTTCGCCGGGTTTTTGCCGACGGGCGAGTGCGCTGTCATGGCAAACCGGTGCCAGTAGCCGCTCTGCACGATTCCGGCCCCAAACAGCTGGCGCACGACTTCCAGTGAATCCACGGTTTCCTGCGCGGTTTGGGTTGGGAAGCCATACATCAGATAAGCGTGCACCATAATGCCGGCCTGGGTGAAGCCATCCGTTACGCGGGCCACCTGGGCAATAGTGACCCCTTTTTCCATCAATGCCAGCAGGCGGTCGGAGGCTACCTCCAGGCCACCCGATATGGCAATGCAGCCCGAGGCGGCCAACAGGCGGCACAAGTCGGGGGTGAAGGTTTTTTCGAAGCGAATATTGCCCCACCAGGTAATGTGTACCTGCCGGCGGAGCAGCTCAATGGCCAGGTCGCGCAGGGCCAGGGGCGGGGCTGCCTCATCCACGAAGTGAAAGCCCGTCTGGCCCGTTTGCCGCACGATCTGTTCGATGCGGTCTACGAGCAGGGTAGCCGGCGCGGTTTCGTAGCGGGAAATGTAGTCGAGCGTAACGTCGCAGAACGAGCAGCGCTTCCAGTAGCAGCCGTGGGCAATGGTAAGCTTGTTCCAGCGCCCGTCGCTCCAGAGGCGGTGCATCGGGTTCAGCACCTCAATCACCGACAGATACTCGGTGAGCGGCAGGTCGCTGTAGTCGGGCGTGCCGACCTCGCTATGCGGAATATCGAGGGCCTGGGACGTGTTCAGATATTCAACCTGACCGTACTCATCGCGCCGGAAGGTGCGCTGCAAATCGGCCAAGGTGAGGTGGCCCTGCAGATATTCCAGCAGCCGCAGCCACGGGCCTTCGCCATCATCCAGGGTCAGAAAGTCGATGTAGTCAAAGAAGCGTGGCTCCTTGATCTGGCGCAGCTCGGTGTTGGGGTAGCCGCCGCCCATCAGGGTGTGGGTGTGGGGGCGCAAGGCTTTTACGCGGCCCGCCAGCCGCAGCGCGCCATACAGGTTGCCCGGAAACGGAACCGAAAACCCCACCACCGTGGGCTCGACGCGGACCAGTAGCGCATCGAGTAGCTCCAGCAGCATTCGGTCCAGTAGATTGGGGGCGGCCTGCAACGCCTCGTGCATCTCATCGAACGAGGTAGCCGACATACCCAGCCGCTCGGCGTAGCGCGAAAAGCCGAACTGTGGTCCCACGGTTTCCTTGATCAGGTCGCCCAAGTCTTCCAGGTACAGCGTGGCCAGGTGGCGGGCCTGGTCGTTGAGGCCCAGCGTGCCGAAAGCGGCTTCCAGATCGGCTACGTTGTCGAAGCGGGCCGCCTCGGGCAGAAAGCGGTTGTGGCAGATGCGGGATGCCAGTGTACTATCCTTGTTCTGCAGAAAGTTAATCACCGGCCCGATGGTGGCCAGATAGCTCCGTTGGAGGCGCACCATGCGACGGGCGTTATCGGAAAGGGCAAAAGCGCCCGTTTCGATTTCGGCAAAAACCTGCTTCAGTCCGTCCGCTGAGAATAGCTTCAGCACCAGCTCCAAGCCCAAATCGGCCTGCGTGACGCGGTAGCCCCGGCCTCCCAGAAAGCCTTTGATGTAGGCCGTGGCCGGGTAGGGCGTGTTGAGCTGGGTTAGCGGCGGCGTTATAAGAAGAATATGAGGCAAAGCAGACACGGCAGCACAGCAAAGAGAAGCACAAAGATACGCCCGAACAGCGTAGAGGCGCTGCTTGGTTCAGGCTCGGCATAGCCAAAAGGCCACCTTCCACTACCAGGACGCGGGCAGGCGGTAAAACGAGCATCCTGTACTACACAACCACGGAGCCTGCAGTCAGGTTGCCGAAGCGCTTCTGCTGTGTGCAGGTCAGAGTATGTTTGGGAATTGGTGAAAACTCTGTTTGCGTCATGCTGAGCGCAGCGCAACGGAGTCGAAGCATCTCTACCGCAGTAGTAATTGCTTCCAATTGCAGGGGAGCTACCTCGGCCGGCGGCCAGCAGATGCTGCAGGCCCTAGTACGTTTGGGGCAACTGCCGAACTCGCTTTTGCTGAAGAATGCTGTAGCGATTTTACGAACGGTGTACGTGCGGATAGTAGCGCGAACTTTGTAGTTCGCATCCTAAAACGGCCCTTTGGCGCGGGGATGCGAACTACAAAGTTCGCGCTACTTCGTAGGCCAGTACACCGTTCGTGAAACCGCTATAATTAGACTTGTTCCCAAACACAGAAAAACCGGATTTGACCGTCATGCTTGATATGGCGTCCGCTTGTCGAAGCATAACGTTCTTCTCTACCCTGTTTTCTGTTGAGGAACAAGTCTATTCCATAAAACGCAAGTTGGGGCAGCAGAATGGTTTCTGCTGCCCCAACTTGAGGAGACGGTTTTTACCCGGAATGCTACAGCCCGAGAGAGGCTACGCCAGCTGGTCGAGGGCGAGGCGCTTGGGTAGCAGGTCGCGGCGGAACTCGCTCACCGAGCGGCCCGTGACTTGCCGGAACTGGTTGCTAAGATGCTGGCCGCTGCTGTAGCGCATCTGGTCGGCAATTTCGCTTAGCGTCATTTCGCCGTAGCTGAGCATTTCCTTCACCCGCTCAATTTTCAGGCGGATCAGGTATTTCTCAATTGTAAGGTTGGCGGTGCGCGAAAATACTTTGCTCAGGTGCGAGTAGGTAGCCGCAAACCGGTCGGTAAGAAAAGCCGAAGTCGTCAGGGGCATGCGGGCCGTGCGCAGGTGCTCCAGGTATTCGCCCAGCGCGCCTTTAATTTGCTCGGTAAGCTGCTCGGCGCGACCCATGAGCACCTCGAATCCCGCCTCGTGCAGAATTGGAGCCAGCGCTGCCGGGTCGGCGGGCGTGGTATGATCAAGCTGGGCCTGACCGAGCGTGACTTCGGTAGGGCGGTAGCCTGCCTGTTCGAGAAGATGCCGCACAGCGTCGATACACCGGGGGCATACCATGTTTTTAATGTGGAGGAGCGTCGTTTTCACAGGGTTTTTTTTATGGTATTCTGCCGCGGAACGGACGGCGTGGGTTTCCGAGTAGTGGCTGCCGGAGCAGCCGAAACGGGCCGGGCGCGCCGCACGGGTTGCGTGGGTACTTCCGACCATTCTTTACCAAACCAGCGAGTAGCTGCCCAGTTCACAAAAGGCACAACTCCCAGGAACATAACAGCTAAGAGCCAGAATAATACGAAAAAAGCGCCGAAAAGTCGGCCGAGGAAGTGGTTGGAAACCCCGAAAAGGTAGGTTACCAGCACCAGAGCCAATAAAAAACTTATGCCGGCCAGCACACCAGCGCGGCGCACCAAGGCAGGAGAGAGAGCAGGAAGTCCGGCGAAACGATTCATTGGTAAAGCTATGCAACAAATATATTGGTAAAGCAGTTTCGGAACACGGCCCAGCGCCGGCCTGGCGGGCAATATGCTGGGCTGTAGCTACCCAGCGCATCGAGAAAATCGTCCGGAGCCTTATATTACAGCTCCCCGCTTTCGGCCAAAGTATATACGCGCGAACTACGGCTACGGCCAGCCGTAGGAGATACCACAGCCCTTTACTCTTTCATCCACAACCCATGAAGATCTTTCTGCTCCGACCCCTGACGCTGGCTTTTTTGCTGGCTTCGGCATCTCTCACGGCCTGCAACACCGGCACCGACAGCGGTGACACCAACGTGGAGAATGGTGCCGATAAAACCAAAGACCCCGACCCCGGCCAGATGAGCACCTCCGACACCAACGGCTCGGCCGGCGACACGGCCAAGGTAACGACCGGCAAAGACCTCTACAATCACGCCGGCGAAGCCGTAGACCGCGACAACGACGGGGTCGAAGATTAAATCAGACTTCTAAGCGTACAAAAAAAAGACCTCCCACGGCTGTGGGAGGTCTTTTTTTGTGCGCTATGTCCTGGTCTGTTAATAAAACAGGAAGGCGTTGGGCAACAGGTTGACGGTAAACGAGTCGATGGCCGTGCCCGTAGGCTGGTAGCGGATAAACCTGCCTGCCGTGGAGAAGGGCGCTATGGCTCCGTAAATGGTGTTGTCCTTGGGGTCGATGCCGAGCCCGTAGAAGTTGCGCCGGATCAGCGGAGTCGTTGGCAGCACCTTATCGGTGGTGTTCATGCGGTACACGCCTTTGCTGTAGGTGAAATAGAGCTGGTTCTTGGCCCCGTTCAGCTGCAGATGCCCCGGGAAGCCTATGGTCGAGGCGAATTGCAGGCGCTGAATGGCGGTAGGAGAAGCCGGCAGGAAGCTATGCAGCGTGCCTTTGGTAGAAGTAGCGGGGTCGATGTTGTAGTTGGCATCGTAGCCAACAATGCCGCCACACAGTACCCACACCTGGCCGCTCTGGTCCAGCACCAAGCTGTTGGGCGAGTCGCCGACGGTAATAACCGATTCTTCTGTGTCGGTGGTGGTGTTAATGACCGATATGGTATTGCCGCCGCTGTTGGCTACATATACCTTGTTACCGACCACCAGCAGCTGCTCGGGGGTCTTGCCGCTCAGCGGAATGGTTTTCAGAACGGTATTTGTCGTCAGGTTAATAACCGACAAGCGCCCGTTCACGCCATAATCGACCCACTCGGTCACGTAGCCTTTGGTGGCCGACAGCGCCGCGAAGTACCGGGGCTTTGCCAGGCCGCTGATGGTCTTCACGCTCCGCTTCACAGTCTTGAACTCGGGCAGTCGCACCACTTCAATCTTGTTGCTTTGCGTCACCACCACATAGCCCACGGTATCTACCACAGTCATCGACTGCACGTTGTCGCCCAGCGGGCGGCTATTCACGGTCTTGAAAATATCCGGGTCGGTTACTTTCTTCGAGGCGATGTTGAACACGCTTACGGCACCGTTGGGCGTGCCGAAGTTGCCTTCGTTAACGATAAAAACGTTGTTACTGAGCTGTAAGGGCTCCGGCTGCGAGCGTTCAGGGTCGCAGCTGAACAAGGCCAGTGCCGTTGCGCCCACCAAGGCCGTACGCCCGAAGGCTGAAAAAGAGAAAAGGGTAGAGGACATGGTAAAGTAGGAAAGGGAAGAAAGAAAATCGATGAAAACCTGCGGCTCAGTGCCACGCTACCCGCACGCTGAGCACCGCCGAGCGGCCGGGCATGGCGCGGTAGGCGTAGTTCTGGTACACGGTGTTGGTCAGGTTGAAGCCCTGGGCCACTACCGTAAGTCGCCACGTTGGAGCCACGGCAAATGTGTGAGCCAGCGTAGCGTTCAGCAGGGTGTAGGAAGGCAGAAAATCGGTGGCCGAGTTGTCAGTGAAACGGTAGCCGGTAGCTGTGAAGGAGGTGGTGAGCTGCCAGCTGTGCCAGGTTTGGTCGGTGGTGAAGGCGGCGGTATGCAGCGGCACATAGCGCATCTGCCGGCCCGTGGGGTTCAGGTCGTTGGCGTAGCCCCGCAGTTTTTCGGCCTGTGTGAAGCTATAGGCCGCCCGGGCGGCCAGATGGTAGCGCTGTCGCTGCCAGGCCAGCTGGGTGCTGGCTTCGAGTCCCTGCGTCAGCACCTGGCGCAGGTTCTGGGGTGTGTCGTAGCTTTGGGTAGGGTGCGTGGTCCATTCCACCCAGTTGTTCACCACTTGGCGGTAAGCCGTAAGCTCGGTGTGTACGCGGCTGCCTGTAGTTGGCTGCCACTGATGTTCCACCCCGCCCTCGTAGCCCAAGCTGCTTTCCGGTTGCAGGTTCGGGTTGCCGCCGGGCCGCCAGTAGCGCTCATTCAGCGTTGGTGCCCGGTAGCCGCGCGAGGCGCTGGCTTTGGCTGCCAGGGTGTGCGTCGGCGTTTGCCATACGCGCCATTCCGCACCCAGCGTCGGGGCCAGCGGTGCCCACTTCCCGGAGCGCGCCGCCTCCCCCAGGCTGCCAATCCGGTTATCGAGCACTACGGCCTGCCGCAGGTTGGCGGTCAGGTGCACAGTGGCCAACGGGTCGTAGCGCAGCAGAGCGAAGCCGGAGAAGCGGTTTTCGGTAATTGCCTTGCCGTAGCCGTCCACCTGCGCCGCGAAATGCTGGGCTTCCGCCCCGGTGCGCAGGCTCAGCGCAGGACGAATGTTGACGGTGTACTCGGCTTGCGCCTGGGTGGTACGCACCCGCGAGTTGCTGGTCAGGTTACCGTTATAATAATTGAGAATATCCTCGAACCAGGCCCCACGCACGGCCCATTCGGCACGGCTGGCTACGTGGCGGTAGCCGGTTTGCAGGCGGCGACTTTGGTCCCGCTCGCGGGCAAAGGTGTTAGCCGAGCCAATAGAAGGCTGAATGTGGCGGTTGGCATCGGTCAGCCACACGGCGGCCAGCAGCTCCCCCTGTTCGCCCAGCCGCAGTGTGGCATCCTGCGTCAGGCTCCACTGCTGAAAGTCCGCGTTGGGCTGTCGCCGCCGCACCGAGCCATCGGCCGATAAAGAGTCGTAATAGAAGTCGTTGCGGGCCCTGCGGTAAGAAGCAGCGGCGCGCACGGCTACCTTCTGGTTGCTGAAGCTGCCTTCCGCGCTGCTGGCCCGCAGCCCAAAGCTGCCGGCATCGGTCTGCACCGTGCCCCGCGCGCCCGCGCCCCATCGTACCGGCGACGACAGCAGCACCGTGCCGCCTACCGCGCCGGTCCCGTAGGCCGCCCCGGCCGGGCCGTACTGCACATCAACGCGGGTAGCCCCGTTGGTAGGAAACAGCGCAAAATCAGATTCGCCCAGCGAAGGGAGGCCGATATTGAAGCCATTCCAGAGCACGGCCGTGTGCCGGGCCGACGTGCCTCGGACAGAAATAGACGAGAGCTGGCCAGGGCCGTAGTTTTTGAGGTACAGTGGGGTTTGGGCCAGTAGCACATCGGCCAGCGTACCGGCTCGATATTGGGCCAGTACCGCCGAATCCAGCGTCAGGACCCGGCTGCCTACGGCAAAGCGGCGCGGCACCGTGGCCTGCACCCGCACGGTGGGCAACCGCTGCACCTGCCCCAGCTGCCGCGCCGAGTCGGCCACGGACTGCTGGGCGCATACGTTAGCGGGGGCTAGTAAGCCGGTCAGTCCGCCAAACAGCCAGCACAAGGATGGTAGCCGAAGCCACCTCTGCCAATAGAAACCAATCATGCGAACCAAATTTCCGGTTTAGGAAAATTCGGTTCAAAACCCCACGCACGCTTCCCCCGAAAGGAAAACCAACGCGAAGCCGAGCCTGAAAACAGGGGAAACTAGTAGCCCGGAGCTACCGCTGTCATCATTCTCCGCCTTTCACCCGAAAGCGCTGAACACTAAGAAACGCATAGGCAGGTCTCCTGGCTTGCTTCCGGTAGGCCGCCTTCCCATTTCTCCGGTTTTCTACACGAAAGCCTTCAGCGAAACAGTGGCGGAGGATGGGCCTACCAATACTCGAAGCGTACAGTTGCGGGGACAGCTCCGGAATTGAACCGGATTCCCTTTTCAGCCTCGCCCCGCACTCGGGGTCTGGCCACCTATAACGAGGCAAAGATAAGGCGTTTTTTTACGAAAGGCAGAATATAGCCCCGCAAGTGGCGTATAAGCCCGAAATGGCGGCTGCGCCCTCTGCTCCACTTCTGGCTACCCACCTCATCCTGCATTCCACTATGAAGCTGCCCCTCTCTTTTTACCAGCGCCCCGATGTAGTGCAGATTGCCCGCGACCTGCTCGGCAAATACTTGTTCACGAACATCGGCGGCGTGCTGACCGGCGGGCGCATCGTCGAAACGGAAGCGTATGCCCATATCAACGACCAAGCCTGCCATTCGCACTTGGGCCGCTACACCGCCCGCACCAAAATCATGTATCAGGCCGGCGGCGTGGCCTATACATACCTGATCTACGGGCGTTATGTGCTGTTCAATATCATCACGAACGAGGAAGCGAAAGCCGATGCCGTGCTGATTCGCGGGCTGGAGCCCATAGAAGGCATCAGCGAAATGCTGCTGCGCCGTGGCCTGCATCAGCCCGCCCGCAACCTGACCGGCGGCCCGGGCCTGCTCACCCAGGCGCTAGGCATTACCACCCAGCACTACGGCACCGATCTGACGGGCGACCTGCTCTGGCTGGAAGACCGGCAAGAACCCGTGGCCGAAGAACTCGTCGTGGCTAGTGCCCGCGTTGGTATCGACTATGCCGGCACGGATGCGGCTCTGCCGTGGCGGTTTCGGGTGAAAGGCAGCCCCTGGACCAGCCCCGCCCGGTGAAGCTGACGTGCTTTGATCGGTCGGAGGGATGCTGAACGGCTTGCGCCGTACTTGGTCAGCTAAGGATGCGGGAGGCTCACTCCGAATCAGATTTTCTCACACACCAACACCGCCAGCTTGCCCTGTAGGTCGGTAGTGGCGAACATGTACAAGTCGCCGCCTTCGCGAATGCCGGTGCGGGCCCGAAAGTCAGCAACGGTATCGGGGAAGTTGCGGGTCGTGACGTGCGCCCGGACTTCTGGCCCCAGATGAGCGCGCAAGGCGTCCCGGTCGTAGCGCTCGGTGGCTACGATGCGGAAAATGCGCCCTGGGAAGTCCCCTCGTAGTACATCGGACGTGTAGAGGTGGCTGTGCTGATGCAGCTTCAGCAACTCAAAAGCCGTACCGACGCTCTTGAAACCCCCGGCCTTGAGCACGGCTACGTTGGGTTCGTAGAGGTAGCCCTGGGCCTCCGCGTAGCGAGCTACGGCGCGGGTTTCGCGGGCCTTGTTCAGCCGGAATTCCTGCTGCTGCCCGTTGCGGAGCAGGTTCACCGTATAGCGCTCCGGATCTACGGCTGGCTCGGGGCTCAGCTCATATAATACCTCCTTGCACTCATTGTCCACGGCCACTACCCACAGGCGTCGCACCTGCCGCAGTTCCAGCAACGCCTGGTCGATATCCAGCATAGGCGACGTTTTTAGCAGCACCCGGTGGCCTTTGTGCAGCAGCAGCGGCAAAATCCGTAGCACATCCGGCTCACAGTCCTGCAGCCTATAGATTTTTTTGTCGGCTGGGTTGCGACGGGCCGGGTCCAGATAGACCCAGTCAAACGTATCGGGTGTGCTCTTAAGAAAGCTCAACGCGTCACTGGCATGACAGGTAATATTGGTAATGCCGAGCTGGGCCAGATTGTACTTCACCACGGCCACCAGCGCCGGGTCGCGCTCCACATAGTGCACCTCCGGAATTTGAGTCGCGAAGTGTGTTGCATCCACTCCAAAGCCCCCGGTAAGGTCTACCAGGCGCTGCCCTTGCACGAGCGACGCTTTGAAGGCCGCCGTGCGGGCCGAAGAAGCCTGCTCGACCGAAAGGGCCGGGGGGAAAATCAGGTCCGGGTTGTCGGCCCATTCCGGTAGCTTGGTGCGCGCTTTCTGGCGAGCCTGTATCTGCCGCACTAGGTCCGGCACGGGCAACCCCGGATAGCGGCGGGCTTGCAGAGCCAGTTGGGCAGGATTATCATGCAAATGGTCGGCAACGTATTGCCGGGCCGCTGCAGCAAGCGGGTAGTCCATGAAAGGTCATTACGAGAAAACGGCGCGAACGGCTTACCGCACGTTCCAGCGCAAAGCTAATAGCGGATAGCCATTAGCCGCCGCCGCCACCCCGATAGTGGACGGGGCAAGCCGCTGCAATATGCCCGTGTGCGCCGAGGAAAGGCCTGCGTTGTGCGCCTCTACCGCCCGCTGAAAATGCTCGTTGGTGTGGCGAGTGATAAGAACATTGGACAGCAAGCTGAACGCGGCAACTCCAATAGCCGCCTTTTGGGTATCCCGGAAATACTGTTGGTCGCCTTCTCCGGCCAGTACTTGCTGCCCGTAGAGCGCCACCGCTCCCACAAACGTGAGCCGCTCGCCTAGATATAGCCATTTTTGCAGGCGGTAGCGGTTCAGATTGGCCAGCGCATCCTGGTTGCCCGCTAGGTAAGGGCGTAGGCGCTGCCCAAAAAAGCCTGCGTTAGTATAGTCTTGGTCCCGGCTGCCCTCGGTAGTTGCGAAGAAGAAATTGTGCTGCACGCCGTTCAGGCCCCGGCCTTTATCTTCGGGGCTGAGGCGAACAAAGGGGGCTTCGCTGGAAGGGGCCTGCTGCGCGTACGTAGCCACGGAAGACAGCGAAAGACTGAGCACTAGTGCGGAACGACGGAGAAGAGACATGTATTGCTGCAAAGTAGAGAAGGGGCGTGAATACAAATGTACTATACTGTGCAATAGCTTGCTAAGACGTTGGTCGAGGAAATAATCCTATTCGACCGGAAAAACTTTGTGATGCCCACTCAACAAAAACGGTAGGTCTTACGTTCTGTCGGCAGTTGAATCTGTACTCTATTTCCTTCTTTGCTCATGAAAACCCTCTTAGACACTCTGCAGCGCAGTTTTTTGGCAGTAGCTCTACCTGCAGCCCTGGTTTTGGCCGGCTGCGGCAAAGACGATGAATCTCCGGCCCCCGCGCCTGACCAAGCTAACGTGCTGACCGTACATGCTGCGGCCAACAATTCTACGCTGCCAATTAAGTCAACCATTGGTGACCGGGAAAGTGCCAATGTTAGCTATGGTGCAAACAGTGGGTATCGGAAGGTGCTGACTGGCAGCCTACCTGTAAAAGTAACCATTGCCGCCGCCGGAGGCGCGACTCTGACGTCTGGAACCCAGACTTTGGCTAAGGATAGATACTACTCCTACTTTGTGTACAGCGCGGTTGGCCAGGCTACCAACACGTCTGCAAATCTGTGGGTAGAAGATGACCTTACTGTGCCGACTACCGGGGCTAAAGTGCGGCTGGTACATGTAGGCCAAGGCCTTGTGTCACCATTGGGCCTGAGCCGGCCCGACGGCAGCGGAATGCTCGTACCAGTGGTGACGCCCATTTCCAGTGGGGCTGCTTCGGCATTTGTAGCTATTCCGAGCGGCACCGCCAGCTACAATCTGGTCAACGCTACCAACAATACGATAGTCCCGCTGGCGGGCGCTTCCGTGCTGGCTACCAATTTTGCCGCCGGTAAAATCTATACCATCGTTGTTCGGGGCTCCAGCAGCCCCGCCACCTCTAACGAGCAGTTTACCATCGACTTAATTACGCACAACTAGCACGAAAGAGATGCTCTTTTCAGGAAAGGCCCAACCCTAGTGGTTTGGGCCTTTCCTAATTTTACACTAACATTTTGGCTACCTTTGTAGTTGATCCGCAAACATTCTCTGCATCATGGTTGAGACCAAAACCACGGCCTACGTTCCGTACAAAGTAAAAGACATGTCCTTGGCCGAGTGGGGCCGTAAGGAAATTCGTTTGGCCGAAGCCGAAATGCCCGGCCTGATGGCCCTGCGTGACGAGTTTGGCGACTCGCAGCCGCTGAAAGGCGCGCGCGTGGCGGGCTGCTTGCACATGACCATTCAAACTGCTGTCCTCATCGAAACCCTTATTGCTCTGGGTGCTGAGGTCACGTGGTCGTCGTGCAACATCTTCTCGACCCAGGATCATGCTGCTGCTGCTATTGCGGCGGCTGGTATTCCGGTATATGCCTGGAAAGGCATGAACGAAGAGGAGTTCAACTGGTGCATCGAGCAAACGATGTTCTTCGGTGAAGAGCGGCAGCCGCTGAACATGATTCTGGATGATGGTGGCGACCTGACCAATATGGTGCTCGACCACTTCCCAGAGCTGGCCGCCGGTATCCGGGGTATCTCGGAAGAAACCACAACCGGCGTATTGCGCCTGTTGGACCGCGTGAAGAATGGCACCTTGCTGATGCCAGCCTTCAACATCAACGACTCGGTTACCAAATCGAAGTTCGACAACAAGTACGGCTGCAAAGAGTCGGCCGTGGATGCTATCCGCCGGGCTACCGACGTGATGATGGCCGGTAAGATTGCCGTTGTAGCTGGTTACGGCGACGTAGGAAAAGGTACTGCCGCTTCGTTGCGTGGTGCTGGTGCCCGCGTTATCGTTACCGAAATTGACCCTATCTGCGCTCTGCAGGCCGCCATGGATGGCTACGCAGTGAAGAAGATGAGCAACGCCATCAAGGAAGCGGATATCGTAGTAACGGCCACCGGCAACTGCGACATCATCACGGAAGAGCACTTCCGCGCCCTGAAGGACAAGGCCATCGTCTGCAACATCGGTCACTTCGATGATGAAATTGACATGGCTTGGCTGAACGGCAACTATGGCCACACCAAGGATACGGTGAAGCCCCAGGTTGACCTCTATGACATCGACGGCAAAGAAGTAATCATTCTGGCCGAAGGCCGCTTGGTGAACCTGGGCTGCGCTACGGGTCATCCATCGTTCGTAATGTCGAACTCCTTCACCAACCAGATTCTGGCGCAGCTAGAGCTGTGGCAGAACGCGGCGGCCTACGAAAACAAAGTATACACGCTGCCCAAGCACCTCGATGAGAAGGTTGCGTACTTGCACCTCGCCAAAATCGGCGTGGAGCTCGACGAGCTGAAGCCAAAGCAGGCGTCTTATATTGGTGTAGACGTACAAGGTCCCTTCAAGTCGGATCTGTACCGCTACTAAGCGACAATCCACAAGTAAAAAAAAGCCTTGCTCATTCGTGAGCAAGGCTTTTTTTGTAAGCTTTGGTTACTCTTCATTACGGTTAGAGCGGTTTCGGATTCAGTGTACGAGGTGGCAGTAGCGCGAACTTTGTAGTTCGCGTCGCCGCGCCGATAGAACGACTGCAAACGGCGTGGGGACGCGAACTACAAAGTTCGCGCTACTAGCCATTGACCTCGAAACCGCTCTAATAGTCCGTAACAATAACATTTTCCGGGTCGGAGCTGGCCAAGCGCACTGGTAGCGTGCCGCCCAGGTGCTGTGCCGGCTTATTGATAATGCGGTGCGTGTAGCGCGTGCCTTCATGCAGGTACTCAAACACGGCATATTCCGTTTGGTGGCCTTTGTGGGTTTCCACTTCGAAGTCGGTGACTTCGCCGGAGCTGTTCACCCTATTGCGGCGGCGTTGCTCAGTCAGCGCATACGTTTTCAGGCTCAGCAGGCCAGCATAACCGGCGGCTGCCAGACCAACCAGCAACAAGGCACAAAAGAATTTTGCCCACCGGGAGCGAAACAGCGGATCAATCCAGAAGACATTAAGCGCACTGATACTACTGAAAAGCCATACCATTGCCCAGGATTTAATGGCGGTATGATAGTAGTGCGAATGAAAAACCAACAGGTAAGCACTCACTGCTATGCCAATGGTTAGCGCCACCGCCAGAATGCTTTTCGGGCGGGAAGTTCCGCCAACCGCCAAGGCGCGTGATTTCTGCGGCATATGTGCCTGGGCAAAACCAGTAGGATGGAGGCCCGCTGCGAAGATACTCCGCTCGGAATCTTTTCGATTGCCCTAATATTGCTGCCGATATTTACGCCACGTATGCCCGCAATTTCTCTTTCTGTCGTCATCATCACCTTCAATGAGGAAGCCAACATCGGGCGCTGCCTCGACGCATTGCAGGATATAGCCGATGAGGTTTTAGTTGTGGATTCCTTCTCCACCGACCGCACAGTGGAAATTTGCCGAAAGCACGGAGTGCGCGTCATTCAGCATGCTTTTGAGGGCTATGTCGAGCAGAAAAACTACGCCACCGCCCAGGCCTGCCACGACCATGTGCTGCAGCTCGATGCTGATGAAGTGCTAACCGAAGAGCTACGCCACAGCATCCGGGCCGCTGCAGCCAGCTGGCAGCACGCCGGCTACACGCTGGCCCGCCTGACTAACTACTGCGGCACCTGGGTGCGGCACGGCGGCTGGTACCCCGACCGCAAGCTACGCCTCTACGACCGGCGCCTGGGCCAGTGGGAAGGGTTGCTCCTGCACGAGCGGTTTGAGGTATGCGCCGGTCAACGTATAGGCGCTTTAGCGGGCGACGCGCTCCACTATTCCTACCATTCCGTAGAGCAGCATGTGAGCCAGCTCAACCGTTTCACCAGCATCGCCGCCGCTGAGCTGGCCCTGCGTGGCAGAAGCCAAGTAACGCTTTTCCACCTGCTGCTGAAGCCAGTCTGGAAGTTTGTGCATGGGTACTTCTTCCGGCTGGGCTTTCTCGATGGATTTGCTGGTTTGTGCATTGCCACCATTTCGGCATGGGGTGTTTTCCTGAAATTCGCCAAGCTGCGCACCAAGCCGACCGCTGCTTCAGCTACCGTATGAGAACTTTTCTGGTTAGCCGCACCGATGCTATCGGAGATATAGTCCTCACCTTGCCCGTCTGTGGTCAGCTTCAGCAGCTGTTCCCCGGCTGCCGGGTCGTGCTTATTGGCCGCACCTACACCCAGGCCGTTGCCGACGCCTGCCCGTGGGTCGATGCCTTCCTGAACTATGATGAGCTGCTAAAACTCTCCGAGCCGGAGCAGGTAGCGGCCCTGCGTCACTACCAGGCCGAGGCTATTGTTCATGTCTTTCCCAACAAACTCCTGGCTCGGGTAGCCCAAAAAGCAAACATCCCTCTTCGTATCGGTACCCGAAACCGCTGGATTCACTGGTTCACCTGCAACCGACTGGTGCCGCTTAGTCGTCGGCATTCTCCTCTGCACGAGGCCCAGCTCAATCTGCAGTTGCTCAAGCCGCTGGGGTATCTCACCGAGTTGCCGCTGCCAGCTATTTCAGCTTTGGTTCAGCTTCGTGCTACCGTTCCATTGCCCGCTACTGTGGAACTCTTATTGGCCCAGCTTATTCCCGGGCAGCTCAACATTATCCTGCACCCTCGGTCCCGGGGCAGTGCGCGCGAATGGGGCCTCGCGCATTTTGGGATGCTGGCTCGGCTGCTGCATCAGGCTGGCCACCGAGTATTCATCACGGGCACCGCTGCCGAAGGCCAGGAGCTCGCGGCTTTCCTACACGAAAATGCCGCTTTTCTGGCCGGCGACCTCACAGGCCGACTTACGCTGGCTCAATTGTTAACCTTTATTGCGCACACCGATGGTCTGGTTGCGGCCAGCACTGGCCCTTTGCATCTGGCTGCTGCCCTGGGGCGACATGCGTTGGGCCTTTATCCACCCATGCGTCCGGCGCATCCGGGCCGTTGGGCCCCGCTGGGTCCCCATGCCGAGTACGTAGTCTTCGACCGGCCTGCTTGCTCGGCCTGCCGCGAGTCGCCGGCTGCTTGTAGCTGCATTAAGGCTATTACCGCCGCTGAAGTCGCTGCCAGAATTCAGACATGGCACCCGTTGTCCTCTGCCCAATCCTGACGTACTTGCACCTTTCACTCTGCTATGATGCCGTCCTCGTTGGGGAGTACAGTCCGTCGCGCTTACCATGATGGCCGGCTCTCTCAGTACCTGCTGCTGCTTGCGTGCATAGCGGGGGTGGTGGGCCTGTTTGCCGCCCGGGCATTGGTTTCTCTGAGCCCAGTAGCTGGTGTGGTGGCTGCCCTGATCAATCCTGCCATTCGGCGGGAGGTGCCACGCTGGTTGCGCAATGGGGCGGCCATTCGCCTAGCGATGCTCTACGCCCTGTTGCTCCTGAGCGGCCTGTATACCTCTGCATGGGCTGTTTGGCGACACGAGGTATTTCGCCAGCTGCCGCTGCTGGGCGTACCACTGGCCTTTGCCCTGGCCGTACCGCTCAGCCATCGGCAACGCTATGCAGTAGGGTGTTTCTTCGTGATGGGTGCTGCCTTACTTGGGTCCGCCACTATGGGCCGCTACCTGCTCGATCCGGCGGGCGCTAATCGGATGATGCAGGAGGGACAGAATGTGCCGTCTATCACCCGCATTTTCCATATTCATTTCGGCATCATGCTGGCGCTGGCCGCTTATTTCGGCTTCCTGCTTCAGCGCAGCCTCTTGGCCAGCACGAGCATGCGCTGGCTATTACGGCTGGCTTCTGCTATGGCAGTGCTGGTCTTGCACGTGTTGGCCTACCGCACGGGGCTGCTGGCATTATATGCTGCTTTGCTGGTTGATGCGGTATTGGTGGTCGTGCTGAAGCGGCAGCTTATTGCCGGCTTGGCCTTGCTTCTGGCGTGTGTTCTGATTCCGCTCGCCGCCTACTATGCCTTGCCATCCATTCAGCGCCGTCTGGGGGGCTCTCTTTATGACATAGAGCAGTTTGCCAATGGCCGGGATATTAATACCTCATCCATTTCCCAGCGCTTGGTCGCCTGGCAAACTGCCCAGGCTATTGCGGCTCGTAACCCTTGGCTGGGTGTGGGCCCCGCCGACGCCCAAGCTGCCATGATGCAGGAGTATGCCTGGCATGACTATGGTCTCAGACCCGAAAACCGGCCCATGATCCATAATCAGTATCTCCACTACTTGGTATCCAGTGGCTTGCTGGGGTTGTTTTTCTGGCTCTTAGTATTACTCACTCCCTTATTGCAACCCACACAGCGGCAGAATCCGTACGTAGTGCAGTTCTTGTTAGTCTTGGGGGCTGCTATGCTGGTCGACTCCTTGCTGGAGTTGCAGATTGGCTTCAACCTCTTTGTTTTTCTCTACGGCTTTCTTGTAGTAGCCACGGAGAGAGACGACTACCGGGTCCAATAAAACCCTTCTTGAGCGGATTAGTATAATCTGTACATTTGTTTACATGGCTACTGTTTTTTAACTAGGCCAGCCGCAATTATTAGCGCCCATGAGTGATTCTCCCGAACGGGTTCCGAAATTGAGTAAAGAGGAAAAAGACCGTCGTTTTCAGGCGGAATTGATGCCTGTACTCGATTCGTTGTACAATTTTGCCTTCCGCCTCACCTTGGATGAGGACGACGCCAATGACCTCGTCCAAGAGACGTATCTGAAGGCGTACCGGTTCTTTGAGTACTTTGAGCAGGGAACCAACGCAAAAGCGTGGCTGTTCCGCATCCTGAAAAATTCGTTCATCAACGACTTTCGGAAAAAGAGTAAGCAGCCCGCTAAAGTCGACTACAGCGAAATTGAGGGATATTACAATACCGAAGATGTGGAAGCCGAAGGCGACATGGGTAGCACCTCGTCGGATATGCGGCAACAGTCTGTGCGCGACCTCATCGGCGACGAAGTAGCCAGCGCTCTGAATTCGTTGCCCGTTGACTTTCGTACCGTCATTATCCTCTGTGACCTAGAAGGGTTCACCTACGAGGAAATGGCTAAAGTGCTCGATATTCCCATCGGAACCGTACGCTCCCGCTTGCACCGGGCGCGCAATTTTTTGAAGGACAAACTAGAAAAATACGCAAAATCAATGGGCTACGGTAACGATATCGATAGCTCTGATGTTGGGGACGAAAACGAATAAACCTTATTACCGGGCTCGGTTATGGAAAACACTGCTACTACATCAACCAACCAGCAAGCTACTTCTCAAGTGGAGGCAGCCGACTGTGAACGTGTGAATACAATTCTCGACCAGATTATCGTGGGCCAAGAACCCAGCGCGGAGGACGAAGACTACTTTGTGAACCACGCCGAAGATTGCTCACCCTGCTTCGACGGCATCGGTAAGCAGCAGATATTCATTGACTTCCTAGCGCAGCATGTAGGCCGCAAAGGAGTGCCACCTGCGCTTTCCCAAACAATTCTGATGCGCGTTAAAGCAGAAATGGCCTAATTTTACCCCATGCAGGGTAAAATCATAGCATTTTCGGCTCCCTCCGGTGCCGGCAAGACTACTATAGTCCATCGGCTCATGGAACAGATTCCGGAGCTGAGCTTTTCCATATCGGCCTGTACGCGCGACAAGCGCGGCCGGACTGAAGCCAATGGCAAAGATTATCACTTCATCTCTGTCCAAGAATTTCAGGAGAAGATTCGTCACGATGAATTCGTGGAGTGGGAGGAAGTATACGAGGGCGCCTTTTATGGAACGCTCAAATCAGAGATTGAGCGCATTTGGGAAAGCGGCAGGCATGCTATTCTGGATGTAGACGTAAAAGGCGGCCTGAGTATCAAGGATTTTTACAAAGACCGTGCCCTTGCCGTTTTTGTAAAGCCCCCGTCTCTGGAAATCTTGGAACAACGCCTGCGTGCCCGCGCCACTGATTCGGCGGCGAGTATTTCGGCCCGGCTCTACAAAGCCAACTTTGAGTTGACTTTCGAAGACCGGTTCGATGTGACGGTTATCAACGACGACCTGGACCAGGCTACCGCACAAGCTGCCAAACTCATTCGCGAGTTTATTACCTCCGAGCCGGCGATTCTGTGAAGAAGACCCCCAAGATAGGGTTGCTGTTCGGCTCCTTCAATCCTATTCACACCGGCCATCTGATTCTGGCGCACTACATGGCCACCCACACCGATCTGGATGCGGTATGGCTGGTGGTGTCGCCGCAAAGTCCATTTAAAGCTGAGCAGGAGTTGCTGGCGGAGGAGGAGCGTTTTGCGCTGGTAAGCCTCGCTATTCAAGGCAATGACCGGTTGCGGGCTCTGGATATCGAGTTTGCAATGCCCAAGCCGAGCTACACCATCGATACCCTCGACGCCCTACGCCTGCAGTACCCCGATCATAGCTTCGTGTTGCTGATGGGGGAAGATAATCTGCCTGGTTTGCCGCGCTGGAAGCAGGCCGACCGGATCTTGGCAGAGTATGCTGTATATGTTTACCCGCGGCCCGGTGTGGATGCTACCGATGTGAATGCCCATCCCGGTGTACAGGTAGTAGATGCCGCCCCTTTGCTGGATATATCCGCCACATTTATCCGAGACTGTGTACGGGCCCGGAAATCAATCCGGTATTTGGTGCCGGAAGCAGTGGAAGACCGGATTTGGGCCCACCGATTCTGGCAACAGTAGATTTCTCTTCGTTCTACACAAAAAAAGCCTCGCCAGATATCTGGTGAGGCTTTTTTTGTGTAGAACGAAGAGAAATCAGATAGTCATAATTTCCACTTCCTTTTTGCTCAGCAAGTCGTCTACCTTGCTGATGTACGAGTCAGTCGCCTTTTGCACCTTGGCTTCCGCATCCTTGATGGCGTCTTCGGCGGCACCATCTTTCAGCAGCTTGCGCAACGACTCGTTCACATCCTTGCGAATGCCACGAATCCGCACTTTGCCGGCTTCTGATTCTGTTTTGGCTTGCTTCACCAGCTCCCGGCGTCGCTCCTCCGTCATGGGCGGAATATTCAGCCGAACGCCTTCCGCATCCGATTGGGGATTGAGGCCCAAATCACTGTTTTTGATGGCTTTGACCACCTCGGCGATGATATTTTTTTCCCAAGGCTTAATGAAAATGGTGCGCGCATCGGGCGTAGCGATGTTTGCCACTTGGCTGACAGGTGTGGGAGTGCCATAATAGTCGACTCGCAGACCATCCAGCATAGCCGCAGAGGCTTTGCCAGCCCGAATGCGGCTCATTTCCAAGCTGCTGTGTTGCAGTGACTTGCCCATCGACTCTTCGGCTTCGCTGAGGTAGAACTGAATTTCTTCGTCCATAATAAAACGGGTGAATGAAAATATTGACAGGGAAGGAGCTAAGGCTTACGCCTGCTCTGTAGGAGTGGTAAGGGGAGGATACGAGGTACTGGGTTTCGTATTAGGTACTCTGGCGGCCGAGCCGTCCATCGAAACCCGGGTACCAATGTTTTCGCCGGCAATCAGCCGCTGCAGGTTGCCATGCTTGTTCATGTCGAAAACGATGATAGGGAGGTTGTTCTCCTTGCACAGGGTGAAAGCCGTCATGTCCATGACGTTGAGGTTTTTGGCCATCACCTCATCGAAGGTAATTTCCGGGTAGCGGGTGGCCGTAGGGTCCTTCTCAGGGTCGGCGGTATAGATGCCATCCACGCGCGTACCTTTTAGTACTACGTCGGCCTCAATTTCAATTGCCCGAAGCGAGGCGGCGGAATCGGTCGTGAAATACGGAGAGCCAATGCCTGCGCCGAAAATAACTACGCGTCCTTTCTCCAAGTGGCGCAAAGCCCGCCGCCGGATATACGGCTCGCATACCCGCTGAATGGTGACACCCGACAGCAAGCGGGTACTCACATTCAGCTTCTCCAGGGCGCTTTGCAGCGCCATCGAGTTGATAACTGTAGCCAGCATGCCCATGTAGTCACCTTGTACCCGGTCGAGGCCAAATGCTTCTGCCTGCACACCCCGGAAGATGTTGCCACCGCCAATTACGACAGCTACTTGTGTGCCGGTGGCAGCAGCGGTTTTGATTTCCTCGGCATATTGCATCAGCCGGACC
The DNA here is from genome assembly GCF_004745955.1 of Hymenobacter elongatus. Classification (GTDB taxonomy): domain Bacteria; phylum Bacteroidota; class Bacteroidia; order Cytophagales; family Hymenobacteraceae; genus Hymenobacter; species Hymenobacter elongatus. The sequence continues at coordinate 174,060 of NZ_SRLD01000002.1, read as the reverse complement.
GCGTCAATGCCATATTGCTGCTGGCCCATCAGGGCTTCGCCGCTTAGTTTCAGCAGAATTCGGTTATACTTCAAAGGGTGGGGGATTAAGCGTGAAGATGTTGGTTGTGAGAAGCAGTGAGAGCTATACGGTGAACTCAACCTCGCTGCTGCTAGACAACGAACAAGGTAAATACTTAGCTAAACTGGATGAGCACCTGACCTTTGGTGACGTTGTCGCGGAGCGTGACCTTGATGGCGCTGACCACGCCGTCGCCCGGTGCTTTCAGAATATTCTCCATTTTCATAGCTTCCAATATCAGCAGCGGGTCGCCTTTCTGTACTTGCTGTCCAGCCTCTACACGGATAGCTACAATGAGCCCCGGCATAGGCGCTTTCATTTCGTTGACTTTGCTGCTGGCGGTATTGCTCATCCCAAGCTTATCCAGCAGCAGATCGAAGCGGTCCTTCGCGTGCAGCTCCAGCACTTGGCCGTTGAGCTTCAGAACAAACGTCTTGGTCGAGTATTCTGCGCTTACCACCTCTGCCGAATAGGAATGGCCTTCGTGCAGAAGATGATAATGACCGTTTCCCAACGAAACCAGGTCCCAGCTGAAAGGCAAGCCGTTGACGAGCGTGGTGCCATCGGGACGATAGTCGATATTCCAGGTCTGGTCGGATCCGGTGCGTACCTGTAGCATAAAGAGGGGGCAGATGAGCGGAAAAGGGCTTAAAGATAGGCCAAATCTGAAATATTTTCGGAACTTTAGGCCACATACCCTATTGCCTCTCTGCATGAAATATTCGGTCCTCGGCATTCTTAGCCTGGTCCTTACGTGCCATTTAACAGCTCCGGCGCAGGCCGTCAAAACGGCAAAGCCCTCTTCCGAGAAGCCAGCCGCGCGTAAGAAAACTACGCCCGCTGCCGTGCCATCTGCCACGGAGTCTGTCACGAGTACTATCATCGTACCTTCTTGGCTGCCACCAACTAATCCGCTGCAACCAGCGGCTAGCATCGTCACCGATCTGCTCGATACCAAGCTCGACGTTCGTTTCGACTGGTCTAAGCAGTGGCTGCTCGGCACGGCTTCCCTCACCTTGCGTCCGCACTTCTACCCCCAAAATCAAGTGATTTTGGATGCCAAGGGGTTCGACATTAAGAGCATTCGACTGGTTGCGGCGGGAAAGGAAAAAAATCTGAATTTCAGTTACGATAAGCGTCGGATTACCGTCAACCTCGACCGGCAATACACCCGCACCGAGCCGTATCAGATTCGCATCAGCTACACGGCCAAGCCCAATGAACTGGAAGCGGGCGGTAGCGCGGCCATTACCGGCAACAAGGGCTTGTACTTCATAAACCCGCTCGGTACCGATAAGACCAAACCTAGGCAGATCTGGACCCAGGGCGAGACGGAAGCCAACTCGTGCTGGTTTCCGACCATCGACAAGCCCAACCAGCGCATGACGCAGGAAATTGCCATGACGGTGGAAGCACAGTACAAGACGCTGTCCAACGGGTTGCTGGTTTCCTCTAAGAAGAATGCTGACGGTACTCGTACCGATGTATGGAAGCAAAGTCTGCCCGCTGCGCCGTATCTGACGATGATGGCCGTGGGCGACTTTGCCGTGATTAATGACTCGTGGCGGGGCAAAGCCATCGATTATTATGTCGAGCCCAAGTTTCAGAATACCGCCAAAACCGTGTTCGGCAATACCCCGGCCATGCTGGACTTCTTTTCCAAGAAGCTAGGCGTAGAGTTTCCGTGGGAGAAATATGCGCAGGTGTCTATCCGGGACTTCGTTTCCGGTGCCATGGAGAATACATCGGCCACCACCATTCGGCAGGAGTGGACGCAGCTAACACCCCGGGAGCTGATCGACAAAACCTACCTCACCGAAGGTACCATTGCCCATGAGTTGTTTCACCAATGGTTTGGCGACTATGTAACGGCCGAGTCATGGTCGAATCTGCCCTTGAATGAAGCCTTTGCTGACTATTCGGAGCTACTCTGGGCTGAGTTCAAGTACGGGGCCGACGCGGCCGATCTGGTGCAGCAGGAGAAAGTAAGTCTTTACCTGAGTGAAGCTGAGAGTAAGCGCGAGCCGCTGATTCGCTACCACTATGCCGAGCGAGAAGATATGTTCGACCGCCACTCGTACGATAAAGGCGGCCGGGTACTACATATGCTCCGCAAATACGTGGGCGACGACGCCTTCTACGCCTCGCTGAATCGTTACCTGACGACCAATAAGTTTTCGGCTTCTGAAATCTCGAAGCTGCGCGTGGCTTTTGAAGAAACGACCGGTGAGGATCTGATGTGGTTCTTCGACCAGTGGTTTATGCAGCGTGGTCACCCGGAACTACAGGTTACGCACTCGTATGCCAACGGACAGGTAACGCTACGCGTGCGGCAGCTCCAAGATTCCACTTTTACGCCCATATATCGGTTGCCCGTTACCATCACCACCTGGATTAACAAGCAGGCGACCGATACGCGTATCGTGGTAACCAAGGCCGATCAAACTTTTCAGGTGGCCGCGCCTCAGCGTCCCAACCTCGTGAAGTTTGATGGGGAAGGCCAACTGCTGGCTAAAGTGCAGGAAGAACGCACCCAGGATGAGTTGCTGTTTCAATACTACAACGCCCGCAATTACCTGCAGAAGTACGAGGCCATTGATGAGCTTCGTAATAAAGTTGGTGACTTGGCAGTGAGTGGTATGCTACGAAACGCCCTCAATGACAACTTCTGGGCCGTCCGTAAGGCCGCGCTGGAGGCATTGCGCAAGTACAAAGGCCCCGAGGGCAATGCAATTCGCAAAGACATCAAGCGCGTGGCGGGTGGCGACGTCAAAAGCCAGGTTCGGGCTACTGCCTTAGCTACCTTGGCTACCTTTCCTAACGAAGATTTCGGCGACGTGTATAGTACCGCCCTCAACGACAGCTCCTACTTGGTCGCCGGCGCTGCCATCGATGCGCTAACCAAAGCTCCCACTGTAAGTACCCGGGACAGAATAAACGCCCTGCAGGAAACCTCGAGTTCAGCTATCCTGAGCTCTTTGGCCAAGTACTACTCGCTCAATGGTAATCTGGACCAATACCCGTGGTTCTTACGGCGTCTCAACGATGTAGCCGAGGATGATCTGTACAACTACCTGCAAGACTTTGGCACTCTGATGACGCGCATTCCGCCGATTGAGCGCGAAAAAGGGATTCAACGTCTAGAAGTATTAGCGCGCACCCATGCCAATTACACGGTAAAGTTGGGGGCTTACCGCGCCCTCAATACTCTTCTGGCTAGCACCCCAAGTCTGAAGCCTATCCTGCAGGACATAAAGTCCAAAGAGAAAAATGAACAGTTAAAGGCCTTCTATAGCTTATTGCAGTAGGAATAATCAAAAAAATAAACCGACAGCGGAGTACGCGTTTGGCTGGTGTTAACCAGACACAGTCAACGCATTACCCAGCTATAGTAGTCAGATTGAAGAATGTCGGCAGAAAAATATTGCGGTCTTTTTTAGGTGTGGGCTTGACTTGCATCAGAAAGCCACTAATTTTGCAACTCCTTTAGCAACCCACCCACTTTCAGGGAGGCAAACAAAGGGAAGAAACTGGCGCGAACGGCGCCGGTAGTAAAACTGGGGGTATCGCATAGCGGCAATTGCGGGTGACTGTAACTCACCTCCTTCGGGTTCATAGGTTCGAGTCCTGTTACCCCCACAGTAATGATTTGATGCGTTAGCAAACTGTGTGTGTTATAGCACGTAGTAGTTGGCGCATAAACGCGGGAGTAGCTCAGTTGGTAGAGCGGCAGCCTTCCAAGCTGCAGGTCGCGGGTTCGAGCCTCGTCTCCCGCTCACAGTAAATCAAAAAGTACCAGCCGTTTTAGCTCAGTGGTAGAGCACTTCCTTGGTAAGGAAGAGGTCATGGGTTCAAATCCCATAAATGGCTCACAGTTAGATTACGAATACCGACGAAGCAGCGCGACTGCACCGTTTGGATCTGTAAACCAGGTAAAGCGACGTGCAGGACCCCAAGCGGAGCTGTGTTTCGCTTTCTTGTAGTATAGTTCAGCCGCGTTCGTTTCTCATCTTCATCCCACAAAATCTCCTCTTAATCTCTTTACAATGGCCAAAGAAAATTTTGATCGTTCCAAGCCGCACGTGAACATCGGTACGATTGGGCACGTCGACCACGGCAAAACCACCCTGACTGCTGCTATCACAATGGTACTGGCGAACAAAGGTTTGGCCACGAAGCGTGACTTCTCGTCGATCGACAACGCTCCCGAAGAAAAAGAGCGCGGTATCACCATCAACACGTCGCACGTAGAATATTCTACCGTTAACCGTCACTATGCTCACGTTGACTGCCCTGGTCACGCTGACTATGTGAAGAACATGGTAACGGGTGCTGCCCAGATGGACGGTGCTATCCTCGTAGTAGCTGCTACCGACGGCCCAATGCCCCAGACGCGTGAGCATATCCTGCTGGCTCGCCAGGTAGGTGTTCCTCAGCTCGTGGTATTCATGAACAAAGTAGACATGGTGGATGATCCCGAGCTGCTTGAGCTCGTGGAAATGGAAATCCGTGAACTGCTCTCGTTCTACGACTTCGACGGCGACAACATTCCCGTTATCCAAGGCTCGGCTCTGGGCGGCCTGAACGGCGATGCCAACTGGGTTCCGAAAATCGAGGAGCTGATGGACGCTGTTGACAGCTTCATTCCAATCCCGGCTCGTCTGACCGACCTGCCCTTCCTGATGCCAGTAGAGGATGTATTCTCTATCACGGGTCGTGGAACGGTTGCTACCGGTCGTATCGAGCGTGGTATCATCAACTCGGGTGAGCAAGTTGATATTCTCGGCATGGGCGCTGCCCCCGGCCTGAAGTCGACCGTAACCGGTGTTGAGATGTTCCGCAAGATTCTTGACCGTGGCGAAGCCGGTGACAACGTAGGTCTGTTGCTCCGTGGTATTGAAAAAGAAGCCATCCGTCGTGGTATGGTTATTTGCAAGCCCGGCTCGGTAACTCCTCACCAGAAATTTAAGGCTGAGGTCTACGTTCTCTCGAAAGAGGAAGGTGGTCGTCACACGCCGTTCTTCAACAACTACCGTCCGCAGTTCTACCTGCGTACCACCGACGTTACCGGTATCATCACCCTCCCAGAAGGTGTTGAAATGGTAATGCCCGGTGACAACATCACCATCCAGGTTGAGCTGATCAGCAAGGTGGCGATGGAGAAAGGTTTGCGTTTCGCTATCCGCGAAGGTGGCCGTACGGTAGGTGCCGGTCAGGTAACCGAAATCCTCGACTAGTTTCGCCTAGAAACTGGTGAATCAAGACAATCCGCCTCTGATATTTTCAGGGGCGGATTTGTTTTGTTTAAAGACTTCAGTACATTTGCAGTCCCAATCCGGCTTTCTGGCCGTTTGCAACGCATCCACGGGCGTAGTTCAAGGGTAGAATAGAGGTCTCCAAAACCTTTGATGGGAGTTCGAATCTCTCCGCCCGTGCAAGAATGGCCACAATCAGGTGGCTAAGTAGTTTAAAGCCTAACCCGGCACCATGAGCAAGCTGACGAAATATTTCCGCGATACCACGGAGGAAATGCGTTACAAGGTAACGTGGTCTTCTTTTGAGGAACTGCAGAAGAGTGCTGGCTTAGTGCTCATCGGTTCGCTTGTTTTCGCAGCTGTCGTAGGCATTATGGACATTGTGTTCAAAACTGGCCTCGAAGCGTTTTACAACTCATTCCGTTAATCTAAGTCAGCAGAGATGGGAGAGTTGAAGTGGTACGTGGTTCGCTCAGTTAGCGGGCAGGAGAAGAAAGCCAAGCAGTACTTAGAAACTGAGATTGGCCGTCACGGCCTTTCCGAGTTGGTTCCTCAAGTATTGATTCCGGCTGAGAAAGTCTACGAGATGCGCAACGGTAAGAAGCGTGTTCGTGAGCGGAACTTCTTCCCTGGCTACATCCTGATTCACGCCGATCTGAGTCATGGTGAGGTTGACCACATCATTACCAGCACACCGGGTGTAATTGGATTCCTGAGCGACAAAGAAGGTAAAAGCGCGAACACCAAGCCGATTCCACTGCGTCTCGCGGAAGTGAACCGAATCCTGGGCATCGTTGATGAAGCAGAGGAAGAAACCGCTAGCCTCGAAACCCCATTTGTGGTAGGTGAGCTAGTGAAAGTGGTGGATGGTGCCTTCAGTGGCTTCTCTGGCAATGTATCCGAGGTGTTCGAAGAGCGGAAGAAGCTCAATGTAATTGTTAAAATTTTCGGTCGTAGCACTCCTATGGAGCTTAGCTACACACAGGTCGAAAAAGAATCATAAGTCAGGTAGTAGATCAGAGAACGTAATAGTCAGAAGCAGTCTTCTGAATATTACTCTCCCACTCTCAATCCTGGCAGAAAACGTCGTCAGTTATTCGCTCTGAGCTGACGGTGCTTCCACAAGAGCAATTTAAAAACTGAAGGTTGTGTGTGTTACGACACAAAACCCGAAGCCTTTCAAACCAATGGCCAAAGAAATAAGAGGTTATCTGAAACTTCAGATAAAGGGAGGCAGTGCGAACCCTTCGCCGCCGGTTGGACCTGCACTTGGTAGCAAAGGCCTTAACATCATGGAATTCTGCAAGCAGTTTAACGCTCGCACCCAGGATAAGGCCGGCCAAGTATGTCCTGTACTCATCACCATGTACACCGACAAGTCATTTGACTTCGTGGTGAAAACCCCTCCGGCACCAGTAATGCTGTTGGAAGCTGCTAAGCTCCAGAGTGGTTCGAAAGAGCCCAACCGGAACAAAGTAGGTTCGGTTTCGTGGGACCAGATCCGCACTATTGCCGAAGCGAAAATGGTAGACTTGAACGCCTTCAAGGTGGAGTCTGCTATGAAATCGGTAGCTGGTACGGCCCGCAGCATGGGTATTACCATCAAGGGCGATTCTCCCTTTGCTGAATAACTTTAAAGGAGAACAAGACTGATGGCAAACGTTAGCAAAAAGCGCAAGGAAGCCCTTGCCAAACACGACCTGACGCAAGTACGCAACCTGATTGAGGCAGCAAAAGTGGTAAAGGATATTACCTATACCAAGTTTGATGCTTCCGTTGACATTGATGTACGTCTGGGCGTTGACCCCCGTAAAGCCGACCAAATGGTGCGTGGCGTTGCTACGCTGCCCCACGGTACCGGTAAAACCGTACGCGTTCTGGCTCTGGTAACTCCTGACAAGGAAGCCGAAGCTACCGCCGCTGGTGCTGATTTCGTAGGCTTAGACGACTACATCTCTAAAATCGAGAAAGGCTGGACTGACATCGACGTGATTATCACGATGCCGTCGGTAATGGCCAAAGTAGGTCGTTTGGGCCGCGTGCTTGGCCCACGTGGTTTGATGCCAAACCCTAAATCGGGTACGGTAACAACCGACGTTGCTAAAGCAATTCAGGAAGTGAAAGCTGGTAAGATTGACTTCAAAGTTGATAAAACCGGTATCATTCACACCAGCATTGGTAAGGTTTCTTTTGATGATCAGAAGCTGGCTGAAAATGCCATTGAAGTAATTCAGACACTCAACCGTCTCAAGCCTTCTTCCGCTAAAGGTACCTACATCAGAAGCATCACCTTGTCGAGCACGATGAGCCCCGGCGTTCCGGTTGATACTTCGGTTACTTCCGCTTAATTCACAATCAAGACGATATGATCCGGGAAGAAAAACAAGCCCTCGTCGACGAGTTGAGCGAAAAGTTTCAATCGCACAACGCGTTCTACATTACCGATGCGTCGGGAATGTCGGTGGCGAAAATCAACGAATTCCGTCGCCTGTGCTTCAACCGCGGCCTGGAGTTCAAAGTATACAAAAACACGCTGATCCGCAAAGCACTCGATACGCTGAACACGGATACGGCTGAGTTGGATGCTGCCCTGAAAGGTCAGTCGGGCGTGCTGTTCTCGAAAGAGGCTGGCAATGCTCCTGGCAAGTTGCTGAAAGACTTTTATAAGTCGCAGGCATACGGCAAAAACGTAGTGCCCAAACCCGCTTTCAAAGGTGCTTACATCGATGCTGGCATCTATTTGGGTGCTGAGCAACTCGATATGCTGAGCACGCTGAAAGGCAAAAACGAGCTTATCGGTGAAGTTATCGGTCTGCTTCAGTCGCCTGCCAAAAACGTTATCAGCGCTCTGTCGAGCGGTGGCAATAAGCTGGCTGGTATCCTCAAGACGCTTTCCGAAAAAGAAGAGGTTGCTGCTTAACTGCCGCCCATCTTTTTCCCCCTCAATTCAAATTCAACAACCCCTTTTTTTTAACAATCTACAGAAATGGCAGATTTGAAAGCATTCGCTGAGCAGCTCGTTAACCTGACGGTGAAAGAAGTAAACGAACTGGCTACTATCCTGAAGGACGAGTATGGCATTGAGCCCGCTGCTGCTGCTCCCGTAATGATGGCTGGTGGTGGCGCTGGCGCTGCTGCTGAAGCTCCTGAGGAGAAAACGGCATTCGACGTGATCCTGAAGGCCGCTGGTCCAAGCAAGCTGGCCGTTGTGAAACTGGTGAAAGACCTGACCGGTCTGGGTTTGAAAGAAGCCAAAGAACTGGTTGACGGCGCTCCTAAGGCCCTGAAAGAAGGTGTTGCTAAAGACGAAGCAGAATCGTTGAAGAAGCAACTGGAAGAAGCTGGCGCTGAAGTAGAAGTTAAGTAAGCTGCCCCGCGCTTTTTCTCTTACAAACAAGGATAGGCCTGGCAACTAAGCCAGGTCTTTTCCTGTTTGTAGACTACGAGCTTTGCCAAATTGCCCTCAGATGCCGCATTGCGGCTTTTTGTGCCTACAGGCAACAGACGGGAAAGTGGCAAGAGTTTGCCAATAGTATAGTACGCTTCAGTGTCCATTTTTAACCTTCAACGCATTGGCTACACCGAAAGCACAGGCTTTGCAGAAAGTCGACGAGCGAATCAACTTCGCCAAGATTAAGAAAGTTATCGAGTATCCGGATTTCCTGGACGTGCAAGTTCGCTCGTTCATGGATTTCTTCCAGTTGGAGACGGCGGCCGAAAGCCGCACCGACGAAGGCCTATTCAAGGTATTCGCTGAGAACTTCCCCATCTCGGACTCGCGGGAAAATTTCGTGCTGACCTTCATGGATTACCATGTCGATCCGCCGAAGTATTCGGTTGACGAGTGTATCGACCGTGGTCTAACCTATTCAGTGCCGTTAAAAGCTAAGTTGCGCCTGGTCTGCAATGACTCGGACAACGAGGATTTTGAAACGATTGAGCAGGAAGTGTTCTTGGGAAATATTCCCTACATGACCGAAAAAGGCTCGTTCGTCATTAACGGGGCAGAGCGGGTTATCGTTTCGCAGCTGCACCGCTCACCGGGTGTGTTCTTTGCCCAGAGCAAGCACACCAACGGTACGAAGCTGTATTCAGCCCGTATTATTCCGTTCAAAGGTTCGTGGATTGAGTTTGCCACGGACGTGAACAACGTAATGTACGCCTACATTGACCGGAAGAAGAAATTCCCGGTAACGACTCTGCTCCGCGCCATCGGCTACGGTACCGACAAAGACATTCTGGACCTGTTCGGTTTGTCGGAGGAAGTGAAGGCTGAGAAGAAGGCTTTGAAGAAAGCCGTCGGCCGCAAGCTGGCTGCCCGGGTGCTGCGCACTTGGACGGAAGACTTCGTAGACGAGGATACCGGCGAAGTGGTATCTATCGACCGGAACGAAGTGCTGCTGGAGCGCGACTCGACCATCGAGGAGGACGACATCGACACCATCCTGAATGCTGGTGCCAAGTCGGTAATTCTGCACCGCGAGAACGTGAACATTGCGGACTTCGCAATTATTTACAATACGCTGCAGAAAGACAACTCCAACTCGGAGAAGGAAGCCGTGGAGCAAATCTATCGTCAGCTCCGGAACACGGAAGCACCCGATGAAGAAACTGCCCGCGACATCATCCAAAAACTGTTTTTCTCGGACAAGCGCTACGACCTTGGGGACGTAGGCCGCTACCGTATCAATAAGAAGCTCGGCCTCGACAAGAACTGGGAAGCTCGGGTACTGACCAATGAGGACATCGTCCTGATTGTAAAATACCTGATCGGCCTGATCAACTCGAAGGCTGTAGTCGACGACATTGACCACTTGTCAAACCGCCGGGTGCGTACCGTGGGTGAGCAGTTGTATGCCCAGTTTGGCGTAGGCTTGGCCCGGATGGCTCGTACCATTAAGGAGCGCATGAACGTGCGGGACAATGAGGACTTTAAGCCTGTTGACCTGATCAACGCCCGGACGCTGTCATCGGTAATCAACTCCTTCTTCGGCACCAACCAGCTGTCGCAGTTCATGGACCAAACCAACCCGCTAGCCGAGGTGACGCACAAACGTCGCGTATCGGCACTGGGGCCGGGAGGTCTGTCGCGTGAGCGGGCTGGTTTCGAAGTACGGGACGTTCACTACACGCACTACGGTCGTCTTTGCACCATCGAAACGCCGGAAGGACCAAACATTGGTCTGATTTCGTCGCTGTGCGTGCACGCCCGCGTGAACTCGATGGGCTTCATCGAAACGCCCTACCGCACGGTGGAGAGCGGCAAGGTGGACACCAGCTCGAATGTAAAGTACCTGACCGCCGAAGAAGAAGATACCCACCACATCGCGCAGGCCAACGCCCGCATCGATGAGAACGGTAACTTCATCAACGAGCTGGTAAAAGGCCGTTTCGAAGGTGACTTCCCCGTGGTAGGTCCCGACGAATACAGCTATATGGACGTTGCCCCGAACCAGATTGTATCGGTGGCTGCTTCCTTGATTCCGTTCTTGGAACACGATGACGCCAACCGCGCTCTGATGGGCTCGAACATGCAACGTCAGGCTGTACCGCTGCTCCGTCCGCAGGCCCCTATCGTGGGCACGGGCTTGGAAGGCCGCACCGCTATTGACTCGCGCACGCTGGTAGTAGCTGAGGGCAATGGCGTAATTGATTACGTTGATGCCAACCGTATCGTCGTGAAATATGACCTGACGGCAGATGATATCTTGGTAAGCTTCGACGCTGAGAAGATATCGTACGACCTGATCAAGTTCCGTCGGACCAACCAGGATACGTGCATCAACCTGACACCGCTGGTAAAGAAAGGCCAGCGCGTGACCAAAGGTGAGCCGCTTTGCGAAGGCTACGGCACGAACAAGGGTGAACTGGCTCTGGGGCGTAACATGCAGGTGGCCTTTATGCCATGGCAGGGTTACAACTTCGAGGATGCCATCGTTATTTCGGAGCGTGTCGTTCGTGACGACATCTTCACCTCAATTCACATTGAGGAGTTTGAACTTGAGGTGCGCGAAACCAAGCGTGGTGAGGAAGAGCTGACGTCGGAGATTCCGAACGTAAGCGAAGAAGCCGTCCGCAACCTCGATGACAACGGCATTATCCGTTTGGGCGCTGAGGTGAAGGAAGGAGACATCCTGATTGGTAAGATTACGCCGAAGGGCGAAACCGATCCGACTCCGGAAGAGAAACTGCTCCGTGCCATCTTCGGTGACAAAGCCGGTGATGTGAAAGATGCTTCGCTTAAGGCGCCGCCATCTTTGCAGGGTGTAGTAATTGGAACCAAGCTATTCTCGCGTCCGAAAAAAGACAAAAACCTCCGGGCCAAGTCGAAGAAGGAAGTAGAAGAGCTGAAGGATTCCTATGCCAAGGAGCTACGCGGGGTGAAAGCCGTGATGGTTGAGAAACTGGTGCAGCTGCTGGAAGGCAAGACTTCGCAGGGCGTGAAGCATAAGTTTGGCGACGAAATCCTGACCAAGGGGGTGAAATTTGGTAAGAAGAACGTCGCTGACGCTCTCTTCCCCGAGAAGAACCCTTACAAGGACGAAAGCAACTACGCCGTTCCGGAAGAGGTGAACATGTTCAAGGACCTGATCCTGGAAGGCTGGACCGCCGACGAGAAGGTGAATGGCATGGTGTTGCAGCTGGTGAAAAACTACGCTAAGCGCCGTAATACCATTACTGCTCGTTTCAAGCGTGACCGGTTTACGTTGGAAGTAGGTGATGAACTGCCCGCCGGTATCGTACAGCTGGCCAAAGTATACATCGCCAAGAAGCGCAAGCTGAAGGTAGGTGATAAAATGGCTGGTCGTCACGGTAACAAAGGGGTGGTAGCCCGCATCGTGCGCGATGAGGACATGCCGTTCCTGGCTGATGGCACTCCAATGGACATCGTGCTGAACCCGCTGGGCGTACCAAGCCGGATGAACATCGGGCAGATCTACGAAACCGTACTGGGCTGGGCCGGCCTCAAGCTGGGTCGCACCTACGCGACGCCAATTTTTGACGGTGCTACCGAAGAGGAAGTATCCAAAGAGCTGGCTGAAGCTGGGTTGCCCATCTTCGGTCGTTCGTATCTGCACGACGGTCTGACCGGCCAGCAGTTCGACCAGCCGGTAACGGTAGGGGTGATCTATATGCTGAAGCTGGGCCACCTTGTCGACGACAAGATGCACGCTCGTTCGATCGGGCCGTACTCGCTCATCACGCAGCAGCCGCTGGGTGGTAAGGCACAGTTCGGTGGTCAGCGCTTCGGCGAAATGGAAGTGTGGGCTTTGGAGGCCTTCGGTGCGTCGAACGTACTGCAGGAAATCCTGACCGTGAAGTCGGATGACGTGGTAGGTCGTGCGAAGGCCTACGAGGCTATCGTGAAAGGCGACGTACTGCCGAAGCCGAATATTCCCGAGTCATTCAACGTACTCATCCACGAGTTGCGCGGTCTGGCCCTGGAAATCACGCTTGACTAGTTTATAGATGGGTAGCTGCTGGCGTTTCGATGTTGGCAGTTACTTTTTCTGGCTTTCCAGAACCCGCGAGTAGGTGTTCCGGCAGTAAGGTTGCTCAGGGGTCGTTTCGAGATATGGTCAGAACGACGCTCAACGCTGAGTAGCCCGGCCGGCAAAACCGACTTGCGGGTTTTATGCCGATACATTTTACGATTAAGACCTGCTGAAATCTACTGCGCAGCATACCTATCTGTTCCGCAGAGCACTTTTGCCGGAGTCGAACTGTTCTATTTCTTGCGCCTCTCTGACGAGTAGGGAAGAAACAGGCAGCTAAAAGCCAACAGCTAACAGCTTAACAACAATCGAATGGCTTTCGCAAAGAATAAAAAACTGGTGCAGGACTTCTCGAAAGTCACTATTTCACTGGCCTCGCCCGAATCCATCCTGGAGCGGTCGAACGGCGAAGTAGTGAAGCCTGAGACGATCAACTACCGGACGTACAAGCCCGAAATGGGCGGCTTGTTCTGTGAGCGGATTTTCGGTCCCGTGAAGGACTGGGAATGCCACTGCGGCAAATACAAGCGCATTCGCTACAAAGGCATCATCTGCGACCGTTGCGGCGTGGAGGTGACCGAGAAGAAAGTACGCCGCGAGCGGATGGGCCACATCGAACTGGTGGTGCCCGTTGCGCATATCTGGTACTTCAAGTCGCTGCCCAATAAAATCGGCTACTTGCTGGGCATGCCCACCAAGAAGCTTGATCAGATTATCTATTACGAGCGGTACGTAGTTGTGCAACCCGGCACGCTAGCCGAAGAAGGCGTGCAGCAGCTCGACTTCCTTACCGAAGACGAGTACCTCGACATCATCGATAAGCTCCCCCGGGAGAACCAGATGCTGCCGAACGAAGACCCCAACAAATTCATTGCCCGCATGGGTGCTGATGCGTTGCAGCTTCTCTTGGAGCGTACCAACCTCGACGAACTTTCGTATAGCCTCCGCGACTCGGCGGCCCACGAAACGTCGCAGCAGCGGAAGGCGGAAGCCCTGAAGCGTCTGCGCGTCGTAGAGGCTTTCCGTGACGCCGCCACCCGCGTGGAGAACAAGCCGGAGTGGATGGTAATCCGTATGGTGCCCGTTATTCCGCCGGAGCTGCGTCCGTTGGTTCCGTTGGATGGTGGTCGTTTCGCTACTTCCGACCTGAACGACCTGTACCGCCGCGTTATCATCCGTAACAACCGCCTCAAGCGCCTGATCGAAATCAAGGCTCCGGAAGTGATTTTGCGGAACGAGAAGCGTATGCTGCAGGAGGCTGTCGACTCCTTGTTCGACAACTCGCGTAAGGTGAATGCCGTGCGTGCCGAAGGCAACCGTGCCCTGAAGTCGCTGTCCGACATGCTGAAAGGCAAGCAGGGCCGCTTTCGTCAGAACCTGCTCGGTAAGCGCGTCGACTATTCCGGTCGTTCGGTTATCGTCGTTGGTCCGGAGCTGAAGCTGCACGAGTGCGGTCTGCCCAAGAACATGGCGGCCGAGCTGTTCAAGCCCTTCATCATCCGCAAGCTCATTGAGCGCGGTATCGTGAAGACGGTGAAATCGGCCAAGAAAATCGTGGACCGGAAAGACGCCGTCGTTTGGGACATCCTGGAAAATGTGCTGAAAGGCCACCCGGTGCTCCTGAACCGGGCTCCAACTCTTCACCGTTTGGGTATCCAGGCGTTCCAGCCCCGTCTGATCGAGGGGAAGGCTATTCAGCTGCACCCACTGGTTTGTACGGCCTTCAACGCTGACTTTGACGGTGACCAGATGGCTGTGCACGTGCCCCTCGGGCCGGCTGCTATCCTGGAAGCCTCCATGCTCATGCTGGCTTCGCACAACATCCTGAACCCAGCCAACGGCGCACCGATTGCGGTACCGTCGCAGGACATGGTTCTGGGCCTGTACTACGTCACGAAAGGCAAGCGCACTACCGACGAAGAGAAAATCGACGGGGAAGGCATGATGTTCTACTCCGATGAGGAAGTAGTCATTGCCATCAACGAAGGCATTCTCTCGAAGCACGCATACATCAAGGTGCGCACCCAGATTCGCGACGAGGAAGACAACTTGGTGACCAAGATTGTCGAGACCGTAGCGGGCCGTGTGCTGTTCAACCAGCTGGTGCCAACGGAAGTAGGCTTCGTGGACGAGCTGCTGACCAAGAAAAAGCTGCAGCAGATTATTTCGATGGTGTTCAAGCGGACGGGCATGGCCCGCACCGCACAGTTCCTCGACGACATCAAGACGCTGGGCTTCCAGTCGGCTTACAAAGGTGGTCTGTCGATGGGTCTGGGCGACATCCAGATTCCGAAGGAGAAAGATGCCCTGATTCTGCAAGCGCAGAACGACGTGAAGGCCGTGACTCAGAACTACCAGATGGGTCTGATCACCGACAACGAGCGTTACAACCAGGTTATCGACATCTGGACGCGTATCAACAACCAAATCACTGAAACCCTCATGGGTCGCCTCGAAAAGGAGAACCAGGGCTTCAACTCGATTTACATGATGATGCACTCCGGTGCTCGTGGCTCGCGTGAGCAGATTCGTCAGCTCGGCGGTATGCGGGGTCTGATGGCGAAGCCACAGAAGTCGCTGCAGGGTTCGGTAGGCGAGATTATCGAAAACCCGATTCTGTCCAACTTCAAAGAAGGACTGGACGTAATCGAGTACTTCATCTCGACCCACGGTGCCCGGAAGGGTCTGGCCGATACGGCTTTGAAAACGGCTGACGCCGGCTACCTGACGCGTCGTCTGGTGGACGTATCACAGGACGTTATCGTGAACGAAAACGACTGCGGTACCCTGCGTGGCATCGAGACCTTCGCCCTGAAGGATAATGAAGATGTAGTAGAGCCGCTGTCCGAGCGTATCCTGGGCCGCGTTGCTGTCCACGATATCATCGATCCGCTAACGGATGAAGTAATTCTGACGGCTGGCGACGAAATCACCGAGGAAGTAACCCGTCGCGTGGACGCTACCAGCATCGAATCGGTAGAAATCCGCTCTGTGTTGACCTGTGAGTCGAAGCGTGGTATCTGCGCCCGGTGCTACGGTCGTAACCTGTCGTCGGGCCGTATGGTCCAGCGCGGAGAGGCCGTTGGTGTAATTGCTGCTCAGTCGATTGGTGAGCCTGGTACCCAGCTTACGCTGCGTACGTTCCACGTAGGTGGTACGGCTTCCAACATTGCGGTAGAAGCCAGCCTGAAAGCGAAGTTTGCTGGGGTAGTTGAGTTCGAAGATATTCGCACCGTGGATTCCCTGAACGCCGAAGGCGAGAAGGTCCGCGTAGTGATGGGTCGCTCGGGCGAGATACGGATTGTAGAGAAGGGTACCGGCAAGGTATTCATCTCGAACCACGTGCCGTATGGCTCTTTCCTGTTGGTCGAAGAAGGTCAGGAGGTAGAGAAAGGTCACGAGCTCAACAACTGGGACCCATACAACGCCGTTATTTTGGCTGAGTTTGATGGCACCATTCAGTACGATGCCATTACGGAAGGTGTTACCTACCGTGAGGAGTCGGACGAGCAGACGGGTCACCGTGAGAAAGTGATTATTGAATCGCGCGACAAGGCTCAGAACCCCTCCATCATTGTGAAGGCCGGGAAGAAAGACGCCGAAGAAGGTTCGAAAGGCTATAGCATCCCGGTAGGCTCGCACATCAGCGTTGAAAACGGGGAGAAAATCAAAGCCGGTCACATTCTGGCTAAGATTCCCCGGGCCGTGGGCAAAACCCGCGACATCACTGGTGGTCTGCCCCGCGTTACGGAGCTTTTCGAAGCCCGGAACCCCTCGAACCCAGCTGTTGTGTCGGAAATTGATGGTGTGGTAACATATGGCACGGTGAAGCGTGGTAACCGTGAAATCTTCGTCGAGTCGAAAGACGGCGTCAAGAAGAAGTACATGGTGCCGCTGTCGAAGCACATCTTGGTGCAGGACAACGACTTCATCCGGGCCGGTATGCCGCTTTCCGACGGTGCCATCACGCCATCTGACATCCTGAGCATTCAGGGGCCGGGTGCCGTGCAGGAGTACCTCGTGAACGAGATTCAGGAAGTATACCGCTTGCAGGGTGTGAAAATCAACGACAAGCACATCGAGGTGGTCGTTCGCCAGATGATGCAGAAGGTGGTTATCCTCGATGCCGGCGACACTACTTTCCTGGAGCATCAGGTAATCGACAAGATTATCTTCATGGAGGAAAACGATACCATCATCGATATGAAGGTGGTAACAAACTCCGGCGACTCGTCGAATATGAAGCCCGGCCAGATCGTGAGTGCCCGTCGTCTGCGCGACGAGAACTCCTCGCTCCGTCGTCGTGACCTAGCCTTGGTAGAGGTGCGTGAGGCTCAACCTTCCGTATCGCGGCCGACGCTGCAGGGTATCACTCAGGCTTCGCTGGGTACTCAGTCGTTCATCTCGGCCGCTTCCTTCCAGGAAACGACCAAGGTGCTGTCGGAAGCTGCCATCCGTGGCAAAGCCGACGAACTGTTGGGCCTGAAGGAAAACGTAATCGTAGGTCACCTCATCCCAGCCGGTACCGGTCTGCGCGAGTACACGCGTCAGATTGTCGGTTCGACAGATGAGCCCGAGGTTACGGCTCCCGTGAAGTCGGATACTCCCGAGCCTAAAGTGCGTGCTTCACGCGCCACTAAGCGGGAAGTATCGGCTGAGTAAGCTGTAGTAAAGCAAGAAAAGCCGACTGGAGCAATCCGGTCGGCTTTTTCTTTGCCCATATGAAGCGGATAGTAAAAACTGTTTTTTCCTTGCACCAGCCAGCACCCTAAGCTTTCTGAGGTACGGCTTTATTGTTACTACTTTCGTTGTAAGCCTCAACGTGTGTAGAAGGGGCGTAGCAGAACGGCTGGGGTATTATCCTCACAACTCGTATGGGCCCAATTCCTTGCACGGGTAGAATAAATACTTAATCGCTGGAAACAACCGAATCAATTCAAAATGGATCAATCAACCCAACCCGACCACAACGCACCTCAAGACCCGAACGCCATCAACATCGAACTGTCGGAAGCAATTGCTGAGGGCGAATATGCCAACCTGGCCATGATAGCGCACAGCAGCAGCGAGTTTGTCATCGACTTCATTCGCCTGATGCCCGGCTTGCCCAAAGCCAAAGTGAAAGCCCGCATCATAGTTACTCCTGAACATGCTAAGCGCCTGTTGTCAGCTCTGGCAGACAATATCGAGCGGTTCGAACAAACCTTCGGAGCCATCAAGCAACAGCCTGATATGCCCAGTTATCCAATGGGGTTTGGTGGAACGATGGGAGAGGCCTAATCTCAGCTCCAGGTAACCCCGGCGTTATCTCAGACAGCAGCCCTGCGGCCAAGTTGGCAGGGCTGCTGTCTGATTGGACAAGGCGGCCAGCAGACACTACTCACCGCTTTCCTTCTTATCTAAAACAAACTACTTCAACCTGTTTGCTATTCTAGCCTGACTTCTATACCTTTGCAAGCCTAATTTTTTGGGAGAGAACCCTCCTTGACAAACCATTCCGTAGATGCCTACCATTAACCAATTAGTACGAAAAGGCCGCGAGAAGCTGACGACGAAGTCGAAGTCGCCGGCTCTTGACTCGTGCCCGCAGCGCCGTGGCGTTTGCACCCGTGTGTACACCACCACGCCCAAAAAGCCGAACTCGGCTATGCGTAAAGTGGCCCGTGTGCGCCTCACCAACGGTAAGGAAGTTAACGCCTACATCCCAGGTGAAGGCCACAACCTGCAGGAGCACAGCATCGTGCTGATCCGTGGTGGGCGTGTGAAAGACCTTCCCGGCGTGCGTTACCACATCATCCGTGGTGCCCTCGACACCGCTGGTGTGGGTGGCCGTACCCAGCGTCGTTCGAAGTATGGCGCCAAGCGTCCGAAGCCAGGTCAGCCTGTTGCAACGGGCAAAGGCGGCAAACCAGCTCCCGGCAAGAAAAAGTAATTGAATACGAGTGAGGTAGCGCGTAGTGCCGGATAGCACATGGTTCTTATCCCACTTCCCGCTGCTTTACACTCATTTCTAAATTCATGAGAAAGTCAAAACCAAAGAAGCGCATCCTGCTTCCCGATCCGAAGTACAAGGAAACGCTGGTAACTCGTTTCGTCAACTACATGATGTATGATGGAAAGAAAAACCTGGCCTACACCATTTTCTACGATGCCTGCGAGCTTGTTGAGCAGCGCACCAAGGAAAACGGCCTGGAAATGTGGCGCAAGGCGCTGAACAACGTAATGCCAACTGTCGAAGTAAAGAGCCGCCGCGTAGGTGGTGCTACTTTCCAGGTGCCAATCGAAGTTCGCCCCGACCGTCGTATCTCGGTAGGTGCTAAGTGGATGATTCAGTATGCTCGTCGTCGTGGTGAAAAAACCATGAAGGACAAGCTGGCTGGCGAAATCATTGCTGCTGCGAAAGGGGAAGGTGCTTCCGTGAAAAAGAAGGACGACACCCACCGCATGGCTGAAGCCAACAAGGCCTTCTCGCACTTCCGCTTCTAACAATCGTTATTAGGTATTTGAGGTCTTAAGGACTTGGATTTTTTTGGCGGATTATTCTGTTGACGAACCCGAGACCTTAAGGCCTTACCTATCTAAGACATCAATAAAAGCAATGGCTGTTAATAAAGACCTGCAATACCTCCGGAACATCGGGATTATGGCGCACATCGACGCCGGTAAGACCACGACGTCGGAGCGCATTCTCTACTACACCGGTAAGACCCACAAAATCGGGGAAGTGCACGAAGGTGCCGCCACGATGGACTGGATGGAGCAGGAGCAGGAGCGTGGTATCACCATCACTTCGGCTGCTACCACCACGTTCTGGAACTACCCGACGGACGCCAACGGCGAGCCTACCCCGGAGACCAAGCAGTATAAAATCAACCTGATTGATACCCCCGGCCACGTTGACTTCACGGTAGAAGTTGAACGCTCGCTGCGTGTACTCGATGGTGCCGTTGCCCTGTTCTGCGCCGTTTCGGGCGTTGAGCCGCAGTCGGAAACCGTATGGCGTCAGGCTGACAAGTACAAGGTGCCCCGCATCTGCTTCGTCAACAAGATGGACCGTGCCGGTGCTGACTTCTTCAAGGCGGTTAGCGAAATCAAAGACAAGCTAGGCGCTAATCCCGTGCCGCTGCAAATTCCAATCGGTGCCGAAGATACCTTTAAGGGTGTTGTCGACTTGCTGACTGGTAAGGCTATCGTATGGGATGATGCTACCCAGGGCAAGGCCTACCACGAAATCCCGGTTCCCGAGGATCTGGTGGAAACCGTAGCCGAGTGGCGTCAGAAACTGGTAGAAAGCGTTGCCGAATACGACGACCGTCTGCTGGAGAAATTTTTTGACGATCCGGACAGCATTACCCGCGAAGAAATGATGGTTGTTATCCGCCAAGCGGTTATCGACATGAAGTTCTCGCCCGTAATGTGCGGCTCGGCCTTCAAAAACAAAGGTGTGCAGTCTATGCTGGATGGCGTAATGGCTTACCTGCCGTCGCCGCTCGACATGCCGGCCATCGTTGGTACCGACCCGGACACGGGTGCTGAAGTGATTCGTCACCCCGACAACAGCGAGCCGTTCACCGCCCTGGCGTTCAAGATTGCTACCGACCCCTTCGTTGGTCGTCTGTGCTTCTTCCGCTGCTACAGCGGCGTGCTCGATGCCGGCTCGTACGTGCACAACAACCGCACGAACAAGAAGGAGCGTATTTCGCGCCTGATGCAGATGCACTCCAACAAGCAGAACCCGATTGACAAGATCCAGGCGGGTGATATTGCGGCGGGTGTAGGCTTCAAGGACATCAAAACCGGTGACACGCTGACCGACGAGAAGTCGCGCGTGGTACTGGAGTCGATGAGCTTCCCGGAGCCCGTTATCGGTTACGCCATCGAGCCTAAAACTCAGGCGGACATGGATAAGATGGGTATGGCCATTGCCAAACTCGTGGAAGAAGATCCTACCCTGGTAGTACAGACGGACCCTGAGACGGGCCAGACAGTACTGAAAGGCATGGGTGAGCTTCACCTTGAAATTATCATCGACCGTATGCGTCGGGAGTTCAAGGTTGAAATCAACCAGGGTGCCCCGATGGTAGCCTACAAGGAGATTCTGACCAAGAAGGTGGAGCACCGCGAAACCTATAAGAAGCAGACCGGTGGTCGTGGTAAATTCGGTGATATCCAGTTCGAACTGGGCCCGAAAGAAACCGATCCGGAAAAGCCAGGTCTGGAGTTCGTAAATGGTATCACCGGTGGTGTTATCCCGCGCGAATTCATTGCCCCGGTTCAGAAAGGCTTCGAAGAGGCGATGAAGAACGGTCCACTGGCTGGCTTCCCAATCGAAGGCATGCGCGTGCGCCTGTTTTACGGTTCGTACCACGACGTTGACTCGGACGCCCTGTCGTTCGAACTTGCCGCCCGTGGTGGTTTCCGCGAAGCTGGTCGCTTGGCTGGTCCGAAACTGCTCGAGCCTATCATGGGCGTAGAAGTAGTTTCGCCCGACGAGTACACGGGTTCCGTAACCGGTGACCTTAACCGTCGTCGCGGTATCATGAAAGGTTTGGATACCAAAGGTGGTCTGAACGTTATCAAGGCTGACGTTCCGCTGTCGGAGTTGTTCGGCTATGTAACGACGCTGCGTACGATTTCGTCAGGTCGGGCTTCGGCTTCGCTCACGTTCTCGCACTACGACCAGGTACCACAAAACCTTGCCGAAGGCATCATTGCCAAGCAGAAGGGTAACTCCATTCGCTAATCCGCTTTCACTCAACATCACATGAACCAGAAAATTCGCATTAAACTCAAATCCTACGACCACAACCTAGTGGACAAATCGTCGGAGAAGATTGTGAAGGCGGTGAAGGCTACGGGCGCTATCGTAAGCGGGCCGATTCCCTTGCCGACCGACAAAGAAAAATTCACCGTTCTTCGTTCGCCCCACGTGAACAAGAAGTCGCGTGAGCAGTTCCAGCTCTGCACCTACAAGCGCCTCGTGGATATCTACTCGACTTCGTCGAAGACGGTAGACGCCCTGATGAAGCTTGAGCTGCCTAGCGGCGTTGACGTTGAAATCAAAGTCTGAGGACCGGTTTCATTAAATAATTAGAATAAACACCCCATCGGTTTCAGAGCCGGTGGGGTGTTTTCTTATATATACTACTCAACTTGCAACACCAATTCCGCACTATTAGGTGCGCTAATGGACAAGCTTACTTTCTGATGTATTTATAATGAAGTCACTGCTCACAGTTCCTCGGCTCACCGGTGCCGCCGCCATTTTCTGCTCATTCATCATCATCGGTTTGTTCGTTGCCAATTTTTTTCGAATTCTGCCCAGCATTGGTATCATTGGAGTGACCCTAACTGCCTTCTGTTACGCGACGTTGCATAGGTCCGAGCAGCCCATGCGTAATGATTGGCGTATGTATGCGGCGTTGGTGGGCGTCTTTGTCCTTCATGCGGCTGGGGGCTTCATAACGGAGCAGTCCAACATGAAGGAATATATCCGTGACGTGGTTCTACAATCTCCTTTCCTACTGTTACCGTTGGCTTTTTGGCTGCTGCCAGCACTACCCTCGCGGTATCTGAAATTGCTCTGGATACTCTTTATCAGCTGCGTTGTAGTATCGGCTCTACTGAGTACTAGTAACTACTTGCTGCATGCAACAGAAATCAATGACATGTATCTGCGGTCCAAGATTATGCCGACGGAGCCTGACCACATCCGGTTCAGCCTGATGGTAACGCTGGCTACGGCAGCCGCTTTGGCTCTATTGGCCTTCGACAACCTCGACAAGCAGATTCGGTCGTTATTGCTGGTAGCCGTAGTACTACTGGCCCTGTTTCAGCACTTGCTTGCTGTCAGAAGTGGGCTGGTTACATTCTATGCGGTAGGTATATTAATAATTGGTTGGTTGGTTGTCCGTGCCCGTCAGTACCAGCGTGCGGCTATAGTAGGTGCCACGCTTGTGCTACTGCTAGTAGTAAGCTATATGAGCTTTCCTACGTTCCGGAACAAGTTTGTCAACACCCAAGCCGACTTGGGTGAAGTAAAAAATGTCGATGCTGCCAACAATTACTCCTTAGTTGCTAGGGTCTATTCCTATAAGGTCGCAGCAAAGGTTATTAAAGCCAATCCACTGGTTGGCGTAAGCAAGGCTGATATGACACAGGAGTTGGCCGTGCACTATCGTACCGATTACCCCAGTATCCGCGAGGAGTCCTACATCATGCCTCACAATCAATTTATCTATCTGGCAGTCGCCTTCGGGCTAGTGGGAGTTTTGTTATTTACGTTGAGCTTCTATTATCCCCTGTTGTGGGCTTGGCCCCGCTTTGCGCCATTACTCATAGTCCAGTATACCATTGTCTCTCTCTCGTTTTTAGTTGAATATACTTTAGAAACTCAGGTGGGTCTAACATACTCTCTATTCTTTATTCTATTAGCCCTGAACGGGATTACGTCAGGGCAGCAACAAGTAGGGAAGGGGTGGCGACCTGCCTGAACAGTAACCGCCTTATTGTTTATTCGCTCTGTCAAGCTCCTTTCACTAGATGGGCACGTAGTCTGCGCTCTTCAAAAGTGCCAGTTAGTGTTAGCAAGTGTAAACGAGGCTGATCAGACCTTGATAATATGTCTTTCACAGAGCCAACTACGTGATTCTGAAAATATTTCGGAACGGGGTTGCAATATGACGTAACTATTTCCTAGCTTTGCACTCCCATTACGAAAACGCTATTTGGGCGTTTTCTCATTGCGTCTTTTCATAAAATCTAACAGAATGCCTGGCATCATCGGTAAAAAAATCGGTATGACAAGCCTCTTCACTCCGGACGGGAAAAACATTCCCTGCACGCTCATCGAGGCGGGTCCGTGCATAGTGACGCAGGTTAAAACAGTCGCGAATGACGGTTACACCGCCATTCAAATCGGCTACGGCGAGAAAAAAGCGAAGAACACGACCAAAGCACTTGCTGGTCACTTCGCTAAAGCCGGTACCACCCCCAAGAAAAAGCTGGTTGAGTTCCGCCTCACGGAGGAGTCAACATATGCAGCAGGTTCTACCATCGACGCTACTCTCTTCGAGGAAGGTGAGTTCGTGGACGTAGTAGGCACCTCAAAAGGTAAAGGTTTCCAGGGCGTAGTAAAACGCTACAACTTTGCCGGTGTAGGCGGGCAGACCCACGGTCAGCACAATCGTCTGCGTCACCCTGGTTCTATCGGTGCTTGCTCCTGGCCTTCGCGCGTATTCAAAGGAATGCGCATGGGTGGTCGCATGGGCAACGACCGGGTAAAAGTGCAGAACCTGAAGGTGATGCGCGTAGTAGCTGACAAGAATCTGATTCTGGTGAGCGGCTCTATTCCCGGTGCCAAGAACTCTTACGTGGTCCTGGAAAAATAACGCAAGATGGAACTGTCAGTATATAACATCAAGGGTGAAGACACCGGCCGCAAGGTCACGCTGTCTGACACCATCTTCGGCCTCGAGCCGAACGAGCACGTGATGTACCTCGACGTGAAGCAGTACCTGGCCAATCAGCGCCAGGGTACGCACAAGTCGAAGCAGCGCAACGAGGTGCATGGCACCACGAAGAAGCTCAAGAAGCAAAAAGGTACGGGCGGTGCCCGCGCCGGCAGCATGAAGTCGCCGGTATTCATTGGTGGTGGCCGTGTATTCGGCCCCGAGCCACGTGACTACGGCTTCAAGCTGAACAAAAAGACCAAGCGCCTAGCTCGTTTGTCCGCTCTGTCGGTCCTGGCTCAGGATGGCAAAATTGCTCTGGTGGAGAATATCACCTTGAGCGCTCCCAAAACGAAAGATTTCCTCTCGATTTTGTCGGGTCTGAAGCTGAATAACGGCAAGAAAACCTTGCTCGTGACCGGCGACGTTGACAAGAACGTGGTACTATCGGCCCGTAATATTCAGAAAGTGAAAGTATCGACGCCTGTGGCGCTGAACACCCACGATCTGCTGAACACGGATACCTTGCTGCTGTCGGAAGACGGGTTGAAATCTCTGGAACAACTCTATACTACCGCTGAGTAATGAGCACGCTGAAGAAACCCATCGTGACCGAGAAGGCCACGGCCCTGACCGAAAAAGGCCAGTACTCTTTCCAAGTAGAGCGTACGGCTAACAAGGTTCAGATCAAGAAGGAAATCGAGCAGCTGTATGGTGTTACGGTAACGGGCATTAGCACGATCCGCACCAACGGCAAGCTGAAGTCGAAATTCACCAAGGGCGGATCCGTTAGCGGCCGTCGTCCTCACGGGAAGAAGGCTATTGTAACCGTAAAGGAAGGCGACGTAATCGACTTCTATAACGGTATCTAAGTAGGGTAACCTACGCAACGCGCATTTTAAAGTAAAATGGCACTCAAAAAACTAAGACCAACATCACCGGGTCAGCGCTTCCGCATCGCCCCGGCCTTCGACGAGATTACGACGTCGACGCCGGAGAAGTCGCTGTTGGCACCCATGGAAAAATCCGGTGGCCGCAACAACGCGGGTAAAATGACTAACCGCTACGTAGGCGGTGGTCACAAGCAGAAGTATCGCATCATCGACTTCAAGCGTGATAAAGCTGGTGTTCCAGCCACGGTGAAGACGATTGAGTACGATCCAAACCGCACGGCTCGTATTGCCTTGCTGAACTACGCCGACGGCGAAAAGCGATATATCATTGCGCCCGCTGGTCTGGAAGTAGGTACAGTAATCGTATCGGGCCCGGGCATTGCTCCTGAAGTAGGCAATGCATTGGTTCTGCGTGAAATCCCGCTTGGTACCATCGTGCACAACATCGAGCTCATGCCCGGTGGAGGTGCTTCTATCGCTCGCTCGGCTGGCACTTATGCCCAGCTGGTAGCTCGTGAAGAGAAATACGCAACTCTGAAACTGCCTTCCGGCGAAATGCGCATGGTACTCGTGACCTGCATGGCTACGGTAGGTACTGTTTCGAATGGCGACCACATGAACGTGCGTCTTGGCAAAGCCGGTCGTAATCGTTGGTTAGGCCGTCGCCCACGGGTGCGTGGTGTTGCTATGAACCCAGTCGATCACCCAATGGGTGGTGGCGAAGGCAAGTCGTCGGGTGGTCACCCACGCAGCCGTAACGGTATCTTCGCTAAAGGTCAGAAGACCCGGAACAAGAATAAGTACTCCGAACAGCTCATCGTCAACCGTAAAGGCAAGAAATAATCAATGGCACGTTCACTAAAAAAAGGGCCGTACATTGACTTTCGGCTCGAGAAGAAAGTAGTGGCGATGGAAGGTTCCGGCAAAAAGTCGGTTATCAAAACCTGGTCGCGCCGCTCCATGATATCTCCGGATTTCGTGACGCACACTTTCGCGGTTCACAACGGTAATAAGTTCATCCCGGTTTTTGTCACAGAAAACATGGTAGGTCACAAGCTCGGTGAGTTTGCCCCAACCCGTAACTTCCGTGGTCATATTGCCAAGAAAGATAAAGGTAAGCGCTAAGAATGGAAGCTACTGCTAAACTCCGTAATGTGCCTACCTCGCCTCGCAAGATGCGTTTGGTAGCCAATCTGGTTCGTGGTCAGAAAGTGACTCGGGCCTTGGGCTTGCTGAAATTCGAAGCTAACTCCGGCGCTGAGCGTGTCGAGAAACTGCTCCTGTCGGCTTTGGCCAACTGGCAGCAGAAGAACGAGGACGAGCGCATCGAAGACGCTAACCTTTACATCAAAGAGATTTTCGTTGATGAAGGCCGTCAGTTAAAGCGTCTGCGTCCCGCCCCTCAGGGTCGTGGTCACCGCATCCGCAAGCGCAGCAACCACGTCACTCTTACGATCGACACGAAAGTAGAGCCATTGGGTAGCAAAGCTGCTGTACAGCAAGCCGCTGAAACCAAGCCTGCTGAAGCCAACGCTGATGCTACGGTGAAAACCACGCGTCGTAGCTCTTCGAAGAAAACCTCAACTCAGGCTGAAGCCACCGCATAAGTACTATGGGACAGAAAGTAAATCCGGTTGGCTTCCGTTTGGGCGTCATCAAAGGGTGGGACTCGAACTGGTACGGCGGCAAGGACTTTGCCGACAAGCTGGTTGAGGACGAAAAGATCCGCAAATATATCATGGCTCGTATCCCGAAAGGTGGCATTAGCCGCATCGTGATTGAGCGTACTCTGAAGCGTATCACCATTACTATCAACACGGCTCGCCCTGGTGTAGTAATCGGCAAAGGCGGTGCAGAGGTTGATAAGATCAAAGACGAATTGAAGCAAATCACTAACAAGGATGTGCAAATCAATATCTTTGAGATCAAGCGTCCGGAACTCGACGCGAAACTGGTAGGCGAGAGCATTGCTCAGCAGCTCCAGGCTCGTATCTCCTTCCGTCGCGCCATGAAGATGTCTATTCAGGCTGCTATGCGTGTTGGTGCCGAAGGCATCAAGATCCAGTGTGGTGGCCGTTTAGGTGGCGCTGAAATTGCCCGTTCCGAGCAGTACAAAGAAGGTCGTACTCCGCTGCACACGTTGCGTGCTGATATCGACTACGCTTTGTCGGAAGCTCAGACAGTTTATGGTAAGATTGGCATCAAAGTGTGGATCATGCGTGGGGAGGTGTTCGGCAAGCCGGACTTGTCGCCAAACCAGCAGCCTGCTAACCAAGGCAACGATACACGAGGTGGTGGTAATGATCGTGGCCCACGCGGTGACCGTGGTGACCGGGGTGGTGACCGTGGTCCACGTCGTGACCGTAATGACCGTGGCGGTGACAACCGTGGTGGTCAGGGCGGAGGCGGCCAGGCTGGCGGTGCACCGCGCCGCAGCGGTGGTGCCCCAGGTGGTGCCAACCGTGGTGGCCAAGGTGGCGCAGCTGGCGGCCCACGTCGCTAAGCCTTTTCTTTTTTCTGAAATTTCAATTTTCAATATCTCATGTTACAACCGAAACGGACCAAGTATCGCAAGATGCAAAAGGGTCGCGTGACAGGCTTGGCCTTCCGCGGCAGCTCCATAGACTTCGGTTCCTTCGCTATCAAATCGTTGGAAGTGGCTTGGATTACGGCTCGCCAAATTGAGGCTGCTCGTATCGCCATGACCCGCGCCATGAAACGGGAAGGTCAAGTATGGATCCGTATTTTCCCTGACAAGCCTATCACCAAAAAGCCCGCTGAAGTTCGTATGGGTAAGGGTAAGGGTTCCCCAGAATATTGGGTAGCCTGCGTGAAGCCCGGAACTATCATGTTCGAATCGGACGGCGTGCCGCTGGAAGTGGCCCAGGAATCCCTGCGTTTAGCTGCGCAGAAACTGCCAGTGAAAACTAAGTTTGTTGTTCGTCGCGACTACGAAGAGAACAAGTAAGATGAAGAACGCAGAAATTCAAGCCCTTTCGCTAGAAGCGCTGAAGGAGCAAATTAAGACTGAACAAGCCGGTGGACAGGCGATGCGTTTTGCGCATGCCATTTCTCCCTTGGAAAACCCAGTTCGCCTGAAGCATAGCCGCCGTACTGTAGCTCGTCTGAAGACTGAGTTAACCCGTCGCGAAAACGAGCAGGCAAACCAAACTGCTAATTAACGATGGCAACCAACGAAGAACAGCAGGCTACCACCGCCGCCGAGCGGAACCTGCGCAAAGAAATCATCGGGCGCGTCGCTTCTTCCAAAATGGATAAGTCCATTACGGTTGTTGTCGAGAGCAAAATGAAACACCCGATCTACGGTAAGTTCGTTACCAAGTCGACCAAGTTCATGGCCCACGACGAAAATAACGAGTGCGGCGAAGGTGATACGGTTCGCATTATGTCGACCCGGCCCCTGAGCAAAGGCAAGCGCTGGAGATTGGTAGAAATTGTAGAACGCGCCAAGTAAGATGATACAGCAAGAATCCCGTCTGACCGTCGCTGATAACAGCGGCGCCAAAGAAGTTCTCTGCATTCGTGTCCTCGGTGGCACGGGCAAGAAATACGCCAGCGTAGGCGATAAGATCGTTGTTTCGATCAAGTCGGCTATTCCCTCCGGCAATGCTAAGAAAGGCACTGTTTCGAAGGCTGTGGTAGTTCGTACGAAAAAGGAAGTACGTCGTAAAGACGGTTCATACATCCGCTTCGACGACAACGCCGCCGTGCTGCTCAACAACAACGACGAGCCCCGTGGCACCCGGATTTTCGGCCCCGTAGCGCGTGAGTTGCGTGAGCGTCAGTTCATGAAAATCGTTTCACTAGCTCCTGAAGTTCTCTAGCATATGGCAACGAAGACGAAAGCTCAGCCCGTGAAACTGCACGTAAAAACCGGTGATACCGTTTTGGTAATCGCTGGTGATGAGCGTGGCAAGACCGGCGTTATTAAGTCGGTAAACCGTTCAACGCAGCGCGTTATCGTGGAAGGCCTGAACTTGGTAACTAAGCACAACAAACCCAGTGCTAAAAACCCGCAAGGGGGTATCACCAAGATCGAAGCCGGCATCCACGTGAGTAACGTGAAGGCAGTTGATTCGAAAAACGCCTAACCCGGTACGACAATGGCTCGACTGAAAGATATATACCAAAAAGAAGTAGTACCCGCGCTCCAGGAGAAATTCCAGTTCAAGAGCATTATGCAGGTACCGCGCATCACCAAGATCTGCATCAACCGCGGTATTGGTGCGGCAGTAGCCGACAAGAAGCTGGTTGATAATGGTGTGGACGAGTTAACGACCATTACTGGTCAGAAAGCTGTTCCAACCATCGCCAAGCGTTCGGTTTCGAACTTCAAACTCCGTGAAGGAATGCCCATCGGTGCCCGCGTAACCTTGCGCGGTGAGCAGATGTACGAATTCATGGATCGTTTGCTAACAGTTGCGCTACCTCGTGTACGTGACTTCAAAGGCATCAACGATAAAGGCTTTGACGGCCGCGGTAATTACACCCTCGGTATTAAGGAGCAGATCATTTTCCCCGAAATCTCGATTGATAAGATCAAGTCGATTTCGGGTATGGACATCACCTTCGTAACGACGGCCGAAAACGACGAGCAGAGCTATGAGCTCCTCAAAGCTTTCGGAATGCCGTTCGCTAACGCCAAGAAACAGAACAATGGCTAAGGAATCCGTCAAAGCAAGAGAGAGAAAGCGCATCGCCACGGTAGAGCGTTATGCTGAAAAGCGTAAAGCCTTGAAAGCTGCTGGTGACTACGAAGGCTTGGATAAGTTGCCCCGCAACGCCTCGCCCGTACGCGTCCACAATCGGGATAGAATCAACGGTCGTCCTCGTGGTTACATGCGTAAATTCGGCATCAGCCGCGTTACGTTCCGCGAAATGGCTTTAGCTGGTAAGATCCCCGGCGTAACGAAGTCAAGCTGGTAATACAGCTTTTGCCTTACTAATACCAAGGCGCATTTTTGGCAGGTTGCCGAAAGAAACCATTGGCCGAGCCTCAATAAGTCGAGCCAAGTAGTCTTAACCGAAAATTTCGTCGCCACTTTTTAATGGCGGCGAAATTTTCATATCTTTGCGGCTCCCTAAAAATGGGCTGCTCTCATATACACAATGAATACAGATCCAATTGCCGATTTCCTGACCCGGGTGCGCAATGCCATCAAGGCAAACCACCGGGTAGTCGAAATTCCGGCCAGCAACATCAAAAAGGAAATCACGAAAGTGCTTTACCACAAGGGTTACATTCAGAGCTACCGCTTCGATGACTCTTCGGTTCAAGGTACCATCAAGATTGCCTTGAAGTACAATCCAGCCACGAAGATGCCAGCTATTACTAAGCTGGAGCGTGTGAGTTCCCCCGGTCTGCGTAAGTATGCCGACGTGGAGAACATGCCCCGCGTACTGAGCGGCTTGGGTATTGCTATCCTCTCTACTTCGAAAGGGGTGATGACGGAGAAAGAGGCGAAAGCCCAGAACGTGGGTGGTGAAGTATTGTGCCACGTTTACTAATCGAGGAGAAACGAGACTATGTCACGCATTGGTAAACTGCCGATCAGCCTGCCTTCGGGCGTTCAGGTTGAAGTAAGCAACGAAAACACCGTCACCGTGAAGGGCCCTAAGGGTACCCTGACTACCCCGGTTGACCGCGACATCACCGTATCGCAATCTGATGGCCAGTTGGTTGTTGAGCGTCCTACTGAGCAGAAGCGCCATAAGGCCATGCACGGTTTGTATCGCTCACTGATCAATAATATGGTCAATGGTGTTAGCAACGGTTTTGAGCTAAAGCTGGAGTTGGTAGGTGTGGGTTACAAAGCAACAATGGCCGGTACTACGCTGGAATTGTCGCTAGGGTACTCACACAATATCTTCCTGGCCTTACCCAAAGAAGTCACGGCTACGGCCCTGACGGAAAAGGGTAAAAACCCCATCGTTACACTGAACAGCATTGATAATCAGTTGCTGGGTCAGGTAGCTGCTAAGATTCGCTCCTTGCGCAAAGTTGAGCCCTACAAAGGCAAAGGCGTGCGTTTCGTGGGTGAGCAAATTCGTCGTAAGGCTGGTAAAACAGCTTCGAAATAATCTCGCATCATGGCTTTCGATAAAGCAACTAGAAGAAAACGGATCCAGCGCATCATCCGCACTAAGGTGGCTGGCACGTCCGAGCGTCCACGTTTGTCAGTGTTCCGCAGCAATACGGGTATTTATGCCCAGATTATTGACGACACTACCGGCAACACGCTGGCGTCTGCTTCCTCGAAGCACGTATCGGTGGAAGGGGGCAACGGAGTCGCCCTCGCTGCCGCAGTCGGCAAAGAACTTGCTGCCCGTGCTACAGGAAAAGGAATTTCGAAAGTGGTATTTGACCGTTCGGGTTACCTCTACCACGGCCGCGTAAAATCATTGGCAGAAGGAGCCCGCGAAGGCGGCCTCAATTTCTAAATCATCATGGCAGAATTCAATAATAACCCCCGTGGTGGTGGCAATGACCGTGGCGGCAATGACCGCCGTGGTGGTGGCAATGACCGTGGCGGCAACCGCGACCAAGCTTCCCGTGCCGGCGAGTCTGATCTTAAAGAGAAGGTAGTAGCCATCAACCGTGTTGCCAAAGTAGTAAAAGGCGGTCGTCGCTTCAGCTTCTCGGCTATTGTAGTAGTAGGTGATGGTAACGGTACTGTTGGTTTCGGCCTCGGCAAAGCCAACGAAGTTACTGACGCTATTGCTAAAGGTATCGACGATGCTAAAAAGAACCTGGTGAAAGTGCCGCTGTATAAGCATACTGTTCCCCATGTAATGGAAGGCAAATATTCCGGTGGCTTTGTATTGGTACAGCCAGCAGCAGCTGGTACTGGTGTAATTGCTGGTGGTGCTATGCGCGCTGTATTTGAAAGCGCTGGTATCAAAGATGTCTTGGCTAAGTCGAAAGGTTCTTCGAACCCCCACAACGTAGTGAAGGCAACGTTCGATGCACTTCTGAAGATGCGCGACCCGATGCAGATTGCTCAGCAACGTGGCATTACTCTTTCCCAAGTTTTCAACGGCTAAGCAGAGATGGCGCAGATCCAAATCAAACTCGTAAAAAGCGTTATTGACCGCCCTGAGCGTCAGAAACGTACCGTGAAGGCGCTTGGCCTCGGGAAAATTGGCAGCACGAAGGCAGTAGAAAATACGCCCGAAGTTGCTGGTATGGTAGCTGCAGTGCAGCACCTGTTGGAAGTAACTGAACTCTAGGATTTACCTCGATATGAATCTCAGCAATCTCATGCCCGCCGAAGGCTCAACGCGCAATAATAAGCGCTTGGGTCGTGGTACGGGTTCCGGCCGCGGCGGCACTTCGACGCGTGGTCACAAAGGACAAAAGTCTCGTTCGGGCTACTCCAAAAAATCAGGCTTCGAAGGTGGCCAGATGCCTCTGCAGCGTCGCGTTCCTAAGTTCGGTTTCAAGAACATTAACCGCGTTGAGTACAAAGGCATTAATTTGGATGCCCTGACTAGCCTGAACGAAAAAAGCACTACTTCTACGATGGATGTAGCTTACTTCGTAACTGCTGGTTTGGTGTCGAAGAACGCCAAAATCAAAATTCTTGGCCGTGGCGAAATCACCACTGCTCTGGAAGTTCATGCTCACGCATTCTCGAAATCAGCTATTGAAGCTATTGAGAAGGCTGGCGGCAAAGCTGTGACGCTGTAAAGTATTATCGGCGATGAAAAAGTTTATCGAAACGATAAAGAACATTTTTGCGATTGAAGATCTGCGTACGCGGATCTTCAATACGCTTTTTTTCATTGCCATCTATCGGCTGGGCTCTTACGTTGTGCTACCCGGTGTCGATCCGACACGGTTGAAGCAAGGTGGTGCTGAAGGACTGTTCGGTATTCTGGATACGCTCCTCGGCGGTGCTTTTAGTCAAGCATCCATCTTCGCTTTGGGTATCATGCCCTACATCTCTGCTTCCATCGTATTGCAGCTGCTAACTATCGCAGTGCCGTATTTCCAGAAGCTGCAGAAGGAAGGCGAGTCGGGTCGTAAAAAGATAAACCAATACACCCGGATTCTTACGATTCCGATTGTGCTGGCTCAGTCAGTTGGCTTCATTGCCACGATCAATCAGGAAGCTATCATAGCACCAGGGCCCCTGTTTACTTTCTCAACTATGCTCATCATTACGGCTGGAACGCTGTTTTGCATGTGGTTAGGGGAGAAAATAACAGACAAAGGAATCGGCAACGGTATTTCCATGATTATCATGATCGGGATTGTATCGCGCTTTCCGGGGGCTATCATTGGTGAGGCTGCCGCAAAAGGTATGCGTGGCTCACTCATCTTCCTGATAGAGCTGGTAGTGCTGTTCTTGGTAGTAATGGCGGTAATTGTTCTCACGCAGGCAGTACGTCGCATTCCAGTTCAGTATGCTAAGCAGGTTGGTGGTACCACTCAATTGAACGCTCAACGTCAATTTATCCCTTTGAAGGTGAATGCTGCTGGCGTTATGCCTATCATCTTCGCCCAGTCATTGATGTTCGTGCCTGCTATTGTTGCGTCAGTTTGGCAAAACGATAGTGATGCTGCGAACTACATTGGTCAGAAGTTTTCTGATTACACCTCGTGGCAGTACAACTTGGTTTTCGCTACGTTGATTATCGTTTTCACCTACTTCTACACTGCAATCAGCGTTAATCCCAATCAGATTGCGGATGACCTGAAGCGCAGTGGAGGGTTTGTGCCCGGTGTAAAACCCGGCCGCGATACTTCGGAGCACATTGACGAGATTCTGACTCATATCACGTTGCCTGGTGCGATTGTGCTGGCGCTCATAGCCATCTTCCCGGCTCTGGCTTTGTTGGCTGGTGTTACGCGTCCATTTTCGGCTTTTTACGGTGGCACTTCGCTCATCATCATGGTAGGTGTGGTACTGGATACGTTGAACCAAGTAGAAAGCTACCTGTTGATGCGTCATTACGATGGTATGATGAAGACTGGCAAACTGCGTGGACGCTCCGCTCAGAATGTCGCTTTGGCATCCTAGTTCGGTCATGATCATTTACAAGACCGAAGAAGAAATAGAACTCATCCGGGCTAGTGCGAAAGTACTAGCTCAAGCCCACGGAGAAGTGGCAGGCATGATTAAGGAAGGAGTTTCCACACGCGCACTCGATCAGCGCGCCGAGGAATTCATCCGTGACCATGGCGGTCAGCCTTCTTTCAAGGGGTATAATGGTTTTGAATACAGTCTCTGCATTTCGCCTAATTCAGTCGTAGTGCATGGTTTTCCGAGTGACTACCAGCTGAAAAGCGGTGATATTATCTCGGTAGACTGCGGAGTCTTGTTGGGCGGCTACCATGCTGATAGTGCTTATACTTACCCAGTAGGGGAGGTGGCACCGGAAGTTCTCAAACTACTAGAGGAAACCAAAAAGTCGCTGTATCTGGGCATTGAACAGGCAGTGGCCGGCAACCGGATGGGTGATCTGAGCTATGCCATCCAAAACCATGTTGAGAAACAGGGTTACGGAGTGGTAAGAGAATTGGTCGGCCACGGTATTGGTCAGAAGCTTCATGAGCGGCCAGAGGTTCCAAACTACGGTAAGCGTGGGGCGGGACTGAAGCTGCAAACGGGTTTAGTTCTGGCCATCGAGCCGATGGTGAATCTGGGAACGAAAAGCGTGATTCAGGAAAAGGATGGCTGGACTATCCGAACCAAAGATCTTAAGCCTTCGGCTCATTTTGAGCACACAGTAGTAGTACGAAAAGACAAAGCGGAGATCCTCACTTCCTTTGAATACATAGAAAAAGCCTTACAGTAGCCTTATGGCCAAACAATCCTCCATTGAACAGGACGGAGTCATTCTAGAAGCCCTTTCGAACGCCATGTTCCGCGTGGAATTAGAAAACGGTCACCAGCTCGTTGCTCACATTTCGGGCAAAATGCGAATGCACTACATCAAAATCCTGCCGGGCGATAAGGTGAAGCTGGAAATGTCCCCTTACGACTTGTCGAAGGGTCGAATTGTTTACCGTTACAAATAACCCGACGACATGAAAGTCAAAACCTCGGTCAAAAAACGCAGCGTTGACTGTAAGCTGGTTCGCCGCAACGGCAAACTGTACGTCATCAACAAAAAGAACCCACGCTTCAAGCAGCGTCAGGGTTAGTAGCACCAGACTTTTACAAAAGCACATGGCTCGTATTGCAGGGGTAGATATCCCGGACAACAAACGCGGTGAAATCGCGCTGACCTACATTTTCGGCATCGGCCGTCCCTCCGCTCAACGCATCTTGACCAAGGCCGGTATCGACCTGAGCAAGAAGGTGAAGGATTGGACGGAAGCAGAAGCCGGCGAAATCCGTAGCATTATTGCCGCGGAAGTGAAGACCGAAGGTGTTCTGCGCTCGGAAGTGCAGCTGAACATCAAGCGCCTGATGGACATCGGTTGCTACCGTGGTCTACGTCACCGTAAGGGTCTGCCGGTTCGTGGTCAGCGCACCAAGAACAATTCGCGGACGCGCAAAGGCAAGCGGAAAACCGTTGCCAACAAGAAAAAAGCTACTAAATAAATTGTAGCGGGAATCGAAGCCGGTTCAGGATTCTGGACCGGCTTCAACACCTTCCGCGGTTTTTTGCGATAACCAAATGGCACAAAAAAGAAAAGACAAAGCCAAAAAGCGCGTTGTCGTTGTCGAGCAGGTAGGCCAGATTCACATCAAGGCCTCGTTCAACAACATCATCATCTCCATCACCAACAACAATGGCCAGGTTATTTCCTGGGCGTCGGCTGGTAAGATGGGATTTAAAGGTTCTAAGAAGAACACGCCCTACGCTGCCCAGATGGCAGCTACGGATTGCGCCAAAGTTGCCCACGATCTGGGCATGCGCAAAGCCGAAGTATTCGTGAAAGGCCCGGGTGCTGGCCGTGAGTCAGCCATCCGTACGCTCCAAAACGTGGGCATTGAGGTAACTACCATCCGCGACGTGACCCCGCTGCCGCACAACGGCTGCCGTCCACCTAAGCGTCGTCGCGTCTGATATACTGAACTCGCGGACTATCTTGTCCGCCCCTGTGTCGGGTTTCCGATCCGGCTTGCCCTGCGGGTAAGCCGCATCCGAGAGGCCCGACACGCGTGGTTCAACCCCTGCAAAACTCAAATACCCCGAAATGGCACGTTATACTGGTCCTAAAACCAAGATTGCCCGTCGCTTCGCAGAGCCAATCTTCGGCCCAAGCAAGGCACTCAACAAAAAGAACTACCCTCCAGGCCAGCACGGTCGTGGCCGCCGCAAGAAGCAGTCGGAATACGCGGTGCAGCTGATGGAGAAGCAGAAAGTGAAGTACATGTACGGTGTACTGGAGAAGCAATTCGAAAACCTGTTCCACAAAGCAGCTGCTCTACCCGGCATCACCGGCGACAACCTGCTGGCGCTGCTTGAGTCGCGGCTGGATAACACGGTATATCGTTTTGGTATCGCTCCAACCCGTCGGGCTGCTCGCCAGCTCGTACTGCACAAGCACATTACGGTCAACGGTGACGTTGTGAACATTGCTTCGTACAAGCTGCGTGCTGGTGACGTAGTAGCTGTTCGCGAGAAATCGAAGTCGCTGGAAGCCATTACCACCAGCCTGAGCGCTCGCAACTCGCGTGCTTTCTCGTGGCTGGAGTGGGACGGCAAGGAATTGGTGGGCAAATTTTTGAACGCCCCTTCGCGTGACCTGATTCCGGAGAAAATCACGGAGCAGCTCATCGTCGAGCTTTACTCGAAGTAATTTGTGGAACCCGGCTTTTGGTCGGGTTCTTACTTCGTTTTTTCCTTGTTGTATTTTTAAAGCCCCACTTATGTCAATCTTAGCTTTTCAAATGCCGGAGAAAGTAGTGATGGAGAAATCCGACGACTTTTACGGAACATTTGAATTCAAACCGCTGGAGAAAGGCTACGGCGTCACGATCGGCAACGCATTGCGCCGCATCCTGCTGTCGTCGCTGGAGGGCTACGCCATTACGTCGGTCCGCACTTCCAGTGTGTTGCACGAGTTCATGACAATTGAAGGTGTGATTGAGGATATGTCCGAAATCATCCTGAACCTTAAGCAGGTTCGCTTCAAGAAGGTGAGCGACGCCATCGAAGATAAGGTCACGGTCCGGATCAAGGGCCAGGACACGTTTACAGCTGGTGATATCAACAAATTCACGACTGGCTTTGAAGTGCTCAACACAGATATGATTATCTGTCACGTAGATCCTTCGATAGAGTTAGAGTTTGAATTCACGATTCAGAAAGGCCGCGGCTACGTGCCGGCCGAGGAGAATCGTCCGGCCGACCAGGTGTTTGGGCAAATTGCCATTGATGCTATTTTCACGCCCATCAAAAACGTGAAGTACAGCATCGAGAACACTCGCGTAGAGCAAAAAACCGACTACGAGAAGCTCCTCATCGAGATTCAGACCGACGGTTCGATTCATCCGGAGGAGGCATTGAAAGGTGCCGCCAACATTCTGATTCAACACTTCATGTTGTTCTCGGATAATACGATGACCTTCGAAACGGCTAAGGCTGAAGAAGAGGAAACCGTAGACGAGGAGACGCTGCACATGCGTAAAGTTCTGAAGACGCCGCTGGCGGACATGGACCTGAGCGTACGGGCTTACAACTGCCTCAAGGCGGCTGACATTAAGACGTTGGGCGAATTGGTGCAGCTCGACATGAGTGACATGATGAAGTTCCGCAACTTCGGTAAGAAGTCGCTGACTGAACTTGAGAACCTCGTAGAGGAAAAGGGTCTGACCTTCGGGATGGACCTGGGCAAGTACCGCCTCGACGAAGACTAGCATACCCCAATAGGCTGATTGCCGCTACGCTGACTTATCTTCAGCCTGCAGCAGTCAGCCTGTTTTTTTTGATTCTTCACCCCACATTCACCAGTGTGCCCGAGGAGTGACGGTTCTAATGAGGTAGCTGCCTAGAGCATCGCTGCCCGCCGTGGTCGTCACGCGCAAGCACACACATTCATGCTGTAACAGCACACTACAATGAGACACGGTAAAAAAATCAACCACCTTGGCCGGACCGCTTCGCACCGTAACGCGATGCTGTCGAACATGGCTTCGTCGCTGATCATGCACAAGCGCTTGACCACGACGGTTGCCAAAGCCAAAGCCCTGCGCAAGTTCGTAGAGCCCCTGCTGACCAAGTCGAAGAGCGACACGACGCACTCGCGTCGGACGGTTTTCGCTACGCTGCAGAACAAAGAGTCAATTAAGGAGCTGTACGACGCGGTTGCAGGTAAAATTGCTACCCGTCCCGGCGGCTACACGCGCATCATCAAACTGAGCGACAACCGCCTGGGTGACAACGCTGAGATTTGCATCATCGAGCTGGTAGACTACAACGAGACGTTGTTGGAAGCCAAATCGGCTGGCGAAGCGAAGACGACTACTCGTCGTTCGCGCGGCAAAAAGAAGGCTGATGTAGCTGCTCCTGCCGCTGGCGGCGAAGCAGTAGCACCGGCTGCCGCAGTAGCTACCGAGGCTCCTGAAGCTACTTCGACCGAGACGCTGAAAGAAGGCGAAACCCGCGACGAGAAAAGCGAGGAAGCTGCTTCGTAGTTCGAACGCTTAGCATAGAGAAAAGGGACGTACCAATTGGTACGTCCCTTTTTTGTTTTACGGCAGCTTTGTGTGCCTGTGCAGAAGTACCCACATCCATAAAGCGGAGGCTTGATCTGACCTTCAATTAAACACGCTTACTGCTGCGTGATTACTTAGAGTGTGTTTGAGTTATTAAGAACGGTCATGCTGAACTTGCCTAAGCATCTCTACCACTCCGTCGAGTGGTTCCTACGAAGCGGTAGAGATGCTTTGACTTCGCGGATGCCAGATAAAGCACGACGTTCTTTTGACTTGCTAAACAGCTTCATTGCTGTTGCGGGGATTCAAACAATATTCGGCAAACAATTTAAATTGTTTGCCGAATATTGTTTGAATCCCCGCAAGCATTCTGGGACAGTCGGGTGGGAGGTGCGGGGCTGGAAGAACTGGCATCCCACGGCATAAGTAACGGATTGGCGGATTGCTTGAGATAGCACTGGGTCTGTCCGGAGATGGATTTGCTCAGTTCGCGGGATTTCTTGCGGACTTCATCGGAACGAACCTGGGAATGGAGCAGGAGAAGGCGTGTTTTGGCCATCTTCTCGCGATAACCCCAGTGCTATGAAAGCCCTTTTCACCAGTTTCCTTTTTCTGCTGACCTGCGGCGCGACCCTGGCCCAGCAACGTTTTAGTGTAAGTGGCCGCTTGCTCGATACTTGGCAGCAGCCGGTGCCATTTGCCACGGTAGCCTTGCTGGCTCCCGATTCGAGCGTGGTGGCCGCTACCCAAAGTACTGCTGCCGGCACCTACAAGCTGGGGAACGTGGTGGCGGGGCGCTACCGGGTGCGGACCTTGGCTATGGGCTACACCCAAGGCCGGAGTGGAGAGCTGGTGGTAGCAAAGGATGTGGTAGTGCCCGATCTGGTGTTGGTAGCGGCGGCGCAGGCGTTGCGGGAAGTGCAGGTGGTGGGCCGGAAGCCGCTGCTGGAAATGCAGGCGGGCAAGATGATTGTGAACGTGGCAGGCAGCCTGACGGCCGGCTCGACGGCGCTGGAGGCCTTGCAGAAAGTGCCGGGGCTGGTGGTGATGAATGACCGGCTTAGCCTGGCTGGCCGCGAAGGGCTGATTATTTTGCTCGATGACCGCACCACCCAGTACACGGACGTCGTGAGTGTGCTACGGGATTTTCCGAGCAGCAACATTGAGCGCATTGAGGTGTCGACGCAGCCGGATGCCAGTCGGGACGCGGCTGGCAGCGCAGGGATTATCAACATTATCCTGAAGAAGAATACTGCGGTGGGTACTAATGGCAGCCTCACGCTGGGGGCCGCCTACGGGAGGTTTGGTAAGGGGAATGCAGGCCTCGATCTGGCGCACCGTGCGCAGCGTCTGAGCTTGTTTGGCGGATATAGCCACGCGCTGCGCAAGACGTATGACCAGCTTAACACCGAGCGGCAGGCCGCCGAACCCGAGGCCCGCTACGCTCAGCAGAGCTACCAGCCCCGGACCACCAACGGGCACACGTTCCGGACTGGGGCCGACTATAGCCTGACTCGGCGGCAAACCGTGGGAGTGCTGCTGACGGGCTATACCAACCGCACGGCCGTGGCGGGCCAGAGCACTACCATTGCCGGGAACGGCAGTGCGGCAACGACGGACAATGCTACCCGCCGGCTGACCGACTCATACGCGGCTAACCTGAACTACAAGCTGAAGTTCGACACGCTGGGCCGGGAGCTGACCGCCGACGCCAACTACTCGCGCTACCAGTACACGGTGGGCAGCGACATTCTGAATACGATTCGGAGCAACCAGGGCCTGACGCTGCGGCAGCCGCTGCGCAACACCCAGCAGACGCTCATTGGGCTGCGCACGGCCCGGCTAGATTATGCCTGGCCCCTGCGCCAGGGCTTGCTGCTGAGCCTGGGCACGAAAACCAGCCAAGCCGATATCGAGAGTGCGCTGCAGCTCACGGCCACCGGCACGGGCGGCCCGACGCGGGACGATGATTTTCGGTATACGGAGCAGGTAAGTGCCGGCTACGGGCAACTCGAAGGCAGCGGCAAGCGCTGGAACTGGCAGGCGGGCCTGCGGGCCGAACAAACCCGCAGCACGGCCACGGCCCGCACCACCGACAGCACTGTAGCCCGAAGCTACACTCAGCTGTTTCCGACCCTGAGCATTGACCGGGTGCTGCTGAAGGCGGTATCCCTCAACGCAGCCTACAGCCGCCGCATCGACCGGCCCAGCTACCAGGATCTGAATCCGAGCATCGTGTACCTGGACCCTTATACGTCGCAACGCGGCAATACCCTGCTGAAGCCCCAGTTTACGAACAGCTACAAACTGGGCCTGCTTTACAATAAACAGCCCTTTTTGCTGCTCAACTACAGCCGGACCCACGATGCTATTAGCCTGGTAACAGCCACGGAAGACAGCGCCGTGTACTCGACTTCAGCCAACCTGGACCAGCTGGACCGGTACAGCGTTACGCTGAATCTGCCCGTGAACCTGGGCAAAATGCTGACGGGCTACGCTGGGGTAAACGTGTTTTATAACCAGTACCTGAGCCAATACTTGGGCAGCACCTACCGCAATGGTCGCACTTCGGCTACCTTCTACGGGCAGATGAACGTGAAGCTGCCGCTGCACCTGACGGCTGAAGCCTCGGGCTACTTCCAAACCAGTGGCCTGAATGGGCTGATTAGCTTCCGCTCGTTCGGGGCGCTGAATCTGGGGGTTCAGAAGACGCTGCTGCAGGAACGGGCCACACTGCGGTTGGGAATGAACGACGTGCTATTTACGGCTAAGCAGCGCGGCACGGTGCGCTACCAGGAGCTGGACGTGCGCTTTCTGAGCTACGGCGAGTCGCAGCAGGTGCAGATGAGCTTCAGCTACAAGCTTGGCAACCAGCAGCTCAAGGCCCTGCGCAAGCGGACCACGGGTCTGGAAGAGGAGCGGGGACGCGTGAAATTGGATAAAGAATAGCACCTTCAGGCTGTGAATATGTCCTGCCACTCTGCTCCATCACGCCACCCAAGGCGTTCCGACTGGCTCACCGCCGCTGGCTACTGGGTGGTTGTTACCATTGTACTGCTACCCGACTACATAGCAAACCATGACCTGTCGTTGGGCCTGCGCGGTATGGCCTACACGGTGCTGCTCGATTCGGCTACGGTGTACCTGTTGGTATTTCATCTGTTGCCCGCCTTGCAGATGCCCCAGACCCGCCGCCGGGCGCTGCTGCTGCTGCCGTTGTTTCTGCTGCTGAGCAGCGTGCTCTACTCGACGGGCTACGCGGTGGCTTTCAACGAAACCCAGGAGCTTAGTTGGGCTGCTTTAACCCCGGCCCGGTTGGCGGCTGGCGTGTGGCGCCACGCGCTGAGCTACGGCGTGCTGGCCGTGGTGCTGACGGGCAAGCGCTACTTCGAGATACAGCAGCGGCTGGTGCTGGCCCAGCAAGCCCAGACGGAAAGTGAGCTGCGTACC
Organism: Hymenobacter elongatus; assembly: GCF_004745955.1. Taxonomy (GTDB): domain Bacteria; phylum Bacteroidota; class Bacteroidia; order Cytophagales; family Hymenobacteraceae; genus Hymenobacter; species Hymenobacter elongatus. Next base: position 131,816 of record NZ_SRLD01000002.1, on the reverse strand, counting down.
CTCAAGGCCCAGATCGATCCGCATTTTCTGTTCAACAACCTCAACGTGCTGCGCGGCCTCATTCAGCAGGACCCGGCCGTGGCCAATGAGTACCTGAACCGCTTTGCCAACCTCTACCGGTTCCTCATCCGCCACAAAGACGACGACTTCGTGACGCTGGAAGAGGAGTTGCAATTCGTGGATGAGTACATCTACCTGCTGCGCCACCGCTTCGGCGGGGCCTATGCTTTTCGGCAGGAGCGGCTCGCCGCCCCCGACCTTACGGGCTTGCTGGTGGTGCCGGGGACGCTGCAACTGCTGGTCGAAAACGCTATTAAGCACAATGTCGGCGATGAGGAGCAGCCGCTGCTGATTACCATTCGATTCACCGAGTCGGAGCTGGTGGTGGAGCATGCGCTACGCCCCAAGCTTACACCCGTCGACTCGACCGGGACCGGCCTGGCCAACCTGCGTGACCGGTACCGGCTGCTGTTTGGGAAGGCCATCATCGTGGAAAATACCGGGGCCGAGTTTCGGGTGCGGATACCGGTGCTGCGCCAGGCCCCGCGCCCGGCGGCACTGTCCACCACGCCCAGGGCCCACCCACAGCCCCAGCCCGCCACCCTGCTACCCGCGCGTCGATGACAATCCTGATTCTCGAAGACGAAGAAATTGCAGCCCGCCAGACTATTCAGTTTCTGAAACAGGCCGGCCTCCTCAACGAAGCGCCGCCGGTGGTGCGCAGCGTGGAAAAGGCCTTGCACTGGCTCCAGACTCACCCCATGCCCGACCTGCTGTTTTCGGACATTGAGCTACTCGACGGTAACGTTTTCTCGCTGTATGAGCGGTTTCGGGTGACGTGTCCCATTATTTTTACGACGGCCTACGACCAGTTTCTGCTGGCCGCTTTCCGGGGCAACGGCATTGCCTACCTGCTCAAGCCCTTCGACTACGCCCAGTTCCGGCAGGCGCTCGACAAGTATCAGTTCCTGCGCAGCAGCTTTGCCGCGCCCACCGCCTTGCCCGCACCAGAGGCCCCGCGGGCGGAGCTAAGCCCCGAGATACTGCGCGAGCTGAGCCAGGCGCTGCGCCACAATGCCCAGCCCACGTACAAGCAGCGCTTCTCGGTGCGCATGCGCAATGGCCTCTACGTGTTGCAAGTGGACGAAGTGGCCTACGTGCAGGCTGACGAAGGCATTACGTTTGCCGTGGATGGGGCCGGGGTGCGCTACCCGCTGGGCGGCACGCTCACGGAGCTGGAGCGCCAGCTCGACCCCGCCCGCTTTGGCCGCCTCAACCGCTCGGAGCTGGTCAGTATTGCGCATGTGGAGAAAGTGGAGCCGTATTTCAACGGGCGGCTGGCGGTGAGGCTGCGCGGCAGCAACACCACGCTTATTACCAGCGCGGCCCAAACGCCGGAGTTCCGGAAGTGGCTGGAAGGGTAGGCGCGTCCGTAGTGAATTCCTTACCTTTCGGCCCCGCAACCGGCCCTGCAGGCATGGGGCGGCGTTTTCCTTCTCCGGTTTCCATTCTTCACTCTTATTCCTTTCAACATGAGCATTATCTCAGCCATTCATGCCCGGCAGATTTTTGATTCGCGCGGTAACCCAACGGTCGAAGTAGATGTAACGACCGAGTCTGGCGTCGTGGGCCGGGCGGCCGTGCCATCGGGAGCCAGCACGGGCAAGCACGAGGCCGTAGAGCTGCGCGACGACGATAAGTCGAAGTACATGGGCAAGGGCGTGCTGAAGGCTGTAGAGAATGTAAACAGCCAGATTGCCGAAGAACTGATCGGCTTTTCAGTATTCGAGCAGGGGTTGCTCGACAAGATTATGCTGGAAATAGACGGTACGCCCAATAAGGCGAATCTGGGGGCCAATGCTATTCTGGGGGCTTCGCTGGCCATTGCCCGCGCGGCTGCGCAGGAGGCGGGCATGCCGCTCTACCGCTACGTGGGCGGCGTGGGCGCTACCACCCTGCCCGTACCGATGATGAACATCCTCAACGGCGGCTCGCACGCCGACAACAGCATCGATTTCCAGGAGTTCATGATTATGCCCGTGGGCGCCTCGTCGTTCTCGGAGGCGCTGCGCTGGGGAACGGAGATTTTCCACCACCTCAAGGAAGTGCTCAAAAAGCAGGGCTTCAGCACCAACGTGGGCGATGAGGGCGGCTTTGCGCCGAATATAAAATCCAACGAGGACGCCATTAAGATTGTCATTCAGGCCATCGAAAAGGCCGGCTACAAGCCCGGCGATGATGTCATGATTGCCATGGACGCGGCAGCTTCGGAGTTTTATTCCGATGGGCACTACCACTTCAAGAAAAGCACCGGCGACAAGCTGACGTCGGCCGAAATGGTAAGCTACTGGACCGACTGGACCAAGAAGTACCCCATCATCAGCATCGAGGATGGCATGGACGAGGACGACTGGACCGGCTGGAAAAACCTCACCGACAGCATCGGCAGCACCACCCAGCTGGTGGGCGACGATTTGTTCGTGACCAATGTGCAGCGGTTGCAGCGCGGTATCGACGAGAAGATTGCCAACTCGATTCTGATCAAAGTGAACCAGATCGGCACGCTCACCGAAACCATCGATGCCGTGAACCTGGGCCGCCGCAACGGCTACAAGAGCATCATGAGCCACCGCTCGGGCGAAACCGAGGACAACACCATTGCCGACCTGGCCGTGGCCCTGAACACCGGCCAGATCAAAACCGGCTCGGCTTCGCGCTCCGACCGGATGGCTAAGTACAACCAATTGTTGCGCATCGAGGAAGAGCTGGGTGAAATTGCGTATTTCCCCGGCCGCAAGATGTAGCGCTTGGATAATTCCACGGCTTTTAGTGAAATTTAAAGGGTCCGGTCTGTACACAGACCGGACCCTTTGTTTTATCTTTGAGGGCTATGCAGTTACTCCAGTTATTTCAACGGGTGCCCCGTTTTTTGCGCAGCTTTTATTTCCTGGCGGGCGTGGGCTTTCTGGTCTGGATGCTGGTATTCGACTCGAATGATCTGGTGAAGCAATACGACATGTATGCCAAGTGGCGCGAGCTGCAGGGCGAGAAGGAATATTACCTGAACAATATTGAGCTAGTGAAAAAAGACCGGGCCGAGCTACTGAGCAGCCCCGAGCTCCTGGAGAAATTCGCCCGGGAGAAGTACATCATGAAACGCCCCGGCGAAGACGTATTTATTCTGGTGCCCCACCCAGCGGAGTAGCGCCAGCTTTGGCACTTGCTGGGCGCGCACCTGCCTGCATCCCACCTTGTATTTCCCGTTCACAACAATCTGGCTGACTGCCGGGCTGCTGGCGCTGCCAGCGCATTTTAGCTTATTTTCTTACCCACCGTGTATGACACAACACTACGCTTACAACACCCGCCACTCCACTGCCGGCTACAGTTGGCGGACCTTAGTAGCGGCGCTTCTGGTACTGCTGACCGGGCCCGCCATAGCCCAGACCTATACCATGCCCACCACGGGCACTACGGCCATTACCACCTGTAGCGGCACGCTCTACGACAACGGTGGGGCCACGGGTACCTACTCCGGTAACGCCAACGGGGTCGTCACCATCTCGCCTGCAACGGCTGGCAACAAGGTGCGTCTGCAGTTCAGCACCTTCTCGGTGGGCTACTACGACCGGCTGACGATTTATGACGGCTCGTCTATTTCTGCTCCGGTTATCGGCACCTACTTCGACTACCAGAGCCCCGGCACCGTGTATGCCACCAACAGCACCGGCACGCTGACGGTGCGCTTCGCCACCGACTACTACACCAGCGGCTACAGTGGCTTCGCGACCGATATTGCCTGCGTAACCACTGTGCCGCAGTCAGATCTGGCGATTCAGGGCGCTTCCGTAACGCCCGTAGCAGCGGTGCCAGGCAGCAGCCTGACGCTTTACAGCTCCATCTACAACCTATCGGGTACCACAGCCACCAGCAGCAACATTGGCTACTACCTGTCGGCGAATGCTACTCTGGACGCGGCCGACGTATTGCTGGGTAACTCGACGGGCGGTAGCCTATCGGTGGGAGCCTATTCGAGCCGCAATAGCTACCTGCAGCTGCCTGCCACCACTACGCCCGGTGCCTATTACGTGCTGTTTGTGGCCGACTACCAGAATGTGGTGAGCGAGAGCAACGAGCAAAACAACATCGCAAGCGTGTATCTGAACGTGGTGCCGCCCACCGTGGATTTAATAATTCAGCAGCCCTCGGTGAACCCCACCAGTACGGCTCCCGGCAATATGCTGGCGCTTGCCTGCTCCATCACGAACCAAGGCAATGCCACGGCCACCTATAGCAGCGTTGGGTTTTACCTTTCCAGCAATACCACGCTGGACGCCAGCGACCAGTTGCTTGCTTCCGCTTACGGCGGCGTGCTGGGCGCAAATTACCCTTCGTACCGTAGTGCAAGCACCAACGTGCCATCGGGTACGGCACCGGGTACTTACTACATCCTGTTTGCGGCCGACTACCAAAACGTGGTGGGCGAGAGCAACGAGCAAAACAACGTGGCCGCCGTCGCCCTCACGGTGGCCGCTCCCTCCGTCGATCTGATTGTGTCGCAGGCCAGCCTGGGCTACTACACGCTGTCGGCCGGTACGGCTGTCAGCGCCAGCGCGTATCTCTATAACCAAGGCAATAGCACGGCTGCCTCCAGCAACCTCGGCTATTACTTCTCCTCCGATGCTACCCTGTCGGCCAACGATGTACTGCTCGGTAGCAGCACCGGCGGCGCGCTGACAGCCGGCTACGGCAACTATCCCGGCGCGACGCTCACCATTCCGGCTACGGCTACGCCCGGCACCTACTATATCTTGTTTGCGGCCGATTATCAGAATCAGGTACCCGAGTCGAATGAGCAGAACAACGTGCGCAGCGTGACCATTACGGTGGTGGCCCCCAGCATCGACCTGGTCATTCAGTCGGCTTACCTGAACTCGACAACGACCACTGCCGGCACCACGATTACCGGCAATCATTATGTGGTGAACCAAGGAAATACGGTGGCCCCCAGCTCCAGCGCCGGCTATTACCTTTCGACCAACACGTTGCTGAGTGCCGATGACGTTTTGTTATCGGCTACAACGGGTGGCCCATTGAGCAGCGGTGGGTACTCCACCCGCTATCCTTCCCTGACGATTCCGAGTGGTACGGCGGCCGGCACGTACTACGTACTGTTCGTGGCCGACCATCAGAACCAGGTTACGGAAACCAACGAGCTCAATAACGTTGCTTTTGCGAGTCTGACGGTGGTAGCTCCCGGCATCGATCTGGCGGTGATTCAGCCCGGCCTGGCCCGTATATCGGCGGCGGCGGGTGCCAGCCTGAACATGGGCGCGACCGTCATTAACCAAGGCAATAGCTACTCCGCCATCAGCACCCTGGGCTTTTATCTGTCGACGGATAATGCGCTGAGTGCGAATGACGTCTTGTTGGGCTCCGCAACTGGTCCTGCTCTCTACGCCAATGGCTACGCCTACCTTTCCGCTACTCCCGTTATTCCGGCTACTACGACGGCCGGTGCTTACTACGTGTTGTTTGTGGCCGACTATCAGAGCCAGGTGAATGAGACGAATGAGCTTAATAACGTGGCTTCTAACGTTCTGACCATAACCGCGCCGTTCAGTGGAGTGGTGGTGCCTGCCAGCGGTAGCGCTACCGTCACGACGTGCAGCACGACCGTAACCGACCACGGCGGCGACGATTATTACAGCAACAATGCCAATGGCTCGCTGACCATCAACCCCGCTACTACCGGCAGCAAGATCCGCTTGTCGTTCAGCTTTTTCTCGGTAGAGTCTTGCTGCGACGGGCTGACGATTTATGACGGTCCGACGACCAGCTCGCCGGTCATCGGGTATTACACCTACAACCCCGGCATCATCACGGCTCAGGGTAGCTCGGGCGCTTTAACCTTGCTCTTCACCAGTGATGGTAGCATTACCAACCCAGGCTTCCAGGCTTCCGTGTCGTGCGTTGCTACTACAGCCCTGCCTGTCGATCTGGACGTGCAAACGCCAACGCAGTCGTCGAGTTCGGTAACTGCTGGCGGTACCCTCGGACTGGGCGCCACGATACGCAACCGCGGTACCGGCGACGCCAGCAGCAGCCAGCTGGGCTACTACTTGTCGCTGAACACCACGCTCGATAGCAATGACCTGTTGCTGGGCAGCAGCAGCGGCGGCGTATTGGCCGCTGGCCTGAGTGCCTCGCGCGCCGGCGTGTTCAGCATTCCAACCGGTGTCGTGCCGGGTTCCTACTACATTGTATACGCCGCTGACCCCTTCGGAACGGTAGTCGAAAGCAACGAGACCAACAATACGGTAGCCCAGTCGGTGACAGTGGTGGCGGCGCTGCCCGATCTGGTAGTGTCGCAGCCTTCCGTAAATCCGACGGCCGTCCAAGCGGGTAACACGGTAGCCGCTTCCTGCCTGCTGACTAACTCGGGTACGGCGGCGGCGGGCCAGAGCACCGTTGCTTTCTATCTGTCGGCCGATGCCGTACTGAGCAGCGCTGACGTGCTGCTGGCTACTGTGGCTGCGGCTACAATGCCAGCAGGGGCTGGTAACACCCGCGCCACTTCTTTTGCCATTCCGGCTACCACTACGCCCGGCAACTACTACGTGCTGTATGTAGCCGATTACCAGGGTGCGGTAACCGAATCGAATGAGCAAAACAACGTCATCAGCCGCGCCCTGACGGTAACGCTGACTACTGGGTTGAAAGAGCAGCTGAACGGTTTCACGCTCAGTGTGTATCCTAACCCCGTAACGGCCGGCGCTTTCTCCGTGCAACTGGACGGGCCCAGCACCGGAAAAGTAGCCGAGCTTACGCTCTACAACAGCATTGGCCAGCAAGTGAGCCGGCAGCAGCAGACGCTGACGGCTGGGCGAACCCCGACCCGCTTTGCTACCGATGGCCTGAATAGCGGCGTCTACACGTTGCGCATCACGGGCGAGAACCTGAATGTAACCCGGCGCGTCGTTATCGACTAGCGCCTGCGGTAAGTAACATGGCGAAAAACGGCGACACTAGCTCCGGAAGATATCTTCCGGAGCCGGTGCCGCCGTTTTTGTGCCCGCTTGCGGTACGTGGCCCCGTATTTGACAGGGAGCCGACAATGAAATTACGTTCCCTGACTACGGGTTGGCACGCACGCTCCTGGGCCCGCGTCGGCGTCTTGCTGCTGCTTTTACTACCGCTGGCGGGGCCGGGAGCAGCCCGGCCGTCGCAGGTGCAGGTGGCCCGGCAGTTTTTGCTGGCCGTGCTGCGTGGGGAGTACACTACAGCCTACCAGCTGCTGGCTCCCCAAGTGCGGGCTACTACCACGGCCAAGCAGTTTCGGCGGGCGGCTCAGCCCTTATACGACCAAGGGCAGCAGCGCGGCACGTCCATCGACCTGTATAAGCTGGGCTACCGGATGGGAGAGAACAACGACGTGCGCAGCTTCTACAGCTTCACTTTCAAAAGCGACTCGCTGGCGGCAGTGCCCACGGTGCAGCTGGATGTGACGTTCCGGGATTCGACCGCCACCCGCATCCTGAGCTTTGGGCTGATTCCGGCTCCGCAAACAACCCGTAAGTAAGCTGCTTTAGGCCGGAAACGAGAGTTTACCCAGCGTAATGGCCGGCACCGCCTGCGCCCCGGTTCCTATGGGCCGAGCATCGCCCACCAAGGTTTCGTTGGCCAGAATGGCAAACAGAACTGCCTCCTTGGCGTCGGGGTCGATGCCCAGCGCCGCGGTAGTTGAAAACCGACAATCGGCCAGCTCCCGCGCCAGCGCGGCCATCAGGGTCGGGTTGTGCATGCCGCCTCCGCTGACATACACCGTGAATTCTGGGTTGGTACCAAATGCCTGCTTAATGGCCCTAGCAACCCCGGCGGCGCTGAAAGTTGTGAGCGTAGCCAATAAATCAGTGGCCGACAGATCGTGCGTGCCCGTTTGAGCCTGCGCCGCTTTAACGTAAGCCACATTGAACAACTCTGGTCCCGTGGTCTTAGGAAGTGTGGCCACGAAAAAAGGATGATGGAGCAAAGCGGCCAGTAGCTGGGGCTGTATCGTGCCCTGGGCCGCCAGGGCCCCGTTCTCATCGTACTGAGTGCCGGGATATAACTCCCGCACGAAGGCATCGAGTAAGGTATTGCCCGGTCCGGTATCGGTGCTGAATACGGCGGCGGCGTTAAGGCTGCCAGCCAGATAGGTGAAGTTGGCAATGCCGCCCAGGTTGAGCAGCAGCCGGTCTTCGCCGGGCTGGGAGAAAATCAAGTAGTCGCCGTACACGGCCAGCGGCGCGCCCTGTCCGCCGGCTGCCACGTGTTTCTGCCGAAAGTCGCTAAGAGTCAGAATGCCGGTGCGGACGGCCAGATGGTCGCCGTCGCCGAGCTGGAGCGTAGCGTTGGGCCAGTCGGGTAGTTGGTGCTGGTGTCGGGGCGCGTGAAATACTGTTTGGCCGTGGCTGGCCAACGCATCGACTTCGGCGGGCTCCACCTGCCACTGGGCCAGGCACGCCAGCACCATATCGGCGTGCAGGGAGCCTAGCCAGGCGTGTAGTAGCGTAAGATGCTGCAGCTCTACCTGCGGCTGGGCAAACACCCGCCGGATTTCGTGTCGGATGTGCGCCGAATAGGGGACCGTCGCAAAATGCTCTACCGTGACCTGCGTGGCGGGGCCGTGGCCCACAAAGCGGCACAGCGCCACGTCCAGGCCATCGAGAGAAGTACCCGACATCAGCCCGATGATGCGGCGGGCCGGCTTCTGGGCGGCCGTAACCAGCCGGGTGAGATTTGCATTCATGCCCGTAGCACCTACTCTATCTTCTTGCCGGTCATGGCCTGCTTGATAGAAATGTTCATTACCCGCTCGGCAAACGGGCTGGTGAGAACTTCCAGCTCATCCACGGCCTTCAGAATGGTGTCCTTGTCGTTGGATTCGAGCGCCTCGCGTAGCAGCTGGGTCTGGGCCGCAGTTTGGGTGATTTCGTCTTCGGTCAGGTACTGGGAGTTTTTGTCGACGAAGCGCTCCACCTGGTACAGCATCTGATCGGCCATGGTGCGGGCCTCAATCACCATGCGGGCCGCCACGTCTTGGCGGGCATTCGTGAGCGAATCCATCAGCATCTGCTCCACCTGCTCGTCGGTGAGGCCATACTGGGGCTTTATTTCCACGGCCTGTCGGGTGTTCGAGCGCAGCTCGATGGCTTCGACCTGCAAAATTCCGTCGGCATTGAGCAGGAAGTTGACGTCAACTTTGGGCAAGCCCGCAGGCATGGCCGGAATACCGCGCAGGTCGAATTCGGCCAGCTTGCGGTTCTCCTTCACCAGGTCTCGCTCGCCCTGGTACACCGATATTTTCAAGTTCACCTGCCCATCCACGGAAGTGGTGTATTGACGGCCGGCTTTGGTCGGGATTTTGGAGTTGCGCGGGATGATGGAATCCATCAGGCCGCCCAGCGTCTCGATGCCCAGTGTGAGGGGCGTCACGTCCAGCAGCAGTACGTCGCGGCGGTTGCCCGCCAGAATATCGGCCTGAATGGCGGCCCCCAGCGCTACTACCTCGTCGGGGTTCAGCGAGTTGTTGGCCGGCTGCTGAAAAAACTCCGATACCGAATCGTACACCAGCGGCACGCGGGTAGAGCCACCCACCAGCAGCACTGCGTCAAGATCCTGCGGGGTCAGCCGGGCGTCCGTCAGCGCCTGCCGGCACGAGACGATAGTGCGCTCCACCAACGGCTGGATCAGGGCATTGAACTCGGTTTTGGTGAGGCGCAGCACGAGGTCGTTGAAGTTGGCTCCGAAGTCGTGGTGCTGACTGAGGTACTTTTTGGCCGCTTCCGCCAGCAGGCGCAGCTCCTGCTGCAACGAGCCGCTGGCCGCTACGGCCGCGCCCAGGTTGTGCTGAGTAGTCCAGTGGTTGATGATGGCCCGGTCGAGGTCGTCGCCGCCCAAATAGGTGTCGCCGTTGGTGCTGAGTACTTCGAAAATGCCCTGCTGAATGCGCAGGATACTGACATCGAACGTGCCACCGCCCAGGTCGTACACGGCTACTGTTTTCTCCTCGTCGGGGCTCAGGCCAATGCCGTAGGCCAGGGCCGCCGCCGTGGGCTCATTCACGATGCGGAGCACTTCGAGCCCGGCCAGGCGGCCGGCGTCGCGCGTGGCCTGGCGCTGCGAATCGTTGAAATAGGCCGGCACAGTAATTACGGCCTGATTCACGGGCGTTTTCAGGGCGTGCTCGGCGCGGGTGCGCAGCTCTTTGAGAATCTCGGCCGACAGCTCGATAGGGGAGTAGAACCGGTCGTTAACCCGAATCCGGACCAGCCCCTCCGTGTTGTCGTCGATTACTTTATAGCCCAGGTGCGCCGCTTGGCCACCCAGGTCTCGGTACGATTTGCCGAGCAGGCGCTTCACCGAATAAATCGTGTTCTGGGGCTCAGTGAGCAGGTACTGTTTGGCCTCGGTGCCCACAATGGGGTCTTGGGCATCGGCGGGAAAGTAGACCACGGACGGCACGATGGTACCCCGGCCCTGGTCGTTGATGGCCATTGGCTCGCGGCTGTCCGGGCGAATGTAGGCTACCAGGCTGTTGGTGGTGCCCAGGTCAATTCCTACAATGATTTCTTCCTGCTGAATGCTCCCCGTAGAGAGGTTGATTGCGACTTTGGCCATGGGTATAAAATGCCCGCGCCGGGACGCGGAGGTATGCTACTTCAGATAGGGAAAAGAATGCTGCGCTCAGCACTAGCAAGCAGGCAAAAGTAGCGAAGAAATGTGGGTAGGATGGGAGAACAACCCATTGATACAGGTTGAGTTGACTTAGGTGGCATTTTTCCGGAAAAAAGTTTTACCAAATCCAATCCAAACCTTGCCTGCCTTCCGTATAGCTCAAACCAATATGCCTACTAACATCAGGTAGCTACCCCGAGTATCCCGCTCCTTTTATCTGCGCGTAGAGTGGCGCCTTCGCCCTCTCGTCGTGCCACCTCCGGCCGCTCCCTACCTATTGCTCCGTCTTCTTTGATACTTCCCTGCGCACCGGGAATTTAGTTGTGTTTCCCTTTCATCACACCCAAACTTTTTTATCATGAAAAAGACCTTTACCCGTCCGATTCTCCACATGGGATTAGCTGCTACTGCCATTGTAGGAGCTCTCGCCTGGAGCGGACAGAACACCCGCCTGGAAGCTTCGAGTCACCGGGAAGCGCCACTTATTGCCGACGATCCTCTGGCCGACAACACCGACCTGTACGCCTTCCGTGACCCCACCAATCCGGAGCTGATCAACATTATTGCCAACTACATTCCGTTGGAGCTGCCTCAGGGTGGTCCCATCTACAACACATTTGGAGAAAACATACGCTACGAAATTCACGTCAAGAACAAAACGACCTCGACGGGTGATGACCTGACGTATCGTTTCACGTTCACCAAGACGAACGAAGATCCGACTACTTTCTTCCGTGTCCGTCTGGGCAAGGAAAACCAGAAAACCACTTACACGGCAGAGCTGAGCGTAAACGGTGGTGCTTTCACGACCATCGTAAGCAATGGCATCGTGCCGCCACCGAACATCGGCCCACGCTCTATTGCAGGTGCTAATGGCCTGAACACGCCCTACAACACGCTGATGACCGGTGCTATCCGGACGCTGGCCAATGGCACGAAGGTATTCTGCGGCCCCGTAGACGACCCATTCTTCGTTGATCTAGGCGGCATCTTCGACTTGGGCGGCGTTCGTCAGAACAACGCTCGTGACGGTGTAGCCCGCAAAAATACGCACACCATCGCGTTGCAAATTCCGATTTCGGTGCTTCAGAAAGATGGCAAGACGGGTGCGCAAGCGGCTAATATCCTCGACTCAGACTACATCATCGGGGTATGGGCTTCGGCTAGCCGTCAGGCTATCCGTACGCTGAACGTAGATGGTACGCAAACCAGCACCGGCAATTTCGTGCAGGTGTCGCGCTTGGGCATGCCGCTCACCAACGAGGTAGTTATTCCAATCGGCCAAAAGGATGAGTGGAACGCAGGCAACCCGTACGGGATGGTGCCTAAGTTCGACGAAAACGCCATGAACCCCGAGTTGGCTCTCTACATGGATGCCAGCCGCTTCGCCGGTGCAGTACCCGGTTTCAACCCGCTGCGGATTCAGACCAACTCCCTGCAAGCTTTCGACTTCCGTAATGGCAAGGACGGCTTGGCTAACCTGACGGCCGCTCAACGCGCTGGCACCGTGTTTGCCGACCCAACCTTTGGTCCGTATTTACTGCGTCCAGGCAAGCCACGCTCGGTAGACATTCTGCCAATCTTCCATACTGGTGTTCCAAACCTGCCACCGTATCAGTTGGCTACGGGCAAACCTGCTCGTAACCCGCTCGCTGCTGGCAAGCCGTTCATCAACAACTTCCTGCCCACGCTCGGCGACATGCTGCGCCTGAACATGGCCGTGCCTGCTACGCCCCGCACCTTGGCTAACGGCGTAACGCCAAACCCCGATTTCAGCTCCGAAGGTCTGTTGGCCGCTGCTGTACTGGGTCTGACCGATACGCGCTTCAACGGTAGCGCCGCGCTGCAAAATATTCCAAACATGGACGGCTTCCCCAACGGACGTCGCCTGGAAGATGATGTAACGCGCATCGAGCTGCAAGCCGTAGGTGGTCTCGTACTGGCTGCAATTGGCCTGTTCTACGACGACTACTCGGCTACGGCTACCAGCGGGGTGACACCTCAGCTGCTGAGCGTAGTTAATTTCCGGACTGGTGTTGAAGCCAATGACACTACATTCAAGGCTGCCTTCCCCTACATGCAGACGCCTTGGAGCGGCACGAAAGCGCAGCCCACGGTTACGTCGCAGCGCGGTAGCGTAGGCATGGGCCTGCAGCCTGCGCCGGTTGAAGTTGCTCAGAACTATCCTAACCCCTTCACCGACAAGACCACCATCCGCTACGAAGTAGGCGTGAAAGGTCGCTTGACGATTGAGGTAACGGATATGATGGGTCGCCACGTAACCACCTTGGTAAACAACAAGGAGCACAAGCCCGGCACGTACGAAATGCCGTGGAAAGTACAGAACCTGGCTGCCGGTACTTACATTGCCACGGTAAAATCGGGTGAGACGGTACTGCGTTCCATTAAGCTGGTGCACACCAACTAACCTAAGCTGACCACCGATGAAACGACAGCCAAGGCCTGCTTTGGCTGTCGTTTCTGAAGGTAGTCGTTATGAAAGCCGAACCTGGATCAGTTCGGTTATCTTGCTGGTCAATACTGAGTCCGGCTTCGCGCCGGATTCTTTTTTCCACCATTAGCCACCGCCGCTTTGCGCAAATATCTTTACCCTATTCTGGTGGTATGCTTTGGCCTGGCCGTAGCTGCCCTGTTCTTTTTCCGCAAGCCCGAGCCCATTCCTAAGCTTAAAGCCCGTAATGGTGACTTGTCGCTGGGGGGCGAATGGCTGAACACCAAAAATGCCATTGGGGGCCTGATGGCGCAGTTGCGCGACAAGCCCGACGACAACAAAGCGAAGCTTCTGCTGGCCCAGGCTTACATGCAGGAAGCCCGCGTAACCGGCGACCACCCCTACTACGATATGGCCGCCATGCAGCTGCTGAACAGCATTCTGCAAAAAGAACCCGAAAACTTTGAGGCTCTGTGCTGCAAAGCATCGTTGAGTCTCACCCAGCATCACTTCTCGGAAGGCCTCGCCATTGCCGAGCAAGCCGTGGCCCTGAACCCACACAACGCTTTCGTATACGGTCTGCTGTGCGATGCTAACGTGGAGCTGGGCCGCTACCCTGAAGCCGTGAAAATGGCTGATAAGATGAACACCGTGCGCCCTGACCTGCGCTCTTATTCCCGCGTATCCTATCTGCGGGAGATATACGGGGACTACCCCGGCTCCATTGAGGCCATGACGATGGCTGTGAAAGCCGGCTATCCGGGCTTGGAGCAAACCGAATGGTCGCGCATTACGCTCGGCCATTTGTATGAAAATACCGGTGACCTGGCCAATGCCGAGAAGCAGTACCAGATGGCTCTGCTCGGGCGGCCTTACTATGCGTATGCGCTGGCCGGACTGGGCCGGGTGGAAAAGGCCCGCAAAAACTATCCGGCCGCTATTGAGTATTTCCGCAAAGCTCGGGCTACGGTGCAGGACTATGCCTTTGCCGATGAGCTTACCGATTTGTACCGCCTGAACAAGGAGCCGGCCAAAGCTACCCAAATGGCCAAAGAGGCCATTTCAATGCTGGCCAACGATGCCAAAGAGGCCGATGACAACGAGGAAATGGGCCACTATGCCGACCGGGAGTTAGCCTATGCCTATCTGAAAACCAACGAGCTGGACAAAGCCCTGGAGCACGCTAAAATTGAGTACGCGCGTCGTCCGGACAACATTGATGTGAGTGAAACACTGGCTTGGGTGCATTACAAGCGCGGCGAGTTCAAGGAAGCCCAAAAGTTAATTACTACGGCTTTGCGCACCAACTCGCAGAACCCAACTCTGCTGTGCCGGGCTGGTTTGATTGCGACCAAAAACGGGCAGGCCGAAAAGGGGCAGGCGCTGATTCGCAAAGCCTTGTCCACCAATCCGTACCTTGACTTCGACTTGGCTGACGAGGGCAAGAAGATGCTGGCTCTTAACTAGTAACGGGGTGCCTGGACTTACGACGGCAACGGATAGGCGTGGGGAAGTAGCGGGCCGCTGTGCCTTGCTGGTTGTGGCCGCGTTGCTGCTACCGCAAGTGGCTGCCGCTCATGTGTTCGACGTGGACGTGAGCAAACTCTCGCGCACGGATATTCTGAGTACCTATCTGAAGCTTGGCTTCACCCATATTCTGCCCCTCGGCCTCGACCATATTCTGTTCGTGCTGAGTATTTTTTTCCTTGAACCCCGGCTCAAGCCAGTGCTTTTGCAGGCTACGGCCTTCACCGTGGCGCACTCCATCACGCTGGGGCTGGCCATGTACGGGCTCATTTCGCCACCGGCTTCTATTGTCGAGCCCATTATTGCGCTTTCTATTCTGTTCGTGGCCATCGAAAACATCATGGCCGACAAGCTTAATCCGTGGCGCGTGGCCATTGTGTTTGGCTTCGGCCTGATTCACGGTATGGGCTTCGCCAGCGTACTGACGTCGTTGGGCCTACCCCGCGCTATGTTTGTTGAATCCCTGATTTCTTTCAACATAGGAGTGGAATTGGGCCAGGTAACCGTCATTCTGCTGGCTTGGCTGTTGGTCGGCCGCTGGTTTGCCGATAAGCCCTGGTACAAGCAGCGGGTAGTGGTGCCGGTATCAGTCGTTATCGGGCTTATTGCGGCTTACTGGACTGTGGAGCGAGTGTTTTTTGCGTAGCCACGGCTCGGCTGTACCCTATTTGTGCTGATTTTTCGATCTTTTAATTAATCCGATGCTTCGCTCCTGGCTCGTGCTGCTGCTGCTCGCCAACTACCTTCTGGTAGTAGGAGCCGGCCTCGTGAACCGGCCCGAGCTTCCGCGCTACTCAGCTGCGCACCCCTATGTGCACAGCCACAATTGCCAGCAGAAGCACTACCTCATGGTCGACTGCTTCGACCGATGTAACGGCGACCAGCAGGCCATTCAAAAGCGCTCAGCGCCCGAAACCGCAAAGAATTTACTGTCGGTTGTGAAGGGAATCGATGTGCATTGCCTGACCGAGACAGTACGTATCTCACCAATCTATTACGCTAGTCAACCTACCCCGCCCGTGGCTGCGGCTCCCGCCGTTTCCACGGGTTTTCAGGCTGAATTTTATTCGCCTCCCTGCCAGGGATAAGCTCCGCGCCGGATGTCTTGTACGTCCGGCAAACAGCCGCGCTCTGCTGAGGGGCCGCGCTGGTGCTTACTCAACTCATCCGGCCGCGCTGTGCCACTAGCGAGAAGTGACGCGGCAGCAGGCCATGTTTCCTGGCTCTATGAACCCTCGATTTCTACGCTTTCACCTCCTCGGTGCTTTATTCCTGTGCCTGTGCAGCACCACAGGCTTTGCCCAAACTAGTCTTTCCAGCAGTATTCGGGGCATCGTCACCGATTCCGCCTCGGGCCAGCGCCTGCCCGGCGTCGGTATCCGGTTGGAAGGCCTAACGGCGGCTACCGCTTCGGATGCGCTGGGCGCTTTTCGGCTCGGAAACCTGCCGGCGGGTACCTATACCGTGCGGGCCACGGCCTTGGGCTACCGCAGCCCGGCCACGACCGTGACCCTGGGTGCCGGAGCCACGCAAACCGTAACTCTACGCTTGTCGACGGTGGCCCTGAGCCTGCGGGAAGTGACGGTGTCGCAGCCGCGCGACCCGAACCAGTCGCTGGCTACCATCACCCAGATCGACCGGGTGCTGCGGCCGCTGAACTCGGCCCAGGACCTGTTGCCGCTGGTGCCCGGCTTGTTTATTGCCCAGCATGCGGGCGGCGGCAAAGCCGAGCAGATTTTTATCCGGGGCTTCGATGTAGACCACGGCACCGATTTCAATGTGAGCGTCGATGGGCTGCCGGTGAACATGGTGTCACACGCTCACGGGCAGGGCTACGCCGATTTTCACTTTACTATTCCCGAGACGATAGAAGCCCTGAAGGTGTACAAAGGGCCGTATACGGCGCGGTTCGGTGATTTTGCTACGGCGGGCTCGGGTGAATTCATCACCAAAACCAGCCTGGAGCAAAGCCAGGTGAAGCTGGAAGTTGGCCAGTTTGACACGCGCCGCGCCTTAGTTCTGCTCGACGTGCTGCCCAAGGACAAGCATCTGTTTACGCAGAACTCCGAGAGTGCCTACCTTGCCACCGAGTACTATTTCTCCAACTCTTACTTCGACGCCAAGCAGCACTTCAAGCGCTTCAATGGCTTGGGCAAATACACCGGGCTGCTCTCCGAGCGCACGTCGCTAACGGTGTTGGGGTCCCATTTTACTTCCAACTGGGATGCCTCCGGCCAAGTGCCGGAGCGGGCTATTCGGGAGGGCACGATTTCGCGCTTCGGCAGCATCGACCCCAGCGAGGGTGGCAGCACCAACCGCACCAATGCCTCGGCGATTCTTACCACGACCTTGTCCCACGATGCCGTGTTGCGGCAGCAGGCCTACTTCGTCAACTACAATTTTAATCTGTACTCCAACTTCACCTTCTTCCTTGATAAACCCGAAGACGGCGACGAAATCCGGCAGAACGAGCAGCGCAATATTTACGGCTACACCGGCTCGTATGAGCGCGACACGCCGCTGGGCGGTCGCACGCTGCATTCGGTGCTGGGG
This sequence comes from Hymenobacter elongatus, assembly GCF_004745955.1. Lineage (GTDB taxonomy): Bacteria > Bacteroidota > Bacteroidia > Cytophagales > Hymenobacteraceae > Hymenobacter > Hymenobacter elongatus. The sequence goes on along the minus strand of NZ_SRLD01000002.1, from coordinate 114,565 downwards.
GTGGGCACCCGCCTCGACGACCTGGACCTGGCCCTGCGCAACACCGTGAACCGGGAAGTGCGGGATACCATCGTGTCGGGGCATATCTACGAGCAGAACTTCAACGCCTACCTCGACGAAACGCTGCCGCTGACGGACCACCTGACGGTGAATGCTGCCCTGCGGGTCGATTACTTCCGGTTCAACTTCCGGGAGCAGCGCGACCCGGCGCTGTCGGGCAAAGCGGGTAAGGGCCGGGTGAGTCCCAAGCTGAACCTGTATTACGACCTGACGCCCAACGTGCAGTTTTTCGCCCGCTCCGGCTTTGGCTTTCACTCCAACGATGCCCGCGCCGTAGTCTTGGACCCGCGGGCGAACGTGCTGCCGCGCGCCATTGGCTACGAAGTCGGCAGCACCTTTAAGCCGGTGCCCAGCCTGGTGGTAAATACGGCCCTGTGGGCTCTGCACCTGCAGGATGAGCTAGTGTATGTCGGCGACGGCGGCTTCACCGAAAGCTCGGGCCGCACCCGCCGCTACGGCGTCGATCTGGCCCTGCGCTACCAGCTCACCCGCACCTTGTTCGTGGATGCTGACCTGAACTACAACCACGGCCGGCTGGTCGAAGCCCATCCCGATTCCAACCGGATTCCTTTGGCGCCTACCTTCACCAGCATTGGTGGGCTCACGCTCAAGCAGCCATCGGGCCTGAGCGCCAGCCTGCGCTACCGCCGCATCAACGACCGGCCGGCCAACGAGTTTAACTCGGTGCGCGCCCGGGGCTACTTTCTGCTCGATGCGGTGGTGAGCTACACCCGGTCCCGCTTCCAGGTAGGAGCCAGCATCGAAAATCTGCTGAACGTGGAATGGAATCAGGCCCAGTTCGATACCCAGAGTCGTCTGCCTACCGAACCGGCTGAGGGCTTTTCGGAGCTGCATTTCACGCCCGGCACGCCCTTCTTTTTGAAAGGTAACGTCAGCGTATTTTTTTAAGAGCACCGCTAACCGAAGCCCCTGCCGGGGTATAGTTGGCAGCCGAAACGCTACCTTCCGAAAAAGATAGCTGCTCGGCTGTGTGGACAGTAAGGAGAAAGAACGTCATGTCGAGCAAGGCGAGACATCGCGTGTGCTGACGTATGAGTAGTACTCCAATGACCGCACGCGAGATGCTGCGCTGCTCGCTGCATGACGTTCTTTTTCTTTACTGTCCACACGCTCTAGTGAGCCATGTCGTTGTTTCCGTCTAAATCAGCATTCTGCTTAGGGTATGCGCCCCATAAGCGGCATTTTCGGCTTCTGCTGCCGCTTGTCTTTCTGTTGGCCTTGGTAGGCTGCCAGTCGATGGGGGAGAAGGCGGGAAGTAAAGCCGCTCCCAGTCGGTCCATCCCGCAGGGACAAGCTCTGCTACCAGACACCACCGCCGTTGCCGCCGACTCTCTCCAGCCAACTGCTCTGGCGGCATTGCCCGGTCTACCCGATTCGGTGCGGCGGCAGGTGGCGGCGCTGCACCAGGCCTTAGGACCAGAAGCACGCGCCCTGCGGCTGTCGGTGCTGGAGCGGGCCTGCGTGGGCTACCTCACGCTCCGCCACGCCGGGCGCATTCGTCGGCCGGCGGTGCTGGCCGTTGCCGATATGGATTTGCCTTCCACTGAAAGACGGCTATGGGTGCTGGATCTGGCGCAAGGAAAAGTGCTGCATCATAGCTACGTGGCCCACGGCCGGGGCTCGGGCCAGCTGCTGGCCCGCCGGTTTTCCAACCGCATCAAATCGGCCTGCACGGCCCTGGGCTTCTACCGCACTGCCGACACCTACGACGGCAAGCATGGCCTCTCGCGGCGGCTGCACGGCCTCGACCCCGGCCAAAACAGCAATGCCCTGGACCGCTACGTCGTTTTGCACGGCGCCGACTATGCGGGCCAGCGCTATTTGAGCCAGCACGGACAGTTGGGCTACAGCCGAGGCTGCCCGGCGCTACCGCCCGAGCAATACCGCGCCATCATCACGGCGGTGGGCGCTGGCGCCTGTTTGTTCGTGAGTGGCCCTGGCCTGGAGTCCCGGTGGCTGAATGGCAAGGCGGCGGGGCGGCAGTTGGCTGCCAATGGGTGGCATTAGCGCTGAAAGCGTACTACAAGCTAGTTGATACATGCCCGCTCCGGTAAGCAAGCCGACCACAAAAAAGCCCCGCCGGTTATCGGCTTGTCCATACCCAAATATTTTTCCGGCTTCCCGGCGGTAATGCCAAGGACCTTTTTGTTAGCTGACCACGCTTGAAAAGCGGTAAACCAGATAGTCAACCGCACAAAAACGCCCTTCCAGCCACATGGCTGGAAGGGCGTTTGAGTTTTGGGTCAGGACAAGCCGGTTATCGGCAGCGCTTTTTTGTGGTCGGCTGCTGAAAATTACTTTAGCACCAGTTTGCGGCTAATGCCAAATTCGGCTACCGTAAGCTGATAGATGCCAGCCGGGAGTTGTTTCTGCGGAGCCAGATGCACCTGGTTGGAGCCGCTGTAGAGCCGGATGCTTTCCTGATGCACGAGGCGGCCCGTCAGGTCGAACAGTCGCACAGTGGCGGGCTGCTCGGCCGTAGTCTGCAGTACAAACTCGATGCGTTCGGCCGTGGTAGGGTTCGGATAAAGCTCCATTTCCGCTTTTGCCGTAGCCGCTGTAGCGGTAGCAGCCGCGGTGGCCAGCACGGCGCGGGCCGTCATCGAGCCCGCCACTACCGTGGGGGCCGTGTACGTAGCTTTCACGAAAGCGCGCTGGGCGGGGTTCGTCGCTACGGCGTTTTTGGCTTTCAGCATAATCCAGCCGGCGGTAGTAGGCGTGTAAGTGCCGGTAAGGTTGCCCGTGCCCGTTTTGCTGCTCACCATCGTGCCAGCGTTGTTATACAGCGCTACAGTCAGGCTGCGGGTCGCATCGGTGGGATAGAGTGCGTAGGTAATGGTCTTGTTGGCTTCCGAATAGATGCGGCCGGCCGTGCGCAGTGCCGTAGAGCTGGCGGGGAGCTGCCCGCCCTGCTTCAGCGAGCGGGCGTCGTTGTCGCCGAGGTCATCGGCCAGTTCCCACTCCTGCGAGGTAGCCATAGCGGCCCGCACGTAGTTGGTCGTGATGCCCACGGGAGCCCACACCGAGTAGCCCCGGCGACCTGCTGCCGCCGTGCCGTTGCAGGGCGGCGTATTGATGACCACCGTCTGGCTGCCGCTCACCGTTACTGTAGTCGTCCCGTTGGCTCCCGAGTAGTCCTTGAGCACCGTGCCCGGCGCGAAGTCACACGACACGGTACTGTTCTGCCAAGTGTTGAAGTTGTCGTTGATGCCAATGAGGGCCTTGGTGCTGCGCTCAATCACGAGGTGGTCGGCGGCCTGCCAGCGCACTTTATAAGCGCCGTCTTTAAAGCGCAGGTTCTGGTGGCACCAGATCAGGTTTTCCAGGTCGCTGCGCACGGGCAGGTCGGTGGTGCTTTTAGGGCTGTGCGAGTAGCGCTTGCCGGTATTGCCCACGTTAAACAGGTCCTCGAAGAAAATCTGGGGCGAGCCATCCACGGCCAGCGCGGCAGCATAGGTTGGCGAAAGGCGCGGATCAAACGGGTCGATGTGGGGCGCTAGCTCCGAGCCGGTATTCCAGCCGGTGTAGTCGCCGGCACCGCTCACCTGGGGCCGGAACGTGTCGTGGTTATTCACGAAAGGCACCGTGCGGTGCACGTATTGCCCGTTAATGAGCACCGTGCGGGTGCCTTGCTGGTAGCCGGGCAAGCTGCCAATGTCGAAGTTGCCCCCACCGCTGACAATGCTATACAAGCCATTGCGCAAAGAGAAGTCGAAGGTGCCCGCGCGGTTTTGCACGTTGCTTACCCATCCATCCATCTGGCCGCTGGAGCCCACCCATTCGCCCACGGCATACATCGTAGCGCCGCCATTGGCCCAGCCCGCATTCGACTGCATATTGTAGAGGAAGTCCTCCATGGCGAAATCGGGGAAATGCTTTACCGCATCAAGCCGGACGCCATCGAAGCCCACTTGTTTCTTGTACCACACCAGCCAGTTGCGGGTGTTGTTGCGCATGTAGTCGGCGCTTTGGGCCGGGTTGAAGGTAGCGTTGGAGCTGGTGCCGTAGGAGCCGTTGTAGTAGCTCACATCGGGGCCGAAGTACACGGCATTCCAGTCGCCGGAAGTGGAGTTGTTGCCGGGGTTAGGGTTGAAATTCTGCCAGTTTTTGGAGAATCGGCCATTACGGGCCAGGTAGTTGGCCGCCGTTTCGTCGGTGGCGGGCTTGGTGTAGCTCACGTACCGGAAGTTCTTGTATTTGCCGGTCGTGAAATCATCCCAGGCCGCCGGGTCCTGCCCGCCCTGGCCCGTGCCCGAGCCGGCATTATCGACGTGGTTGAGCACGATATCCTGCACCACTTCGATGCCGTTGGCGTGCAGAATAGCTACGCCGCGCAGCAATTCATCCTTGGTGCCGAGGCGCGTCGGCAAAAACCCTTTCTGGTACTTATCTCCGAGGTCGTAGTTGTCGAAGGGCGAGTAGCCATTGCCTTGGTTGCCATTTTTGATGGAAGGCGGCATCCAGACCGCGTCGATACCCATTGCTTTGAGGCGTGGGGCTAGATCGGCCATGTAGTTGGCCCAGCCGTTGGGGTAGTTGGTATTCCAATAGTCCCACCAGAAGCCCTGGAGCACTACTTTTTGGGCGCGGGCCGGGTTTCCGGTCAGCAGCAGGAATAGCGAGAGTGCGACCAACAGCCAGCGGCTGGGTCGGAGAGTAGAGTTTTGCATGCGTATTGTGGGAATTGGGTTGGAAAACGGAGCGAATGAAAAACGAATTACTTGCGTAATATTTTTCGATTGTAAGGTAGGAGGTTATAGGAATAAACCAATACCCATTGCTAGATAAAAGATTATGGCTTACTAGCTGCCCGCCAGTGAAGCCCACCCGGGGAATTTATTGAGTATAGATATTGTTAGATATCCTGTGCGCCGATTATGTTCACCATTGGCGTCTCTTTTGCGTATAGTCTTTTATACAAAGCTCCGGCTCTGTTGGGAGACTGTATTTTATTAACCGAAACCTATCCGTATTCATGGAAAAGCCAAGTGTAACCCAGCGTAAGCGACTCAAACTCCGGGCCCGTCGGCTGACGCGCCGGATGCTGCCGTTTGTGGCTTCGCTGTTTATGGCGACGCCGCTGGCCTCGCCCGTGGCAAACTCCACGGCTGCCGGAATGGAAACCAAGATGCCAACGGCTAAGGCTCTGCAAAACGCTTTTTTTAACCAGCGTCTGCACGATCTGTACAGCGACCTGCAGGTAGAGCAGCAAGGCCTGCGCTTCGACGTGTTCGAGAAAGCCGTGACAGGGTATTTCAACCTGAAAAATGACGGCAAGCTCAACGACAAGCAACTGCTAACCGTAGTCGATTTCACGCTTCCGTCCACTGAAAAGCGCCTGTGGGTGCTCGATCTAAACAGCAAGCAGGTTGTGTTCCACACGTTGGTGGCCCATGGTCACAACTCCGGCGAAAACGTGGCCACGAACTTCTCCAACGAGAATGAGTCGAACATGAGCAGCCTGGGATTTTACGTGACGCAGGCCGAATATACCGGCAAGCACGGTCGCTCACTAAAGCTGGAAGGCGTCGATGAAGGCTATAACACCAACGCTCTGATCCGCTCGGTAGTAATGCACGGAGCCGACTACGTGAGTGAGGAGTTCATTCGTCAGAATGGTCGCCTGGGCCGTAGCTTGGGCTGCCCGGCCCTGCCGATGGACATGCACGAGCAGATCATCGAGACGGTTGGTAACGGTACCTGCCTGTTCCTGAACGGCAACGACACTTCCTACTCTTCCAAGTATCTGAATGAGGATGTGGCGATGAGCAGCCTCCTCGGTCCCAACCAAATGATATAAGCTTTTTTTAAGCTCGGTTCTTCACAAGAAAGCCCCACTGCGTTATGCAGTGGGGCTTTTCTGGCTTTATACGGCAAGTGATTATAACACTACGCCAAACTTTTTGCCTACGGTTTCCAGATCCTGTATCACGGCGTCGAGCAGCGGGATACCGCCTAGCAAGCGCTGTTGGGCCATGATACGCTCCGGGTCGCCGGGAATAATAACCTGACGGCCCTCCACGGCTTTGGCATTGCGGAACGTGCTGATCCAGTTATCCATGTGCGCTTTAAACTCCGCTGCGGGCCGGAAAGCATCGACGCGCATGGCACCGAAAAAGTGGCCGATGCCCTGACCTACCGGGTCGGCGGGCGGCTGCAGAAAAGCCACAAAAGGCGGCACCCACGGCCCATAGTTGGCCCCCGACAGCACCGCCGAGAAAATATCCACAACGCTGCCCAGGCAGTAGCCTTTGTGCGAGCCGGTGTCGCCGCCCAGGGGGAGTAGGGCGCCGCCGTTTTTCACCGCGTTGGCGTCGGTCGAGCCGGAGCCATCGGCATTCTGCACCCAGCCTTCGGGCACGGGCAGCTGTTTGCGCTGCGCGATTTCCAGCTTGCCGTTGGCGGCGGTGGTAGTAGCGAAGTCGGCCACGAAATCGGGCTGCTCACCGGCCGGAATAGCCACCGCAATGGGATTGGTGCCCAGCAGCCGGTCGAGGGAATACGTAGGGGCCACTAGCGGGCTGGCATTGGTCATGGCCATTCCAATCATATCGTGGGCCAGGGCCTTCATGGCGTGGTAGCCGGCGATACCGAAGTGGTTGGAGTTCTTCACCGAAACCCAACCGGTACCGGCCACGCGGGCCTTCTCCAGCGCTATGTTCATCGCCTTGGGAGCCACCACCAGGCCCAGGCCTCCATCGCCATCGACCACGGCGGTGCTGGGCGTTTCATACACCACGCCTACTCTGGGCGTAGTATTGATGCGCCCGGCTTCCCAGAGGCGCACATAGCCAATAAGCCGCGCCACACCGTGCGAATCGATACCACGCAAGTCTGCCGAGAGTAGGGCTTCGGTGGCCAGAGTTGCATCTTCGGGGGGGCAGCCGATGCTGAGGAAAACGGACTCCGTGAAGGTGAAAAGCTGGTTGTAGGGAAAGGTCATTGGGGAAGAGGGGAAGGTAGGAGGCAGAACGTCCTGTCGAGCCGTAGCGAGATATCTCGCGTGCTGAAGCTGCAATGCCAGTGACTACGGTTGAGCTACCAGGAATTAGCAGTGCACGCGAGATGTCTCGCTACGGCTCGACAGGACGTTCTGTTGGCGCGTTGTTTTTAGCACTTACTGCGTCAGCATTTCCTGCAGCAGGCCTTCCTTGAGGGCATACGCCGAGGCGCGGATGTGCAGGAAGTCGTAGGTCTTGAGCACGAAGTCAATCAGCACGCAGGCCACTACAATCATGTCGGCGCGCATAGGTGTCATGCCGGGCATGGCCAGGCGCTGGTCGTGGGTGCTGTGCAGCAGATCGTGGTAGCTGCGGTAGAAGCTGTCGAGCGAAATCGGGGTTTCCGGGGGCGGGTTTGTGCCGCGTGGCTGCCCGTCGCGGGCCGCTTGCAGGTCGCCAAGCGTATCGAAGGTGCCGGACGCGCCCACCAGAGCCGACGGGCGGAAGTGCTGCACGGCGGCCGTGAGGGCCGTGAGCTGGGTGGTGAGGTAGTCGCGCAGGTCGCGCACGTCGTCGGTCGTGAGCGGGTCGTGCTTGAAGAACTGGTCGAGCAGGCGCTGGGCCCCGATTTCGAAGCTCTGCTTCCAGAAAATCGTCTCCTGGTTGGCCACGATAAACTCTACGCTGCCTCCCCCGATATCCATGAGCAAGTGCGGCTCGGTACCCAGTGGCACGGCCTGGCGCACGCCCTGGCAAATCAACTCTGCCTCGCGGGCACCGGGAATAATTTCGACCCGAATGCCGGTCTGCTCGAATATGTCGCGCACCAGCGCCTGCCCATTGCTAGCATTGCGTACGGCACTGGTGGCTGTAGCGCGTACTTCCGTTACTTGGTGCAGCTCAATTTCCTCCTGAAAAGCGGCCAGCGTGTGTAGCGCCCGGGCGTAGGCTTCGGTCGCAATTTCGCCCTTGCTGATGCCGTCTTCGCCCAGCCGCACGCCTACTTTGGTCCGCAGCAACACCACGGGCTCTGGGTGGCGGGCCTCGGGCAGCTCTACGATCATCAAATGAAACGTATTGGTGCCCATATCAATCAGGGCCAGGCGTCGGTGTCTTGTCGTAATCATTCGGGCAAGGCAATAGGCGGTAGTAGAGCTGGCGCTACGTGGTGGCGCGGGCGCAGGACAATGTACGTAGCCTCCAACTAAGGAAGCAGGATTTAGTTTCCGGTGCTGAAGCGGCAAAACGTGCCCAGCGGCAGCTTACGCTGGCTCTGGTCGTGGAGGTATATTTCCCCGATTTCGCGCTGCCCCTGCGTTTTGGGGAAAATCCCCGTCACCAGATTATCCAGAATCAGAGCCGAAAAGCCCAGGGAATACAAGTTGATAAGAAAGAAGTGGTCTGCAGGGTCGAGTAGCTGCTGGCAAAGTTTCATCAACTCGTTCAGCTCGTCTTCCAGCTGCCATTTTTCGCCGTTGGGGCCCCGGCCGTAGGCGGGAGGGTCCAGAATGAGACCCTGGTATTTGCTGCCGCGCTTCACCTCGCGCTTCACGTATTTCATGGCGTCTTCCACCAGCCAGCGCACGCCATCGAGGCCCGAGGCTTCCATGTTGTCGCGGGCCCAGAAATTGACCTGCTTCACCGAGTCGAGGTGAGTGACATCGGCCCCGCCGGCGCGGGCGGCCAGCGTGGCGGCCCCGGTGTAGGCAAACATATTCAGCACCCGTGGCACCGCGGCCCGGCGCTTTTTGGTTTGCTCGTAAATAAACTGCCAGTTGGGGTCTTGCTCCGGAAACAGGCCCACGTGCTTGAACGACGATAAACCCAGCCGAAACCGCAGCTTCAGGTCCTCCTGGCCGTAGTTGATGATCCACTGCTCGGGTGTGCCGGGCTTTATTTTCCATTGCCCGCGCTCCTGGCTGCCTTTTTCGCGGGTGAACGTGGCATCAGCCCGCTGCCACTCACTGGCCGGCAGGTGCGGGTCCCAGATGGCCTGGGGCTCGGGCCGCGCCAGAACATGCTTGCCAAATCGCTCGAGTTTCTCGAAGTTGCCCGAGTCGATGAGCTCGTAATCAGGCCAGTTGCCGGTGGTCAGAAAAGAATACATACAGATCAGCTAAAAAGCCGCGCAGCGGCTCGCCAAAGGTAGGGCATCCGCACGGAACGGCGCTCCTGCTGTGGCAACGCCAAAAGGGGAAGCGGCACGAAATGCTCGCCCACTATACCCAACCCCTCCTTTCCTACTGCCCTGCTATGAATGAAGCCCAACGAACCCAGAACTGCCTCGCCCGCGTCTTCATGTCGCCAGCTGGCCTTTGCTGCCCGTAACTCTCTGTGAAAATGAGTGGCACCAAACGCTACGGCAGCAGTGTTTGGCGTATGAGCAGCCGTTCCGGAATCTGGCGTTGCTGACCGATGACGACCACGTCAGCTGTTGTGCGGGGAGCCGCTTACCGAACCGGATGATGCCACCACGCTGCATGGGCTGTTGTGCGGTGTAGCACGACACAACTTGTACCACGCCGGCCAGATTGCCTTATTGCGTAAAGTTCCGGGCGGGTACCGCCACCCCCGCCTGCCTTCCGATCCGTCCATTCCTACCATCTTTGCAACATCATGACCCCGACCACGCTTACTTTTCATAAATACCAGGGCACCGGCAACGACTTCGTGATGCTGGATGACCGCAACCGGCAGTTCGACGAGCACGACAGTCGCCTCGTGCGCCACCTCTGCGACCGGCACCTGGGCATCGGGGCCGATGGCCTGATTTTGCTGCGCAGCCACCCTGAGTACGACTTCGAGATGGTGTATTTCAACGCCGATGGCTTTTTGGGCTCCATGTGCGGCAATGGTAGCCGTTGCACGGTGGCCTTTGCGCACTATCTGGGCGTGATACAGGAGAAAGCTACTTTCCAGGCCACCGACGGACTACACGAGGCCCACATCGACGCCGATGGGCTCGTGCATCTGCGGATGCAGGACGTGCACGGGCAGCAGGACGTGGAAGGACACGGCGTGTTTCTGGATACCGGCTCGCCTCACCTGATTCGGTTTATGCCGACCAGCTCACTGGTCGATTTGAACGTGTTTGCCGAAGGCCGCGCTATTCGCTACAGTGAGCTGTTTCGGGACAAAGGCACTAATGTCAACTTCGTGGAAACGCCCGTCGCGGCCGACCAGCCCTGGCAGGTGCGTACCTACGAGCGCGGCGTGGAAGACGAAACCATGTCGTGCGGCACGGGCGTCACGGCAGTGGCCCTGGCGGCCTCGCGGCGCGGCGCGGTGAGTCCGGTGCACCTGCGCACCCGGGGTGGCGACTTACGGGTATCCTTCGACGCCCGGCCCGATGGCTCCTTCACGAGCGTGTACCTCACTGGCCCGGCCGTGCGCGTATTCGGCGGGGCTATTGCCCTATAGGATACAAGCTCACGTTTTACACACTCAGAGGAATGCCGCAAGCCGCAAGCCTGACGCTGCGGGCGTTGGAAGAGTCGGATCTGGAGTTTCTGTACGCCCTGGAAAATGACCCTGCTATCTGGGGCGTTTCCGATACGCTGGCTCCCGTTTCGCGCCACACGCTGCGCCGGTATCTGGAGCAGGCCGGAGCCGATTTTTATGAGGTGCGGCAGTTGCGCCTGGTCATCTGTGCTTCGGCTGGCATGCCGGTTGGCACGTTGGACTTGTTCGACTTTGACCCCTTGCACCAGCGGGCGGGCGTAGGCATCACCATTCTGGCGGCGGCGCGTCGAAAAGGCTACGCCCGCGCCGCTTTGACGTTGGTAGAGGTATACGCGCGCCAAACGCTGCGGCTGCACCAATTGTACTGTACCGTGGCTGTCCCCAATAAGGCCAGCTTGCGGCTGTTTCGGCAGGCCGGCTTTCGGCGGGTAGGTATTCGCCACGAGTGGCTGCGTATGGCCTCGGGGTGGCAAGATGCCGTGGAGATGCAGTGCTTACTGCGCCACGCTCCATTAAGCGGCGAAATGACTGATCAATAGTAGCCAAGCAGCCAGGGCGCTAGTGTTGAGCTTGGGTTTTTGCCCGGTCAGACCGCCGCACCGTCGGCTGTATCCTTTTTTGGGGGCGCTGCGTAAAAGATAGACGCTGCGGAAATCAGGATTGTGCCGAACAATTTTCCGCCGTCAAATCTACCTTCCTAGCTTCTTTTCTATGCCGCTCTCTACTCCGGCGGAGGCCTCCCTGCGCGCTTCCGCCATTACCACAACCTCCTCTGCCGCCGCCGCTGAAACCAGTCTTTCCCGCTCTACCTTCACGTACTCGTTGCCTGATTTCGTCTGCTTTGCTCACCTGCACTGGGACTTTGTGTGGCAGCGTCCGCAGCACTTACTGTCGCGCTTCGCGCAGTATGGCCGCGTATTTTACGTCGAGGAGCCCTTTGTTCACCACGACCAGCTAGACCCCGGGTTTGCGCACATTGAGGTAAAGGAACGTCAGAATGGGCTTAAAGTAGTAGTGGCCCATTTGCCTGCTGGCCTTTCGGAAACGCAGAGTGACGACATGCAGGCTGCGCTACTCACGCGGTACTTTGCCGAGAATACTATCAACAAATACGTTTTCTGGTACTATACCCCGATGGCACTGAGCAAGTCGCGCCACCTGCAGCCGATACTGACTGTATATGACTGCATGGACGAGCTGGCGGCTTTTAAGTTTGCGCCGCCCAAGCTGCGTGAGCTGGAGCAGGAACTGTTTCGCAAAGCTCACCTCGTGTACACGGGCGGCCAGAGTTTGTACGAAGCCAAGAGTTTGCAGCACGCCGAGGCGCATTCTTTTCCCAGCAGCATCGATAAAGACCATTTTGGCCAGGCCCGTACTGCCCTGCCCGAGCCTGTCGACCAGGCGAGCATAGCCCACCCACGGGTTGGGTTCTTTGGGGTGGTCGATGAGAGACTGGATATAGATTTATTAGGACAATTAGCGGAGGCTCATCCGGAGTGGCAATTCGTCATTATTGGCCCCGTAGTCAAGATTGATGCTGCTGTATTGCCCCGTTCAGCCAACATTCATTATCTGGGTGGTAAGAGCTATCAGGAACTGCCTGCGTATTTGCGGGGTTGGGATGTAGCGACGCTGCTTTTCGCCGACAACGAAAGCACGAAGTTTATCTCACCCACCAAGACGCCCGAATATCTCGCGGCCGGTAAACCAGTGGTGAGTACTCCCATCCGCGACGTGGTGCGCCCGTACGGCGAGCTGAATCTGGTACAGATAGCCGCTACCGCCGATGAGTTCGGGCAGGCTATTGCCACAGCGCTCCACCAAAAAGAGGATGCCGACTGGCAAACCCGCACCGACGATTACTTGGCCACCATTTCCTGGGACCTTACCTGGCAGCGCATGGTAGAGCTTATGCAGGCTAAGCTGCAGCAGAAACCACCAGCTTAAGCCAACTGAGAATCAGCCGCGTCCGTATTGTCCTTACCTATTCTTTCCCTCACTGCCCATTTCAGCCACCAAGACACACAACGCTATGTTTGACTATCTCATCGTTGGGGCCGGGTTTGCCGGCAGTGTGCTAGCCGAGCGGCTGGCTACGCGCTCGAACAAAAAAGTGCTTATCCTGGATAAGCGCAACCATATTGCCGGCAATGCTTACGACCATTACAACGAGGATGGCATTCTGGTCCACAAATACGGTCCGCATATTTTCCATACCAACGCCAAAGACGTATTCGAGTATCTGTCTAATTTCACCGACTGGCGTCCGTACGAGCACCGCGTACTGGCGTCCGTCGATGGGCAGTTGGTGCCGATGCCCATCAATCTCGACACCATCAACAAGCTCTACGGACTGAGTCTGAATAGCTTCGAGGTAGAGCAGTTTCTGGAATCTTTGGCTGAGCAGGTGCCTGTCATCAAAACGTCGGAAGATGTGGTGGTGAGCAAGGTAGGCCGCGAACTGTACGAGAAGTTCTTTCGCAACTACACCCGCAAGCAGTGGGGTATGGACCCTTCGGAGCTGGATAAGTCGGTGACGAGCCGTGTGCCGACCCGCACCAACCGCGACGACCGCTACTTCACCGATACCTACCAGGCGATGCCGCTGCACGGCTACACCCGCATGTTTGAGCGCATGCTGGACCATCCCAACATCAGCATCATGCTGAACACGGACTATCATGACGTGATTGATTTTATCCCGTTCAAGGAAATCATATTCACGGGCCCGGTTGATGAGTATTTCGACTTCAAATTCGGTAAACTGCCTTACCGCTCGCTCGAGTTCAAGCACGAGACGCTGAACGTGGAGAAATTCCTGTCTGCGCCGGTCGTAAACTACCCCAATGAACACCTCTATACCCGTATTACGGAGTTCAAGGCTCTCACGGGCCAGCAGCATCCCAAAACGAGCGTGGTATATGAATATCCCAAGGCAGAAGGGGACCCGTACTACCCAATTCCCCGGCTCGAAAACGCGGATCTGTACAACAAATACAAGAAGCTGGCCGATGAGACGCCAAACGTTCACTTCGTAGGTCGTCTGGCTACTTATAAGTATTACAACATGGACCAGGTAGTGGCCCAGGCGTTGACGCTCTACAAGAAACTCACCGATAAAGCCGAGAAAGTAGCCGCCACGCCTTCCATCACCGGCTCCACGTCGATTATGGATAAGCTGGTGCCTCGCGACCCGGCCAAAGAGTAGGCAAAGTGGGAAGTGAGGGCTGTCTTGTGTCTTTTTCTCCCCTTCCTGCCAGCCTGCCAACATTGCACTTTTCAAAACCCCGCACACTCTTTGAGGTGCGGGGTTTTGTCGTTTTAAGGTCGTAGCGACGATATGGCCGGGAATTTCCCAAAAAACGCCGTAAATTTGAGGTACGCCCCGGCGTTTCAGTTTAAAACTAACAGCATGTTTGATTTTTTAGGGAAGACCGTCGCCAAGATTTTCGGAACCAAATCGGACCGGGACTTGAAGGAGCTTATCCCATACGTGGCACTCGTGAGTGCCGAATATGCCAAACTGGCACAGCTATCTGACGACCAGCTCCGGCAGCGCACCGATGAGGTGCGTAGCCGTATCGACGAGCGCCTGAAAGGAATCGACGACCAGATAGCCGCCCTGCACCAGCGCATCAACGACGACCCGAGCCTTGACATCACGCAGAAAGAGCAAGTTTTCGACCAGATCGACGCGCTGGAAAAGCAGCGCAACAAAGATCTGGAAGTGGTGCTGCTGGAAGTGCTGCCCGCTGCATTTGCCATCGTCAAAGACACGGCGCGCCGCTATAAGGAAAATGGTCAGCTGGTAGTAACCGCTACCGATTTTGACCGTGAGATTGCCACCCGCAAAGGCAACGTCACCATTACCGGCGAGCAGGCTGTCTGGTCGAACAAGTGGCTGGCCGGCGGGGCCGAAATTACCTGGGATATGGTGCACTACGATGTCCAGATCATTGGTGGCGCGGCGCTGCACCAGGGTAAAATTTCGGAAATGGCCACGGGCGAGGGTAAAACCCTGGTTTCGACGCTGCCCTCCTTCCTCAATGCCCTGGCGCGCCGGGGTGTGCACGTGGTGACGGTGAACGACTACCTGGCCAAGCGTGACTCCGAGTGGAATGCGCCGCTGTTCGAATTTCACGGTATCACTGTGGACTGCATCGATAAGCACCAGCCGAACACTGATGCCCGCCGCCAGGCCTACGCGGCCGACATCACCTACGGCACCAACAACGAATTTGGCTTCGACTACCTGCGCGACAACATGGCGCGCGAAACCCAGGAGCTGGTGCAGCGCAAGCATCACTACGCCATGGTCGACGAAGTGGACTCCGTGCTGATTGACGACGCCCGGACCCCGCTCATCATCAGCGGACCGGTGCCACGCGGCGACGTGCATGAGTTCTATCAGCTGAAGCCCCGGATTCAGCTGCTGGTAGATGCGCAGCGCAAGCTCGTGCAAGACTACTTAGTTCAGGCCCGTAAGCTGATCAAGGAAGGCAAGGAAGGCGTGAAGGAAGGCGAAGGCGGGTTGATGCTGTTTCGGGCCTACCGGGGCCTGCCCAAGAGCAAGCCGTTGATTAAGTTTCTGTCGGAAACCGGCATGCGCGCCATTTTGCAGAAGGTGGAAAACCATTTCCTGCAGGACAATTCCCGCATGATGCCCGAGGCCGACCTGCCGCTGTTCTTCACCATCGACGAGAAGAACAACCAGATTGAGCTGACCGAGAAAGGCATTGACCTGATTACGGCCCAGGGCGAAGACCCGCACCTGTTCATCATGCCCGATATTGGGATGGAAATTGCGGCCATCGAGAAAAACGTAGCCATCAACAACGAAGACAAGCTGCACCAAAAAGAGCAGCTCATGTCGGACTACAACGAGAAGAGTGAGCGGGTGCATACCGTAAATCAGCTCCTGAAGGCCTACACGCTGTTTGAGAAAGATGATCAGTACATCCTGACCGAGGATGGCAAGGTGAAAATCGTGGATGAGCAGACCGGCCGCGTGATGGAAGGTCGGCGCTACTCCGATGGTTTGCACCAAGCTATTGAGGCCAAGGAAAATGTGCGCGTGGAAGACGCCACCCAGACCTACGCCACCGTTACGCTCCAGAACTATTTCCGCATGTACCACAAGCTTTCGGGCATGACGGGCACGGCCGAAACAGAAGCCGGGGAGTTCTGGGAAATCTACAAGCTCGATGTGGTCGTGATTCCGACCAACCGCGGCATCTCCCGCAAAGACGAGCACGATAAGGTATACAAGACGGTGCGCGAGAAGTACAACGCCGTAGCCGACGAAATTCAGACGCTGGTACAGGCCGGCCGGCCGGTGCTGGTGGGTACCACTTCGGTGGAAATCTCGGAGCTGGTGAGCCGCATGCTTAAGTTCAAGGGCATTCCGCACCAGGTGTTGAACGCCAAGCAGAACCAGCGCGAAGCCGAAATCGTGGCCGCTGCCGGCTACCCCGGCACGGTGACTATTGCCACCAACATGGCTGGTCGTGGTACGGATATTAAGCTGCGCGAAACGTCGAAAGAGTCGGGTGGTCTGGCCATCATCGGCACGGAGCGCCACGAAAGCCGCCGCGTTGACCGGCAGCTGCGGGGCCGCGCCGGCCGCCAGGGCGACCCGGGCTCCTCGCAGTTCTTCGTGAGCCTGGAAGACAACCTGATGCGTCTGTTCGGCTCCGACCGGATTGCCAAGCTCATGGACCGCATGGGTCTGGAGGAAGGCGAGGTGATTCAGCACTCCATGATTACGAGCAGCATTGAGCGGGCGCAGAAGAAAGTGGAAGAGAACAACTTCGGCACCCGTAAGCGCCTGCTGGAGTACGACGACGTGATGAACGCCCAGCGCGAGGTGGTGTATAAGCGCCGCCGCAATGCCCTGTTTGGCGAGCGGCTGGAGCTGGACATCTGGAATATGATTTATGATGTGTGCGAAGATGTAGCCGCCATCCATAAGGTGTCAAACGACTTCGAAGACTTCAAGCTGGCCATCATCCGGGTATTCGGCTACGATACGCACCTGACGCCCCAGGAGCTGAGCGGCCTGCAACTGCCGGCCCTCACCCAGAAGCTGTACGACGAGGCCCTGGGTTATTACCAGAGCAAAAACGACCACATTGCCGGCAACACCCTGCCGCTGGTAAACGACTTGCTGAGCCAGAACGCGCCCTACGAGAATATCGCCATTCCCTTCACCGATGGTCGCAAGCAAGTGACGGCCGTGGCCAACCTGCGAAAAGCCCAACAGAACGGCGGCCACGAAGCCATCCGGGGTATGGAAAAGGTGGTGGTGCTGTCTATCATCGACGAGGCCTGGACCAAGCACCTGCGCGCCATGGACGACCTGAAACAGGTGGTGCAGAACGCCGTGTACGAGCAGAAAGACCCCTTGCTGGTCTACAAGTTCGAGTCGTTTGAGCTCTTCAAGCAGATGATTGGCAAAGTGAACGAGGAAACGGTGTCGTTCCTGTTCAAGGCTGATGTGCCGATGAGCCAGCAGGCCGGGCACGCCGACGAGGTAGAGTATTTCGTGGAAGACGACTTGCCCGCCCCGGCTCCCGCGCCCAAGCTGAAGGCGCAGAAAGAAGTTTCGTCGGTTTCGCTTGGGGCCGGCCCCGAAGACATGGGTCCCGAGCCCATGCCGGTACTGGAAAAGCAGGTGCCCGCCCGCAGCCAAAAAGTGGCCAACCGCAACGAGAAGGTGAGCGTGCAGTATATGGACGGCCGCATCGTGCGCGACGTGAAGTACAAGAGCGTGGAAGAAGACGTGCTCAACGAGCGGTGCGTACTAATTGATTAAGCCTATATGAAACGTAAAAAGGCCGGTAAATTCATTCGTGGTTACCGGCCTTTTTTATGCATCTTAATTTTGGGTTTCGCTTTTTATACAATCAGATAATACACTGCATTGCTATGAAAAACATCTATTCATGTTTTCCCGCTTCCCTTCTGATTTTGGTCCTGTTACTGCTTTGCCCCGTGGCTGTGCAGGGCCAAGCTCCGGCTTAGCAAGCCGTTGTTACGCCCACGCAGGCTTACAGCCAGAATAATACTTTTGTAAGGGCTACTACGGCCGATGACAACGGCAACGTGTATATGTTCGGGTCATTCTCGGGTACAGTGCAGTTTGGCAGCATTGCCTTGGTAAATGGTAATGCCGCTACCAGTCGTCTCTTTATTGCCAAATGGAGTAAAGCCAGTAATGCATTCGTGTGGGCACAGGCTATAAATGGTAGCAGCGCTAATATCTATGCGAATGGCCTGGCAGTCAACGGCAGCAACATATATCTTACAGGTTACTTCGCACAAGGCACCGTACAGTTTGGGACTATTACGTTGACTTTGGCGAGTTCTTTTCCAGCCAAAGCGTTATTTGTAGCCAAGCTTACAGATGCCGGTACCACAGCGAGCTTCACTTGGGCGCAGCAGTCTGCCAGCCCAAGCACAGGGGCTATTACAAGGCTCGGCTCAATCGCCGTGGCTGGTGCTAATGTGTATGTGGCTGGCACGTTGGGCGGCACCATTGACTTTGGTGGCGGAAACCTGAGTACATCCACGCCGAATGATGTCAACGCAGATACTGAAGGCTTTATCGTTAAGCACACGGATGCCGGGGCCACGGGACGTTTCGTATGGGCCCAACAGGTCGGCGGGGCATCGAGCGACTATATTACCAAAGTAGCCGTGGGCAGCGCTGGGCGCGTTTACGTATGTGGCTCGTTTGATAGTCGGGCTAACTTTGGGCCCCTGAGTCTGACCAGCGCAGGGGGCGAGGATGGGTTTATTGCTAAACTCACGGATAGTGGGACCAGCAGCAGCTTTGCGTGGGCCCAGCGCCTGGGCGGCACCGTGACAGACGCAGTAAGAAGCATGGCTGTGAGTGGCCCAGCGGTATACATTACGGGCCAAGCTCAACAAGATGCTGATTTTGGAAATATTCGTCTGAGTAATTCAGGCGCAGAAATGTTTGCGGCCAAGCTCACGGATAGCGGGACCAGCAGCAGCTTTGTCTGGGTGCAGGCCGCTTACGCAGATGCTGTTGATATAGCCGTCAAGGGTACAAGTGTTTATCTAATCGGTAAGACCCGTTTTCCAGGGTATTGGGGCACAATTTACTCCCCGCATTACACCGGAGAGATGTATCTGGCCAAGATTAGGGATAGTGGTACCACCAGTGTCTTTAGTTGGCTGCAGACCACTAGCCAAAGTTTTAATCTGACTGCGAGCAGCCTAGTCGTAAGTGGGGCAGATGTATATGCCAGTGGCCTGATTGCCGACTACGCCACGTTTGGATCTATTCCCAAGGTTACTACGGCACACTTGCAGGCGTTGAGCTTTCTGGCCTTCGTTACCGACAATACGTTACTGGCCAGTAAGGCTGCGTCCCCAGTGCACTTAGGCATCTACCCGAATCCAGCACAAGGGTCAGTGCATGTGGTCAATGCCGGTGTAGCCACCCAACTCAGCTTACTCGATAACCTAGGTCGCGCAGTACGTCAGGGCAGCGGCACCACGCTGTCTGTGCAGGGCGTTGCGCCAGGATTCTATATGCTACAGGCCACTACTCCCGGCCAAGCTACCCGTACGGCCCGCATACTGGTAGAGTAGTGTGGGCGGCCTTATCTTTGTGCCGGGCGGTTTGCCCCGCCCCAGGAACTCACCACCGCTTCCAGATCCGGCCAGCCGGAAAATGAGTAGTATTAAGTGGCAGGCGGCTTTGTAAGAAGCTGTCTGCCACTGTTTGTTTTACTTTCCACCGCTCTATGAGTCAAAAATCTACCAATGAATTAGCTGCCCGCATCGACCACACGTTGCTGCGGCCTGATGCTACCGAAGCCCAGATTGCCCAGCTTTGCACGGAAGCGGCCCAGGCGCGGTTTGCCTCCGTTTGCGTACCGCCCTGCTACGTGCGCTTTGCTGCCGAGCGGCTGCAGGGCTCCGGCGTACCAGTTTGTACCGTGGTGGGCTTTCCGCTGGGCTACCAGATTACCAAAGTCAAGTTTTTTGAAACCCACCAGGCCCTGGCCGACGGCGCAATGGAGATTGATATGGTTATCAACGTGGCCGCTTTTAAGTCGGGGCGGCTGACGGAGGTGCAGGATGAAATCGGGCAGCTAGCTGAGCTGTGTCACGTCAAAAAAGCCATTCTGAAAGTCATCATTGAAACTGCGCTGCTCACGGACGAGGAAATTATTACGGCCTGCCAACTATGCGAATCGGCGGGAGCTGACTTTGTGAAAACCTCCACCGGGTTTGCCAGCCGGGGCGCCTCCGTGGAAGATATTCGGCTGATGCGCCGCCACTTGCCAGCGCATATGCGTATCAAAGCGGCCGGGGGCATTCGGACGCGCACGGCGGCGCTGGCTTTGGTTATGGCCGGGGCCGACCGTCTGGGTTCTTCGAATAGCCTAGCTTTGCTGGAAGAAAATGATATACCTGCTTCGTAACGTGCTTTTGTTCTCCGCTTTGTTATCGTTGGCGGCCTGCGCGGCCACGGCTCCGGCCGCTACCCGCGCCGTGGCCGCTCCTGATACTACCCGCAAGCCGGCCGCACCGGTGTCGGAAGATATTAGCCGGTTTCGGCCGGTATTCTCGCCGCCCAAGGTGGTGGCTGCGCTGCCCAGCGCGGCCAGTCGCCCGCTGGTGACTCCTGCCAATCAGGTGAATGCTCAGGTAGAGCAGCGCCTGCGCGACCAGGCCTACACCAACCAGAATGTGAAATACGCGCAGGGCTTCCGCATCCAGGCCTACGTAGGGTTGGAGCGCGAGCAGGCCATGGCGATTCGTCGGGCCATTATCAGCCGCTACCCCGAAGAAACGGACTACCTCACCTTCAAGCAGCCTATCTTTCGCCTCTGGATCGGGGACTACCTAACGCGCCTGGAGGCCGAGCAAGCTATGTTGCGCATCCGGCCGCTGGCACCCAAAGCCGAGCTGGAGCCCGCGCAGGTAGTGCTCAACAAAACCTCCTTTTAACGTAAGCGCATCACTCGTTTTCTGTTTCTCCAAATCCGTTGAGGCCTGCTGCCCGCTGAAATAGTTGGTGCTGGCAGCAAGGCCTTCTGATGGGTTTACCAGGGAGTCAGAGAAGAATAAACAGGTTCTACTTTCTATTTATGCAAGACTTGCTTTCCCGCGTTAAAGCCCTCGCCGCTGACGGCGCTACCGATATCGTTGCTTGGCGGCAGCATTTGCACGCCCATCCGGAGCTATCCTTCGAGGAAGTTGCTACCGCTGCTTTCGTTACGGAGCAGCTGCGGCAGCTGGGCTTGCGGCCGCAGTCGATGGCCAACACGGGCGTAGTGGCCCTAATAGAGGGCCGGAACCCGGCAAGCCGCACCGTGGCCCTGCGCGCCGACATGGACGCGCTGCCCATTCAGGAGCAGAACGATGTGCCGTATAAGTCGACGGCCCCCGGGGTGATGCACGCCTGCGGCCACGATGTGCACACGTCATCCTTGCTGGGCACAGCCCGAATCCTGACGCAGCTGCGCAACGAGTTTGAAGGGACCGTGAAGCTGATTTTTCAGCCCGGCGAAGAGCGGCTGCCCGGTGGAGCGGCGCTGATGATAAAAGAAGGCGTACTACAAAATCCGACTCCCGCCAGTGTCCTGGGCCAGCACGTATTCCCGATGCTGCCCGCCGGCAAGGTGGGCATGCGGGCCGGGCGCTACATGGCCAGCACCGATGAGCTCTACCTGACCGTGCGCGGCAAGGGTGGGCACGGGGCCATGCCCGAGCAAAATCTCGACCCGGTGCTGGTAGCGGCTCATATCATCGTGGCGGCCCAGCAAATTATAAGCCGGCGCGCCAGCCCCAAGATTCCGTCGGTGCTGTCCTTCGGTAAAGTCATTGCCAATGGCGCCACCAACGTTATTCCCAACGAAGTCTATATCGAAGGCACGTTCCGGACCCTGAACGAGGAGTGGCGCCGCGAAGCCCACGGCCACCTGCGCAAGCTCGTAGAAGGCCTGGCCGAATCGATGGGGGCTACGGCCGAGCTGGAAATCCGCCACGGCTACCCGTACCTGGAAAACGAGCCCGAGCTGACGGCCCGCACCCGCGCCGCCGCCGAAGCATACCTGGGCATAGAAAACGTAATTGAGCTGGACCAGTGGATGGCGGCCGAAGACTTTGCCTACTATTCCCAAACGGCCGATGCCTGCTTCTACCGCTTGGGTACCCGCAGCGAAGATGGCCGCAATGCCTCGTCGGTCCACACGCCCACGTTCGATATCGACCCCAAAGCCCTGGAAGTAGGTCCCGGCCTGATGGCTTGGCTGACCCTGCAAGAGTTGGCGGCTACCATGGCTCAAAACAGGGCCACTGGCACAGTGGCTACCGCCGAAATGTCCGCTGCCGGAGCTGCCGAGCCGGATGGGATGAAATCTCATGTATAAGAACTAGTTGTGGCTTCTGGCTGCCCTGTATGAACTATATAGCGTCTTTTGGAGCTGCCGTCCTGATAGTGCTCAGCTTTTCGGCCCAGGCCCAGCGGAACAGCGTAAATAACACTTTGCTACTGCCGGAGCTGCAGGCCGAAGTTGCCCTGCACGATGACGATTACCTGCTGGTAAGCGTGCAGGGCCCCACGCGGATCGGCGGCTTTGATGGTACCCAGCTCGATCGGCTTGGCCTGCAGCTGGCTTACGAGAAGTTCTGGAGTGAGCGGTGGAGTGGGGGTGCTACGCTGCGCGGAGCCGCTTACGGCGTGTATCGGGGAGGCAGCGACGTGCAGCGCCTCTACGTCGACGGCACGCCGGAGCTGTTTGTGCGCCATTGGAATACATGGGGCAAGTTCAACTTCCGGCAGCGGCTGGGTCTGGAATACACGTTTCTGTCCGATCCGTTGGCGGAGGGCCGGGCAGTGACCCGCCTGCGCCTCGACTTGGACCGGGTGTTTGCGGTTGGCAAACTAGCGTTGCGGCCCCGTCTGGCATACGAGGCGTTTACCTACCTGCGGTTTCAGCGCGAAGAAACCGAACCCAAAGAGCGGATTATCGACTTTGGTGCCCTGCGCGCCGACCTAGGCATTCGCGTGTCGCCGCACCTGGATCTGACGCCGTGGGTGGCGAGCAACACCGCCTACCGCTTTGTGCTGGAGCAAACTGACGTGGACGGTAACGTAGTCGTGCCGGGAGGTAAATTCAATTCGATTACCCCCGTAGTTGGCCTCGACATCCGCTTCACTATTTTTCGTGGCCCTGGCGTCTTCGAGCGGCGTCAATTACCGACGCAACACTAAGTATAGGACTGTTTAAACGAGTTGCGTTGCCAAAATGGCATAGTGTATAGTTAGTGCTATCGTTTGCTTGAGGGTGCTGGGTGAAGTTTTGTCAAGGTGATTTGCGCTGTGGCGGCACGCTGTAGGTTACGTAATAGACATTCTGCCATTGCTTGCCTGCGTTGGTTCAAGTGGTATAGAATTTATGGAGTAGAGGTGTGCCGAAGCCGGTATCAGCGAGTTTAAACCTCCACTTTACTTTCTCACTACCATGGCAACTATCCTGTATAACAACCAGCCTGCAGTGCGGCCTGCCCGCGCACTCAATAAAGTACTCAACGAGTTGTTGCGCGACAAGCTGCCCACTGTGGCCGAGCCCACCCAGACCTTTGTGCCGCTGGCCGACATTCTCGAATCGGAGCAGGGCTTCGAGGTGCACCTGGCCGTACCCGGCGTGCCGAAAGAGGATATGAAGATTGACTTTCAGGACGGGAATCTCGTAATTAGCGGAGAGCGAAAAGCCCCGGTAGTCTCGGACAACGGTCCAACGTTCCGCCGCATGGAAATGGCCTACGGTACCTTCACCCGGTCGTTTCGTCTGCCCGAAACGGTTGAGATTACCGCTATTGAGGCCCAGCTTACACATGGAGTACTTCGCCTCAAGCTGCCTTTCGACAGCAAGAAGGTGACGAAACATCATATCGGGATTCTATAATCGCCTGGCAGTCTGCAAAAAAAGACATCCGGCGTGGTGTCTTTTTTGTTGGCGTACGTGTTGTAGATAAAAAGCGACCTGATGCAACCCTATACCAGCGGGCGCATCTCATGCGTTAAGGATATGCCGGGTAGGTTACTCCTTGCTTTTCTACAGTAGCTTCAACCGTTTCCTTTTCTAAAACCATCTTTTTATTCCCCATGCAAGCAAAACAAATGATGCTCGGCCTGCTCGGTTCCGCCATTCTGGGTGGCGGTGTAGCCGTGGGTGGGTATAAGCTGCTGGAGCCTGAGCAAGCCAATGCCAATCAGGTAGTAGCGGCCGACCCCAATGTGCGCTACACCAGTGAGTTGCGCAACAGTAACTACGTAGTGCCGGAAGGTCTCAACTTCGTGGCGGCGGCCTCGTCGGTAACGCCCGCCGTGGTGCACGTCATGACGGAGTACGCCCCTAAAATGGGCGGTAGCGGCAACGGCCAGCGCATGGACCCGTTTCTGCGCCAGTTCTTCGGCGACGACTACGACCAGCATCACTCGCCCCAGGCTGGCCCGCAGATGGGCTCGGGCTCGGGCGTTATTATCGCGGCCAACGGCTACATCGTCACCAACAACCACGTGATTGATAAGGCCGATAAGATTGAGGTCGTGCTCGACGATAAGCGCAAGTACAAAGCTGAGCTGGTCGGCACCGACCCCAACACCGATTTAGCCCTGCTGAAGGTGGATGCCACGAGCCTGCCTTTCGTGCGCTACGGCAACTCCGACAACGTGAAAGTAGGCGAGTGGGTGTTGGCTGTGGGCAACCCGTTCAATCTGAACTCGACCGTAACGGCTGGTATTATATCGGCCAAGGGGCGCAACATCAACATTCTGCGCCGTGAGGATAACATGGGTATCGAGTCGTTTTTGCAGACCGATGCCGTCGTAAACCCCGGCAACTCTGGTGGGGCGCTGGTGAATCTGAATGGTGATTTGATTGGTATCAACTCGGCCATTGCTTCACGCTCGGGCGCTTTCGAAGGCTACTCGTTTGCGGTGCCCAGTAGCATCGTGAGCAAGGTAATCGACGATTTGCTGAAGTATAAGGTCGTGCAGCGCGCGCTGCTGGGCGTCAACATTCGGGAAGTGGACGCCACGCTGGCCTCGGAGAAAAAGCTGGCGAGCCTGAATGGCGTGTACGTAATGGGCCTGAGCAAAAACAGCTCGGCGGCCGATGCTGGCATTAAGGAGGGCGACATCATCACCGAAATCAACGGGGTGAAGGTGAACACGTCGTCGCAGCTGCAGGAGCAGGTGGCGCGCTTCCGCCCTGGCGACAAAATCAAGGTGGCCTTGCTGCGCGGCAGCGACCCCCGCACGGTAACGGCGACGCTGCGTAACTCCACCGGCACCACCGACATCATCCGGGAGGAAATAGCCAAATCCATTAAATATGAAGGCGCTACGCTGGCTCCGGTGTCGAAGCAGGAGATGAATAAGCTTGGCATTGAGGGTGGCGCTAAAATCAGCGGCGTCCGGAGCTCCAACTTTAAAGCAACCGGCATCGACGACGGCTTCATTATCACCCGCATCGACAAGAGCAAGGTGAGCAAGCCCCAGGATGTGCAGCAATACCTGGAAGCAGCCAAGGAAAACCAGGGCGCGCTGGTCGAAGGCGTGTATCCCGACGGCCGCAAAGCCTACTACCCCATCGGGCAGGCGGAGTAAATAGCTTGTTTTTTAGCATTGAAAAAGCCTCGTCAGCTAGCTGGCGAGGCTTTTTTGTGGTACTCAGCACGGCGAGGAGGCAACATCAGTGGCAGATGTAGTACACCAGCTGCTGGCACCAGATACGTCGGTAAGCAGTGGGAGCCGCAGGGTCGTTTCTGAAGCTTGTGCCCACCCACACCCGACCTCATGATGCTTACTAGGGGTTTGCCGCGCCCGGCCCGCGCCTATTTGTTAGCTTTACGCCCCGATACCTTTCCCCCCTTTCTGAACTTCACTTCCCACCCTTACTCCACATGAAACAGGCCTTCGAAGAAGCTACCGCCACTGGCACCAACGTACAGGAACACGACTCACACGGCATCCGGCAGGTGTTGCGCGAGCTGGGCGTAGAAGCCGAAAATGCCGCCTACAGCACTGGCCTGCAGTGGGGCGGCGCGGCCAACGAAAACTCCCGGACCGTGTATTCGCCCGTCGATGGGCAGCTGATTGCCACGGTGCGCCTGGCGACTACCGCCGACTACGACGCGGTAGTAACAACGGCCCAGGAAGCCTTCAAAAGCTGGCGACTGGTGCCCGCACCCAAGCGGGGCGAAATCGTGCGCCAGATCGGCAACAAGCTGCGCGAGTATAAGGAGCCGCTGGGCAAGCTGGTGAGCTACGAGATGGGCAAACTGCTGCAGGAGGGCCTGGGTGAAGTGCAGGAGATGATTGATATCTGCGACTTTGCCGTGGGCCTTTCGCGCCAATTGCACGGCTTCACGATGCACTCCGAGCGTCCGGCGCACCGCATGTACGACCAATATCAACCCCTGGGCATCGTGGGCACCATTTCGGCCTTCAACTTCCCGGTGGCCGTGTGGAGCTGGAATGCTATGCTGGCCGCCGTGTGCGGCGATGTGAACATCTGGAAGCCGTCCGAGAAAACGCCGCTGGTAGCCATTGCCGTGCAGCACATCATCAAGGACGTATTGCGGGCCAATGAGCTGCCGGAGGGGATTTTCAACGTGGTAATCGGCGAAGCTGAAATCGGGGCCGCTATGGCCGCCGATCCGCGCGTGCCGCTGGTGTCGGCTACCGGCTCGACGCGCATGGGCAAGAAGGTAGGAGAAGTGGTGGGGGCCCGCCTGGGCCGCGCGCTGCTGGAGCTGGGGGGCAACAATGCCATTATTCTGACGCAGCATGCCGACGTAGCCATGGCCATGCGCGCCGTGGTATTCGGGGCCGTGGGCACGGCGGGGCAGCGCTGCACTACCACGCGTCGCCTCATTATCCACGACTCGATTTATGAGGATGTGAAAAGCCGTTTGCTGGCTATTTATCCCAAGCTGCCCATCGGCAACCCGTTGCAGGAAGGCACACTGGTCGGCCCGCTGATCGATAAGCAGGCCGTGGAAATGTTCACCAAGGCCCTGGCTGCCGTACAGGCCGAAGGTGGCACGCTGCTCACCGGCGGCACCATCCTGACCGGCGACCAGTACCCAACTGGCACCTACGTGACGCCGGCCTTGGTAGAAGCCCGCAACGACTACCACACGGTGCAGGAGGAAACCTTCGCGCCGATTCTGTACCTGATTAAATACAGCGGCAGCGTGGAAGAGGCTATTGCGCTGCAAAACGGCGTGAAACAGGGCCTGTCATCGTCCATCTTTACCCTCAACATGCGCGAGGCCGAAGCTTTTCTGTCCCAGACGGGCTCCGACTGCGGCATTGCCAACGTGAACATCGGCACGTCGGGGGCAGAGATTGGTGGAGCTTTCGGCGGCGAGAAGGAGACCGGCGGCGGCCGCGAGTCCGGCTCCGACGCCTGGAAAGTGTACATGCGCCGCCAGACTAATACCATCAACTACTCCGATCAGCTGCCGCTGGCCCAGGGCATCAAGTTCGACGTGTAGTAGCGGCGTAAGCATAGCAAAAAGGCCCGTCCGAATATCCGGATGGGCCTTTTTGTTGGACGACTTACCGTGCGGCGGACCGCAAGTATTGAGAACGTCATGTTGACCACCGGGAGACATCTTGCATGCTGATGGTGTAGAATTAATCTGATTATCATGGCACGCGAGATGTCTCCCGGTAGTCGACATGACAGTCGAAAAAGCAGAGAATCTCAGTCAACGCACTGCTGGACAGACTTGAGCTTACTGCTGGCGAATATGCACGTCGCCGTGGCCTTTGTAGATGAGCGTGCCGTCGGCTTTGTAGAGCACGTAGTAGAGGCGGTATTTTTGCTCTTTGGGGAACGTGGTTTGCGGAAACTGGAACGCAAGCTCGGTGCCTTTCGCTAGGGTCTGCTCGTTGGTCGACATCACCTTGTAGTTTTTATCGACCCATATCAGCCGCAATGTGCCTTCGATGGCCAGGTTGGGGCGGAATATGCCCACGCCGTCGGGTGAGATTGGGTTGGGGTAAAAGCTCATGTCGGTCGTAACGCCGGTTTGTGGGCCGTCCAGGTTCACGACCACGGGCAGGCTGAACAACGCCTTTTCGCGGCTGTTCCACTGCGCGTCGGCGGTCCAGTCGGAGGGGTCGGTGTAGGCCATCGGCACGTTGTTGGCGTTGCGGTAGGTCACGCCTTCTCCGGGGCCGAAGTCGATGGTAGAAGGCTCCGCTTCGTTATCTTTTTGGCAGCCGAAGGCCAGGGGCAATAAAAGCGTCAGGAGCAGAACTGTTTTTCTCATAAACTGGGTTAAAACCTATTGAAAAGCTCCGTAAGGTAGCGAACCGGCCGCGTAGGCCACAACTTGGGAACCAGCGTGCAACTTTCGGGCCCGTGGGTTGTCTTTCTGCTGCTTATCCGTCATCACTAGTCGCTTAGCCAGGAAAGTTGGACATTCACGATTCTCCTGATTCGAATACTTCGCCAACCAACGAGCATATGGAGGCATTTGCGTACACCGACATCAACGCCCCGCTAGTGGAGCGCTGCCGCCTGGGCGACCGGCGGGCCCAGGCCGAAATTTATAAACGGTATGCCAAGGCCATGTTTAATGCCTCGCTACGCATCACCGGCGACTACGCCGAGGCCGAGGATGTGCTACAGGAATCGTTTCTGAGTGCTTTTCGGGAGCTGCACAGCTACAAAGGCGACTCTTCGTTCGGTTCCTGGCTCAAGCGTATCGTTATCAACAAAAGCATCAATTGCCTGCGAAACCGCCGCCTGCAGCTGGTGCCGCTGGCCGACCAGCATGACTCGGCGGGCCCCGAAGCCGAGAGTGGCGAGTTCGACTCGGAGGAGCTGGGCTGGCGGGCTGATGTGGTGCGCCGCTGCGTGCAGGAGCTCCCCGACGGCTACCGCGTGGTGCTGTCGCTCTACCTGCTGGAGGGCTACGACCACGCCGAAATTGCCGGCATCCTGAACATCACCGAATCGACCTCAAAATCCCAGTACAGCCGCGCCCGCAAAAAGCTATTGGAGCTGGCCCGGCAGCACGGTCTCTAATTAACCCAACGACTCGACAGAAGGCTGCTGCTGGCCGCCACCCGCTTTATGGGGCCCGCAGGCAAACAGCTCTAAGAAGGAAACGTGCGAATAACCACCTGTATGAAACATGTCAAACCTGGTCTTGAGGACTTCGTTGAGCGCCACCGCGCCGACTTCGATACCTTCGAGCCCCGCCCGGATTTGTGGGATGCCATTGAGCGTGACCTGAGCGCGACGCCTGGCGTGGCGGTCGACGAGGCTCCTTTACGCATCGTGAAACTGCAGCCCGAGGCAGATCTTACTTCTCTGAGTATACTTGCCCCCCGCCGCCACAACTATGGCGTGGCAGCTGCTATAGCCCTGCTGATACTGGCTGGAATCGGGGCCGTTTGGTCGAAATCGGAGCAGCGCCTGGCCTGGACTCGTGCGGCTTCGGCTCCGCTGGTGTTGAGCCAAGAGCCGGAAGCCCCGGCGACTGATATAACCAACTTCGAGGCTTCTACCGTCGGCATCGAAGCGGCTAGTCCGCAGCAGCGTCTGGCCGTGGCCGTGCAGCGTATGGAAGGCTACTACGCCACGCAGATCGGGGAGAAAAAAGCGGAAATCGGGGCGCTGAACGTGCCCGCCGCCACGGCCCCGGGTGCCGACTGGAACCGGGAGCTGGCTACGCTGGACTCGACGTACAACCAGCTCAAAACCGAGCTTTACCGCAACCCTGAGCCCGATGTGGTGCTGGAAGCGATGAACCGCAACATGCAGATTCGGCTCGATATTCTCAACCAGCAGCTGCGCTTGCAGGAGCGCATGAAAGAATACACTGCCGCGCCAAATGCGGTGGTCAACAGCACCCGTAAGCCATGAAAACCAGCCCTCTGAACCCTCACACCACATGGCGGCATCTGCTACTGGCTGGGGTGAGCTTACTACTGGGCACCACAAGCGGATTTGCCCAGAAATCGACGGGCGCTTCCACGAACTACCGGCACGCCCCCGAGTCGGAAACAGAGACCGTCTGGCTGCAAAACGGGCCGGTGCAGGAGCCGCCGCAGGCCGGGCAAACCGGCCCGCATCAAGGGCCGCATGAGGACGCCAGCGCGGTGCCGGCCGTGGAAAAAAACCGTAAGCTCAGCCGAACCTACGCCGCTGCCAACCGGCCCTATAACCTCGAAACCCGCTACGGCCGCGTCCAGATCAATACCTGGAGCCGGAATGAAATTCGGACCGATGTGGACATTATCACGCGGGCCGACACGGAGGAAAAAGCCCAGCAGCTGCAGGACATGATTCAGGTGCAGATGACGGATGCTGATGCTGCTACCGGCGGTATCTCTTTCCGGTCAAAGTTCGGGGCCATGCCACGCGAGTGCTGGAGCCGCACCAAGCTCTACGAAGTAAACTATACCGTGTGGCTACCCAAAAACACCCAGATTCGGGTGTACAATACCTTCGGTGACATCAGTATTCCCAATGATCTGACCGGCTCGACCGAACTGGCCGTGGAGTATGGCGCGTTGCGGGTAGCTCGTCTGGAGGGTAGTCAGAATTTGTTGCGTGTTGGCAACGGGCAGGGCGCAATCAGCTACGTGCGCAAGGCCAGCATTGATGCCTCCTACTCGAAGCTGCGCCTCGATGCGGGCCAGACCGTGGATTTGCGCAACAACCACTCCGATATCGACGTGGGCACGGTGCAGGATCTGACGATGCACAGCAAATACGGCGACGTGGCCCTGGGCACCGTGCGCAACCTGAGCGGCTGGTCGGGCTACTCCAAGTTCAGCATCGACAAAATCAGCGAGCGGCTGGACATGACGGTGCAGTATTGTCCCTCGTTTGAGGTGCGCAACACCGGCCGCAATTTCCGGCAGATCAATGTAGATGGAGGCTACAGCACCATTCTACTCAACTTTCCCGATGGCGCGGCTTTCAATTTCGACGTAAATACCCAGCACGGTAAGCTGCTGCTCGACAAGCGGCTGGTGCGGGTAGATTCGGAAGAAAACAGCCCGTCGTCGAGCGACATGCAGGGGCAGTTTGGGGTGATGTCGGTGCGTAAGCCGGCCAGCGTCAATATAAAAGTGCGCTATGGCGACGTGCGGTTCAACCGCTAGCCTGCTAGCCCGCCATCATCGTCGCATTCCTTTGAAAAGAGCCGGCCCCGCCGGCTCTTTTTTTATTGCTTATTCTTGCCGGCCCGTGCGGCCGCTATTTCTTCCGATGCGGCGCAGGGCTTCACTTTTGCCACGCCTTAATGCGTCTTGTAGTTTCGTTGCTCATCCTGGCGCTGACCACTTCAGCCGCCGTAGCCCAACAAGCCATGTCACTTACCGCCGCCCCGGTTGCGTTGTCTTCCCCGATGCGCACGTACGCGCTGCGGTTGGGGCCAGGTCAGGATCTACGGCAGCAGCTCGCGGCCTTCACGCAGCAGCACCAGCTCAAGGCTGCTGCCATCGTGACCTGCGTGGGTAGCCTGACGACGACGACGCTGCGGCTGGCTAACCAAAACGGCCCCACCGTGTACAAGGGCCACTTTGAAATTGTGTCTCTGGTGGGTACGCTCTCCGTAAATGGCAGCCATCTGCACCTCGCGGTGGCCGACTCCACCGGGCGCACCGTAGGCGGGCACTTGCTCGATGGCAACCTCGTGTATACGACGGCGGAGCTGGTTGTCGGCGTGCTGGAAGAGCTGGATTTTCGGCGCGAACTGGACCCGGTTTCGACCTATCAGGAGCTAAAAGTGTACCCGGCTGCCAAGCCGGCACCGGGCCAGTCGGGGCGGCGGGCTTCGCCCAAAAAGCCCTAACTTCCGCCTCCGGTCTTCTCCGGCCTTGCTTATGCTACCTTCCGAAACTGCTTCCCTGGTGCCCGTGCCCACCGATATGCCCCAGGCCGCCGCTTTCCGCCGCACAATTTCCAACCCGCTAAAGCTGCGTCTGTTTATGCTGCGCAGCTTGCCGATGGCCTACCTGGCTGGGTTGCGGATACGGGAAATCACGCCGGCGCGGGCTACGGTGACGGTGCCGTTTAAGTACCTGACCAAAAACCCGTTTCGCAGTATCTATTTCGCCTGCCTGAGCATGGCCGCCGAAATGGCCAGCGGGGTGCTTGCCATGATGAATACCAGCAGCGGCGCGCCCGTGTCGATGCTGGTGGTAGGCATGGAAGCGGAGTTCTCCAAAAAAGCCGTGGGCCTGATTGCCTTTACCAGCGAAGACGGCCTGCGCATTGCTCAGGCTATTGCCGAAAGCCGCGCCACCGGCGAGGGCCGCACCGTGGTTTGCACCAGCACCGGCATCGATGAAAGCGGTGATACCGTGGCTGTATTCCGCATCACCTGGTCGTTTCGGGCCAAAAAGCAGTAGGACGCCGCGTCAGCCGGGCGGTAGCTCGGGCAAGCTGACAGTTGGCAGCGAAGACCCAACAAAAAAGCTTCAGCACCCTGATGGGCGTTGAAGCTTTTCTCGTTTTCCGGACCTCTGACTACTCCCGCTCGTGCAGGTTGTCCTTGGTAATGACATCGACTAAGCCGTCTTCGCTGACGACGATGGCCATGCACGGATACGGGCTGCTTTCCACGTAGCGGATGGCCGAGTTGTAGCGGGCCCCGCGGGTGCTGGTGCCGTGGCCCGACGCCTTGCCGTCGAGAATAACACCAATGGAGTAGCAATACGATTCCGGATCGACGAGCACGGCCCCGTCGATGGCCGTAACCAGGCGGGTGATGAGCGGAGTGAGCGGCACGGGCTCGATAAGGGTGCATTGCAGCTTGAGACGGTCGGCTTCGGCCAGCGCTTCCGTTGTGACGACGACCAGCGTACCGTGCTTCTGGCGGCTGGCTTCGAGCACTACATCCCACAGGCGCTCTACTTTTACTGGGTCGGTGAGGGCGAAGATGCGGCGCAGGTCTTTGCGAAAGTTGACCCGGTTTAGGCGCGGGCGTGGCAGACTGGGCTGGCCATAGTGGCTGCGCATCAGTACCTTACCATCGTGCTGAAACTCCCAGGCGTAGTGCGTCACGAAGTTGATCATGAACAGATCTTCGCGGCTGGCGTCGTAGGTGCCTACCATGCGGCCTAGGGCATACACGTTTTCACCATCGGCCAGCAGGCTTACGTCGGCCGTGGTCATTTCCAGCAGCTTGCGCACGGCGCGGTAGTCGGTGAGGGGCGTGGGGCAGGTGAGGGCAAATACTTCCTCCAGATTGGGGTGGCGGCGGTGGCCCAGCAGCAGCTTCCCCACTCCTTCGGCACCCTCGTAGCGCAACGACGAAATGGTGTTGCAGGTGGCAAACAGCTTGGCCGTGGACGGAATGATGCCCAGCGCCTGAGCGGGCGTATCCATGAGCAGCTTGCCAGCGGCCCGCACCAGCTCGTCGGTGTCGCGGGGGCGCACGAGCATGCCGGAGCCCGGCTCGGGCTCCGTCAAGGACTTGACGCACTCCTCATGAAAGCGCAAAACCGTGGACAGCACCAGCGACGGGGCCAGCGGCCGGCCATCGGTGTAGTAGCGGTCGGGCTGCAGCGACTGGTGCACCCGCAGCGCCTTGCGGTTGACCTGCAGCACCGTAATGACGTAATATTTGCCGATCAGAATGGGCCAGCCGGCAAAGAACTGACTTTTGCCGGGCACCGCGTCCAGCGCTTCCTGAATAGCCAGCCGCAGCCCCAGGCCGTGGTAGCGCCGTCGAATGGTTTCCTCCGTCATGTGCTCCCGGTCGGAGGAAGGCCAGTTTTCGGTGCCTTGCAGCTCCCGGCCCCGCGCCAGCACCTGGCCGAAGCTCTGGAAGTCGAGGCCGCAGTCGGTCGGCTCCAGGCAGACTATCAACTCGGTTTGCTTGCCTTGTTCCATGGGAATGCCAATCAGAAGCACCCGGGGCTCCAGATCCTCATCGATGGCGTTAAAAATGCCCTCGGCCATAGCCTGGGCAGCCTGCTGAAAGCGCGCCTGATACGGCCAGATGGTCAGCGGGCCGGCAACGGGCGGCGCGGGAAGAAGAGCAACCGGCGGGGCGGATAGGAGCGGCAACGGGGCAAGCATACGAAACGAATAGGAAGCAGGTAGAAGAAAGGAGCGAGTAGGCGGCACGACTACACCCAAGCCGGAAAGGTGCCGTGTTCTTGTGCAGTGCTACAGAATGCGCCGTAGCTGCCGCCGGAAGAGGGTCAGAGTCTTAGAGTAAGTGGAAGAGAACCGGCAGAACCATCTTTTGCTTTACCGGCTGCCCCTGATACAGGGCGGGCTCCCATTTGGGGGCGGCTTTAATGAGGCGCAGGGCTTCCTCGTCGCAGCCCGCGCCCAAGCGCTTCACCAGCTTGGCATCGGTCAGGGAACCGTCTTTCTGCACCATGAACTCGACCATGACTTTGCCCTGCACGCTCTTTTTGCGGGCCAGGGCGGGGTAGCGCTGGTTTTTCTGGAGCCAGTCGAAAAAAGCGTCGGTGCCTCCCACGGGCCGGGCGGGCTGATCGGCCTTCACTACTGTGAGGCCGGTGGCGCTTACTGCCGGCTTGCTTTCCTCCCGGTCGAGCGTCATGGGGGCGGGGCCGCCGGCACCCAGGGGCAGGTTGAAGGTTATCGGAATCGTGACCCGCTGCCGCACTTTGGCGCCTTTGTTTTCGGCCGGTGTCCATTTGGGCCCGCCTTTTATCAGCCGCAGGGCCTCGGCATCCAGCACCGGCGACACTGGTGTCTTCACCGCTAGGGAGGATACGCTGCCTGACTTTTCGACTACGAACGTTACCTCTACGGTGCCTGACTGGCCCCCT
The DNA here is from genome assembly GCF_004745955.1 of Hymenobacter elongatus. Classification (GTDB taxonomy): domain Bacteria; phylum Bacteroidota; class Bacteroidia; order Cytophagales; family Hymenobacteraceae; genus Hymenobacter; species Hymenobacter elongatus. Next base: position 80,239 of record NZ_SRLD01000002.1, on the reverse strand, counting down.
TGCAGCGCAGCGGTAGGATACTGCTGGTTTTTCTCCAGGTAGTCGGCATAGCCCTGTAGGCCGCTCACCGGCACGGCGGGCTTGGCCACGGCATCGTAGATTTCGTCGGGCTTGGTTTTGGGGTATTTCAGCTTCTGCTGGGCCTGGGCGGTGGCAAGGGAAGCGGCGCTTAGCGCAAGGAGCAGAATGAGGCGGCGAATGGTGATTAACATATTACAGCAGGGTTAAGGGGAACAGCTCCGGCAAAATGCAACAACCGCACCAGCTCAAAAACGGACGATTTAGGTACGAATTGCGTTTGAATTCGGTATTTTTGACGGTATGCAACCTGACGAAACCTCTACCGCGCACAATTCCTCCCGGGCTCCCGAGCCCGTGGGACTTTATCCGCACGCCCGTCGCGTGGGCAATCTGCTGTTTCTGTCGGGGGTAGGCCCCCGGCAGCGCGGCCAGAAAGCCATTCCCGGCGTCGAGCTGACGGAAGATAACGAAATCCGGCGCTACGATTTCGAAAGCCAGTGCCACGCCGTATTTGCCAACGTGCGCTACATTCTGGAGGAGGCCGGTTCGCGCTGGGAGGACCTGGTGGATGTGACCGTCTTTCTGACGAATATGAAGGATGACTTTGCCGCGTACAATCGGATCTATGCCGAGTACTTTCAGCACAACCAGCCCTGCCGCACCACAGTGGAAGTGAACTGCCTGCCCACGCCCATTGCCATCGAGCTGAAGTGTATTGCGGTAGTAGGAGAGGGAAAATAGATTGTTGCCAAGCGTCAGAAAAAAGAAGCTCGTGAAGAAAACGCTGCTGTTGGTACTGATCAGCCTGGTTGGCCTGGGTCAGGCGCGGGCGCAGGTGGGCCGGCCCGATACGCTGCGCATCATTGGGCTGGATGAAGTAGTTATTTCTGCCAACCGCGTGCAGGAGCGTAAAGCCGATATTCCCCAGCAGATCGACGTGCTGCGGGCCACCCAGATTCGGCTGCAAAACCCGATGAATACGGCCGAAGCCTTGGTGAATACCGGGCAGGTGTTTGTGCAGAAATCCCAGTTTGGGGGCGGTAGCCCGGTGCTGCGCGGTTTCGAGGCCAACAAGATTCTGCTGGTCGTGGACGGGGTGCGGCTGAACAACGCCATCTACCGGGCCGGCCACTTGCAGAATATTCTGAGCACCGACGCAAATTCCGTGGAACGCATCGAAATCCTGAGCGGCGCGGGCTCGGTAATTTACGGCACCGACGCGCTGGGCGGCGTTATCAGCATCCTGACCAAGAACCCCAAGCTGGCCGATAGCGCCGCTACTGGGCCCCGCGTGCACACTAGCAACCTGCTGCGCTACGGCACCGCCGCCCACGAGAAAACGCTGCATACCGACCTGAGCTTGGGCTGGCAGAAAATTGGCCTATTCACCAGCATCACCGCCTCCGACTTCGACGACCTGCGCAAGGGCCGCCGGGGCTACCAGTCGTTTCCCGGCTTCGGCGACAACCTGCGCTACGTGGAGCGCCAGGATGGCAAGGATGTGGTGGTAGAAAACGACAATCCGAATATCCAGCGGCAGTCGGGCTACCGGCAGCTCGATATCCTGCAAAAAGTACTTTACCAGCCCAGCGCCGGCCAGCAACACACCCTGAACCTGCAGTACTCGACCACCTCGGACGTGCCTCGCTACGACCGGCTGCAAACCTACCGCAACGGCGCGTTGCGCTACGCCGAATGGAGCTATGGCCCACAGCAGCGGTTTTTTGCCAGCTACCAATACCAATACTCGCGGCCCACGCGCTTCTTCGACATGGTCCGCTTCACGCCCGCCGTGCAGCAGGTAGCCGAAAGCCGGCTGGTGCGCGACTTTGGCAAAGACCTGCGCAACGAAAACCTGGAGGACGTGCGCATCGGGTCGGTCAATCTGGATTTGTTCAAGGAAATCGGGCGGCATGAGCTGCGCTACGGGGCCGAGGCCACACACAACCGCGTGGAGAGTGTGGGCCGTCAGGCCAACATTCTGACCGGACAAACCACGCTCATTGCCACCCGCTACCCCAACGGCTCGACCTACGCTACTACGGGGGCCTACGCTTCGCACCGCTGGGAAATTACGCCCCGGCTGATTCTCTCGGACGGCTTGCGCTTCAGCGCGGTGCGGTTGCGGGCGAATTTCAACCCGGAGTTTTTCAAGTCCAGCGTGCTGAATTCCGACCAGTCTTCCTCGTCGCTCAACGGCAATCTGGGGCTGGTCTGGATGCTGCCGGCGGGCTTCCGGGTGAGTGGGCTGCTGTCGACCGGCTTCCGCAACCCCAACCTGGACGACGTGGGTAAGACCTTTGAGCAGAACAACGGCACCCTCATCGTGCCGAACCCCAACCTGAAACCCGAGCAGATTTTCTACCGCGAAGCCGAGGTGTCGAATACGCTGCCCGGCAAGCTGCACGTAGCCGTCACGGGCTTTTACAGCACGCTGACCGCCGCCGTGGTAGTGCGCCCCTTCACCATGCCCGACGGGCAGACCACCACCGTCTACAATGGGCAGACGTTCGCCACAGTGGCCAACACCAATACCGGCCGCGCCCGTATTTATGGCCTGAGTGGCCGGCTCAACGGCGCTATTGGCCCGCGCTTCACCGGGCAGGCTTCCGTGACCTATACCAAAGGCCGCGACCTGAGTACCGACGTGCCGCTGGATCATATTCCGCCGCTGCATGGCCGTGGGGCCATATCGTATCAGCACCGCAAGCTGACGGCGGAAGCTTCCGTGCTGTTCAATGGCCGCAAGGGCGTCGCGGAGTACAGCCCTTCCGGCGAAGACAATCTGATTCAGAACACGCCGGTGGGCGCTCTGGGCTGGCAGACGTTCAACCTGCGCACTACCTACCAGATTACCCAAAACTGGAGCATACAGTCGGGCCTGGAAAACATCCTCGACCAGAGCTACCGGCCGTTCGCGTCGGGCATCAACGCCAGCGGCCGGAATTTTTACCTGGCGGTGCGCTTTGAACGGTAACTGAAACCGGTACAACAATCGGGGCGGGTGAGCGTGTTACTTTTGACACGCTCACCCTTTTTTGCGTCGTGCCTCTACCATCTGCCTTCCGTCCGCTTACCGTTGCTCCGGCCGAGCTGTTCACTGAAAACCTGGCGGCCCACACCGCGCGGGAAAGCTACTTTGCCACCAGGCACCGCGCCGTGGCCTGGCTGCGTGTCGTAGCCTTTGCCGCCAGCGGCGCGGCCGTATGGTGGCTATTTTCGCAGCGGCAGCTGGGCGCTGCTTTTGCGGTAGTAGCGTTGGCTTACGCCGTTTTCTTGCTGCTGGTGCACTGGCACCGCAAAGTCGGGTACCAGCGGGAGCATTACCGCCTGCTGGCCCAGCTCAATCAGGACGAGCTGAGCCGGCTGCAGGGTAACCTGGGGGCCTTCGACCCCGGCACGCGCTACCTCGACCCCGCGCACCCCTACACCGCCGACCTGGACGTATTTGGTCCTCATTCGCTCTACCAGCTGCTCAACCGTGCCACCTCGCGCCTGGGTCACGACTGGCTGGCGGGCTGGCTGCTGGCCGGCGCGGCCCCCACGGTAATAGCACAGCGCCAGCAGGCGGTAGCCGAGCTGGCACCCGACGTGGCCTGGCAGCAGGAGTGGCAGGCCCGCGCCCGGCACTACCCCAAGCAGGACATCGACCCGCGGCGCTTCACGGAGTGGCTGCGGCAGCCCGACTTCTTTCAGGGCAAAGCCTGGCTTAAAGCCCTGCTGCTGCTTTTGCCACCGTTGGCCCTGGCCAGCGTGGTGCTGTGGCTCGTTGGCTACTCGGCGCGGCCGGTGCTGGTGGCGGTGCTGGTGCTGGGCAGCCTGAACGCGGTGTTTCGGCTGGCGCGGGGCGAGTATTTCCGGCACAGCAGCTCCATGCGCGACGCCATGCGGGCCTACCACGATCAGCTGGCTTGGTTTGAAGCCCGCGACTGGACTTCGCCCCGCCTCCGCGAGCTGCAGGCTACCCTCCACACCAGCGCCGACCACCAGCCGGCCTCGGTGCTCATTGGGCAGTTGTCGCGCATTACGGGGTTGTTTTCACTGCGCGAGAGTCCGTTGGTAGCGGCCATCTTCAACAACATCCTGCTCTGGGACCTGGGCTGTATGTGGCTGCTGGAACGCTGGAAAGCCCGCCTCGGCGGCCACCTCGACGCGATGCTGGAAGTAGGAGCCGAGCTGGAAGCCTTGGTGAGCCTGGCCGGCTTCCAGGTAGCCAACCCCGACTATGCCGTGCCCGAGCTGAGCCCCACTCCGCTGGAAGTGACGGCCGAGGAGCTGGGGCACCCACTGATTTTCGCCAGCCGTCGCATCACCAACGATTTCAGTACCGTGGGCGCGGGCCATACCGGCATTATCACGGGCTCGAATATGTCGGGCAAAAGCACGTTTTTGCGAACTATCGGCCTGAATATGGTGCTGGCCCAGGCGGGGGCCGTGGTGTGTGCCCGGCGGCTACGGCTGGCTCCGGCGCAGGTGTACACCGCCATGCGCACCCAGGACAACCTGGCCGAAAGCACCTCCTCGTTTTATGCCGAGCTGAAGCGCCTGCGCCTGCTGCTGGAGCTGACGGCCACCGGCCAGCCCGTATTCTATCTGCTCGATGAAATTCTTAAGGGCACCAACTCCCGCGACCGGCACCGGGGCGCGCAGGCCCTGATCCGGCAGCTGCACCAGCGCCCGGCCAGCGGCCTCGTCAGCACCCACGACCTGGAGCTGGCGGCTATGGCCGAGGAGCTACCCGGAGCCGTGACCAACTACAGCTTCAACAGCACCATTGAGGGCGACGAAATCCGGTTCGACTATCACCTCACGCCCGGCCAGTGCCGCGAGTTCAACGCCAGCAAGCTCATGCAGCTGATGGGGATTGATGTGCGATAAGAAGATGCTCCGAAGCACCTTCTTATCGGCCACCGGGCCTGCGTGTCCGTAAGGGGAAGCGGCCCCGGTCGTAGGGGCGCGGTTTGACACCAGCTCGTCCGTTAGCTTACCATTTTACCAAATCACCTCCCGTGTACATTCGCGAAAATATTCGTTGGCGCGTTATCTGGAAATATGCCTGGCGCAGTGTGCTGCTGTTTACGCTCTACTCGACCTGCATCTGTCTGCTGTATGATGTGGTCGGGTGGAAGTTTATTGCCATTCCGTGGCAGCCGCTGGCCACGCTGGGCATTGCGGTTTCGTTCTACATCGGCTTCAAAAACAATGGCTCCTATGACCGCTTCTGGGAAGGGCGGCAGCTGTGGGGCGGCGTCGTGAATGCCAGCCGAACCTGGGCCATAAAGTCCCTGGAATACGTGACTTCCATCGTGGATGCTCCCGGGGTGCAGGCTCCCGCCGCCAGCGCCGGCGAGCTGAGCCACCGCCACCAGGCGCTGGTGTACCGGCACATAGCGTGGTGCAACGCGCTGCGCCTGACCCTGCGGCACCAGCCCGAGCTCTGGGACACTGATGTAGCGCCGTTTTTGGATGCGCAGGAGTCGGAGACGATGCGCCGCAAGCAGAACCCGGCCACGCAGCTGCTACGCAAGCAGGCGGCTGAGCTGCGGTTTTTGCGCGAGGAGCGCGGCCTGCTCAACGACTTCCAGCACGTGTCGATGGTCGAAACCCTGGAGGAGCTCTACACCCTGCAGGGCGGCTGCGAGCGAATCAAGAATACGCCTTTTCCCCGGCAGTACGCCTTTTTCAGCTACGTCTTCGTCTGGCTGTTCATTGCCTTGCTGCCGCTGGGTCTGCTGGGCGAATTCGCGAAGCTGGGGCCCACGCACGTCTGGCTCACGATACCCTTCTCAGTGCTCGTATCCTGGGTTTTCAATACGATTGAGGTGGTAGGCCACATCAGTGAGAATCCGTTTGACAACCAGATGAACGACGTACCCATGACGGCCCTGTGCCGCACGATTGAAATTGACCTGCGCGAAATGCTGGGCGAAACCGAGCTGCCGGCGCGCCTGGAACCCATCGACGATATCCTGTACTAGCGGGTGTGTGGGCAGTAATCGGAAAAGCAGTCCTGAAGGCTTTTTGAACGTTCTGTCGAGCAACGCGAGACGTCTCGCGTTGCTCGATAGGACGTTCGAAGAAGGCAAATACTACCCAAGCGCTACTGGCCATACAGCCTCAATAGTGATGTGCTGGCGGCCTGCTTGAGCTGGGCCATGAGTTTGTTATAATACATAGATTGTTAAAAATATAGCCCTGGGCTATTGGTAGCAACCGGTAGCGGACGAGCTGTGCTATAGAGTGGTGCTCAGCAAGCAATGCTTCCGGTTTTTTGAGGTTTTAAGGGCTGAAATAAGATGCCTGCTGGGTGGGATGAGGAAATTGCAATAATCGAAGCCAGGCTATGAGTATGAAACTATCGGTTTCATAATGAGCGTCTTACAACTGAAAATAGTGCTGCCCATTACGTACTATTTTCTGGGGAAAGCGTATTCAGATACCGGCATTTGCCAGCGCAGCCGCTATTCGTGCCCGTGGCCCTTTTGGTCGCCTCAACTGCTGTTGGTTTCCCGCTCCGCCCCGTTCTTTTTCTTGTCCTTCCGCCAAACCCGCAACTCATTCTACAACCTTACTCCATGGAAGTTTATCGTGAGATTCTGCCGGAAAGCTACCTGCTTATCCTGGCCGACGATGTGCTACCCTCCACCGACTACAAGGACGATGCCCTGGACCGGGCGCTGAGCCGGGCTGCCCGTAGCGGCAAGTCCAGCGTGTGGGTCGACTGTAGCCACCTGCACCACCTGCCCTCCGACGCGGCCGAGCTGCTCACCTACTATTACCACAAGCTGACCAAGCACGGCATGAGCCTGATTTTGTGCCACCTCAGCGCCGAAACTCAGCAAGAGCTGCTGGCACTGGCTCCCACCCTGAGCGTGCCCATCGTGCGTACGCTGCTGGATGCCGAAAAGTATTGTCAACACCATCACCACTCCAACGTGCGCCGGAAGCACTCCGACGCGGCTTAGTGCGCCGACACTAGCTATTTTTGGAAACGCCTCCCCAACCGCCGGGGAGGCTTTCTGCTTTCTGTGGGCTGCCACCTGGTACGAATAGCCAGCGCGGCCGCTCGGCCCTATTGCCAACAGCCCTTACCTTGTTTGCCGTATAAGGGCCGATACCAGCAACTGGCCCCCTACGACACCGCAATGAACGAGCAAACCCGAAAAATCCATTACTTCTTCTTTGGGCAGGATTTTTCCGACGGCTTGCGCATCACCTTCGCCATTCTGCTGCCCGCGCTGGTCTTTGCGCAGCTGGGGCAGTTCGAAACCGGCCTCACGATGTCTATCGGGGCGGTGTGCATCAGCATCACCGATTTGCCCGGTCCCATTGCGCACAAGCGCAACGGTATGCTCTACGGCAACCTGTGCATCTTTTTGGTTGCCATCCTGACTGGGCTGGCGCAACACTCCAACTGGCTACTGGGCGTGCAGGTAGCGGTATTGAGCTTCGTCTTCACCATGCTGCTGGTGTATGGGGCGCGGGCCGGCGCGCTGGGGTCGGCGGCGCTGCTCATCATGATCCTGCGAATGGACACGCCCCTGACGCTGGCGCAGCTGGTGCCCGACAGCGCCCTGGCCTTGGCCGGCGGCGTGTGGTATATGGTACTGAGCCTGCTGCTGCACCAGGTGCGGCCGCACCGGGCCGCTCGGCAGGCGCTGGCCCAGTGCATCCACGCCGTAGCTCAGTTTCTGACCATTAAAGCCGAGTTCTACAGCCTCGAAACCAATCTGGAGGCTGACTACCGCCACCTGATTGCCCAGCAGGTAATCGTGAGTGAGAAGCAGGATGCCGTGCGCGAAGTGCTGTTCAAAAGCCGCCAGCTCGTGAATGAGTCCACGAACCGGGGGCAGCGGCTGGTAGTCACCTTCATTGATGTGGTGGACCTGTACGAGCACATCACGGCCACTTATTACGACTATGCCGCGCTACGCACCCAGTTTGGCCACACCGGCGTGCTGGCCGACATTGCCCGCCTCATTCGCCACATGGCCGTGGAGCTGGACCATATCGGCGTGGCCATTCAGGCCAACCGGCCCTACACCAGCCGCGCCAACCTGAAAGCGCAGCTCGAAGCCCTGAAAACCCGCATCGATGCTATTGGCGAGCAGGGTGCGGCGGGCCACAGCCTGGTGCTGAAGAAGATTCTGGTAAACCTGCGTAATCTCACCCAGCGCGTCAACGACATCCTGCACTACTTCGACGAAGCTACGGCGGGCCAGACGAAGGGCCGGGAGCTGGAAATAGCGCGCTTCGTGTCGCACAAGGAATTTGACCTGAAGTCCATCCGCGACAACCTCACTTTCAGCTCTTCGGTGTTCCGCCACGCCATCCGGATGATGCTGGCCTGCTCCGTGGGCTTCCTAGCGGCCAAGCTGCTGGTTCCGGGCTACCACAGCTACTGGATTCTGATGACGACCACCTACATGCTCAAGCCGGGTTTCAGCCTGACCAAGGAGCGCAACTACCAGCGGATTTTGGGCACGCTGGTCGGTGGCATCATCGGAGTTCTGATCCTGGTGCTGCTACGGGATACCACCGTACAAATCGTGTGTATGGTGGTGCTGATGGTAATATCCTACAGCTTTCAGCGTACCAATTACATTGTCACCGTCACCTGCCTCACGCCTTTCATCCTTATTATGTTCAGCCTGATGGGCGTGGGCTACCTGGCTGTTATTGAGGAGCGCATACTTGCTACGCTTATCGGGTGCGCCATTGCCTTTTCGGCCGGCTATCTGCTGTTTCCGAAGTGGGAATCGGAGCAGTTGGAGGACTTCATGCGCGACGTGCTGCGGGCCAACAGCAAATACCTGCACAAGCTGGCCGAAAGTCTGGCGGGCGTGGCGTTCCGGCAAACCGATTACAAGCTGGTTCGAAAGGAAGTATACGTCAGCTCCGCCAACCTTTCGGCTGCGTTTCAGCGCATGCTGTCGGAGCCCAAAAGCAAGCAGCGCAGCAGCAGCGAAGTCCACGAGTTCGTGGTGCTGAATCATATTCTGGCCTCCAATATTGCGTCCATCACCTCGGCCGCTGCCCGGCAGCCGCTGGCTCCGGCCACCCGCAAGCCCTTGCGCCTGGCCCTGGCTGCCCTCACCCGGAGTCTGAAAAAGCTGGACGCCTCGGCTACGGAACCCGCTACGGAGTTTCTGGCCGTAGAAGCCGAAGCGCTGCCCAAGCCCGCCCCAACCCCCGACGAAAATATGCTACGCGAGCAGCTGGAGTTCATCCAGAAAGTGAGCAGCGACATCGGTAAAGCCACCGATGCTATTCTGGCTTAGTGTGTAGGTAACAATGAAGCTGTTTAGGAAGTCTGTCGGACGTCATGCTTCGGCAAGCGGATACCAGATGAAGCATGACAGTCTTTGTGTGCCAAATCAGCGTTTTCAGTTACTGCCATTTCCACGTCATGCTGCGACAAGCACACGCCAAGTCAAGCAGGACCCGGAAATCAGCATTCTTAACTTGGCTTTTCGTCCAGCATCGGCTGCTTTTTCACAGGCCGTGGTCGAAGGCAAACTGTAGCAGGGCGGCCATGTTGGGCAGTTCCAGCTTGTGCATGATGTTGCGGCGGTGGGTGCCCACCGTGAATTCGGATAGGGAGAGCCGGTCGGCAATGTCGCGTGTCGTGAGGCCCGTCCGAATCAGGCCCACCACCTCCCGCTCCCGTGGCGACAGTCGGTGCAGGCGCAGCAGGGGTTCCGTGGCCTCAATGCCGCCGGGCGCAACTGGCCGGGCCAGCAGTGGAAATACCTTTTCGCCCGCATGCACACTCCGGATGGCTGCCAGCAGCTGCCCGGCATCCGCCGATTTGGGCAGGAACCCCGCCGCACCTGCCGCCGCCACGCGCTCAATCAGGTCGGGAGCCGCTGCTGTGCTAAAGACCAGAACCCGTAGCTGGGGGTGCTGCTGCTGCACAATGGGCAGCAGCGTAAGGCCGTCGGGAACGGGCAGGTGCAGGTCGAGCAGCAGCACATCGGCGGGCACTGGCACCAGAGCCGCCGCCAGCCAACGCAGTAATTCCGCGCCCGAGGCCAGCTGTGCTACCACCGTCATATCAGCGTGCCCCGCCAGCAGCAGCGCCAGACTTTGGGTAAGCATCAGATGATCGTCGACGATAAGCAGGCGGCACGGAGCGGAGGACATAGGCATAAGAAAACGGGGAGAATTGTTAGCGCAAAGTTTTCAGCAGGGTATTCGTACCACGATGCTCGTGCCGTGGGGTGAGCTGTCGATGTAGACCTGGCCCCGCAGGTAGTCGGTGCGCGCCCGCACGCCCCGCAGACCAATGCCGCTGCCAGCGGTGGGTTCGGCGAATCCCTGGCCATTGTCCTCCACCAATATCTCCAGCTCGGCCGGGTGGCGCAGCAGTTGCACCGACACTTCGGTGGCCCGGGAGTGGCGGATGGCGTTGTTCAGCAGCTCGGCCGCAATGCGGTAGGCGGCCTGCTGTATGGAGGCGGCGAGCTGTTCGAGGCCAGCTCCACAATAGGTGCGTACCGTTGGGTTGCCATACATATTGTGCAGCTCGCCGAGCGCCGCCACCGATTCGGCCAGTGTGCCCGCGCCCGGCTGCACCGGTAGTAGCGTGTGGCTGTAGGTGCGCACCTCGTCGCGCAGGTGGCGGAGCAGGAGCTCGGTATGATGCGCCACGGCCATGGCTGCGGCCGAGCTGGCCAGCGCCTCGCGCATAGCCGGGCCTTGCCAGGCCATGTGCAGGGCGGCCAGGTTGGGGCCCAGCGCGTCGTGCAGCTCGCGGGCGAGCTGTACCCGCTCTTCTTCCTGGGCCGCAATGAGGCGGGCGCTTTGGGCATTGCGCTGGCGCAGCTGCCGAATGCGCAGCTTCTCATTCTGGCGTAGCGTGTGACGAAAACGCCCCGTAAGCAGGGCACTGAGCACGACCAGCTCCAGCACCAGGCCCCAGGCCAGCGCGTTGGGTTTCACGAGGCTGAAGTTGGTCAGGCCCAGATGATTGAGCCAGAAAAGTATGAACCCAATAAAGAAGAAAAGATAGGTAAGGGCGTAGTAGGCCGCCAGCTGGCGGCGGCGCGAGAGCAGCACATTGAGCAGCACCACCCAGCCGTAGGCAAATACCAGCAGCAGCAGCGCCTCCCGCGCCGCGTTCAGCACGGCGGGATAGGTGATGCCCGCCCGGATAGCCAGCGGAAATACCACGGCATACACGCCCACAAAAACCACAGCCGTACCGGCAATCCAGTTGCCGGCGCGGTAGAGGCGTGGCCACCCGGCCCGCAGGCGCAGAAACAGCTGCATAATCCGGACTCCGCAGGCCGCTGCCAGCAGCATCAGGTTAAACTGCCCCACCGACCAGATGAGGCGGTAGAAGCCCGCCGGCAGCACCCAGGCGTCAAAGCCGTCTTCCATGAGCAGGAAAAGCGTGACGCACAGCACGTAGAGCACGTACCAGATGTGGATACGGTCGCGCAGGAAGGCGAAGAGCACCAGGTTGAAAAAGGCGCTGCTCACGTAGAAACCCAGCAGCCAGATCCAGTGGCGGACAAAGGGCGCTTCAACCTCCGCGGCCAACGACTGCTCGGTAGTTTCGATGTAGGTGGGCAAGTACAGCGCCCCGGCATAGTGGTCGACGCGCAGGTAGAGCACCGCGCGCTGCCCGGCTTCGAGCACAAATGGCAGCCCCACGGCGCGACTCGGAAACGTGCGTTGGCTGGCCAGCGCCCACGAGCTGGAAGCTACCTGGCGAAACGGCCCGCCGGGCTGGGTGCGGGAATACAGCGTGGCGCTGTCGGTGAAGTTATAAATGCTCCAGACGTAGCGGCTGCGCTGGGGCGAGGTGTTGGCCACGGCGATGCGCAGCCAGACGCGCTGGTGCAGAAAGCCCAGGTTGAGCGCCCGGTGCCAGACGCCGGTTTGGAAAGCCCCGGCCCGCCAGAGACTATCGGCCCGCTCCGGGCTCGGGGCCACCGAAAACGGCTCGGTGTAGTAGCGGTAGGCTTCCGAAACGTGCGTATGATTTTCACCCTCCAAATACAGTGTATCGAGCATTGCTTGCGGCAGCTCCGGCAGCTCCGGCTGGGCCAGAGCGGGCAGCGATACGCCCCATAACAGGATACACAGAGTGAATAAGCGAAGGAGCACAGCGGAGCGGCTAGGATAGCGACGACTAAACTTACAACAGAATGGCTGTATAATGCATTTTTGCTGACCAGCGCAGCGGCGCATCATACCCGGCTGCAGGCAACAGCCGCCAAAAAAACGCTCACCTTCACGCGGAAGATGAGCGTTGGAAAAGCAGTGCCTACGTTACTTCACCGCTTGGGTCTCGGGCTTCAGGCTGCGGCCCAGCCAGTCGAAAAACACGCGCTGCCAGAGCACCGCGTTCTGGGGCTTCTGAATCCAGTGGCCCTCGTTGGGAAAATACAGGAAGCGACTCGGAATGCCGCGCAGCTGGGCCGTGCCGAAGGCCTCCATGCCCTGGCCTTCGGGCACGCGGAAGTCTTTGCCGCCGTGAATCACCAGAATCGGGGTGTCCCACTGGCCAACGAACTTCTGGGGGTTGAAGTCGGTGTAGCTTTTGTGCGGGGTAGCATCCCAGGGCGCGGCTCCGATATCGTGCTTGGCGAAGAACATTTCCTCGGTGCTCGGATACCAGCTGGTCAGGTTGTAGAGGCCGGCATGAGCAATGAAGGTTTTGAAGCGGCCCTCATGCTTACCAGCCAGGTAGTAGACCGAGTAACCGCCGTAGCTGGCACCTACGCAGCCGCGCCGGTCCTTGTCTACAAACGGCTCCTTGCTTACGGCATCAATAGCGGAGAGGTAGTCGCGGATAGGCTGGCCGCCCCAGTCGCCCGAAATGCTGTTGTTCCACTCGGTGCCGAAGCCGGGCAGGCCGCGCCGGTTGGGGGCCACGATGATGTAGCCGTTGGCGGCCATGAGCTGAAAATTCCAGCGGTAAGAAAAGCTCTGCGTAATCGGGCTTTGCGGGCCACCCTGGCAGTAGAGTAGGGTCGGATACTTCTTGCTGGGGTCGAAGTCGGGCGGGTAAATGACGTAGACCTGCATCTGCTTGCCGTCGGTGGTCGTTACGCGGCGGTTTTCCACTTTGCCCATCGTCACACCAGCCAGCTCCTCGCGGTTGATGGTCGTAAGGGGCGTTTCCTTACCGGTCTTCAGGTCCACCCGTACCAGGTCGGCCGGGCTGCTGATGGTTGTTTTGTTGGCTATGGCCGTCGTGGGCCCCGCCAGCTCGAAGGCGTTGTAGTTTTGCGCGCCCTTCGTGAGCTGCCGAATGTTGCCGCCCTTGCCCGGCACGGCGAAGATCTGGTCGGTACCCTGTAAAACGCCGTTGAAATAAATGGTTTTGCTATCGGCGCTCCACCGGATATTACCCGCCGTCTGCTCGGAGTCCTTGGTGATGTCCTCGCGCTTTTTGGTTTTAAAGTCGTACACCACGATGCCGTTGCGGTCGGCCTCAAAGCCCGGCGTGGCCATGTGTAGCCACGCTATTTTGGTGCCGTCGGGCGAGAAGGCCGGCTCCGTATCGTAGCCCTCCAGACCCAGACTCAGGTTCTCGGTTTTGCCATCCCGAATAGTGTAGAGGTAGATATCGGAGTTGGTGCTTTCGGCTTCGGCCTTGCCCGTGAGCTTGCGCGAGGTGTACGCCACCGAGTAGCCATCGGGCGAGAAAGCCAGCTGCTCGGAGCCCGCCAGCGGCTGCAGGGGCGCGTCAAACTTCTCCCCGGCCATGGCATCCTTACCGTAGCCGGTGGGCTTGCCATCGGCCCCCACGGGCTGGAAAAAGACGTGGGTGGCTTTGTAGTCGTCCCACACGTTCCAATGCCGGTAGTTGAGGTCATCGATAAGGCGGGCATCGGCCTTGGGCAGGTCCGGATACCAATCCTTCACCTCTTTACCCGTTTTCACGTCCTGGGTGTAGAGAATAAAATTGCCTTTGGGTGCGTATTTCAGGTTCGATAGTCCTTCGTCGGCAAACTCGCTGAGCTTCTGCTTGCCCGAGCCATCAGCGCCTATCACGTAGAGCTGGTCGGTGCCGCTCTCCCCCGAGAGGAACGTCAGCTTGCCGTCGGGCCGCCAGTTGAGCGTATTTTCCGAGGCAGGCGTGTTGGTAAGCTGCCGCACGGTCCCTCCCGCCACGGGCACCAGGTAGATATCGGCGCTGCCTTTGTTATCGCCCAGGCTGTAGCGGGTTACGGTAAAAGCCACCGTTTTCTGATCCGGCGATACCTGCATTTCGCCCAGGCGGCCGAGCTGCCAGAGTTTCTCCGGCGTGAGGGTATTTTGTTGGGCTGCGGTGGCCAGGGGGAGCAGCGCCAGCGCGGTCAGGAGTGGTTTTGTCATGGAAAAAGGCAGAAAAAAGGATTGCTCAGGAAAGGTAGAGAAACTCTGCCTACTCGGTGGCCGGCCTCGTTTATTTAGCGGCTCTGCCCGCCCAAACCGCCGGGCGCGTTACCTTGCGTTCATGCCCGATTTTCGTCTGCGCGTCTTTCAGTCGGTGGCCCGCCACCTGAGCTTCACCAAAGCGGCCCAGGAGCTATTCGTTACCCAGCCCGCCATTACCAAGCATATTCGGGAGCTGGAGCGCAGCTACGGGCAGCGGCTGTTTGAGCGGCGTGGCAATCGGGTCAGCCTCACCGAGGCCGGCCGCCTGCTGCTAGTGCACGCCGATGCCGTGGAAGTGCTGCACCAGCAGCTCACCGATCAGCTGCACGGGCTGCACGCCGAAGCGGCCGGTCGCTTGCGGCTGGGCGCCAGCACCACGCTGGCCCAATACGTGCTGCCACCTATTCTGCCCGGTTTTCAGGCCCGCTACCCCCACGTTGAGTTGACGCTCTACAATGGCAACTCCGAGCAGATTGCCGAGGCCCTGCTCCACGGCCACATCGATCTGGGTTTCGTGGAAGGCCAGGTAAAAAACCGCGACTTACACTACGAGCCCTTGCTGGATGATGAGGTAGTGGCCGTACGCCGCGCCACCGATGCTGGCCCCCCCAGCGAGCCCATGCCGCTGACCGAAGCGCTGCATCACCCGTTGGTGCTGCGGGAGCGGGGCTCGGGCACACTGGAGGTATTGGAATTCGCGCTGCGGGCCCACAAAGCCAAGATTTCCGACTTGCAGGTAGCGCTATATCTCGACAACACAGAGGCCATCAAGTCGTATCTGGAGGCGGCGGCAAGTTGCCTGGGGTTTGTGTCGAAGCGGGCCTTATACAAAGAAGTGGCAGCGGGCCGCCTGGAAATAGTGGCCGTGGAAAACCTGTCTCTGACGCGGCAGTTTGAGGCCGTCTGGCTGCAGGGCCAGCCGTTGGCGCTGCCGGCCCGCCGGTTTTTACTGTATGCGCAGCAGGAGTTCACTATCGAGTAGTATAACTTTAAGTTATTGGTGATAATCAATTTTGATTATCGAAAGGAGAGAGGTCAGCGTACTTTTGGGGTAGTTGTTGCTGCTGCTCCGCCCATGAAAGTTTCCCCCCATTCTCCCCCCGTACTCTCGCAGCCCGAAGATTCCCGCAGTGCCTTTTCGGCTTTTCTGAGGCAGCCGCTGGTGGTAATGGGAGTTAGCCTTACGCCCCAGAAGCTGATTTTTGGCTTGGCGCTGCTGGTATGCGTGTCACCGCTAGGGTCGCCGCCGCTGGCGCTGCTGCTGGGGCTAGTGGTAGCTTTGGGCATCGGCAACCCGTTTCAGACCCAAAGCCGGCGCGTTACCAGTAAGCTGTTGCAGTGGTCGGTAGTCGGGCTGGGCTTTGGCATGAATGCCCACGCGGCCGTGCAGGCCGGGCGGCAAGGCATTCTGTTCACTATTGCTTCTATCTGCGGCACTCTGGTTCTGGGCTACCTTGTAGGCCGCTGGCTGCGCCTCGACCCCAAAACGTCCCACCTTATTGCCAGCGGTACCGCTATTTGCGGCGGCAGCGCCATTGCCGCCGTGGGCCCGGTTATGAAGGCCGATGAGTCGCAGATGTCGGTGGCGCTGGGGGCGGTATTTATCCTGAATTCCGTGGCGCTGTTCGTTTTCCCGCTCCTGGGTCACGAGCTGCACCTGAGCCAGACCCAGTTTGGCCTCTGGTGCGCCATTGCCATCCACGATACCAGCTCGGTGGTGGGCGCGGCCAGCCACTACGGCGACCAGGCCCTCCAGATTGCCACCACCGTGAAGCTGGCCCGCGCCCTCTGGATAATCCCGGTGGCCCTGGGCACGGCTTTTCTGTTCAAAACCCCCGGTGCCAAGCTCAAGCTGCCGTATTTTATACTTGGCTTCATCGGCGCAATGTTGCTCAACACCTACGTGCCCGCCTTGCGGCCCGTGGCCCCGGTAGCGGTGATGCTGGCCAAAATTGGCCTCACGCTGACGTTGTTCCTGATTGGGGCCGGGCTTTCGGCCCAGGTGCTGCGCTCAGTTGGGGTGCGCCCCTTTGTGCAGGCCATACTGCTGTGGGCGGTCATTTCCCTCGCCTCGCTCTACGCCATCATGCACACCGTACGTTAAAAGCCTACTCGGATAGGTTCTAAGTGCTGGCAAGCGCGTTCTGACGGCGCTCCGGCGCGGAAGCCGGAAAGGGGTGGTCATAAGACGCAGGGACGCGGTGGGGAACCAGGCTGGCCCCATGGGTAGCGACACGGTAGCGGCGGGCCGGAAGGGAGTTGGGCCTTGCTGCCTATCTTCGCCCGGCCAACTACTGCTAACCCCCGCCGCCATGCGCCAGCTTGCCGATATTCCGCATCCGGAAGCCAAAATCACCCTCTTTTCCTGGAACGGGAAATACCTCATCAAGCTCGAAAAAGGTCAGCTGGAGCAAACCTATAAGGTGAGCGAAATGGATGTGACGAGTGAGGCCGATGTGCGGGCCCTGCTCGACGATGCGTTTATTGCGGCTGCTGTGTTGCGCTTCACCCACATGCGCCAGGATTTGCAAGCCGCCTTCGACCGGCACGATATTTAACGGCCTGTTGCCTGCCATTTCCCCGATTTTCCAGTAGCCTGATTTTCTGACCATGAAATTTCTGTTTTCCGCCCTTCTGCTTGTGTCCCTTACCACGCTGTCGTTTTCCGAGGCCCGCGCCCAGCTCTACGACGCCCGTACCAGCAGCGTCAATTTTGAGAAAAAGGAGCGCGCCGCGGTGAAAGTGCAGGTAGAAGGCACCGCCGCCTGGGCCCGCGACTTTTGGCAGTCGTGGCTCAAGGATACCTACAACATTCGCCTGAAAGGCGACGGAGTATTTGGCGTCGGCAAAAAAGATGTGTTGGTGGCCAAGCAAACGCCTGCTTCCAGCGTGTCGGGCAAGCTAATCGACTTCTATTCCCTCATCACCTCGCCTTCCGATACTACCTCGGAGCTGTCGGTATTCGCGGCTTTCGGCCCCGACACGTTTCTGAACCCCGACAAAACCCCGACCGAATTCGCGGCCCTGCGCAGTATGTCCCAGAGCTTTGCCGGCGCAGCCCGCCTCAAAGCGTACAAAGAGAAAATTGCCGAAGCCGAGAAGCAGCTCAAGGAAGCGGAGAAGGAAAAAGAGCGCCTCGAGAAAGAAAGAACCAGCCTCGACGCCAACACCACCAGCAACCTGGCCCGCATTGAAGCCCTAAAGCAAACCAACATCAGCAATGCCCTGAAGTCGCGCGAAGACTCGGTGAAACTCGTCACCAACGCCCAGCAGATGGATCTGCGCAAAGTGCAGCTGCAAAAGCGCCGTGACCGTCTGTCGGCTCTGGACCGT
Organism: Hymenobacter elongatus; assembly: GCF_004745955.1. Lineage (GTDB taxonomy): Bacteria > Bacteroidota > Bacteroidia > Cytophagales > Hymenobacteraceae > Hymenobacter > Hymenobacter elongatus. Next base: position 62,506 of record NZ_SRLD01000002.1, on the reverse strand, counting down.
AAATAAGCCAGCTGCTCACCACCTGCCCAGCTGATTTTTATGGAAAAAGACCCTTCGCCCCTCGATACCCTTCGCCAGCTCAAAGAGTGGCTGGATGCCGGTACTATTACGCCCGCCGAGTTTGAGACGCTCAAGCGCAAGCTGCTGTTTAGCGAGCAAACGCCGCCCGTAGTTGCCGCGCCGTCCGCGCCAGCCATACCCGAGGCTACGGCCAGCGCGCCGGTCGAAGATCCTATGCTGCCGCCCATTTTGCCGCGCCCTACGCCCCCTGCTCCGGCGTGGGTGCCGCCAGCCGCGCCTTCCGATACATTCAGTCACCCGCGCGAATCGGGGCGGCCGGATGCGTCGCCGAGTGCTGCTGCCGGGGCTTATGAAGCGGCCGAAACCGTACCGCAAGAGGAGGAAGATGCCGTGTACGTAGCGCCGGCCCGTAGTCCGCTGTCTACCATTCTCATTGTGGGCGGTATTCTGGCCCTGTTGGCCCTCATTGCTTACCTCACGCTCGGCAACCGCGAGTCGGAACACCTGAGCAGCGCCACCCGCACCGAGCAAGACAGCCTGAGCACTACGCCGGAAGTTGGCCCGCAAGCCGAGACAATCGAGTTGCCACCCGCCACCGCCCCCGAAACTGTGCGCGTAGCACCGGCTCTGCCCCCAGCGGCGGCTCCGGTTTCCGATTCGGCCAGTGCCACCCCGGCTCCTGCGCCAGCCTCAGAACCGGTCGTCACACCCGCTGAAACTCCCGCCGACGATAGCGCCATTCGAACCCGGATTGAAAACACGCTGCAAGCGTATTACGAAGACCTGAAAACAGCGCCTTTCAGCGCTACGCAACACTTTTCGCCTATAGTCGAACGGTTCTATACTCTGCAAAACACGACGCCGGCAGCCATCAGCGAAGAGTTGGGCCGCAGCCATTTTCCGGAATTCCTGGAGGCATCCACGCAAATCGAGCCCGGTAGTCTTCAGATCGGAGACGTGGCCAACGATGGGTCGCGGATGGTGAACTTCCTGGAAAAAAGCCAGGCTTTCCGCCAGTCGCAGCAAAAGCACCAGCAAACCCGCGCCCAGGTGCGAGTCCGCTTCGACAGGAACTATAAAATCAAGTATCTGCGCCAGGAACGGCTGTTGGAAAACACGTTTACCGACTAGCCTGCCTAGTGCAAGTAAGAAAATAGCTCACGCAACGGGTTGCGTGAGCTATTTTTGTGTTCTCTATCCTGTTGCCAATGCGAATTTCCGTGTTTTACCGGTGTATCAGTGTGGTGTTGGTGCTGTTGGCTCTAAGTGGCCTGAGCGCCTGCCTGCAAGTAATTAAGCCTGCTAAGCAGTTTGCCGCCTACCAGCCGCCCACCATTCCCGACTACGCCCAGCCCGACAACTGGGCGGCCCAGCCTACCCGCCGCGACTCTGCTGACGTAGTGCCGCGCGGTACCACACTGCGCGATAACCAGCAGCAGGCCCTGGCCGACGTGTTCTACGTGCATCCTACCACGTTCTTTAAGCGCGAATCCTGGAATGCCGACCTCGCCGATGCGGCTCTGAATCGGTTCACCGATAATAGCACCATTCGCAAGCAGGCCACGGTGTTCAATGCCGCTGCCCGCGTCTATGCCCCGCGCTACCGGCAGGCCACGCTGTTTTCCTTTTTCGAAGACAACACCACCAATGGCCAGGATGCCCTGAATCTGGCGTACTCCGATGTCAAAGCGGCTTTCCAATACTACCTCGCCCATTATAATCAGGGCCGACCGATCATCATTGCCAGCCATAGCCAGGGTACCTTCCACGCCACGCGCCTGCTCCACGAGTTCTTCGACAACGATGCTAAGCTGCGCAAGCAGCTGGTGGTGGCCTATCTTATCGGCTTCAAAGTGAAAGCCGACGAATACCAAACCCTGCGGCCTTGTGAGGATTCTACCCAGACCGGCTGCTATGTGGGCTGGAACTCGGTGGAGTGGGGCAACGAATATCCTCCCTTCGACGGCGGTATAGCCACCAATCCGCTCACCTGGACGCGTGACACCAGCGCCGCCGCGAGCCGCCTGAACCTGGGCGGCGTCCCCCTCAACTTCAACCGTATCGATACCGCTGTAGTCGATGCGAAAGTACATAACGGCCTTCTCTGGATTCATCCGCCGAAACCCCTGGGCTACCCGCGCTTCCTGCTGCCCGGTCAGCCGCAGCTGCGCCATTCCTTCCACATCGCCGATTATTCGCTGTTTTATCTGAATCTGCGCCGCAATGCCCAGACGCGGGTGCAGGCATATGTCAGCCAATCAGCTCCACGACCGTAATACGCTTGTATGAAAAATATCAATTGGCCGCGTGTACTCATCGGCTTGCTGTTCCTGTTGTTGTTGTTTGCGCTAGTCAAGAACTTGGTGCAGGGCGTGAACAGGCGAAAAAATATGCCGCCGACCACCCAGAGCCAGTAGTGCTTCGCTAAGAGGCATGTATGGTATGCTGAAGATGGCAACAAAAAAGCCCCGCTGACTTAACGCCAGCGGGGCTTTTCATTACAACTAACCTACAACTTAGGCACCAATAGCCACGCGCTTGAAGTCGGTTACGGTCATTCCTTTCGACGTCTTGTCGAGTAGCTGAGCGATGGTCAGCGAGCCATCTTTCACGAACTCCTGGTTCAGCAAGGTGTTGTCCTTGTAGAACTTGTTGAGCTTGCCCTGCGCAATTTTCTCCAGCATCGCCTCGGGCTTGCCTTCAGCACGCGCCTGCTCTTTGCCGATTTCAATTTCGCGCTCTACTACTGCCGAGTCAACACCATCTTTGTCGACGGCAACGGGCTTCATGGCTACGATCTGCATGGCTACGTCGCGACCTACGGTCGTGGTGTCAGCATCACCCACGTTCTTCAGGCCTACGAGTACGCCTTTCTTGTTGTCGGAGTGAATGTAGGAAGCAACTTTCTCGGCCGTCAGCGTGGCGTAGGTTACGTCCAGCTTCTCGCCGATTTTGCCCATCAGATCGGTGATGTGCTCCTGCACCGACAGACCGTCGGCTTCTTTGGTCGCCAACAGGTCTTCTTTCGTGCCAGCGTTGGTACGCACGGCGGCATCCAGGATGCGCTGTACCAGCTCACGGAAGTTAGCCACTTTTGCTACCGACTCCGTTTCGCAGGCTAGTGCTACCAGCTTGCCCGTAGTGCCATCTTCGCTTACGTTCACGGCTACAAAGCCTTCCGACGTTTCGTTTTCAGCACGCTTGTCAGCAATTTTCTGTCCCTGCTTACGCAGAAGGTCACGCGCAGCTTCGAAGTCGCCATCGGCTTCGGTTAGCGCTTTTTTGCAATCCATCATGCCCGCGCCAGTCATGGTGCGGAGCTTGTTCACGTCTGCGGCGGTAATTGCGGCCATTCTTGTGAGATTTAGAGGAGGTGATGTTACGAGAATAGAATCCGGCAAAACAGGATTCTCAATAAGCAGAGAGGAGGGATGTACCTAAAGAAAAAGGGAACACCGGAGCCGAGTGCTTCGCATGTTCCCTCTTCTCATTAGATGATCAGACTATTCGTCGGCAGCCAATTTCTCTTTGATGCCTTCGTCTTCCGACTGTTTCTTGTCAGCTTCGTCTTTGTCAACCTTGCGCTCCGACAGACCTTCTTCGATAGCCTTGCTGATGATACCTACGATCAGCGAAATCGACTTCGAGGCGTCGTCGTTAGCGGGAATTGGGAAGTCTACCAGCTCGGGGTTCGAGTTGGTATCACATACCGCGAATACTGGGATACCCAGCTTCTGTGCTTCTTTAACGGCAATGTGCTCACGCTTCACGTCTACCACGAACAGGGCAGCGGGCAGGCGGCTCAGGTCGGCGATGCCACCCAATACACGCTCCAGCTTCTCCCGCTCCCGCGACAACATGAGACGCTCACGCTTGGCAAGTGCTGCGTAGGCCGTGTTTTCCTTCACCATCTTGTCGATGGTGCTCATTTTCTTCAGCGACTTGCGAACCGTGGCGAAGTTGGTGAGCATACCACCCAACCACCGGTCGGTGACGAATGGCATCTTCAGGCGCTTGGCCTCTTCGGTTACAATTTCCTGCGCCTGCTTCTTGGTAGCTACAAACAGTACTTTCCGGCCGCTTTTGGCGATATTCCGGATAGCTGAAGCAGCCTGCTCCAACGAAACCAGCGTTTTGTTCAGGTCAATAATATGGATGCCGTTCTTCTCCATGAAGATGTACGGCGCCATTTTAGGATCCCACTTGCGCGTAAGGTGACCAAAGTGGGCACCTGCGTCGAGCAGTTCTTTATAGGTGGTGGACTGAGCCATGATAAGGTTCCTCTGGGTTTAGCGTTTCGAGAACTGGAACGAGCGACGAGCTTTACGCTTGCCGAACTTTTTACGTTCCACCATGCGGGGGTCACGGGTCAGGAAGCCTTCTTTTTTCAGGGCGGGACGCACTTCGGCGTTGTCGCCTACGAGGGCTTTCGAGATGGCCAAACGGATGGCTTCGGCCTGGGCCGAGATGCCACCACCGCGCACGTTTACCTTGATATCATACTGGCCGAGCTGCTCGACAGTATTCAAAGGCTGGTTCACGATGTTTTCCAGGAGTTCATTGCCAAAATAGGCTTTCATTTCCCGGCCGTTGATAGTGATATTCCCTTGCCCGGCTTGCATGTAGATGCGAGCCACCGAGGTTTTTCTTCTACCAGAGGTGTTGGAGATTTCCATTAATGAAAAATTAGAGAAAAAAGGACAGCTAACGAGTAGCTTACAGGTTCTTCATGTCAACAGCGGCGGGCTGCTGAGCTTGGTGGGGATGCTCGGCACCTTCGTACACGAACAGGCTACGGAATTGCTCCCGGCCCAGACGGTTGTGCGGCAACATACCGCGCACAGCGTGCTCGATAACGCGGGTTGAGGATTTCTCCATCACCTCACGCATTGACTTGCGCTTCTGACCACCGGGGTAGCCGGAGTGCGACACGTAAATTTTTTCGGTCATCTTTTTACCGGTCACGCGCAGTTTGTCGGCGTTGACAACGATAACCGAATCGCCGCAATCAGAGTTGGGCGTGAACGAGGGCTTGTGTTTGCCGCGCAAGATGTTGGCAATTTGACTGGACAGGCGGCCCAGCGTATTGTCACCAGCATCAACCACGACCCAGCCCTTGTTGGCGTTGGCTTTGTTGACGGACACCGTCTTGAAGCTCAGATGATCCATTGGGGAGTTGAGTAAGCGTTTGAAAATGAGAGAGAACCCAGCAAGGGTTCGGGAAAAACGGACACAAAGTTACCTTCTTTTGCTTACGAAACAAAGGCATTGGCGGAATTATCCGCTTAAAAGCCTTGAACTTACCTCTCCGGACCGGGTAGGCGCGCGCAAGTTGCAAGCCGAGGACATGACGCTAGCAGTGGCCTGAAGCTGCCGCTAGCTGTACTGCCGCAGCGTATCGACCAGCACCCGGAAGTCTTTGGGGTAGGGTGCTTCCACCGTCACTTCTTCCCCATTGAGGCGGGCAAAAATGAGCTTGGCAGCATGCAGCGCAAAGCGTTTGATGAAGGGCTGCTCGGCTTCGCCTTCCTTCATATTAAACTTCTTCTTCAGTGTAGACAGGTAAAACTCCTCGCCCCCGTAGAGTCCGTCGCCCACAATTGGAGCCTGCAGATACATCAGATGCAGCCGGATCTGGTGCATGCGGCCCGTGACAGGAACGCACTGCACCAGCGTGTGCCGCGCAAAAGACTCCAGAGTAGTGAAGTAGGTTTCGGCGGACTTGCCTTTGTAGGCGAGCCGGGCTTTGCCCTTGGTGGTAGTCTCGATGCTGCGGTCGACCAGCTTGTGGTCGAACTGATGCGCGCCCCAGGCTACGGCGTGGTAGAGCTTTTTGACCTCACGGTTTTCGAACTGCATAGCCAAATGGCGGTAGGCCTCCGGGTTTTTGGCCAGCGCCAGGGCACCCGAAGTCTCCTTATCGAGGCGGTGGCAGGCCTGCATATCGGCGGAATACTCGCGGGCCATGCGCAGAATATTGGGGGCCCCGCCAACCCGCTCGTCGAGCGTGGCCAGAAAGGGCGGCTTGTTGATGACCACGAAATCGTCGTCCTCAAACAGGATCAGGTCTTGAAAATCTACATGCTTCATAGCGGGCCGCAAAGGTACGCCGAAGTCTTGGGAAGCCTAGGCTTCGGGCGCACTTACTTCGGCGGCGGTGCGGGGACCCCGGGGCTTGGGCAGCTTAAACTCCAGCGTGGTGCCCACCCCGACCTCACTACGCACCCTGATTACCGACTTGTGGGCTTCAATAATATGCTTGCTGATAGCTAACCCCAGGCCCGAGCCGCCCGAGTCGCGGGAGCGGCTTTTGTCGATGCGGTAAAAGCGTTCGAAGATGCGGTTTTGGTGCTGCTTCGGGATGCCGGCTCCGTCGTCGCGCACCGCTACCCGCACTGTTTTGCTCGATTCGATGAGGCTGACGGTAACATGGCCGCCGTCTTTACCATATTTGATGGCATTGTCGATCAGGTTAATCAGCACCTGCCGGATGCGGTTGCGGTCGGCCAGCACCAGCAGTGCTTGTGCCTGGAGCGCGGGCGGAAACAATTCGAGCGTCACGCTACGCTGGGTGGCCTTTGATTCTACTTGCTCAAAAATCTCCTCCACCAGCGCTACCAGATCGAAGCTCTGCCGGCGCATCCGGACCACTCCTTTTTCCAGCTGCGAAATGGTAACCAGATCCTGCACCAGCGCATCGAGCGTATCGAGGCTGGTGGCGGCTTTGTTGAGGAATTTCTGCCGCAGAAACTCATCGTCCATATCCCCGTCGAGCACGGTATGCAGAAAGCCCTGGGCCGCGAAAATGGGCGTTTTCAGCTCGTGCGATACATCGGCCAGAAACTCCCGCCGCAACACCTGCAGGCGCTTGAGCTCGTCGATTTCCTGCTGCTTCCGCTCGGCCATTTCCAGAATCTCGTCGCGCATGCGCTTGAGAGGCTCCGGTCGGAACAGAAACTTGTTGGACATTCGGCGGAATTCCTTGCGCTTGATGTTCTCCAGACCGGCGTAGATGTTATTGATTTCCCGAAAAATCAGCGCCTCAAATGACAGATACACCAACAGAAAGCACGCCGCTACCGTGATGCCGGTAGCCAGCACCGCTTGGCGAAAAGGCAGCGTTGGCGCTATCCAGGCAAACGTGGTGAGGGCTCCCGCCACGAGCAGCGCAATAAGACTGGCAATAGTGCGGGACGAAAGATTCACGCGGAACACGGGGAAAGGGTGGGATATAAAAATACGACTGTCATCCCAGGAAAAGAAGGATGACAGTCGCTGGTGAGGTGTGGGCACAGAAAAAGCTAGTCGGCGTTGAACTTGTAGCCAACGCCCTTGATGGTCTGGATGTGGTGGTCGCCGACCTTCTCGCGCACTTTGCGCACGTGCACGTCCACGGTGCGGGCCAGCACAAACACATCATTGCCCCAGATATTCTGGAGCAGCTCTTCGCGCCCGAATACCTTATGGGGCGAAGCGGCCAGGAAAGCCAGCAGCTCAAACTCCTTCTTGGGCAGGGAGATTTTCCGGCCTTCCTGAAACACGGCGAAACCCGTGCGGTCGATGGTCAGGCCGTTGATTTCAATGGTTTCCGAAACGGCTTGGGTATCATGGTCGCGGCGCACGTAGGCAGCCAGGCGGCTCATCAGGGCCCGGGGCTTGATGGGCTTCGCAATAAAATCGTCGGCTCCGGCATCGAAGGCGGCGACTTCCGAAAATTCCTCGGCCCGCGCCGTCAGGAATATGATGTAGGTTTCCTTGAAGCGCGTCATGGCGCGCAGCTGCCGGCAGGTATCGATACCATCGAGGTGGGGCATCATCACGTCGAGCAGAATAATGTCGGGGCCAAACGGCGGGGCGATTTCCAGGGCTTTGCGGCCGTCGGGGGCGCTGGCTACGTGGTAGCCTTCTTTGCGCAGGTTATACTCCAGCAGTTCCACGATATCCGGGTCATCGTCGACTACCAGAATCTTGTAGGCGTTGGGGGAAGGGGTAGGATGCACGGGCCGTGGGGTTTGAGGGTAAAAGAAGATGCGCGACGACAAAAATACCGGCTGCCGGGCAGCAGCCGGTGTTACCTTTTTGTGAACTGCGGATGTGGGTACCACTAGTTGCCCCGAAGTATAGGGCAGAAAAAAGACCAGCTAGTTGCCACATGAGCGGCTACTGAGAACAAGGCTAGCAACATCAGCATCAACGGAAAGGAGTGGGAGAAGGGCATAAAAAAAGCGACTCTTGCGGAGTCGCTTTACAGAAGAAAAATCAATTGTTGGGGACCAGATTCAATCGGTTTTTCAAGCCTTGATATTTATACATATCGACTTTCACGGAGCCAACAAACATTTCGGCTTGAATCATGACCGGAATCTTGTTTCGGTCGTCGGAGAGGTACAGGGAAATGGCATTCTCACCCCGGAACAGCTTGTTGTCCGGCATCTTGGGTACCAGCCGTATCGTGCGGATGGTGCCGGCTTTGGTTTCCACCGTTTCGCGGCCTTTGTAGGTAACGTCCATATTAAAGACCTCATCGTCGAAGAAGCCCTGCACCCGGATAACCTCGCCTACTTTACGGTTGTCGTAGTTCAGCGTCCGCAGGAAGTAGAAGCCGCTCACGATATCCTGAATATTGTCGGGCGTTTTGAAGGAGCCTTTTTTTGGCGGGTCCTGCTTACGGCGGGTTTCTACCTGCACCATATTTTTGTGATGGTCAAAGTCCATCGTTTCCTTTTTGCGGAAGCTATTCTCCTCAATACTCTGAAAAAAACGTTGCGGCAGAATGCTGGTGGTGTCGATGTAAGAGCGCCACGTATCCCGGATGCGCAGGAAGAAGTCGAAGGAGCCGGTCGTTTTGCCCGTTACAGTCGCCTTGAAGCAGGGCCGGTCATTCACGCGGTGAATCTCATCGGAAAGCTCCACGGTGGCGTCAGCGGCGTTGATGAGGCCATAATGCACCTTGTAGCGCAGCACTTCGCCTCTCGTAAAGCTGTTATTGGGGACACTGCGCACGTTTGAGGCCGTAGTGAACGACCACAGCAGGGCACAGAGGGAGAGAAGCAGCGGGGAAAGCAGGAGCCAGCGACGGTTCATGGAAAACGGCAAAATGGTGTTAGCCGGTGCTTATTCAAAACAGATGCCAGCAAAGATACCGGTAACCGCATAAACTCGCATCGTACTTCGGCAAAAGGAACGCAAATGGGCGTATTGAGTTCCTTGTCAGAAAGTTGGCAGAGCGGGATAAGTACAAAAAAAGCCTCTCTACCGAAGCAGGGAGGCTTTTTTCAACAGGGAAAATTCAATCTATTCGTCGTCTTCGTCCGTCGATTCGTCGGTCGGAATGGCTGCCAGCGCCGCAACGGGCTCACCTTTCACCATGTCGCGAATCTTCTGCTCGATTTCGTCGGCCAGCTCGTGGTTGTCCAGCAAAATCTGCTTGACACCCTCGCGGCCCTGGCCCAAGCGGTTGCCGTTGTAGGAGAACCAGGAGCCCGACTTGGCAATGATGCCCATATCGACGCCCAGGTCGAGAATCTCGCCGACTTTGCTGATGCCTTCGCCGTAGATGATGTCGAACTCAACTACCTTGAACGGCGGCGCTACTTTGTTCTTCACCACCTTCACCTTGGTGCGGTTGCCGGTCACATTGTCCTTGTCTTCCTTGATCTGGCCGATCCGACGAATGTCGAGGCGTACCGAAGCGTAAAATTTCAGGGCATTACCACCGGTGGTCGTTTCGGGGTTACCGAACATTACACCGATTTTCTCGCGCAGCTGGTTGATGAAGATGCAGCAGCAGCCAGTTTTGTTGATGGTACCGGTGAGCTTCCGCAGAGCCTGGCTCATCAAGCGAGCCTGCAGACCCATCTTCGAATCGCCCATGTCGCCTTCCAGCTCGCCTTTCGGCACCAGGGCAGCCACGGAGTCAATGACGATGATGTCGATAGCCCCCGAGGAAATCAGGTGGTCGGCGATTTCCAGCGCCTGCTCACCGTTGTCGGGCTGAGCAATCAGCAGGTTGGTAGTGTCGATGCCCAGCTTTTCGGCGTAGGCGCGGTCAAAGGCGTGTTCGGCGTCGATGAAGGCTGCAATGCCGCCTTTCTTTTGGGCTTCGGCAATGCAATGCAGCGTAAGCGTGGTTTTACCGCTCGATTCCGGTCCGTAGATTTCCACGACCCGGCCACGGGGAAGTCCGCCGATGCCAAGCGCAATGTCCAGGCCGAGAGAGCCGGTGCTGATGGCCGGAATATCGACCACTTTGTTGTCGCTCAGCTTCATGACGGTGCCTTTGCCATAAGCTTTGTCGAGCTTATCCATCGTGAGCTGAAGCGCCTTCATCTTCTCGATGTTGGTATTGGCAGCTTTATCAGTGGTGGGTGCAGCCATTAGAATGGGGTTAGGGATAAATGCTTAGGTTTGGTGAATGTAGGCGTTTTGAGCCGCTAAAACAATCCGCCAGGGCCTTTTACGGCATCCGAAGCGGGGTGTTCTTGGTCGGCAATGGGTAACAGCAGCGGACTATATTTTGTCCCCGCAATGCTAAAAAAATTTGCTGAATTTCGGAATAACACAAGATGCTAAAATTTTTGTCAAAGCTAGTGCCTGAGTGCCAGCCAAAACGGGGTTGGACGACGGTCATTGGCTTGTTTTTTATCCTGACGGCGGCTTCCGAGAGTGGAGCTCAACTGAACAACCGGGCCTTCTCGCGGCCTGTCACCATCAAGCCCGAATACGACCAGCAGCTACGCCTTGATGTTGGGGCGCTGCTGTTCAATAAGGACAACGAGTACTTCAATAAGATCGATGAGGGCCGCACGTACTACGGGGCGCAGTTCGCTCCCCGGCTGGTGTACTTTCCTAGCCCGAAGCTGCGACTCGAAGCCGGAGTATTTCTGCTGAAAGATTATGGCACCGACCGGCTGCGACAGGTGCGGCCTTTGTTCACGGCTATTTATGAGAATGGGCCGCACCGGATTCTGTTGGGCAACATTCAGGGCAACCTGCAGCACGGCTACATCGAGCCGCTGTTTGACTTCGAGCGGGTGATGACCCGGCCTTTGGAAGAAGGCTCGCAGTACCAGTTCACCACGCGCCGCCTCAAACTGGATGCTTGGGTGGACTGGCAGCGGCAGCAGTACCGCTTCAGCAACTTTCAGGAAGAGGTAGCAGGCGGGCTGGCAGCCGAGGCCACAGTGTATGAGGACTCACTGGGCTGGCGGCTGGGTATTCCGTTTCAGTTTACCGGCACCCACCGCGGCGGGCAGATTGATACTGTAGACCGGCCACTACAGACTATTTTCAACCTAGCCAGTGGCGTGCGGCTCCGGAAAAAACTGCCTTCCGAACTATTCCGGGCGGTACATTTTGATGGATACGTAACCCAGTTTATCGACTACTCCTTTACCCGGGAGCTGGCTTTTACCAAAGGCTACGGCCTCTATCTGAACGCGGGGGTCGACACTCATCTGTCTAATCTGCAACTGGCTTACTGGCAGGGCAACGGGTTCTACGCGCCGCTCGGCGGCCGACTATACAGGTCCATTTCCTCGACCGTAAGCAACCCGGACTATACGGAGCGCCACCGGAAACTACTGATTCTGCGTGTTCTGCGCGACTATCAGCTCGCCGATAATCTGGTGCTGACCACGCGCTTCGAACCCTTGTATGACCTTGCCAACAAGGCAATTGACTTCTCTTTCGCGCTGTACATCAATTTCAACCAGGATTTCCTGTTGACCACCCTCCGCCGCAGTAAATAGGAGTATACTATTCAATTGGGTTGGCGCTGGATAAGCTGTAATAATGAATTTCGGCCGGGGTACGCAACGGCCACAGGCGCGGCCGGGCGGGCAAGCGCTGGAACCCAGCCCGCTCGGCCACCACTGAGCTGCGTGGATTGGTAGCATAGCAGCGGATAGTGAGCCTGGCGGCACCAAGCGGGGCCTGGAACCCAAATGCTACCGCTGCCGCCAGGGCTTCGTAGGCATACCCCTGGCCTTCGGCAGTGGCACTAAGATAGTAGCCGATTTCGGCCGTCACCTCCCGGTGCCAGGTCGGCCGGAGGCTAATATCGCCCAGGTAAGCACCAGTTGAGCGGTGCCAGATGCCAAAAACGAACAGGCGCCGGGTGTGCCAGTCCTGGGTGTAGGCAGCCACCACCTGCCGGGCGTCGGCCAGGGTTTGTACCGCTGCCACGCGCGTGGGAAAGGCTGGACGGAGCCGTTCCCGCTCCTGGTCGATAACGGTGAAAAAAGCGGCTGTATCAGTGGGTTCGTAGGGCCGCAACACAAGCCGCGCAGTGAGCAGAGGCGTGCGGGCAGGAGCTAAGGGCAGGGCAGCAATACTCATAAGGAAATGGCCGAAACAGCTTTTGCTACACGTAAACCCCGAACGGAAAGTTGATGGGAGGTCGCCGCAAGCGGCAATTCGCCAGCACCGACTACGCCTGCTTTCCATCCCATAGCTATTTACTACAGAGCAGATAACGACATTGTTTGGTGAAGCTACCTGGCACCTGGCAACATGCAAAAGGCCACCCGCATGGGTGGCCTTTTGCATGTTGTAAATCTGTTGGCCTCCTATTTTTTCAATGCTACCCCGGTGCTCAAGTGGGGATGGTTGTACTGCACGGGGCTACCCAAAGACTGTTGTGTGCGCATCACGTTTACAAGTCGGGCCGTCTCGTTGAAGTACTCTAAGCGGCGAATCAGCATCTCCTTCGTCAGCACCCGGCCTTCGGGCGTGCGCATAAAGGACTTTTTATCTTCCAGCACGCGGCGCATCAGCGCTTCGGTTTCGGCCTCCTGCCGCAGATATTGCTCTTCAAACTCAGGCAGCCGGGCCAGCCCTTCCGTGTTCAGGCGGTACTGGGCCCCGCCTTCGTTCAGTACCTCGCACAGAACGTAGACTTCCAAAGGGAGGGAGATTTCTAACGGAGTAGTGCGCAAATCAAGACCGGAACGCAATGCATCGAGAACGATGCCGATGTTACGCTCGAACTGCTGATAGTAGCCAAGAACTTCCATGTGTTGTGTAGTGGGTAACGAGTGTTTTGTGCCTCCGGCACTGTGGGCAGGTAGGTCACGGCTGCGGGCCTGCTGCCAGTACCTGCTGGCTGCGGAAAAGCGCCCTACAATAATTCTTTTACGATCTGGTCGATGCTGATGCCTTCAGCTTCGGCTTTGAAGTTGCGCACCAGCCGATGACGCAAAATAGGCAGCGCAATAGCTTGTACATCTTCAATATCGGGCGAATACTTGCCGTTGAGCAAGGCATTGCACTTGGCCCCCACGATGAGGTGCTGCGAAGCTCGTGGCCCGGCGCCCCACTCCAGCAGCTGATTCACCCGGGGAGCGGCTCGGTCCGTGTTGGGCCGGGTTTTGTGTACCAGGCTCACGGCGTATTCCACTACATTGTCGGCTACCGGCACGCGGCGCACCAGGTGCTGAAAAGCCTGAATATCGTCGGCGTGCAGGATTTTGCTGACTACCGGCTTCTTATCGGAGGTAGTGTTTTTTACGATTTGCAGCTCGGCCTCGTAGCTGGGGTAGTCCAAGGAGATATTGAACATAAACCGGTCGAGCTGCGCCTCGGGCAGCGGATACGTGCCTTCCTGCTCAATCGGGTTCTGGGTGGCCAGCACGAAGAACGGGCGCTCCAGCGCGTAGCGATGCCCAGCTACCGTCACGGCATATTCCTGCATGCTCTCCAGCAGCGCCGCCTGCGTTTTAGGCGGTGTGCGGTTGATTTCGTCGGCCAGTACGATGTTGGCAAATACCGGCCCGCGCACAAACTGGAAGTCACGCTGCTGATTCATCGTCTCGGAGCCCACGATATCCGAAGGCATCAAATCGGGCGTGAACTGAATCCGGTTGAAAGACAGGTCGAGTGAGTCGGCAATGGTCTGAATCAGCAAGGTTTTGGCCAGGCCCGGTACGCCAACCAGGAGGCAGTGGCCTTGCGAAAAAACCGCCGTGAGCACCAGCCGAACAACCTCATCCTGCCCAATAATAACTTTGCCGATTTCCTGGCGCAACGTATGATAGGAGGCAGCCAGCGCATCGGCGGCTTCTTTATCGGAAGAAAAGGTGCGCATCTGGTAGTGAAATAGTGAATTTGTGAAAAGATGAAGTGGTGAAAAGGAGAGTTGTCGTTGCGCCGGTGCTGGTAGGCACTCGCCGAACATCAACCTCCCCATTTCACCACTTCACCCTATCACGCTTTAATATACGGCGTCCAGCAGCTTGCAGTCGACATACTGCGGATCGGCTTCGAGGTATACGGAGCCCCGATTTTTGACAAACCACTCGTCCAGCGCCTTGTTTTTCTTCTCGTTTAACGCCGCCTGGGATATTTTCTGGTAGTCGTCTTTCAGGTTGGCCTGGTGCGGGGGCGTGTTCGACTTCAGCCAGATAATGCGCATCGCGTCCTTGCCATCGTCGGTGCGGTAGGGCAGAGGCGGAGTGATATTGCCCACTTTCATGGTATCGATGGTGAAGAAAATAGCCGGGTCCAGCTTGTCGAGGGGCAGGTAGCTGCCACCGTCCTGGCGGTTAGCCAGCAGACCGCCGTTGCCGCTGGTAAGCTTATCGTCGGAGTTATCCTTGGCGGCTTTGGCAAAAGTGAGGCTGTCGGCCAGAATACGCCGCCGCAGCTTGCCAAGCTGACCGGCCGCTTCGTTGACGTCGGTGCCACCGGCGGTGGGCTTGAGTAGGATGTGCCGGGTGCTGTAGGTTTCACCCTTGCGCTCAATGAGCTGAATCAGGTGGAAGCCAAACTGCGACTCTACGATGGGCGACATCTGACCGGGCTCCAGCTTCAAGGATGCTGCTTCATACTCAGGTACTAATTCCCGGCGCTTGAAAAAGCCTAGATAGCCACCCTGGGCCCCGGAACCCGGATCTTCGGAATACTGCTTAGCCAGAGTTTCAAAACTCTCGCCAGCCTGAATCCGGGCGCGAATGTCGTTGAGCTTGGTAATGGTTTCCTGCTTGGCCTTGGGGTTCACCTGGGCCAGCTTAATAATCTGGCCTACCTCAACCTCAGTAGAGAAATACGGCAGACTGTCTTTGGGAATGCGGCTGAAATACTGGCGTACCTCGCGCGGCGTCACAGTGACTTTGCCGGCAATGTTTTCCTGCATTTTCTGCTGAATCAGCTGCTCTTTCACCTGCGGGCGCAAGTCGTCCTTGAGCTGCTTGAGGGGCTTGTTGTAGTACTCTTCGAGCTTTTTCTCCGAGCCAATCTGCTGCACGAAATAAGCCATGCGGCGCTCCAACTCATTCTTCACCTGAGCATCTTCTACCACCACGGAGTCGGTTTCAGCCTTGGCCAGCATCAGCTTGTTGAGCACGATACTTTGCAGGATTTTGCAGCGCAAATCGGCAGGAAGAGGTTTGCCCTCGGCCTGGGCTACTTGCTGGGCGTAGGCATTTTCCAGGTCGGAGCGCAGCACAATCTGGTTATCGACCTTCACAATGATGCCATCGACAAGCTGACGGCCGGCCGGGCGGCCAATGCCCAACTGGGCAAACCCAGTACTAACTGTGCCAGCCAGCAAACCCATGCCAAGCAGGGCCACGCGGGCCGACGAACGAATGAAGTGAATCATGGAATCAAAGAGGGTAATGCCCCGCAAAAGGCTGAAAAGCCATTCGCCGAAGCCAGTCGACTTCTGAAACGCAGAAAGCCGCCCGTAAATTTCAACATAAATCCTTTCTCCGGCAAAAACAACGCTTCCGGTAGGCGCTGGCGGCGCGAAGTACCCTAGAGAGTCGGGTAGGGGCCGGTGCGTTGCATGCGGGCAAAGCCAAAAAAGAAGCCTCGGTTGGGGCCGAGGCTTCTGGAGGAGTCGTGCCGCAGCAGACAGAACTTATTTGGTTACCAGCTTGTCGACTTCGCTCTGGTTTAGTTTCACTGGATACTGGTCGCGCAGCTGCGTAATCCATTGTTTCTCCAGGTAATTCTGGTAATCGGAAGTGGCTTGACCCCGGGCTTCAGCCAGCGTTTTGGGGCCGGCTGGCAACACTTGGTTGATGGTAACGGCATAGTAGCGGCCATCTTTGGTGACCGTGTAGGTACCGGGGCCTTTGTCGCTAAGCTCGTCGACCACTTTATTATCCCCCTTCGGGAAGCTGCGCTGTAGAACTTGCACCGCCAGCGGATTTTGTTCGTTCAGGCTTTCCTCCAGCGCCGTGGTGCTGGTGCTGGTCAGGGCTAGCAGCGCCGTGCCATCGGCGGCGGCTTTGGTAGTAGTCGTGGTGATGCGCCGCGCCGGCACACCCTTGGTCGACAGATACGTTTTGATGCTAGCGGCCCGGCGGCTGGCCAGGGCGGCGGCTTCGCCACGCTTGGTGCGGCCCGTGATGGTCAGGGTCAGGGTCGTGTCGGTTTGCAGGCGGCTGGCCAGACGGTCGAGGCCCGCCCAGGCACCGTGAATTACGTTGGTTTTACCCGTCAGGAAGGTAACGGTCTGGGGATTCACGCGCTTTACTTCGTAGCGACCAGCCTTCAACTGGGTCTGGGCCTGGCTCAGCAGCTGCGGCGTAGCAGCGCTGATGACCGTGCCCTGCACCCGAGGCTCCCACTGGTATTTGCTCTGGTTCTCGGCAAAAAACTTCTGCAGCCCGGTCGTATCCTCAATGGCTTTCGACCATACTTTCTCGTCCATCAGCTGAAAGAGCAAAATACCGTCGCGGTACTCTTTCACCAGCATGCGGTAGTCTTCGTACTTGTTTTCGAGGTTGGCTTTCTCGTAGTCAGTCAGCGTCTGGTCCACGTACTGGGCGTAGAGCTGCTGCATGCTGTAGCGGGGGGCGGCACCGGCTTTGGCTTTCTGGTTCTGCTGGGCATACAGCAGAAAGTCTTTCACCAGGTACGGCTTTCCCTTAATAGTAAAGAGCGGCGAGTTATCACCCACCGTTTTGCTGGCCTTCGCTACCGCAGGCGGCGCGGTGTACTTGAAACGGCCGTTTACCAGCGCCGTATCGGCTTTGGTAAACACATACTCTTTGCTGGCTTTGTTCTCGGCAAACTGGTTTTCCGTCCGGATGCGCTTCAAAAAGGCCGTCCGGTTGAGCTCCGAACGGGAATCTTTCGATACTTTACCTTTCAGGGAAGCCTCCATGTCCTCAAACTTGGGCACGGGCTGCTTCTCGATGAGCTTGATGATATGCCAGCCATACGGCGTCTGCACGGGCGTCGACAAATCACCGGCTTTCTGCAGCTTAAAGGCCGATTCTTCGAAAGCCGGAATCATGCGGCCGGTGCCAAAGGGCGGCAGCTCGCCACCGTTGGCCGCCGAGCCGGCGTCTTCCGAAAACTGAGCTACGAGCTTCTCCCATTCTTCTTTGCGCTGCAAGCGGCTGTAAATCTCGTCAACCTTCTTTTTGGCCGTTACTGAGTCTGCCTTAGGCATACCGGGCGTCGCCCGAATCATCAGGTGCGCTACTTTAATCTCGCCCTGGGCCGTACGTACGTCGTTTACCTTGATGATGTGATAGCCAAAGCGGGTGCGCACCGGCTGCGACACCTCGCCCACCTTGGTGCGGTAGGCCGCCGACTCGAACGGGTACACCATCTGCATGGCCGTGAAGTAGCCGAGCTTGCCGCCATTGTCGCGGGCCGATGGGTCTTCGGAAGTCTCGGCCGCCACCTTATTAAAGTCTTCGCCGCCCGTCACGCGCTGGCGCAGCGCCATTATTTTGTTGTAAGCGGCCAGCGTGTCCTGCGGAGCAGCGTCGGGGGCAAGGCGTAGCAGGATGTGGGAGGCGCTCACCTCCTTGCTCATCCGGTCGTAGGCCTCGCGCACCAACTGGTCGGTCACGCTTTTCTCGGTGAGGTAGGGCTGGGCCAGCTGCTGCTTGTAGCCTTCCAGCTCGCGCTGGAAGGCCTGGGTGGTGTCGAGGCCGCGCTTCTCGGCGTCCAGCACTTTCAGCTTGAAGTTGGTATACAGGTCCAGGTATTCCGCAACGCTGGGCTTGGTGCCAAACTCCGGGGCCGAGCTATTATTTTTCCGGTACACATACGCAAACTCCCCGGCCGGCACCTCGTAGGTGCCCAGCGTTTCGATAACGGGTTGTTTGGCAGTGGTAGTCGATTTGGTGGTCTGGCAGCCAGCGGCCAGCAGGGCAGCGGCCAGCGGGCCGGCGTACAAAATGCGTTTGTGCATACGAAAAATAAGATACTACAAAGCGTACAGCCTTCGCAACAAGCTAAGACGGAAGGCTGCCCGATGCAATTTTACGCATTTTTTTTTGGCTCCCGCTGCCCGCGCAGGTTGCAAGAGGCATAAAAAAAGCACTTCGCTTCCGAGGTGCTTTTTCGTAGAAGTTTCAGGTGTATTAGGCAAGGCGCTTGTACAAGCGGCAAACATTATGAGTGCCGGTGGTGGTGAATTCTACCCGGTCCATAATCCGGTTGACCAGCGTCATGCCCACCCCGCCTTTTTTGCCGGTCCGGATGTGTTCCTGCAAATCCGGCTCGCGGTATAGAGAAGGTTTGTAGGAAGAAACGCTGTCGTCTTCGATTTCGATTTCGAACACCTGTTGCTCCACCGTTACCCGCAGCTCCAGAAACTGCGACTCATCCTCGTGGTTGGCGTGGATAATCAGGTTGGCAACCACCTCATCAACGGCCAGGATAATCTGGTTGAGATGCAAATCCGACAAGTCGTAGGCAGCCAGATAGGTGCTTACGAAGTCGCGCACTACTTTCAGGTTGTGCCGGCTGCAACTGATGCGGATTGCGTTTTTCATTCCCTCCTAGGCCCCCTGTAATTCTAAATAGCAGTGGCTTCCGCCTCCGAGGGTACGATGGTCATCAGGGTATCGAGGCCCAGAATCTCAAACACATTGTGCACTTTCTCCTGCATGTTGAAGAATACCAGCTTGACGTTGGCGTCCTGAAAGCGCTGCAAGTGGGAGATAAAAACGCCCAGACCCGCCGACGAAATGTAGTTCAGACGCTGGCAGTCAATCAGCACTTTGCGGTAGTCGAGTACTTCCGGTTTGGTGAGTTCGGTGTCGAGCAAAACCGAGGAGCTGGCATCCAACTCTCCATCCAGGCTAAGCGTGAGGGTATTTTCGGTAGTTTGTTGCGTTATTTTCATGCCTCCACTGTACGTTAGATATTTGCTTCTGGTTGAGCTGCTTTGAACTTGATGACCAAAAGCGTTTGGTCATCATGCATCGGCTGGCCTTTGCTGAACTCGTTGAGGTCGTTCAGAATCTGCTGCTTGATTGCGTCCGCCTCCAGATAGTAGGTGTGCTCCAGCATCTGCTTGAGCCGCTCTTCGCCGTACTCTTCCTGGTCGGCACCGCGTGCTTCCACAATCCCGTCGGTGTAAATCACCATCACATCGCCGGGGTTATAGTCGTAGAATTGATTCTTGATGTGCTTCTCGTAGGAGTCGTTTCGAATAATGCCCAAGCCCAGGCCAGCCGTGCGGAAATACGATACCTCCTCCTTGATGGAGTGGTAGTAGAGCGTGTGGCAATGGCCGGCGCGGGCAAACACGAACCCGCCGTGCTCGTAGTCGACGATGTAGAGCGCCGCCGTGATAAAAGACGACTTTTCCAGGCAATGGGTCAGGGCCCGGTTGGCCATCGACATGAACTTGCTGGGTACCGGAAATTTTTCCCGATCGTCTTTTGCCAACGGATTTTCCTGCATCAAGGCGTGGAAAATGCCTTTCATCTGGGCCATGTGGAAGGCCGCCGTGATGCCCTTGCCCGATACGTCGCCGATTAGGATGGCGAGGCGCTTGCCGGGCAGGTGCAGAAAGTCATAAAAGTCGCCGCCGACTTCTTTGGCCGCCAGCGCGTGCGAACCAATCTCAAACCAGTCGTCGATGGGCAGGTCTTTCGGAATCAGGCTGTCTTGGACGGAAGAAGCAATTTTCAACTCCTCCTTCACCCGCTCATTCTGTAGCGAAGCCGTTACCAGCTGTAGGTTTTCGATGCTCAGCACCGTCTGGCTCGTAAAGGTTTGCAGCAGGCTCAGGTTTTCCCGGTCAAAGCTCTGCCGCTGCTCTTTCAACATATACAAGGCACCGTAGTGGCGCTTGGCCGAGCGCATCGGCATCACGATGAGGGAGCCGTAAGGTAAATCGAGGCTGCGGAAGCCGCTGCTGTTGGGTAAGTCGTTATTGAGGTATTCAATCTGACCCAGGTTATAGTCGGTTAGCAGCGTACGGATAGCCTCTACGTGGGCCTCGCTGATAACATGACGCTGCCCGGTATGTAGCGCTTCATCGGTTTCAATATCGAGCCAAGCCGCGTCGGCTTCCACCGTCTGAATGGCGGCTTCGAACAACATCTGGTACACTTCTTCCTCGCTCTGGCCTTTCTGTATAAGTTGGGTCAGGCGCTGCAGGCCGAGGATTTCTTCCCGTTTTTGCTCAAAAACACCCACTGTGGGCAAATTAAAAAATGTGACCAGAAGCCCCGCCAGCGCATAAAATCCAGCGAAGAAAACCATGAGCAGCAAGAAAGAGTGCTGGGATTCGGGGGCTACTGATTGAGTATCTTGGCCAATACGCAGAAAATACAGGGTGAAGACCCCCAAGCACAAGAGCAGCGTCAACTGCATGAACACTACTTCCCACTTCTGGCGGCGGTTCAGGTAGGCCACCCATTTCTGGTTGCCGCTCATATAAAAGCCGAACACGGCTACTCCACCCAGAATAAAATACGCGACGGGAGCCGGAGGCGTCCAGCCAAATAGCCGAAACAGCAGCGTGGTGCCCAGCAGTATCTCAAACCAAACCCAGTCGCGGCGCAGACGAGGCGTGGAGCGAAAGAGTACCAACGACCGCCACGCGTAATTGGCGTAGGCCAGGAACACGATGAACAGCCCCAAATTGATGGTATACACGCCGGCAAACAGTAGTCGGTCGGCACCAGGCTGCTGATACTGTACGAAGCGCTCGAACAGATGCAGGCCCACGCATGCCGCCGCCAGCAAGCCCGGCCCCAGCACCAGTTGACGAAGCAGCCCTACGAAGTCGGTACCACGGAGCGGATCGGGGCGGCTGCGCTGGTGCAGGAATACGCCAAGTACAAAAAAGGCCTGAGCCAGCAGCGTCACCCACTCCGGCGGCAACCCTACGCGGGCAGCAGCAGCAGGGCTGGCATGCAGCAGGGTACTGGTCAGCAATATCAGCCAACTCAGCAGTGTGAAGGGCAGGATAATAGCTTTCAGCTTCTGATGAAAGGGCATGAATAGAAGTAAAATGCTAACGGTCGTGCCTTGTGTGGGGCACTCCGTGATGTAGCCGCAAGGTACGGCCTGATTGGTAAATCTGCCCGCGTACTTTGCCTGGCGTATTTGCCGTACGAAGTTGCGAAAAAAGAAGCCAACTGTCTAGCATGACAGTTGGCTTCTTCTACAAGGTATAGTAGGAAAGCTTAGCGACTGCTATAATTCGGGGCTTCCCGGGTAATCTGCACGTCATGCGGATGACTCTCGCGCAGGCCCGCGTTGGTGATGCGCACCATGCGGGCCTGTTGCAACTCCTCAATCGTGGCCGCGCCGCAATAGCCCATGCCCGCCCGCAGACCGCCGGCCAATTGGTAGAGGACTTCACCCGCTCCGCCTTTGAACGGCACCCGACCCACGATTCCTTCCGGTACCAGCTTTTTTACGTCGTCTTCGGCATCTTGAA
Organism: Hymenobacter elongatus; assembly: GCF_004745955.1. Classification (GTDB taxonomy): domain Bacteria; phylum Bacteroidota; class Bacteroidia; order Cytophagales; family Hymenobacteraceae; genus Hymenobacter; species Hymenobacter elongatus. Next base: position 40,830 of record NZ_SRLD01000002.1, on the reverse strand, counting down.
AATAGCGGTCCTTAGAGCCGTCCTCCATGGCTTCTACTGAGCCCATGCCGCGGTACGACTTGTATTTGCGACCTTCGTGAAGCGTTACTTCCCCGGGAGCTTCTTCGGTGCCAGCCAGCAACGAGCCTACCATGATGGACGAAGCACCCCCGGCCAGGGCCTTCACCGCGTCGCCGGAAAATTTTACGCCGCCGTCGGCAATGAGGGGCACACCGGTGCCTTCCAGACCCCGCGCCGCTTCCATCACGGCCGTCAGCTGGGGCACCCCAATACCAGCAATGATGCGGGTGGTGCAGATCGAGCCCGGTCCTACGCCTACTTTCACGGCGTCGGCTCCGGCGTCGGCCAAGGCACGAGCTCCTTCGGCGGTGGCTACGTTGCCGGCTATTACATCGAGCTGCGGAAACGTAGCCTTGATGCTGCGTACGGCATCGAGCACGCCTTTGCTGTGGCCGTGGGCCGTATCGACGCTCACGACGTCAACGCCAGCCTCGACCAAGGCGGCTACGCGTTCCAGCAAGTCGGGCGTGACGCCGACGGCGGCTCCTACGCGCAGGCGGCCAAACTCATCTTTGCAGGCGTTGGGGCTGCGGCGGCGCTTGCGGATGTCACGGTACGTTATCAGGCCCACCAACCGGCCTTCGGTGTCTACTACCGGTAGTTTCTCGACTTTCGAGTCCTGTAGGATTTCTTCCGCGCGCGCCAGTTCCGTACCGGCGTTGGCGGTCACCAGCTTATCCTTGGTCATGACCTCGGATACGGGCCGGTTCATGTCTTTCTCGAAGCGCAGGTCGCGGTTGGTCAGAATGCCTTTGAGGCGTCGCTGGGCGTCTACAATCGGGATTCCACCGATTTTATTGTCGCGCATCAGGCGTTTGGCATCCCCCAGGGACGCGTGTTCTTCCAGCGTAAATGGGTCCAGAATCATTCCGCTTTCCGAGCGTTTCACCCGCCGAACCAACTCGGCTTGGGCCCGGATACTCATATTTTTGTGGATGATACCGATTCCTCCTTCCTGCGCCACGGCGATGGCCATTTCGGCTTCGGTCACGGTATCCATCGCTGCCGAAACGAACGGGAGCTTGATGCGGATGTTGCGGGTAAGCTGGGAGCTGGTGTCCGCGTCGCGGGGCAATACCTCCGAGTAGGCAGGTAGCAGCAGGACGTCGTCGTAGGTGAGAGCCTCGAAGACGATTTTGGGTAGCACGTTGGCCATGGCAATAAGATGATTAGGTACCGCTTATTGCCGGGTAAAGCTACGAGGAAAAGTTTGGTAAGCGTGTGTTAAGGTTTAACATAGCTGTCCTGCTATCGGACCAGCGGGCGACTTTATTGTGTAGCTGCTGCCGCAATAGTGGGTATGGGCCGAAAATCAGGGCTGTAAGCGAAGCCCAACTGTAGAGCATGGGTGGTTTTCGTCGTCGTCGCCGCACGCTTCTGCACTAGCTGGTTGAGATAGCCGACTTCTACTGCCAACGATTTCGTGGCCTGGTAGCCCAGCGCGGCATAAGCACGGTTTTGATCGAAGATAGTACGCCCCGCATTGGCTCCGAAGCCAATAAAGAGTTCATCGGCCGCCACCAGATACGATACTCCCGGCTTAATCCTGGGAGCGAAGAGCGGCATTGCCAGCCGAAGCTGGTAGCGCACTCGATTCAGGTACGTGAAGGATTGCTGGGGCCCAAACCGCACCCAGCGCTGCTCCAGCCGGTAGCGGTGCTGCACATGCAGCCGCTCCTGCGAGTCGGTGAGTTGAACCTGTTGGTACGTGCGGTGCTCCGGCATCCGCACGGTCGAAAGGTTGTCGCCGGTCGGAAACGGAAGCGCATATGCGTAGCCTCCGGTGAGTTGTAACGCCGGACTGACATGATAGTTGACGCCTACCCGCAGAATATTCTGGCCAGTGGCATCCACTCCTTTCGCCTGCCGCCACTGGGCTTCCGCGTGCCAGCCCCAGCGGTTGTTCAGGCGGGTATCACTAAACAGCATTAGCCAAGCCGTAGTATTCGTCGCTTGCGTTCGGGGCAGCGTGGAGCTTTGTGCCCACCCGTTGGTGGCCAGCAACATGAAGACGGTTATAAAAAAGGCTAAGCGGACACTGTGCAACATATACTAATGTTACGCAATTGTTACCCGCATTACCAAATTGTTACTATTGTATTTTGGGGGCGAAAACTGGTTTTTCGAAATGATAACATTGGACCACCAAATTGCCCGGTCTATGCAGTACAAAGGCACTGTTTGGCACCAGCAAGGCTGCGCATACCAGCCGCAAGTGTAGTGCAGGAGAGCGGTAAGCCTCTCGTGACCTCTTAAATGCTAGCCTGGGCGCTTCTTCGTGCCACGAGTGGCCGGGGCTTCCAGCGGGTTATCGGGCCAATGGTGTTTGGGGTAGCGGCCCCGCAGGTCTTTGCGCACATCGAAGTAGCCGGTGGTCCAGAAGCTACGCAGGTCGCGGGTAACCTGCACTGGCCGGCGAGCCGGCGACAACAAATGCAGGGTAAGCGGAACCCGACCTCCGCCCACCAGCGGGGTATCGAGCAGGCCAAACACTTCCTGCAAACGCACGGCCAGCGCTGGGGCCGCCGGGTTGGCATAATCCAAGGCAATAGTGGAGCCGCTGGGGACTTGCCAGTGCGAAGGGGCCAGCCGATCCAGCTCCTGGCGCTGCGCCCAGCCGCCGGGCAGCCAGTGAAGTAGCGCTTCGACCAGCGGTAGCCGGTTTATGTCGGCCGCATTACGCACCCCTTCCAGATAGGGGCCGAGCCAGCCTAGCAGTTCCGTTAGCAAGGTCTCATCCGACACGTCAGGCCACTCGGCTGGTTGCAAATGATGCACGAAGGCCAGCCGGTCGCGAAGCTGCCGGGCTTCGTCGGTCCAGGGCAAACGTGCGAGGCCGCCAAGTCGCAAGCCTTCCAGCACGGCTGCGGCCACGGCTGTCGTAGCTGGTTGCGTGAGGGGAGACTCAGAAAGGGCGAGGGCTCCCAGCCGCCGAATGCGGCGTGCCACCACCCGACCGGCAGAAGCATCCCAGCGTACTTCTTCCACAGTTTCGATGAGGCCCGCAAAATGCTGCTCCAACTCTTCGCGCTCCACCGGGGCTGCCAGAGCGGCCCGGGGAGCGTGAGGTGGGCCATCGAGATGAGCAATGGCGAAAAAGGGAATTCCTTGGCTGTAATGCTCCGCCGGCAGAGCCGCGCGCTGTCCCGTAATCAGGCGCACGCGCTCAGCGGTTTCACGCTGCGCCAGCCGATCGGGATACGCTAGGGCAGCCAGCAAGCCGGCCGCGTCCGGCTCCAGGGGCGTGTCGCGGATGTGGGTCCGGTTGCGAAGCACGGCCGCCGCCTCGCGCACCCGCCGTACCGCCCCGGCATCCGGAATAAGCCCGGGCAGTGGGGCGCGCCCCGTGCTTAGGGCTTCTAGGCGCAGGCGTAGGTCGGGGGGCGGGGGGGTGCCGTCCGGTAGCCGCAGAATATCCCGCTCAGTAAGTAGCGCGGCCAGTGCGCAGGCGGTGGCACCGTGCCCCACTTCTTTGCCTTTAATCACCAGATGGCCCAACCGGGGAACTAAGCCTAAGCCCGCCAGCTGGCGGCCATGTGCCGTGGGCTGCCCCTCGGCGGTAAGCGCGCCAAGGCGTGCCAGCAGCTCCCGGGCTTGCGCCAGCGCAGGCCCAGGAGGCGCATCGAGCCAGCGGAGAGCTGCCGGGTCGTGCGTACCCCACAGAGCAAGCTCCAGAGCCAGGGTACTCAGGTCGGCAGTAAGAATTTCGGGTGGCAGATAGGCGGGGCGCAGGGCATGTTCGGCTTCAGTCCAGAGGCGGTAGCAGGTGCCGGGGCCCAGGCGGCCCGCCCGGCCCCGGCGCTGGTCGGCGGCGGCCTGGCTGACTGGCACGGTGGCTAAAGTGGTGAGGCCAGTGCGGGGCTCAAACTGGGGTACGCGGGCATAGCCGCCATCTACCACAATCTGCACGCCCTCAATGGTAAGGCTGGTTTCGGCGATGCTGGTAGCCAGCACTACTTTACGTCGGCCGGGGGGCGCCGGGCGCAGAGCGGCGTCCTGCTGCTCGGCGGGCAGCTCACCGTGCAGCACATGAATATCGGTGGTGGCGGCAACTACGCCAGCCAGCCGCTCAGCGGTGCGCCGCTGGTCGGCGAGGCCGGGCAAAAATGCCAGCACATCGCCGGTGGCATGTTGGGCCAGGACTTCCCGAATAACGGCCGGCGTTAAATCCGCTAGCCGCTCGCTGGGCCGGCGGCCAGCAGCCGCCACCCGGGCCGGTGACAAATACTGAGTGGTAACGGCATAGTGCAAGCCCGCGCTGCGCACAACGGGAGCCCCCAGCCAGCTGCCCAGCCGCTCGGCGTCCAGCGTGGCGCTCATAATGAGCAGGCGCAGGTCAGGACGCAGTACTGCCTGGGCATCGAGGGCCAGCGCTAAGCCCAGATCAGCTTGTAGGCTACGCTCGTGAAACTCATCAAAAAGCACCGCCGCTACTCCTTCCAGCGCCGGGTCGTCCTGAAGCATGCGGGTCAGAATTACCTCCGTGGCGACTTCAATGCGTGTTTGAGCCGATATGCGGCTTTCCAATCTGACGCGGTAGCCGACGGTTTGTCCTACGGCTTCGCCCAATAGGCTAGCCATGCGAGTGGCGGCAGCCCGCGCCGCCAGACGGCGTGGCTCCAGCACGATGATACGGCCCGCGGGCGGCATCCAGGTTGCTTCCAGTAGCGCCAGCGGCACTACCGTGGTTTTGCCGGCCCCAGGCGGGGCTTGCAGCACGGCGCAGTTGGTAGCGGCGAGCGTGGCAAGCAGCTCGGGCAAAGCCGCACGGATGGGCAAGTCGGGCAGGCGCACAGGTATCGGAATAAGGGAAGCTGAGAAAAATAAGGCGCTATTGCCACTTAATAAACTGCTACCGACGGATCGACGCGCACGGACCAGGCGTGAATGCCGCCGCGCAGGTTCAGCAGGTTGGTCAGGCCGTGGCGGTGCTGCAGAAAGGCCAGGGCCTGGGCCGAGCGCACGCCGTGGTGGCAAATCAGCACAACTGGCCGGTCGGTGGCCAGCTCTTCCCAACGCCGGGTAATTTCCCCCAACGGAATAAGCTGGCTGTTGGGCAGGTGGCAGTAGTCGTACTCCATCGGCTCCCGCACGTCGAGCAGCTGCAGGGTTTCGCCGTGCTGCAGACGGGCGTGCAGATCTTCAGGAGTGATATCGGGGAGCATAAGCAAGGAATGTAAAATTGTGGGCCAGCCCGTAAAATTAGCGGGTGACTGGTTAGCTTTGGCTCCCATCGGGCTGCAGTATCCCGATTATTCTGAATTCGTCACCAATCCTTACTCTCTTTGCTACACTCCCTGTACGAGTTCTGGACCGCTGCCGCTGGTGGCACTCCGCTGGAGTGGGTGGCCGTCCTGACCGGGTTTGCCTGCGTCTGGCTGGCGGCCCGCGAATCGCTCTGGAACTTCCCGGTGGCGATTGTAAGCTGCGGGCTGTATATCGTGGTCTACTACCGGGCGCAGCTCTACGCCGACTGCCTGCTGCAGGGGTTCTTCATTGCCATGGGCTTTTATGGCTGGTATGCGTGGCGGTATGGCGGTGCCAAGAGCACGGCGCTGGTCGTGACGCGCACCCGACTTTGGGAGTGGGCCGCCGTGGCTGGCGGCGTGGCGGCATTTACGGCGGCTTTCGGCTACTACCTGCAAACCTATACCGATGCTTCGCTACCGCACTGGGACAGCTTCACGACGGCCGGCAGCCTGGCGGCGCAATATCTGCTTACCCGGAAGCGTCTCGAAAACTGGTTGCTCTGGATTGTAGTTGACCTGATATACGTGCCTATTTTGTGGTATAAACAGCTATATCCGACCAGTGGTTTGTATGCCGCTTACCTTATCCTGGCTGTGTATGGCTACGTGGTATGGTACCGGGCCAGCCGTGTGGCGACTTCCACCGAAACCATTTCTGCCTGATGCTGCGCATAGCTCTCACCGGCCCCGAATCGACGGGTAAAACAACGCTCAGTCGCCAGCTGGCCCAACACTATGCCACAGCCTGGGCCCCGGAATACGCCCGCGAATACCTGGAAAAAAACGGCCCCAGCTACACACTGGCCGATCTGGAGCTTATCGCGCGCGGGCAGGTGGCGGCCGAGGAAGCGGCCGCCGCGCAGGCCAACCGGGTCGTGTTCTGCGACACCGATCTGCTGGTTATTCAGGTGTGGGCCGAACATGCTTTTGGGCAGTGTCCCGAATGGGTGAAACAGCGTATTCAGCAGCAGCACTACGATTTGGTGTTGCTGCTCGGCATCGATATTCCCTGGGAGGCCGACCCGCTGCGGGAACACCCCAACCACCGCCAGCACTTTTACTCCATCTACCACACCGAGCTGAGCAGTCAGATGTCCAACTTCGCCGAAATCAGCGGCTCGCCCACCGAAAGGCTGGCCCAGGCCTGCTATTTCGTGGATGCGATGCTGGCCGATGCCATCCATGCCGTGCCACCGGCCGTGGTGCCCTAAGCGCGGGCCCAAGCCTGCTGAACAACTATACGTATGACCTATTTCCTCGAAAACGACCAGTGCCGCGTGGCCGTGCAAGCCCACGGTGCCGAGTTGTGCAGCCTGGTGCGCAAAGACCTGCCGGATACCGCCCCGCTGGAATACATGTGGCCCGCCGACCCGGCGGTCTGGGGCCGCCATGCGCCCGTGCTCTTCCCGATTGTGGGCCGGCTCCCCCAGGATACGTACCAGCACCAGGGCCAGGAGTACCGGCTGCCGCAGCACGGTTTCGCCCGCGACCGGGAGTTTGCTCTGGTGCGGCAAACCCCCGAGGAGCTAACCTTCGAGCTGCGGGCCGATGCCGCCAGCCGCGTCCTGTATCCCTTCGATTTTGTGCTGCGCATCACCTATCAGCTGCGCGGCGCTACGCTCACGGTGCGCTGGGAAGTACATAACCCGGATGCCGCCGCCGACTTGCTGTTCAGCATAGGCGCCCACCCCGCGTTTCGGTGCCCGCTGCTACCGGAAGAGAAGTTTGAGGACTATTCGTTTCAGTTTGACCATCCCGTTTCTGTGGAGCGCTACCTGCTGGCGGAAGGCCTGCTAACCGGCGAAACCGAACCCCTGCTGCGGCAGCAAGCCGAGCTGCCGCTTACGTATGCGCTGTTTGCTCAGGATGCGCTGGTGCTGAAGCAATTCGATTTTACGCACCTCACGCTACGCCACGCAACCTCGGGCCGCGCCGTGCGCATGCGCTTCGATGGGTTTCCGTATCTGGGCCTGTGGACCAAGAGCGCGGGAGCCGGCTTTGTGTGCATCGAGCCCTGGCAAGGCATTGCGGGCAGCGTGGGGGAGCCAGTGGAGTTGGCCGATAAAGAAGGCATCCTGACGCTGGCACCCGGCCAGCGCTACACCGCCGACTATTCGATTACGGTAGCGTAGCTGGGCATGCGCATCGAAGGGTTGGAAATCAGGTCCATATCTGCCGCCGATACCTATCCGCTTCGGCATCTGGTGCTGTGGCCGGCCAAGCCCTACCACTACGTGCAGCTGGAGGATGATGCCACGGGCAAGCACTTCGGGGGCTTTGTGAAAAATGAGCTGGTGGCCGTTATTTCGCTTTTCGTCGAGGGGCCGGAAGCCCGCTTTCGTGAATTTGCCACTCACCCCAGTTTCCGAAAACAAGGAATTGGCTCCCGCTTACTGCTTCACATACTTGCCGTTGCGCAAGAGGTGGGAGCCCATAGCCTCTAATGTGATGCCCGACAGGATGCTACAGCTTTTTACCACCGATTCGGTTTGCGGGCAGAAGGCCCGGGTTTCTACAAAGACCACGTTGCGTACCGGCGTATGTGCAAAGAAGTATAGCCGCAGTCAGCCACAATAAAGTGGCTCTTCTGCCTTCCTGCTGCTGGTGTCACCCACGATGTGCCAACGGCAGGCAAAGGCAGGAGGGCCGCTTTTCGGCAGGAAAAGTCTACAGCAATATCGGCTCGATGGGCCGGACTGGCTTAGAGGGCCGGCCGTAATCCGGTTCCCAATCGTTGATGGGGCGCGAGATGCCCGGCGGCAGGTCTAGGTCGGGCAGGCCGTCATCAAGCGGCTCCCCGCCATCATCGTCGCCATCGGAGTGGGGTGGCTGCTGGTAGCGGTGGCGGGGGGCAATGATGAAGTAGGCCAAGATGGCAAATACTACGAGGGTGTAGATGAGGCTGATCATGACCACAGAAGGTGAAGAGGCGACGGAAAGGCAATAGGCAGCAGAAGGCTAACGGTGAAGCGGGGCGGGTTGTTTGAGGAGGTTGAAATTTTTACGCCTGGTGAATGCTAGTCTAATATAGTTGATTGTCAAGCGAAAGTAAAGCGTCGGCACGCCCGATTTGGAACTCCCCGCCGGGCGCTCTAGCTTTGCAGCATAGTTTAGGGGTGCCCTGCCAGCAAGTTGCTGCCGTGGGGCTGAGATCATACCCATTGAACCTGATCCGGGTAATGCCGGCGAAGGGAACAAACGATCCGCGAACGTGCAAGCCTAATGCGCCGACCCCTGGCGTAGGGCCCGTTCCACTTTTTCTTTTTTTTACTCTTGAAAAATGTACTGGTTTTAGGGGCCGCCGCCTTGGCACTGCCCCTGCTCGCGCCCGTTGCGGCGCGCGCCCAAGGTGCTGTATCCGGCACCGTGAACGACGCCCGCTCGGGCGCTCCGCTACCCGGTGCCACCATCGTACTCGATGGAATGGTAGTAGGCGCTACGGACGCTATCGGGCGCTTCGCCGTGCCGGCCGTGCCGGCCGGCTCGCACGAGCTGCGCATCACGTTTTTGGGCTACGAGGCGCTGGCGCGGCAGGTGCAGGGCCAAGCGGCCGCGCAGCAGCTGACTACCGCCCTACAGCCCGGCGGCGTGCTGACCGGCGAAGCGCTGGTAACGGCCACCCGGGCCAACGAGCGCACGGCTACCACCTACACCACCGTGACGAAGGAAGAGCTGGAAAAGCGCAATTTCGGCCAGGATTTGCCGTATCTGCTCGACCAGACGCCATCCGTGGTCGTCAGCTCCGACGCGGGCACGGGCATCGGCTACACCGGTATTCGGGTGCGCGGCACCGATATTGCCGGCATTAACGTCACCATCAACGGGGTGCCGCTGAATGATGCGGAGTCGCACGGGGCCTTTTTCGTGAACCTGCCCGATCTGGCGTCTTCGGCCAGCAGCATTCAGGTGCAGCGCGGCGTGGGCACCAGCCAAAACGGCGGCAGTGCTTTCGGAGCCAGCATCAACATCGGAACGCTCGATTTCCGGCGCGAGGCCTACGGCGAAACCCAGAACACCCACGGCTCTTACAACACCTGGAAAAACAACGTCTCGTTCGGCACCGGCCTCATTGGGGGGCGGTTTACGCTGGACGGACGCCTTTCGCGCCTGCGCACCGACGGCTACATCGACCGGGCCGAGTCGGATTTGAAGTCGTACTACTTCGCGGCCGGCTACCAGCAGAAGGGTACCAGCCTGAAGTTTATAACCTTCTCGGGCCGCGAGAAAACCTACCAGGCCTGGAACGGCGTGCCCGAAGATTCGCTCCGAACCAACCGCCGCCACAACGACTTCACCTACGACAACCAGACCGATAACTACCAGCAAAACCACTATCAGCTGCATTTCTCGCAAGACCTGGGGCCCGACTGGAGCCTGGGCGCGGCCCTGCACCTGACGCGCGGCCTGGGGTATTACGAGGAGTATAAAACAGAGGAAGCCCTAGCCGACTACGGCATTGCTCCGCTGACGCTGGGCGGTACGGTAATTGAGAATTCCGACCTGATTCGGCGCAAGTGGCTGGATAATTACTTCTACGGGGCCACGTATGCTCTCAACTACCAGCCCGCCCAAACCGACGGCCGCCTGAGTGCCACGCTCGGTGGGGGCTGGAACCGCTACGACGGCGACCATTACGGCGAGGTTATCTGGGCGCGCTATGCCGGCACTTCCGAAATTCGCCAGCGCTATTACTTCAATGAGGCCCGCAAAACGGACTTCAATGTGTTTCTCAAAGCCACCTACCAGGTGATGCCGCGCCTGGGCCTGTTCGGCGACGTGCAGCTGCGCACCATCGACTACCGCATCAAAGGCCTCGACGACGACCAGCGCGACGTAACTACCCGCGCCGAGTACACTTTCTTCAACCCTAAAGCCGGGCTGACCTACACGCTTTCCGAAACCCAGAATGTGTACGCCAGCTTCGCCGTGGGCCAGCGGGAGCCCGTGCGCACCGACTTCACTGACCGCCCCGCCACCGACCGCGCCAAGGCGGAACGCCTGCACGACGTGGAAGCCGGCTACCGGTTTCGCAGCATCCGCAGCACCGAAACCAGCCCGATGTGGCGGGCCGAGCTGACGTACTTTTTCATGGACTACCGCAACCAGCTGGTGGCTACCGGGCAACTCAACGACGTCGGCACCGCGTTGCGAACCAATATTCCGAGCAGCTACCGCACCGGTATCGAGCTGAGCGCCGGGGCCGGGTGGCTACAGAACCGCCTCACGCTGAGCACAACTCTGACGGTAAGCCGCAACCAGCTGCGGGAGTTCCGCGAAGTGGTGGCCATCTACGACGAAAACTACACCGTGGTGGGCACCCAGGAAACGGAGCTGCGCAATTCCACCATTTCCTACTCGCCCGCCGTGGTATCGGGCAGTAGCGTGGAAGGCGAGCCGCTAAAAGGGCTGCGCGTAGCCGTGCTCTACAAGACCGTGAGTCGCCAGTTTCTCGACAACTCTGCCACCGACACACGCAGCATCAAGCCCTACCAGGTGGCCGATCTGCGAGTGCGCTACACGCTGCGGCCAGCCTGGGTGAAGGAAATCGAGTTGGGGCTGCTGGTCAACAACCTGTTCAGCCGCGAGTATGTGGCCAATGGCTACACCTTCGGCGGTATTTACCAGCCCGGCACCGACCGCCAAAGCTTCAACTATTTCTACCCCCAGGCCACCCGCAACTTCCTGGCTTCCGTCGGGGTGAAGTTCTAAGCAGCCGGCCCCGACGAGCAGGTACCGCTTGCGGCTTGCCGGAAAACCAGCGGCCGCGCGCCCGAACCAACGGCGCAGACCGGCTGTTCTGCATGCTGAAACTTCTATCTTTGAGGCTGATTCCCACCCAACAACTCTTTTATGTCTTCTCAAGCTGACGTACTCTCGCCGAAAGCCAAAGCCGCAACCCACCACGGCTCCCTGAACGCCGCCGGCTTCACCGATTACTACGATATCGACGGCCTGCTCACCGAGGAGCACAAGCTCATCCGCCAGAGCATTCGGGATTTCGTGAAGAAGGAAATCAGCCCCAGCATTGAGAAGTGGGCCCAGGACAATCATTTTCCCTCCGAAATCGTCAGGAAGTTCGGTGACGTTGGCGCGTTTGGCCCCACCATCCCGACCGAGTACGGCGGCGGCGGCCTCGACTACATCAGCTACGGCCTCATCATGCAGGAGATTGAGCGCGGCGACTCCGGGATGCGCTCTACGGCCTCGGTGCAGGGCTCGTTGGTGATGTACCCGATTTACGCCTACGGCTCGGAGGAGCAGCGCAAGAAATTCCTGCCCAAGCTCGCCTCCGGCGAGTGGCTCGGCTGCTTCGGCCTCACCGAGCCCGACCACGGCTCGAACCCCGGCGGCATGACCACCAACATCAAGGACATGGGCGACTATTACCTGCTGAACGGGGCCAAGCTCTGGATCAGCAACTCGCCCGAGTGCCAGGTGGCCGTAGTGTGGGCCAAAAACGAGCAGGGCCGCATCAAAGGCATCATCGTGGAGCGCGGCATGGAAGGCTTCACCACCCCCGAAATTCACAACAAGTGGAGCCTGCGTGCCTCCTGCACCGGCGAGCTGGTGTTCGACAACGTGAAGGTGCCCAAGGAAAACCTGCTGCCCAACGTGGAAGGTCTGCGTGGCCCGCTCGGCTGCCTCGACTCGGCCCGCTACGGCATTGCCTGGGGTGCCATCGGCGTGGCCATCGACTGTTACGAATCGGCTTTGAAGTACTCGCTGGAGCGGGAGCAGTTCGGCAAGCCGATTGCCGGCTTCCAGCTCCAGCAGAAAAAGCTGGCCGAAATGATTACCGAAATCACCAAGGCCCAGCTGATGGTGTGGCGCTTAGGCATGCTCAAAAACGAGGGCAAAGCCACCACCGCCCAGATTTCGATGGCCAAGCGCAACTCCGTGGATATGGCCCTGCACGTAGCCCGCGAAGCCCGCCAGATTCACGGCGGCATGGGCATTACGGGCGAGTACCCCATCATGCGCCACATGATGAACCTGGAGTCGGTGATTACCTACGAGGGCACCCACGATATCCACCTGCTCATCACCGGCGCTGACATTACCGGCATTCAGGCGTTTAAGTAAGAGTACCCGGAACGTCATTCCGAGCGGAGCGAGGAATCTCGCGTGCAATGGTAATCAATAGCTTTGCAACGTTAGCACGCTAGATTCCTCGCTTCGCTCGGAATGACGTTCTAACAAGTCCCCAAGTAGCCACAGTAAAAAAACGGCCGTTCTGGAAGCAGAATGGCCGTTTTTGGTTAGTATCAACATGAAAATGAAATTTCACGCCACGCTTGCCTGCCTGTTTTGTGGCCTGCCCCAGGCTGTGGCCCAACCGGTGCCGGCCAAACAGCGGGATGCGCTGGTCAGCGTGATTCTGGAAGAGCTAAAGCCGCAGGAAATGGTTTCGGTGGAGCGTGGCCCGGATGGCAAGTACCATTACCGGCCGATGCAGCGGGTGCTGCAAATCCGGGGTGCTGGTTTCGGTCTGCTGCATCTGTAACCGCCTATGGCCCAATAGGTCACAGGCGATACCCCACGCGAAGTGAATAGAGGAGATGCAACCGATCAAGGTGGCCGCCATCGGGAGGCGGGAAACTCAGGCGCCACTCTTGGTTCAGGTACTTGTACGTTTGGGCAGAGTCGGCGGGCTGTTCGTTGCGGATGCGGGAGTAGCGGCTCGGCACGCGGCGCATCCCCAGGCCCACGGCCGTTTCCAGCCACCAGCGTCGGCGCGGACCAACGAACCAATGCCAGCCATACTTCAGGCTGCCGCCCCACGTGCGGTGCATGATGCGGGCTTCGTCGTAAGTGAAATATGTGCCATTGCGCTCCAGAATGCCATGTTGCTGCGTGTAAACATAGGGCACGTAAAATCCTTCGACAGCAATAAACTCCCGTTTCTTCCAGCCCGTAGCCCGCAGGTAGTAGCGGCCCTCGACCCGAAAGGTGTGGTGGCGCACCTGCTGCTCGGGTCGGCTGTAGGCCTTGAACAGCACCAGGCGCGTACCAACGTCGGCACCCACGCTAAACCCGTGCCCCAGGAAGTACTCTGCCCCCAATTGCAGCGTGGGGCGAACGGGGTCGGCCAGCGACAGGGGTGCCCAGCGCGGGGCCCAGCGGCGGAGCGTATCGGCGGGCAAAACCAGGCAGGCTGCCGAGCCGAGGGCGCATATAGCTACCGTATGAATCATATAAAAAAGAGTTTTATAGGCGGCTACTCTCCATGCACTGTTGCTTGGCCCGCCAGATACTTATTTTCATCCCAACTCTGCAAACGAATACTGCGCCCCGCTCCAGAACTCATCCAGCGCCATTAGGCGGGGCTTGAAAAAGGATATCAGCGCGGGCCAGTCGTCGCGGCTGAACATGTTCACCGGGCTCAGCTCCCGGTAGATGCGGCTGCGCGGCTGGCCGTGTTCATCCACTGCCTGCTGCTCCCAGGTCCACGCCTCGCCCAGATTTTCCTCCAATAGCTTCTGTAGCTCCCGGAACTGCTCAAAATACAGCTCCCGCACCGCTGCGTCGGGGTGAGTCAGCTCGATGCTGATGGTGGCGTGGCGCACGTCGGCATGCAGGCGGAAGTACACGTGCTTCAGGCCGGTTTTGTAGTTAATCCAGTTGGTAGGCCCGCCCTCCGCCGACGGCACCGGCGCCATATACTGCCCAAAGGTGGTCCAGAAGGCTTGGCGCAGCTGCGTCGCTTCGGTTTTGTTATACATCGGGTTAGGCGGTACAACGAGTGAGTGGAGAGTACGGTATACGAGGCATCGGCAGGAGCTGCAACGTTCTGCCTGCTGGAATGAGGCCACAACCTGGTCGGTGGTTCCTCACAAACCAGGCTATGCGAAAAGCAAATGAAGCTGTTTAGAAAGTCAAAAGAACGTCGTGCTGATTAGGGTTGGCGACTTTCTAAACAGCAAATAAAAAGAGAACATCATGTCGAGCATTCTGCGCAGCAAGCAGAGAACGAGACATCTTGCGTGCCATCGTAATCAGTTACTGCAGCGGTAGCGAGGCTTCGGCAAGCGCAGCATGGCATTCGAAGAAGGTAAAATGCCCCCGCCTTACTGCCCACAGGCACTGGCCGAGTGGCACAAACGCCGAGCCGCGCAGGAGCGCGTCCCTGCACGCTGCTCGTGCCATAAGCCTCACCGCGTCACTTCCAGCAGCCAGTCTTCACCGGCGCGGGTCAGGAAGTAGTAGTGCCGACCGCCAGCACGCTCCCCGGCCAGCAAGCCAGTGGCAATCAGCTCCGGCAGGGCGCGGTAGAGCGTGAGGCGGGTGGTGTAGGCCGCCGCCGCCAGTACGTTGCTGTGCAGCCGGGGGTGGCCCATCAGGGCGTAGCACACCCGCGCAAACGTGCGGGTCCGGCGCGGATCCAGATACTGAAAGCGGGAAAGCAGAGCCGCCGCAATGCACCCTTCCAACGACTCCTGGTCGTAGCCGTGGGGCGGGGGAGTGGGTGATATATCCCGGGTGGCCACGCGCTGCGCAAACTGCTCCAAAAATGCCGGCCCATCAGTCACGGGCTTGGTTTCAGTTGGTAGAGCCATTAGTGGTAGAGACATTGAAGCTGTTTAGGAAGTATGGTTGAACCCACCAGATCGTCATGCTGAGCATTCTGCGCATAAAGCAGAATGCTCAGCATGACGATCTGGTTTTGTTGACTTCCTAAACAGCTTCATTAAGTAAAGAGGAGAGGGAGATAGATACTGCTTGATAATGTATCGAAACTTCACGAAAATGGATCAAAATATGGGCATAATGGATCAATAGTTACCTACCGTGGATAAGAGGATAGATTAAATGGATACCTGTATGCCAACCGTGGATATAAATGTCCCTACTATGGATTAGTAGTTCTTCAGTATGGATAAGTAGCTGCCCACTATGGATCAAAATCGGGTAATGAAGGATCAGAAACTCGCCAATAAGTATCCAACCAGCTGCTTTGTGGTAGAAATTCACCGGGCGGAAGCATTGCCCAGAATCGGGCATACTTCAAAACCGGCGGCATCCCTGTACATTGGGGTCATGAACACTCCTTCTGCTACGCCCACGTCCGGTTTGGTTTTGCTCGAATGCCTGGTGGCTGGCACCACCCACCGCGAAAATCTTCGTCAGCACGAACCCGCGCTCTACCTGGGCCAGCTGCTGCAGCTCGTGCGCGAGGCCGACAGCAAGTACGACGACTGGGCCGTGAAGGTGCTCACCGCCGAGGCCGAAGCCGGGGTGTGGCTGGGCTACCTGCCCGAAGTGCGCAACGAAACTGTGGCCCGCCTGCTCGACGCCGGCTACCCGTTGCAGGCCCGGCTCACCCACAAGGCTTGGGATGAGGATTGGCTACAGCTCGAAGTAGAGGTAGTGCTACTGAGCCAATAGCCCCGCGTGGCGGCTCCGGTCGGCGCGGTGCCCTCCCCCGTTACACCAGGTCCGTGAGGTCGGCAATTTGCTGGCGGGCCTGCTGAATCGCCGCTTCCTCGGCAAAGTTGGCCTGCACCCACTCCGTGAAGCCGCTCACCATTTCGCCCACCGCTTGGCGGCTGCTCATCGGCGCAGCCGTATCGGCGGCCGGGGTAGCGGTATCGGGTGGCCCCGTCATAAATTCTTCCAGCCCCAGCGTGGCCAGCACGTCAGACACGAATACCAAGCCGCATACCTGCATGGCCTGGTAGAGCTGCACCAGCTCGGGCATCGTCAGCGGTAGCTGGTGGCCGGCTGGAAGGCTGCCCAGTCGCTCCATCAGTGGTTCGAGAGCTGCCGGGCGCAAAGCTGCCAGCCGCTCCACGGCCTGGAGGAAAGGCTGCCCGGCCGCTGCCGGCAGACCATGCACCAGTAGCACCGCCAGCCGGATCATTTGCAGCTGGGGCTCGTTAAAACGCACCGTGGCCACTGTAGGCAGTAGCGTGGCTCCGGCTGCCTGGCTGTGGCTATGGCTGAAAAATGCTTCCTCCAGCTGCAAGCGGTGCTGGCCCAGGCGGCCCGCCGTAGAGCGGTCGGTTTCGGCCAGATGCTGCTCCACCGACGCTAAAAACGTGTCGCTCAGCTCCAGGCAATAGGCTTTAAGTGCCTCCATCTGGACTTCCGAGATATTCATTTGCTGCCGTACGAAGCGCAGCACCGGCTCGGCCAGGGATGTATCGAGTCCGAGCCGGCCCAGTACCAGCAAGTCGTATACCTGCCCAGGCCGCTGGTGCAGAGCGGCCACTAGCTGCTCCTGGCTCTGAATAGTATTCAGCTCGCCCACTACCGCCGCATCCACGGTCGAAAGCAGGGCCAGCTGCCCCACCAACGCAGAATCGGGCCGGCTGAAAAGCTCGGTGCAGACCATGCCGTGTAGGGAAAGGCAGTGCGCCAGCTGGTCGTAAAAATCGGCGGGGAGCTGGGCGAGCCAGGCGTCGGAAAGGGAGAAATGCATCGGTAGCGAGTAATACGGCCGCAAAGAAGCTAAGAAAGCGCTGGTGCAGCGGTACTCAGGGCCTAAAATTGCCTCTATACTAATATAAGTAGTAAGATTAGCGGCGTGGAGTTGAAATTTTGCTAAAAATCGGGACCATTTTAGCCTCCGAAAGCGTTACCTTTATTCAACGCAATACCTGAATATAGCCCCGCTATGCGCGAAACATTTCTGACTGGTGGCACCGACCACATGGACTCCGGCGAAAAGGAGATTGACAAGGCCCTGCGCCCGCTTAGCTTTGCCGACTTCACGGGCCAGGCCAAAGTGGTCGATAATCTGAAAATCTTCGTGGGTGCCGCCAAGCAGCGCGGCGAAGCCCTCGACCACGTGCTGCTGCACGGCCCTCCCGGCCTGGGCAAAACCACGCTTTCCCACATCATTGCCAACGAGTTGGGCGCCGGCATCAAGATGACCTCGGGCCCGGTGCTCGACAAGCCCTCCGACCTGGCGGGCCTGCTCACGAATCTGGATCCGCACGATGTGCTTTTTATCGATGAGATTCACCGGCTCAACCCCGTCGTGGAGGAGTACCTGTACTCGGCCATGGAGGACTACCGCATCGACATCCTGCTCGATTCGGGTCCGAATGCCCGCTCGGTACAGATTTCCCTGAGCCCTTTCACGCTCATTGGCGCCACTACCCGCTCGGGTATGCTCACTTCGCCGTTGCGGGCCCGCTTTGGCATCAGCTCCCGCCTCGAATATTACGACGCCAAGCTGCTCACTGACATCGTGATGCGCTCGGCCGAAATCCTGGCCACGCCAATCTATGAGGACGCGGCGTTCGAAATAGCCCGCCGCTCGCGTGGTACGCCCCGCATTGCCAACAACCTGCTGCGCCGTACCCGCGACTTCGCTCAGATGAAAGGTACCGGCTCCATCACGGTCGATATTGCCCAGTTTGCCCTCAACGCCCTCGACGTAGACCACCACGGCCTCGACGACATGGACAAGCGCATTCTGAACACTATCATCGACAAGTTCAAGGGTGGGCCGGTTGGCATCAGCACCATTGCCACGGCTTGCGGGGAAGAAGCCGAAACTATAGAGGAAGTGTACGAGCCCTTCCTGATTAAGGAAGGCTACCTCAAGCGCACCTCCCGGGGCCGCGAAGCTACCGAGGCGGCCTACAAGCACCTTGGCAAGCTCATGCCCCAGCACCTGCGCGGCAACTCTCCCGGCGACCTGTTTGGCGCGCAGGAGTAGCAGAGTGCGGCGTTTTTTTCGCATGTTATTCTACAACACCTGTCATGCTGAACGCAGCGAAGCATTCCGCGCATCAAGCGGCGATGGATAAACTGCTTCCGCTGAGGGCCTATCCGAATAGGCGGTCATGCTTCGACTGCGCGGACGCCAGATGAGCATGACGTTCTTTTTTTCTATTCGGACAGGCCCTAAGTGACGATGTGGATTACCTGTGCTAGAGCCCTTTCCCGTCGGCACGGTAAAGGGCTTTTCGCGTTAAAGAAAGTTTCGTAAGGTTAGGTCAGGAAGATCCTTTATTTCACTCCGCTGCGTTCAGGATGACAGGCGTTACGGGCTGACAGATGGGAAAGGAATGACAACTTTCAATGCCGTATTTTTGTAGTCCGCCATTCGCAAAATCATGCTTCCCACTGCTCAGTACACTGCTTTCATCAAGCGCCGCGCCACGGAGCTGGGCTTCATGTATTGCGGTATTTCCAAGGCTGGGTTTTTGGAAGAGGAAGCGCCTCGGCTCGAAAAATGGCTCAGCCGGCAGATGAACGGGCAGATGGGCTACATGGCCAACCACTTCGACAAGCGCCTCGACCCACGCCTGCTCGTAGATGGTGCCAAATCAGTGATTTCGCTGCTGCTCAACTACTACCCGGCCCCGGAAGACCAACAGCCGGACGACACGCTTAAAATCAGCAAGTATGCGTACGGCCGCGACTATCACTTCGTCATCAAGGATAAGCTGAAAATTTTGCTGGCCGATATACAGGCGGAAATCGGTGAAGTAGGGGGCCGGGCTTTTGTCGATTCGGCTCCGGTGCTCGATAAAGCGTGGGCCAAAAAAAGCGGGTTGGGCTGGGTGGGCAAAAACTCCAACCTGATTACGCCGGGTGTGGGCAGCTTCTACTTCATTGCCGAGCTCATCGTGGATTTGGAGCTGGACTACGACGGCCCCATCAAGGACTACTGCGGCACCTGCACCAAGTGCATGGATGCGTGCCCCACTGATGCTATTACCGAGCCCTACGTGGTAGACGGCAGCAAATGCATCAGCTACTTCACCATTGAGCTGAAGGACCAGATTCCTCGGGACGTAGCCGGTAAGTTTGGTAATTGGGTCTTCGGCTGCGACATCTGCCAGGACGTGTGCCCCTGGAACCGATTCGCCAAGCCGCACACCGAGCCGCAATTTCAGGCTCACCCACAGCTACCGCAACTCAACGCCGTCGACTGGCAGGAAATCACGCACGAACTGTTCACGGAGTTATTCCGGCAGTCGGCGCTAAAACGAACGGGCTACGCCGGCCTGACGCGAAACATCCGCTTCGTGTCGGAAACAGAAGGCCCCGCTGGGTTTGAAGAGGAATAGGAGCGGTAAGGGTGTTGACTTCTGGTGTATATGCGGGCAGCTAGGCGGCCGTAGCGAATACACGGTTCAGGATGCGCCGATAGATTTTTGCAAACTGTTGGTAGCACCATGCCTTTAGTTCAACCAACTCTGTCGGAACGAGCATGCGAAATCCTTTGCGCAGCTCTTTCTCAAAAAGAATTTTGTCGAAGCTGACTTTTAGCAGGATGGTTTTAACGTATTCCAGCATCGGTCAAGTTTGTTTTAGGTAGGTTGGGTGGGGTGGTGTAGGGTAGCAGAATCTGTATACGAGAGCCGCTGAAAAAGCTGCGGCTGCGGTGTCATTTGGAGGTGATTTTAACGAAAGATACAAGAATAAATTTTCATAGTACAAGCATTATAGTGCTTTTTAACCCTTTCTTAATACAAAAAAAGAACGGCCGAAGCCGTTCTTACTAAGAAGTTCAAGGAAGTTGCCGAAGTGCTACGCGTAGATAAACAGGCTCGCAATGCTGCTAGCTGCCGCCGCCGTCATGGGCTCGTCGAAAGCTTCTCCCAAGCTGATAGCAACCTGCTCTTTGGTGCCCGTGAGAATCTGCGTGGTAGGGGTCGGAAAGAAGGTAACCAGATCGGGCAGCAGCTGCTTATCTATGTTTTCGCCGGCATACACCGCATCCGTGACGTTAGGAGTCGTAATGACTTCATCTTTGGCGCTAATCCAGTAGCGCACATTGGCTTTCAGAGCCCGGCGCATGCCCCGAATGTGTGCCGCGTGGCGCGCTTCGACGGCATGAATACGTAGAGCTGCTTCAAGCAAGTCATTTTCGGTTATCAGTACATCTACCTGGCCCTTATAGGCACGTACACCGGTATCTTCCAGCAGTTGGGCTACCTTCAGGAAGGTGCCAAAATCCTGGAAAACGGCTGGGTATAGAGCAGGGGCTGTGCCATTCTTGCTGCCCGTGAAGTCGAACTTGGGCTTTGCCGGTATAACGGCTCCCGATGCTGTCAGCGTTGCTTGCAGGAAAGAGACATGCTCTTGCTCATGCTTGGCAATAAGCTGAATAACGGACCTGGTGTTGCCCGGAAACGTCATGGACGAAGCCAGCGCCTGCTTATAAAACTCACTTTCCAGATACTCTAGCGTGAGGGCCAGCGTGAAAGTATCGAGAACAGTAGCCGACTGACGGCCATATGCTTTTTGCAGCACCGCGCCGAAAGCCAGCGGCACCGCCGCTGCTACTGCTCGCCGGCCTGTCTGGCCCAGGCTCGCCAAGACCCCACGACGGCCACTGATACGCTCGTAGGAGTCTGGATCGACGGCCGCGAGGTCAGCAAGTAGTTTGAGAATATTCATGGTAAGTAGTCGTCAGGAAAAGCAGCTGCCTAGGCAGTCGGTAAGTCAGAAACAAGAATGGTATAGGGGAAAAACTTGGCGGCGGCTTCAATCACCTGCGCGGGCGTGAGCGTGCGGCCCAAACCGGCGAAAGCGCCGGTAGTTTCCACGGCATCGGCGAAAGGGTCGGCCTGCAGCAGGTCGCGGATGAAGGCCGCATGACGAGCTTCTACCGAAGCTATTTTGCCGACTAATACCAGCGTTGCTTTGGTAGAAAGCAGCTTTCCGGCGCCGTTGTAGGCGGCTACTCCCAGGTCCTCAAACGTACGAGCGGCGGCCAGTACGCCGGCGCGGGTCGTAAACGTAATGGAGCTGAAGTTGAATTCGAGCGTAGGAATGGCACTGGTACCGAGCAGCTGCTTGAAAAACTCCCGGTGAATCACTTCGTGGTCACGCAGCTCGGTAAACGATGCCAACTCCCCAGCCAGAAAGTCGGAGGGTGGCGAGTCCAGCACTTTCTGGTAGAAGGCAGCTTCGAGCTGCTCGAGCAGATACGCGTAGTTGGCTACCCCGATTTCCCCTTTGCCCAAGCTCAGCGTTGTGGGGGGCAGTGCAGGCTCGACGGTCGTATCATCGCCGCAGCCAGCCAAGAGTAGCGTAGAGGCAGCCACTGTAGCGCCGGCTGCCTGAAAAAAAGAGCGGCGGCGCATGGTGCGGGCCAAAAAGGAGGAAGTAGAAGCAGATTCAGACATTAGCTAGAAATACGCCAGCGGAAAGAAACAGCCGCTTAAGCGAAATAAGCAGCCTAGACAAAGGTACTCCTATAAACCGGGATGCACCACTGGCAAGAGTACGGCACGGGTGGAAAAGTTGCGTTGGCCAGCGCAGGAAAACTGCTACAACGCAAAAGGCTGACCCCCACCGGGAGCCAGCCTTTGCAGTATACAACTACTAGGAATGCTTAAGCGCCAATCAGGCCGCCGGCACGCGAAGCATCAGTTACTTCTGCCATCGTCAGGACTTCATCGAACGAAGCCGCTGCATCGTTGGCCGAGTAGGGATTAGCCAACTGGTTGGTGATGTTGACGTTTGACTGTACGACGTTGCTTTCGCGAATAGCACCCGTGTATGCGGGGCCCAGCGGAGCCGGCAGGCTGGAGTCTGCGGCCTGGATCCAAGCCGTTTGCTGGCGCATGCCCCGAATGTGTGCCGCGTGACGGGCCTCCACCGAGTGAATTTGCAGCGCTACCTGGAGCAAGTTGGTAGTGCCAGCCATAGCACCCATCAGGTTGCCGGCCTGGCCTTTGTAGGCCCGAACACCGGTGTCTTCCAGGGCCTGAGCTACTACCAGTTGCGTGGCGTAGTCAGCAGGGAAAGCGGAAGTTTTGAACTTGATGCCGGTTACCGGAGTGCCACCGAGTGCTTTGATAGTAGCATCGAGCAGCTTTACGTGGGCCGACTCGTGCTTCAGGATCAGGTCAATGGCCGCTTTAGGAGCACCGGTCGGAATTTGACCAGCGGCTACCATCTTCTTGTAGAAGTCCTCTTCCAACAGCTCAAGAGTTTGAGCGTAGTTCAGAACTTCGACGACGGTAGGCTTGGCCGTTTGACCGTAGGCTTTCTGGAACAGGGAAGCTACGAAAACCGGCGCGGCGGCCAGAGCACCACGCTTGGCCGTAGAGCCCAGCGTTTTGAAGACTGCCCGACGAGAATCGAAGCGGCCCAGGGTGTCGGCATCTACCTCCGACAATTGCTCAATGATGCGAAATATGTTCATGATAAGGAGTCGTTAAACGGAGGAGAGAATTATTTGCCGACGTTGGTGGCATCCAGCTTTTCCTTGATAAAGCCTTGGGCTGCGGCAATTACTGCCGTTGGCTCCAGTGCTTTGTCGAGGCCGGTGATAGGGTCGATGATGCTATCATCAGCGAAGCTACCGTTCGAAATCAGGTCACGCACATACGCGGCGTGGCGAGCTTCCACCGAAACGATCTGTCCGGCAATAACCAAGTAAGCAGGCGTTTTGAGGTATTTACCAGCGCCATTGTAGGCCTGCACACCCAAGTCCTCGAAGGTGCGGGCAGCACTCAGTACGGAGGCACGCTTGGTGAAGTCGATAGTATCGAACACCGGCGTCAGGTCCTGAATGATCTTACCGGGAGCATCACGGTTGATGGCGGCCTTGAAGAAGTCACGGTGAATGGCTTCGTGAGCAGCTACCTGCACGAAATAGTCTTTTTCGGTAGCCGAGAAGTCGCTGGCTGGGCTGGCTTTTACGCGAGCATAGAAAGCCGCTTCCAGCTGCTCCAACGCATAGGCAAAGTTCAGGACACCGACGTCGCCGGCACCCAGATTAACCATGCCGGCAGGTGTTACACCGTTGTCATCATCATCGCTGCAGCCCGAGAGCAACAACGCCGTAGCACCAGCCGTGGCACCAGCGTACATGAAGAAGGAACGTCTTTTAATCGGAACGTAGAGAGGCTTGGCGAACTCAGCTTCGTCCCCACCGGAGTTGATGATCTTGGACATGGGAGGAATTTGTAAGGGTGAAAAGGAGAGTAAAGACAAGAAATTGCTCGCACGGCCCCAAAAGCCGCTTTCCGCGAATGACAATCCAGTAGTCTGTGTGTATTTGGGGGCATTTACGGCCCAAATGAAAAAACGGATTGGTATTGTCACGTTTTTTATTTATAACAAGTACTATATATAGAACCCGATAAGCAGCCGCGTAGCCCTCTGCCATACTGACAGAGGGGTTTTTGCGTAGCTTTGCGGCCTCCTTTTTTATGTTGGATGGCCGGTACACTCCGCTTACTATTTCTGCTGCTGCTGTGCTGGTTGGGCCTGAGCCAAGCGGTGCAAGCGCAGGCAACAACTGCTCAGGCAGACATCGTACTGGGCCGGGCAGCGTTTCCGGTCAACGAGTATTTCACCATCAGCTTTCGGCTGCGTGGCGCGCCCCTGGAGCGCTATTCGCCTTTTCCCGATATCGAGGGCTTCAAGAAAAGCAGTAAGTCGAGCACCACTACCACCCGCATCGTCGGCGGGCAGTCGACGACGGAGCTCTCTATAACGCAACGCTATGCGGCCTACGCGGAGGGTACTTTTGAGCTGAAGCCGTTTACGATGACCGTGAATGGGCTGGCGGTGCAGTCGGTGGGAGCTACGCTGCAGGTGGGCCCGCAGCAGGCCGCGCCCACCGGCCCTGCCGCCGGCAGCGGGGCCGTGCAGGGGCTGGGCCTGTTGGATAAGCTCTTTGGCAAGCCCAAGCCCCAGGACTATGTGGAGCCCCGCGACAACGCTTTTCTGGCCTTGGTGCCCGATAAGACGACGATATATGTGGGCGAAGGTGTGCACCTAGGCCTGTACTTCTACCTCACGCCTAGCGACCAAGGCTTGCTCAGCTTCTACGACTTTGGGGGCCAACTCCCCAAAATAGTGCAGCTGCTACGGCGGCGCACGGCTTGGGAAGAGCCGTTTGACGAACAGGAAATAGTGCCCGAAACCGTAACGGCGGGCGGCAAAACCTACCTGCGCTACCGGCTCTACGAGGCCCAGTATTACCCCCTCAACGCGCAGCCGCTCGTCTTCCCGGAAGTGGCGCTGCAAATGATAAAGTACAAGGTGGCCAAAACGCCCGAAGCCGGCCTCGACAACCGGATGGAGAGCTTCAAAACCTACCGCAGTGTGGCCCGCACCATTGCCGTGAAGCCCCTGCCGCCCCACCCGCTGCGCGACCTGGTACCGGTGGGTACCTATCAACTGCGGGAAGCTATTGACCGTACCACGTTCCGAACGGGGCAGGCTTTCACCTATTCTTTCGTGGTGGAAGGCGAGGGCAACTTAGCCGCGCTGGCCGCGCCGGTGCCACTGCTGCCCGCCGGACTGGAAGTTTACGGCCCTGATACGGAGCTGGGCATCACCCGGCAAGCGGGCCGCGTGGGCGGCAGCAAGTGGTTTCGCTACCGGCTCATTGCCCGGCAGCCGGGCGTGCTAGCGCTGGATAGTGTGTTTTCGCTGGTCGTTTTTAACCCCACGACCAGCCGCTACGACACGCTGCGCGCCGGGGTGCGGCCCGTGGTGAAAGGGGCTAGCCCCGCAGCCACTGCCTTCAACACCCACCCCGACGACCAATTCTACCAGGAAGTACTCAACACGGCCGATAACACCGTGCAGCGCCTCGATGTCTATAAGGATACACACCGCTACGCCAACTATATCCTGCTGGCGCTGGCGGTGCTGGCTGCGTTTGGGTGGTGGCGCAGTGGACGTTGAGAAGCTGTTGTGGACTGCACACAACTGCTAATTCTGTCCTGCCTGATCGGGCATGACACGAAAATTGAAATCCGAAGCCTGTTCCACTAGCGTGTGTGGTATTTTGCTTTTTGTGTCCTGCTGCGCGCAGTCGAAGCATCTCTCCCGCACTGGTAAAGTCAATTACTACTGCGGGGGAGATGCTTCGACTGCGCTCAACATGACGGAATCAACTGTGTTGAAAATTCCCAAACACGCTCTACGGCTCCGGAGCCCGCGCTAATCCACTTTTTAACGGTTCCTTTACGGCACCAGATCTGATTTTTTCGCTTATGAATACCTTCGGTACCTTATTCCGCATCACTACGTTTGGCGAATCGCACGGGCCCGGTATCGGGGTAGTGCTCGATGGGTGCCCGGCGGGCATCCCGGTGGATATAGCCACCATTCAGGCCGCGCTGGACCGGCGGCGGCCGGGGCAGTCGGAGCTGACGACACCGCGCCGGGAGGCCGACCAGGTCGAGATACAGTCCGGCATCTTTGAGGGCCAGACCACGGGTACGCCCATCGGGCTGTTTATCCGCAACCAGGACCAGGCCAGCCACGATTACTCCCACATCGAGCACGCCTACCGCCCCTCGCACGCCGACTACACCTACGATGCCAAATATGGCCGGCGCGACCACCGGGGTGGGGGCCGCAGCTCGGCCCGCGAAACGGCGGCCCGCGTGGCGGCCGGAGCCGTAGCCGCGCAGCTGCTCGCGCATTATGGCATCAGGGCCCACAGCTATGTGTCGCAGGTAGGGGCCGTGGCCGTGCCCGTGGGCTACGAGGCGCTCGACCTAAGCCTGATTGATAGTAATATGGTGCGCTGCCCCCACCCCGAAACCGCCGGGCGCATGACCGAGTTGATTCGGCAGACCCGCGACCGGCACGACACGGTGGGCGGCATCGTGACGGGCGTGGTGCTGGGGGTGCCCGCCGGCCTCGGCGAGCCGGTATTCGACAAGCTGCACGCCGAGCTGGGCAAGGCCATGCTGAGTATCAACGCGGTAAAAGGTTTCGAGTACGGCTCCGGCTTCGCGGGTACGCTGCTGTTTGGCACCGAGCACAACGATGCCTTTTATACCGACGATCAAGGCGCGGTCCGGACGCGTACTAATCATTCGGGCGGCATTCAGGGCGGCATCAGCAATGGGCAGGACATTTACTTCCGCGTCGCCTTCAAGCCCATCGCGACCATTCTGCAGCCCCAGGCTACCATCAATGACCAAGGCGAGGAAATAACGCTGGCCGGCAAAGGCCGTCACGACCCCTGCGTGCTGCCCCGCGCCGTACCCATCGTAGACGCCATGACCAACCTGGTGCTGGCCGACATGCTGCTGCGGGCCCGCGCCAGTAAGGTGTAAGAGGCACTACCAAAAAAGTTGCGGGCGAGCGTAGAACGCACAACTCAACAGTTGGCTCAGGCGGAACCCACTGTAGTCGCCTGCCGCAGCTGAGCAGTTCCTGCGTACCTTTGCAACATCCGGCGCACGGCACGGTTTTACCGCCGATAGTGTTTGCTTTCCTAGCGCCGTTGTCGCGTTTTCTTATTCGTCTCCAAGTCTTTCAAACATGGCTGATACCCTCACTTCTCCTGCTGCGCCGGTTTCCATCTACGCCGAAGCCAGCCCCAATCCCGAATCCATGAAATTCGTGCTCAATACCCATTTGCTGAGCGATGGGGTGAGCGTGGACTATCCGAACCTGGAAGCGGCTACCAACTCGCCGCTGGCGCAGGAGCTGTTCAATTTCGACTACGTGGGCCGCGTCTTCATTGCCGCCAACTTCGTTACCATCACCAAAACCTCCGACCTGACCTGGACGCACCTCATTCCCGAGCTGCGCACCTTCCTGAAGTCGTATGTGGAGGCCGGCGGCCCTCTTTTCACCGTCGACCCCGCCGCTGAGCAGAAAGCCGCCCAGCATGCCGCCGCTACCGGCGACGCTTCCGAGCAGGACCAGCAGATTAGTCAGAAGGTTATCGATCTGCTCGAAAACTACGTGCGCCCGGCCGTGGAGCAGGATGGTGGCAACATCACCTTCCGCTCGTACAAGCAAGGGGTGGTAACGGTAAACCTGCAAGGCTCGTGCTCGGGCTGCCCGTCGGCTACCGTCACGCTGAAATCCGGCATTGAGAACCTGCTCAAGCGTATGGTTCCCGAAGTAACCGAAGTAGTAGCGGAAGGTATTACCGTGTAGCTACCGTGCCCCTGGCCCACGCAAGGTGGGTTGATGGTGCTTCTTTTTCCAAGTGAATCGAAGGCTCCGCCCCATTAGGGTGGGGCCTTTTTTGTGGCCTTGCCGGCCCCGGTCCAAGCAGCCAGGGCGTAGCAGTCGTGTGTGCAGGAATAGGAAGACGGTGGGATACGCCGACTCAAAACCACTACAAGAGCGTGTTTGGGACTTTTCTTTTTGTGTCATGCTTGATCTAGCGTCCGCTTGTCGAAGCATCTCTACCGCCACAGTAATCTGATTGCCATTGCAGTAGAGATGCTTCGACAAGCGGACGCTAGATCAAGCATGACGGACCAACTTTTTGAAAGTTCTCAAAAACCGCTACGACGCCGCCCCCAGCCATAAAAAAAACGCTCCGGCCGCAGGCCAGAGCGTTTTTTGTGGGTAAAGCGAAGCTCAGGAAGCCAGGCTTTCTCCGATGAGTAGCCAAAGACCTTATTGCACGGTCGTCGACAGCTTGGGGGCGTCGGCATCGGCAATAATGGTGGTGGTGGTGGTGCCGCGCTCACGGGCTTCCTTGCGACCGTAGGTATCCAGGATAATCGGCGTCGCGATGAACAGCGACGAGTACGTACCGAAGATAACGCCCACAATCATGGCGAAGGAGAAGGAGCGCAGTGTTTCGCCCCCGAAGATGTAGAGCACCAGCACGACCAGGAACACGGTGGTGAACGTAATCATGGTGCGCGAGAACGTGCTGTTCAGGGCCGGGTTCACCACCTGTGCAAACGTCAGGTGCGGATTCTCCCGCAGGTATTCCCGGATTCGGTCGTAGATAACAACGGTGTCATTCATCGAGAAGCCAAGTACGGTCAGCACGGCGGCCACGAAAATCTGGTCCATTTCGTAGTTCAGGCCAAACAGACGGGCAATCGGGTAGGCCGCTATTACGAGTAGCGCATCGTGGAACAAGGCTACCACGGCCGCCATCGAGTACTGCCACTTTTCGAAGCGGAATAGTACGTAGACGAAGATGCCCAACAGCGTGAGGGCCAGGCTCAGCACCGACGTTTTCTTGATATCATCGGCAATAGTAGCGCCGATTTTAGCCGAGTTTGGAATGTTGGCTTTGGTGATACCGTAAGGCTTCAGGCCCTGCAGCAGCGCCGATTCTACTTTCTGGTCGGCGGCTACGCTTTCGTCGGCGGCCAGATAGCTGGTCGTTACGCGCAGGCGGGTAGGGCTGCCAAACGTTTTCACTTCCGTGCCCGCGCCCTGGAACTCGTCGGCCAGCGCATCGTGCACTTCCGAGGCTACCTGGGCTTTAGGGAAATCGATGATGTAGCTGCGGCCACCGCGGAAGTCAACGCCCAGGTTGGGGCCGCCCTGTACCGCCATCAGTACGAAGCCGATGATGATAACCATGGCCGAGAACAGGTAGGCGATTTTACGCTTGCCTACGATGTCAAACTTCACGTTCTGGAACAGATTGCGCGAAATAGGCGTGCTGAACGAGATGCTCGTGGTATCCTTGCCCCGGGTGAGCCACTCGATGATGAGGCGCGACACATACACCGCCGACAGGAACGAGGTCAATACCCCGATACCAAGCGTGATGGCGAAGCTTTGCACCGGACCAGTGCCGAAGAAGCCCAGAATCACGGCAATCAGCATGGTCGTTACGTTCGAGTCAAAGATGGCCGTGAAAGCGCGGGCATAGCCCTTGTTGATGGCGTCTTTCACGCTGAGCCCGTGGTTCAACTCTTCCCGGATGCGTTCGAAAATCAGTACGTTGGCATCCACCGACGAGCCGATTACGAGAATCAAGCCAGCAATGCCGGGCAGCGTGAGGGCCGTACCGAACTGGGCTAGCACGCCCATAATCAGGAACATGTTGAAGAGCAGCGCCACGTCGGCTACCAAGCCTGCCTTACCGTAGTACAGGGCCATGAACACCATGATGATCAGCAGACCAGCCAAGGAGGAGTACAAGCCCTGGTTGATGGCTTCCTGACCCAGCGACGGGCCCACAACGGCTTCTTCCACAATGCGGGTAGGAGCAGGCAGCTTACCGGCTTTCAGTACGTTGGCCAAATCCTGAGCATCTTCAATCGTGAAGTTGCCCGAGATGCTCGACGTGCCGCCGGAGATTTCAGCCTGCACAACGGGAGCCGAATACACGTAGTCATCCAGTACGATAGCCACTTGGCGGCCAATGTTGGCGGCGGTCAGCTTTTCCCATTTGCGGCTGCCGGTTGGGTTCATCTGCATGCTCACCTCGGGGCGGCCACCCTGGTCGTAGTCCTGACGGGCATCCGATACCACTTCACCGCCTAGAGGCGCTACTGCGTCGCGGGTTTTGCGCACGGCGTACAGCTGCAAGTATTCCTGCCCCTCGATTACGTCGGGCTTCACGCCCCACAGGAAGGTCAGGTTGGCAGGCAGGACTGACCGTACCTCCTGCGTTTTCATCAGGGAGTTCACCCGGGCCGTGTCGCGCACGTTGGAGCCCAGCGCACCGGGCATCGTGAAGAGCTTGGCGAGCAAGGTGCTTTGCTGCGGACCGGCCGAGTCAGCCTTGGCAGTGGTAGCGGGCGTCTTTTTGGCCAGCTGGCTGGCCAGCGAAGAAGAGTCTCCGGCAGCAGCAGTAACGGCAGTGGCCGTCGTGTCGGTGGTGCTGGTAGCGGCGGTGGCCGTGCCAGTCAGTTTTTCGGAGGCTTCTTTAGCCGTCAGAATTTCGTTGATCTGGTTGAAATACGGTGCGAACTCATCGTTACGCCACACTTCCCAGAATTCCAGCTTGGCTTGGCCCTGGAGCAGCTTGCGCACCCGGTCCGGGTTGTCGACGCCCGGCAGCTCAATCTGAATGCGGCCCGTGCCTTTCACCCGCTGGATGTTGGGCTGGTTCACACCGAACTTGTCGACGCGGGTACGCAGGATGTTGAAAGAGCGGTCAATGGCTTCTTCCTCTTCCTTGTCGATGGCGGCAATTACCTTGTCGTTGCTCGAATTGATATCGATGCCCCGGCTCTTGTTGGTGGTATTCGCAAAAATGCGGGCCAGCTTGTCGTTGGGCGCAATGGTGCGGTAAGCCTGCGCAAACAGCGCCGTGAAGGGCGTCGAAGGGCTGGTTTTCTGCTGCTCCTGAGCCTGGGCCAGCGCTTTGTTGAAGTTCGGGTCTTTGGAGTTGCCCGACATAGCCCGCACGATTTCCACCGGCGAAACTTCCAGCGTTACGTGCATGCCGCCTTTCAGGTCGAGGCCCAGGCCCAGCTCCGAAGCGCGAACGTCGCGGTAGGTGTAGGGACCGAATACGGGCGCGCGCCACACCGAGTCGAGGTAGTGCTGGCGCTGGCGCTCGTTGAACTGGCCATTGGTGGTAGCATAGGCTACGGCATCCTTCTGCACCCCACGGGAAATGTAGGTGAAGAAGAGAAAGTACGCGCACAAGGCCGAAACGACGACCGTAAGCGCGATAATAAGTCCTTTATTACGCATCGAAAAAAAATAAAATGGATTCGGGAAAAGCAATCCGGAAAGGCGGCTCAACCAACAGCACACACCGCTACCACACTACACAAGCACGCCGGCTACCGGGAGCCGCGCATCAGCACCGGGCCCGCTACGGCGCGTGCGGCGACAGGGCCGCTACCAGCAGCCGGGAACGGAACAAATCGGGGACGGCGCTGGGCCGGGGCCGCAGCACGGCTATGCGCCGCGCCTGCCGGGGCCATACCAGCGCCACGTGGTTGGGCTGCCACACATCGGTAGCCGGGGCCAGCCACAGAGCCAGCGGAGCCGTGGCTTCCAGGGTCACTTTCTGCTTGACGACGGCCGCTTTCGGCCCCACTCCCACGCGCGCGGCCTTGCCCACCGGAGTGCGGAAGGTGGCAACGGCCTGGTGGTTCAACGACAGCACGAACAGCAGCGTAGCTGTGAGCAGCGTGAAGCGCAGGCGGGGAAATAAGGTGGAAATGAAAACCGACATTCTTACAGCAATGGCTACAAATATAGCCAAATGGCCCGCTTCTGGAAAGAAGCGGGCCATTTAGTGTTTTGCCGGCGCGGAAAGCAGCTTCCTGCGCCAGTCGGTATTCGTGGGTAGCTGCCTGGCAGTTGCTCGGTATGTCTACGTTAGTTGGGACAGTTGGAGAGTGTCCAGCCGTTGGAGCCATGCTGTAGCATACCGCAGCCGTTCGCTATTACGTAGTTTTTGACACATCCTGCGAATGCCCAGGTAACCTGCTTTGAGCTACACACGGTTTTAGCTTCCGTAGCCGGTTCAACTAGCTCATCGGTCACCAGCGAGAAAATGGTGCCGCCATCAGCCTTCTTGATGAATATGTGCTCCTGATCAGTCATCATCGAAGCCGCTCCTTCCAGCACCTCACCGAACATTTCTTCGGATACTACATCTTCTCTTCTAGCATTTTGCTCGCCTAAAACTACTTTTTCGCGAGGTGCAGCTTCTTTATTTTTTTCGCATCCGCCTAGTATTCCGGTTCCCAACAGCAGCGCTACGGCAGATAGAATGGTGGTGTAGCTTCTTTTCATTTTTACTAATAGTTAAGTGGTTGATTATTCACCTTCCTTAGGTAAGATTCTCCTGCCACAAACATAGAAGGCCTATACCTGCTTACAAAGGACATTATATAGCCAATTGTGACTTGAATAATAACTGCCTTGTGTGGTGCTATTCCGTTGCAGCGTACGCGTGCCAAGAGAGCAGTAGAACACGAAAACACGGCTGCACACAGGCTAATGGCTGTTGATGCCGTGCCGTGGCAGTACTTTTATTCGTTTCAGGGATGCTGAGAAACAACAAAACAGCCAGCGGTTGTGACGCGGTATATGCACGCATTGCTATACTCGCCTGATGCCACTGCAACGGGCAAAAAAACACCCTGACTGCCTCTGGGCTAGAGGCGGTCAGGGTGGGGCCTGGCAGTGGTGTTTGCTAGGGCCGGCCTTCCAGTACTTTGCTTTTCAGGAACGATACCAGCACATCCAGCCCCCGGTCGAACTGCCGGTTGTTCGGAATGACGATGTCGGCGTCTTGCTTGAAGGGCTTGATGTATTTCTCGTAGGTGGGCGCTACATGGTTGGTGTAGCGGTAGAGCACGTCTTCCAGGTCGTAGCCTCGCTCGTCCCGGTCGCGCACGATGCGGCGCTGCAGCTTCACATGCTCCCGGGCATCGATGTATACTTTCAGATCGAGCAGCTTGGCCACCGCCTCAAAGTAGAATACGAAGATGCCTTCTACCACCACGATGGGCGACGGGGTAAAGACGAGCTCTTTGGGCTGGGCGTTCGGGTTGTTGAAGGTGTACTCCAGGCGGCGTACTTCCCGGCCCTGGCTGATTTGCAGCACGTCGGCCGCATAGGCGGCGGAGTCGATAGACGAAGGCAGGTCGAAATTAGTGACTCCGTTTATATCAATCTGCTGCGTTTCACGCGGGTGGTAATAGTTGTCCTGAGAAATCAGGCAAATATCTTCTGCGGGAAACGAGGACAGCAGGCGCCGCAGAAAGGTGGTCTTGCCCGAGGCGCTGCCGCCCGTAATACCGACGATGAAAGGATGTTGCATGGGGGTGGGAAGTGGCCCGTACCGGCAGGGCCAACCCTGCAAAAGTAACAAAATGACGTATGCCGGAGCGGATAGTGGCCGTCGTTTGGCCGAATATTTCCACTTTCCTTATTTTTTGCCCGCGTTAGCCTGCAAAAAAACTAATAGCTGCTCTACTGCCCGCGCCCGGTGGCTGAGTGTGTTTTTCTCGGCCAGCAACATCTCCGCGAAGGTCACCTCGCGGTCCTCGGGTTGAAAAATGGGGTCGTAGCCAAACCCATCCGCACCACGCACAGCCTCCGTAATCCGGCCCTCTACGGCTCCGGCAAACTCGTGCCTCGTTCCATTGGGCAGCACCAAGGCAATAACGGTTCGGAACTGGGCCCGGCGGTCAGCTTGGCCGTGTAGTTCCTGGAGCAGCTTGGCCACATTATCGGTTGCGCTGCGCTGCGGGCCCGCGTAGCGGGCCGAGTACACGCCCGGTGCCCCAGCCAGGGCCGCTACTTCCAGGCCCGTATCATCGGCAAAGCAGGACGTTTGGTAATGCTGCCATACATATTCGGCCTTTTGCAGCGCATTGCCTTCCAGCGTATCCTGAGTTTCGGGCAGTTCTTCGTGGCACCCGATTGCGCGCAGACTGACCAGCTCAATGCTGGCCGGCAGTAGGGCCCGGACTTCGGTGAGCTTGTGCTCGTTATTGGTAGCAAAACAGATTCGCATGCGGTATAGCGGTGAAAGGATGAAGCTGTGAAAAAGGCTGGGTCAAAGATACGAGCACAAAAAAAGCTGACCAGGACGGCCAGCTTGCATACCTCACGAATGCATCACTCTTCCAGTCGCCGCTAGCGGAACATCGATTTGATGCTGCCCCAGGAACGCTGCACGGCGCTGGGCGTGGTGCTGAGTACGCTCGTGTAGTTCTGGTCGCCGGTGGTGGTGTGCACCGTGAGGCGGTACGTGAACGGCCCACCGCTGGTGGTGCCCGACACGCCCCGGTAGATATTGGTATCCAGGTACTGATACCGGTGCTGACTGCTGGGCTGCACTGTTATCATGTGCGCAAAGGCGGGCTCGTTGTTGGCTTTGCGCC
This sequence comes from Hymenobacter elongatus, assembly GCF_004745955.1. GTDB lineage: Bacteria > Bacteroidota > Bacteroidia > Cytophagales > Hymenobacteraceae > Hymenobacter > Hymenobacter elongatus. Next base: position 7,043 of record NZ_SRLD01000002.1, on the reverse strand, counting down.
AGAGGTCGTAGGTCTGTACGCCGGCCTCACTACTTACTTCCCACTCCACGCGCACATTGCTCCCATCGAAGGTAGACTGAAAAAGCGTGATGGTGGCTCCGTAGGCCAGCGTAGCCATCAGCAAACCCAAAACTGCGAGTAGAGTAGCGGTACGGGCCATAGAGCGGACAATAGGTGGGATAGGGAATAGTCGGACGGGAACCAAAAATAAACATTTTCCAGTTCTATCAGCTAGTAGTACACCCAGAAAGTAGAAAAGAAGGTTCGCGTTTTTAAAATCCGGAGCTAACGTGTACTTTTGCAGTCCCTTCCGCAAAATCGGCAGGGCCAGAAGGTTTTAACGGCATCACCGACCATGAGAAAAGACATCCACCCCGAGTATCGCCAAGTTGTGTTCCAGGACACGTCGAGCGACTTTAAATTTATCACCCGCTCGACGATGAACTCGACCGAGACCATCACGATGGAAGACGGTAAGACTTATCCCGTTATCAAGGTGGAAGTTAGCAGCGCCTCGCACCCTTTCTACACCGGCAAAAATGTGTTTATTGACACGGCAGGCCGCGTGGAGAAATTCCGCAACCGCTACCAGAAGAAGTAGTTCTGGCCAGTGGCCGCAAGCGGATGCCTGCAGCTTACTATATTTTGCGAAACTCCTTTCGGCCCCGCCGGAAGGAGTTTTTTGTTGGCTTTCTTCTCCGCCGGCCGGTCGGTGTGGGGCGCAAAGTTAGAGTTGCCACAACCGGTTCTACGCCTCAGGCGCTAACTTGCCACCTCATATCGGTTGCCTTTTTCTGCTCATCGTTTCTTCTGCCTCGCATGACTGTTCTGCTCTTCGACGACCCCGCCATCCGGCCCCAGCTGCTGCCTTTCACGTTTACGCGGCCCGTGGCGGCCCTGCGCTGCGGTATTCTGACGGTAGCCGAAAAATGGCAGCACCGCCTGCAGCAGCCCGTCCATTACCTGACCCAGCAGTACTTGCAGGCCAAGTTTCCCGCTGGTCCGGTGGGTGGCCCGGCCCTGGTCATCAACGGCGCGGTGTGCCCCGACGACCTGCTGGTTCGGCAGGTGCAGGGCCTGGCACCCGGCCAGGCACTGCTCGACGGCGACCTGCTGGTGGCGGCCCATCTGGCGGATGCGGCCAATATTGCCGAGCTGATTCAGGACGGCTTCACCGACACCCGGCAGGTAGCCGAGCCGGTTGTGGCCCTGCGCGAAGTATGGCACTTGTTTTTGCACAACGGAGCCGAAATTCGCCGCGACTTTGCTCTGCTGACCCACGGCCGGGAATCGCAGCCCATCGGCGACCCGCACACTATTGTGTACGCGCCCGAAAACATCTTTATTGAAGAGGGCGTCCGGATTCGGGCGGCTATTCTGAATGCTGAAGATGGCCCTATTTATCTGGGCAAAAACTCGCAGGTGCACGAGGGCGCTATCATCAAAGGCCCCTTGGCGCTGGGCGAAGGCTCACACATCAATGCCGGCGCCAAGATGCGCGGCGACAATACCGTGGGGCCGCACTGCAAAGTAGGGGGCGAGGTGGGTAATTCCATCCTGATGGGCTATTCCAACAAGGGCCACGATGGCTACCTCGGCAACTCCGTAATCGGGGAGTGGTGTAACCTGGGCGCTGATACCAACACATCCAACCTGAAAAACAACTACGCCCCGGTCAAAATCTGGAGCCACAGCGCGGGCCGCTTCGTGAATACCGGCCAGCAGTTCTGTGGCCTCATGATGGGCGACCATAGCAAGTGCGGCATCAACACGATGTTCAACACGGGCACCGTGGTGGGAGTGGGGGCGAATATTTTCGGGGCAGGTTTTCCACGCACCTTTATTCCGTCGTTCAGCTGGGGTGGGGCCGCAGGCTTCGAAACCTTCAAGATGCCGAAAGTAGCCGAGGTAGCGGAGCGCGTTATGGCGCGGCGGCACCTGGCCTACGACGCCACCGAGCAGGCCATCATGCAGCACGTGTTCGACGAAACGGCCAAAGACCGGATCTGGGAAAAAGCACCTGTCAGGGATACGCCTGCCCTGAATGCGGAATAAGGCTTACGTGCAGTAAACAACCCACCAATGCGCTTTTCTGAGATACCAGGTCAAGCGGACGTAAAGCGCGTGCTGGTCCAAACGGTGCACCGGCAGCATGTCGCGCACGCCCAGCTGTTTCGGGGTGCCGAGGGCTCGGCAGCGCTGGCGCTGGCGCTGGCCTACGCTACGTTTCTGAACTGCGAGCAGCGCGCGGCCGACGCCCAGGATTCCTGCGGGCAGTGTCCGGCGTGTCAGAAAAATGACAAGCTCATTCATCCCGACCTGAACTTCATCCTGCCCGTAACGACCACGAAGGCAGTAGCCAAGGATGCCGTCAGCAGCAAGTTCGCCACCGATTGGCGCAGTTTCGTGTTTGCGAATCCGTATCAGGGCCTCAACGACTGGATGCAGCATATCGGGGCCGACAACAAGCAGGGCAGCATTTCGAAAGAGGAAAGCCTGCAATTGCTCAAGCTCGTGTCGCTCAAAGCATTTGAGGCGCAGTTCAAAATCGTGATTATCTGGCTGCCCGAGCTCATGCACCCGGCCGCGTCCAATGCCGTGCTCAAGCTGCTGGAAGAGCCACCGCCCGCTACTGTGTTTCTGTTGGTGAGCTTCGCGCCCGAGCAACTGCTGCCCACCATCATCAGCCGGGTGCAGCCCGTGGTGGTGCGGCCCTACGCCGAAGCGGAAGTCACGGACTTTTTGCGCGACCAGCACAACATCCCCGAGGTGAAAGCCCGGCAGATTGCCCAGCTGGCAGAAGGCAACCTGGGCGCGGCGCTGGCCGCCCGTGAGGCCTCCACCGACAACGACTATTTCACCTTCTTCGTGGAGTGGATGCGCCAGTGCTACGGCTACAAAGTCGACCTGATACTGAGCAAAACGGACGAATTTCAGAAGATGGGCCGCGAAAACCAGAAGGAGTTTCTGCAGTTCGGACTTGGCATTCTGCGCAAGGTACTGCTGTTTGGTATCGATGCGCAGTTTGTGCCGCACCTGCCCGCCAGTGAGCAGCTATTTGTGTCGGGCTTCAGCCGCTTCGTGCACCGCGCCAATGCCGATGCCCTGACCCAGGAGCTGAACGATGCACACTACCACATCGAGCGCAATGCCAACCCCCGCATGGTGTTCGTTGATATGTCGCTTCGGATTGCGGAGTTACTAAAAATGCCAGCCTGAGGGCTGAAAACGCAGAAAGTATAGCATGCTAATTTAGTATAGCAGGCGCTAAAATTGCTATAGTCCGCGCGGGGCCGGTCGGGGTTGTACCTTCGCCGAATCAATAATGCGCAGCTTGCCGTCGGATTCCAAAACAAGATTTGGGCAACCGTTTTTTGCTAAGCACTTCATCCGGGCCGCTGGCCGCCCTTTCTCTTTTCCATGGATTTCAATCGTCCTATTCGTATCGGTACCCGGGGCAGCCGGCTGGCTTTGTGGCAGGCTCATCACGTAGCGGCTTGCCTGGAGCTGGCCCAGTTGACTACCGAAATTGTCATCATCACCACTACAGGCGACGTGGTGCTGGACCGCTCCCTCGATAAGATAGGAGCGAAAGGAGTTTTCACCGAAGAGCTGGAGGAAAGCCTGCGCTCCGGTGCCATCGATATTGCCGTACATAGCGCCAAAGACGTGCAAAGCACCATTCCAGCCGACCTGGAATTGCTGGCGTTCATGGAGCGCGAAAAGGTGAACGACGTCATCGTCAGCTTCGACCCCGCGCTGTCGCTAGACCGCCCTGACCTGATACTGGGTACCAGCAGCACCCGGCGCAAGGCCATGTTGCGCCGGTTTTATCCGCATGCTACTACCGCCGAAGCCCGTGGCAACCTGCAGACGCGCCTTCGCAAGCTGGAGGAGGGCCAGTATCATGCCTTGGTTCTGGCGTATGCTGGCGTCCACCGCATGGAGTATGACCAGCTTATTCGGCACATATTGCCCGAAACGCAGTTTGTACCCGCCACTGGGCAGGGTAGCGTGGCTATTGAATGCGCCCGCAGTCTGGAGCCGGCACTGAAAGTGGAGCTGCAACGTGTGCTAAACCATGAGGCTACCCAAACCTGCCTGCTGGCCGAACGCGCCTTTCTGCGCACAATGGAAGGCGGCTGCAGTATTCCCTCCTTCGCGCTGGCCACTTTCACCAGTGAAGGCCACATTCAGCTGCACGGCGGCCTCATCAGCCTCGATGGGCAGCAATACCTGGAGGAAACGCTGACCGTGGCTGACAAACAGGAAGTCGAGGCAATGGGTACCGAACTGGCGGAGCGGATCCTGGAGCGGGGCGGCCGTCAGATTCTGGCGGATATCCGTAGCCAGCGGGACGCGGGCGAATAACGCCCGCTTACCAGCATGCGCAATCAGAAATACGCTTTGGCTGGGCCTGCTGCCGGATTCACCAAGAGAACCACGTTTAAGTAGTACGCTCGAAAAACCGGGACCGGAGCCAGTACAGGAATAGCGCAAAAATGGCTCCGCTGGTATCGGCCAGCATGTCTTTCTGCGCATCCCAAATGTCGCCCTGGCTACCCAAAAAGGCCGCGCCGGCGTCGCCGCCGGCTGTTTCGGCATATACCCACTCGATAAGCTCGTAGGTCATTGCCACGGTTCCAATCACGCAGAGCGGAAATAGATAGGCGATTGCCCGGACTCGGATAACCTGATACCGGTCGAGCAGCTCCAGAATGGCGAAGGCGTAGAACCCGACGCTAACGTGGGCCACCCGGTCGTACATGTTGCGCTCGAAGCCAAAGAGGCCATTGAACCACGCAAAGGGTACTTTCTCGAAGGTATAATGCCCGCCAATAGTGTGCATAAACAGCAGTACGCTCATCAGCAGATAGGCCAGATTAGAAAACTGCACCCCGCGCAGGTAGAGAATGACCAAAGCAGCGGTAATGGCAACGATGGGTACGTTTTCGGCCACCCAGGTGCCGCGCTCCGCCGGGTGAACCGCCAGCACGGCAAATAAAACGATGTAAGCCAGCAGTAGTAGCTTCGGAAACCAGTGTGGCGGCGGTGCGATTGGGCGGAGGGCAGACATACGGAGAAGGTGGAGCAAATAAGACTGGAACACCATACGGATCTGTAATCGGTTCGCCGATTTTGCCGTCAAAAAGATGGTTGCCTGAGCTGCGGCTGCCTCGTAGGTACCGTTCTTGCTTTTCCAGGTATGTTGCTGGTATAAAGCTTGCTGCCAGGCCTCACAATGCTACCTGTCCATCGTCATGTGCGCCTGTTTCGCGCAGATATGTAGCGCCGGCTCCCGAAACAACGTAGTTTTGCTCATCTACTTTTCACGTACCTCTGCTATGAAGTGTATTTCCCGCGCTACGGCGCTCTGTTGGCTGCTGGTTTGCTTGCTGACTCCCGCTCTGCACGCGGCCAAAGGCCCCAAAAAAAGTAAGAAGGATCAACTCGTCACCGTCAGTACCTCCCAGGGCGACATCAAGCTGATTCTGTTTGATGAAACCCCCCAGCACAAAGAGAACTTTCTGAAGCTGGCCCAGAGTGGCGTGTACAACGGCACTACGTTTCACCGCATCATTGAGAACTTCATGATTCAGGGCGGCGACGTGAATACTAAGGACGCCGACCCGTCCAATGACGGCGCGGGCCAGCCAAATGAAAAAACCATTCCGGCCGAAATTCGGCCGGAGTTCTCGCACAAGTTTGGGGCCGTAGCCGCTGCCCGGCAAGGCGACATGGTTAACCCCACGAAGGCCAGCAGCAACTCGCAGTTCTATATCGTGCAAAACCACAGCGGTACCGCCCACCTCAATGGTGGCTACACCGTTTTTGGACAGGTTATCAGCGGCCTTGATGTGATAGATAAGATTGCGGCCCAGCCCAAAGACATGCGCGACCGACCCACTACCGACATTAAAATGACGGTGAAAGTGGAGAAGCTGAAAAAGAAAAAAATTACGGAGCTCTACGGCTATACCTACCAATAGTACCGCCCTAATCATGACCAAACGCATCTTAATAACTGGGTCTAATGGCCTGCTGGGCCAGAAACTAGTCGAGTTGATTCGGCAGCAGCCCGGCGTGGAGCTTATTGCTTCCTCGCGCGGCACCAATAAGCTGGCTGCCCTGTACCCCGATCTGCACTTCGTACCGCTCGATGTGACCGACCGCGCCCAAGTGCAGTCTGTGCTGGCTGCCGAGCGCCCTACCCACATAGTGCATACCGCCGCCATGACCAACGTGGATGAGTGTGAGCTAAACCAGGAGCCTTGCTGGCTGCAAAACGTGACGGCCGTCGAGCACTTAGTAGAAGCCTGCGAGCAGCTCTCCATCCACCTGACGCATGTGAGCACCGACTTCATCTTCAGCGGTGAGCAGGGCCCGTTGAGCGAAGAGGCAGTTCCGGGCCCCGTCAATTTTTATGGTGAAAGCAAGCTGGCAGCCGAGCGTGCCGTGCAGGCCAGCACGGCTCAGTGGGCCATCGTACGCACGGTGCTGGTCTACGGAATTGCCCACGACTACGGCCGCACCAATATCGTGCTCTGGGTGCGCGACTCATTGCGGGCCGGCAAACAAATCAATGTGGTGGATGACCAGTTTCGGACCCCTACCCTCGCCGAAGACCTGGCCCAAGGCTGCTGGCTCGTAGCCAAGAATGATGCCGCCGGTATTTACAATATCAGCAGCAGCGAACTGCTTACGCCCTACCAAATGGCGCTGCAGGTCGCCGAGTATTTTGAGCTTGACAAAGATTTGATTGTAAAAGCGGATGGCAGCACCTTTTCTCAGCCCGCCAAGCGTCCGCTGCGCACGGGTTTTATTATCACCAAAGCTCAGCAGCATCTTGGCTACCACCCTCATACCTTCGAACAGGGTATTGCCCTTTTAGCCCAGCAGACGGACGTAAGTTAAACTAGGGCGTGTTCTCAATTTAGCCAGAGCATGATGGCGCGTAGTTGGACAAACGCGGCGTAGGAATCGGCGAGCTTATCGTATCGAGTGGCCACGCGCCGAAACTGTTTGAGGCGGTTCATGAGCCG
>NZ_SRLD01000029.1 GCF_004745955.1 Hymenobacter elongatus | reverse complement strand
CTGGAGCAGGCCCTGCAGGAAGCCATCAGCTGGATTACGAGCCAAGATGCGCGCAACTGGTTTGACCACTGCGGCTACCATACCCAATGCCTGCAATGAGGGGTAAACCGTTCGCGAAACCGCTATAGTGCCCCGGCGGCGCAGGTCGAGCAGCCAGTAGCGCACCCGCTTGGGCGAAGCGGCGCGCAGGGTGGCTTCGTACCCTTGTCGTACTTCTTCTAGGCTAACCTGGCGTAGCCAGCGGCCGAGTAAGGTGCCCAGATCCTCGCGCAGGGTAAGCTCTACGATATCGGCAACGGGAATAATAGTGGGCATAGCGAGTAGTGAAGGCGAAGAGCGGATGATTCCTGAAGCTTGGACAAGTAAGATAGACAATCCGGGAGGGATATAAAAGCCTGAATTCCGGCATAACGCCTTCTGCTCAAGTTACCTGCTGCCGGGTAAGACGCAACGGATTATACCCGCCGCCCGGTCTTTGTCGAAATGACATAGTAGTGCCAGATTGAGTGCATAGGCTAACTATCTACATAGCTCGGCCTACGTGCAGCCCCGGCTTTCGGAGTACCTTTGCCGCGTTTCCGACTTCGCTACGTTTTATGGCTGCTGATACTTCGCTTACGCCCCACGACCCCTACGCGGCGCTACGCCTGCCCGAGTTTCGCCGGTTGATTTCGGCCCGCGTTTGTATGACTGTGGCCACCCAGATTCAGGGTGTGGTAGTGGGCTGGCAGATGTTTCAGATTACAAAAGACCCATTGGCCCTGGGGCTGATTGGCCTGGCGGAGGCTATTCCCAGCATTACGGTTTCGCTGTATGCCGGACACGTAGCCGACTCGGTGCGGCGCAAGAATATCATCGTGGCCGCAGTGACCCTGCTGGCGCTGTGTTCGGTGGCGCTGTGGCTGCTGAGCCATTCGGTGGGCTCGTGGCTGTTGGCGAAAGACCAGTTGTATACGCTGCCGCTGTACGCGGTTATCTTCGTGAGCGGTATTGCGCGGGGCTTTCTGGGGCCGGCACTGTTTTCTTTTATGCCGCAGCTGATGCCCGACCGGGAGCGACTTGCCAACGCTATTACCTGGAACAGCACAACCTGGCAGGCGGCGGCGGTGCTGGGGCCCGCCATTGGAGGCCTGCTGTTTGCCAAGCTGGGCATTGCGGTTGCCTACGGCGTGGATGCGGTGCTGATGGTGGCCGCCCTGTTGCTGTTCGTGACCATTACGGGCCGGCCCTTGCCGCCCTTGGAAGGGGAGCGGCTGAGCTTGCAGGAAAGCATCCTATCGGGCGTGAAGTTTATCTTCAATAACCAGATAGTACTGGCCGCTTTGTCGCTGGATTTGTTTGCCGTGCTTTTTGGCGGCGCGGTGGCTCTGCTGCCCATTTTTGCATCCGATATCCTAAAGGTTGGGCCCGATGGCCTGGGTTACCTGCGGGCCGCGCCAGCCGTGGGCTCGGTGCTGATGGCCGTGGCCCTGACCTACTTTCCCCTGCGCCACCACGCCGGCCGCAAGCTGCTGTGGGCGGTGGCGGGGTTTGGCTTGGCAACTATTGGCTTTGCCGTATCCACTAACTTCTGGCTGTCGATGGTGCTGTTGTTCATGACGGGCGTGTTCGATTCGGTTTCCGTAATCGTGCGCTCTACTTTGATCCACACCTTTACGCCGGAGTACATGAAAGGGCGCGTATCGGCCGTCAACAACATCTTCATCGGTTCCAGCAACGAAATCGGGGCCTTCGAGTCGGGGGCGGCGGCCAAGCTGATGCGCGTGGTGCCCTCGGTCGTGTTTGGGGGCATGATGACTCTCGTGGTGGTGGCCGTAACGGCCTGGCGCGCCGACAAGCTTCGGAATCTGGATCTGAGCCCGAAACAAGCGGAGCCCGTGGCCTAGCATATGTATGTGAGAAAAAGCTAGTCGAAACTCTATATAGTGTAGCTTTGCCTCCTGATGGTGCCCTTTCCCGGCAGCTTACGGCTTAGCGGCCACCCCGCGCTATGGCTACTTCCGATGCTCCAGACGCAGTAGAAGCCCGGCTCGCCCACCTGCGCGACACCGACGCGGAGGCCTTTATGGAGCTGCTGTTCAAGGAGTTCTATCGGCCGCTGGGCAACGTGATTCAGCGGGTGGTGAAGGACAAGGAAGCCACGCAGGATTTACTGCAGGACGTTTTTCTGCGGGTTTGGAACGCCCGTGACACGCTCGTCATCACGACTACCTACCATGCTTACCTATACCGGGCGGCGCTGAATGCCGCCTTGCGCTACGCCGACCGGGGCAAGCGGCAGGTAGCCTGGGACGACGCGCCGGTGGACAAAGAGCCGCAGGTCGATAATGCGCTGCACGCCCTATATCAGCGGGAAGCCGAGGACTCGGTGGAGGCCGCGCTGGGGCTGCTGCCGCCCCAGTGTCGGGTGGTGTTCACCATGAGCCGCTACGATGAGATGAGCTACCAGGAAATTGCTGATACGCTCGAGATTTCGCCTAAAACCGTGGAAAACCAGATGGGCAAGGCGCTGCGCATTATGCGGCAGCAGCTGAGCGGGCTGCTCAAAAACCTGTATTCCTTGCTGCTATAGGCTGCCGCGAAAAAATAAGTTGTGGGCGCGTAGGGGTGAAGGCAGGGTTACGGATCAGACAGAAGAAAGCATCCTTCTTCTGACCTGAAACCTTACCAACGGCTATGAAAAACCTGCACTACCTCTGCCTGCTACCGCTGCTCCTGCTCTTGGCGGGCTGCGACTGCGACGACATTTTTCCGGATAAAGTAACCGGCAGTGGGCCGGTAGCGGCCGAAAACCGCGCCGTGCCCGGCTTCTCCCGCCTCGACCTGGCCGTGGATGCCGAGCTATACCTCACGCAGGGGCCCACCCAAACCGTGCGCGTGGAAGCCCAGCAGAACATTCTGGATGTGCTGCAAACCAACGTGAGCGGCGAGCGGCTGTCCATCAGCTTTGGCCGGGTGAGCGTGCGCCGCCACGATCCTATCCGCATCTATATCACGGCTCCTTCTCTGACGGGCGTATCCCTGTCGGGCTCGGGCAGGATAGTGGGCCAGAATGCGTGGCGGGTGCCGGCGCTAAGCGTCGGCTTGTCGGGCTCGGGCAGCATCGACTTGAGCGTACTCGGAGTGCAGAGCCTGGACGCTGATATTTCCGGCTCGGGCGCGGTGCGGCTGGCCGGCGACGCGGCCCGCTGCCAGGTGCGCCTGAGCGGCTCGGGCGCGGTAGAAGCGTATCCGCTCACTGTGCAGGCCGCCGAGGTGAACATCAGCGGCTCGGGCAGCACCCGCCTGACAGTACCCCAGAGCTTGAGCGCCACCATCAGCGGATCGGGCACGGTGTATTACAAAGGCCGCCCTGCCCTAACGGTGCGCACCTCCGGCTCCGGCCGCGTCGTCGACGCGAACTAACGCTGGCTGTCGTCGACGCTACCACCGCTTATGTATACAGGCCAGCCACTGGTGCCTTGCGCCGGGCCGGCCTTTCCTCTTCCGAAATCTCCTTTCGCTATGGCATTTGCACTTCGACTATTTCTGGGATTCCTGTGTTTGCTGCTGCCCGCCACGGGGGCCCTGGCGCAGCAGCCGGCCGGCCGGGCCGCTGACCCCAACGGTAAAGTAACCGTGAGCGGCTACCTGAAAGACGCGGCCAACGGCGAGGCGCTGGTGGGCGCTACGGTGGTAGTGAAAAGTCTGGGCATTGGCGCTACCGCCAACGAATACGGTTTTTACTCGCTCACGCTGCCCAAGGGTACCTACACGATTACCTACACCTTCGTGGGCTACGAACCGCAAAACACGCCGCTCGTGCTCAGCGAAAACCTGACCCGCTCGGTGCGCCTGGCCACGCAGGGCCTGCAAACCGACGAGGTGCTGGTGACGGGCAAAAAACCCGACGAAAATGTGAAAAGCACCGAAATGGGCACCAGTCGCCTCGATATGAAAACGGTGAAGCTGATGCCCGCACTGCTGGGCGAGGTCGATGTGATTCGCAGCATTCAGTTGCTGCCGGGCATTAGCACGGTGGGCGAGGGCGCGTCGGGCTTCAATGTGCGCGGCGGGGGCGTCGACCAGAACCTGATTCTGCTGGACGAAGCACCGATTTACAACGCTTCCCACTTGTTCGGGCTCTTTTCGACCTTTAATCCCGATGCTGTCAAGGACATTAAGCTAGTGAAGGGCGGCATTCCGGCCCAGTACGGCGGGCGGCTGTCGAGCCTGCTGGATGTGCGCATGAAGGAAGGCAACACCCAGCGCCTGGGCGTGACGGGCGGCGTGGGCCTGATTATGTCACGCCTGGCCGTGGAAGCGCCGATTGTGAAGGATAAAGGCTCCTTCATCGTGGCCGGCCGCCGCTCCTACGGGGATTTGTTCCTCAAATTCGTGCCCGACCAGAAAGACAACCAGGCCTATTTCTATGACCTCTCGGCGAAGGCCAACTACACGCTGGGCGACCAGGACCGGGTGTATATTTCGGGCTACCTGGGGCGCGACGTATTTGCCTTCGGCAAGGATTTCAAGAACACGCTGGGCAACCGCACCGGCACCGTGCGCTGGAACCACGTGTTCAACTCGCGGCTGTTTGCCAACGTCACGGGCTTGGTCAGCAAGTACGACTACGGCCTGGGCGTGCCGGAAGGCAACCAGTCGTTCGACTGGAAATCCAACATCGTGAACTACAGCGCGAAGGCTGATTTCAACTACTACCGCACGCCCCAAAGCACGCTTAACTTTGGCGCGGGCGCTATTTACTACACCTTTCTGCCGGGCCGCGTGACGCCCATTTCCGCGAATTCCATCTTCCGCACCATTGCCCTCGACAACCAGCGGGCGGTGGAATACAGCGCCTACCTCGACAATGAGCAGACGTTTTCGCCCCGCTTGTCGGCGCAGTATGGCCTGCGGCTGAGCATGTTCGACTACATGGGTTCGGGCAGCACCGTGTATGAGTACGAAGGACCCAACGGCTGGCAGAAAACCCCGGTCAACCCCCGGCAGTACGCTGCCGGTAAGCTCATTAAGCGCTACCCGAACCTGGAGCCGCGCGCCTCGCTGCGCTACTCGCTCAACGGCCATAGCTCGCTGAAAGCCAGCTATAACCGCATGGTGCAGTATATTCATCTGGTGTCGAATACCACGGCTTCGTCGCCGCTGGACGTCTGGACGCCGAGCACCAACAACATTAAGCCCGAGCACGCCGACCAGCTGGCCGTGGGCTATTTCCGCAACTTCAAGGATAACGCCTATGAGGCGTCGGTGGAGGTGTTTGGCAAGCGCATGGACAACCAAATCGACTACATCAACGGGGCCAATACGCTGCTGAACCGCTACCTGGAAGCCGAGCTGCTGTATGGCCGGGGCCGGGCCTACGGGGCCGAGTTCTACGTGAAAAAGAACGAAGGCCGGCTGACGGGCTGGGTGAGCTACACGCTGAGCCGTAGCGAGCGGCAGATCAACGGCATCAACAACAACGAGTGGTACGTGAACAAGTACGACAAGACGCACTACCTCTCGGTGGTGGGCATCTACACCCTCACGCCGCGCTGGACGGTGTCGAGCACCTTCAACTACAGCACCGGCATTGCCACCACGTTTCCCGACAGCCGCTACGTGTACCAGGGCCTGGTGATTCCGAACGTGAACGGCGACGTGCGCAACAATTACCGCGTGCCCGCCTACCACCGCCTCGACCTGGCCGCCACCTACGAGGGCAAGCCGGACCCAAGCCGCCGCTGGCACAGCAGCTGGACGTTCTCGGTGTATAACGCCTACGGCCGCCGCAACCCCTACAGCATCTATTTCCGCCAGAACGCGGATAATCCGGCCAAAACCGAGGCCGTGCGTCTGGCCGTGTTCGGGACGGTGCTGCCCTCAGCCTCTTACAATTTCAATTTCTAAGCCCCGGCCCGCTGGCCTTTACATACCTGTCTCATGAATCGTATTGCCACCTTTTTTTGCGCCGCCTGCCTGTTGCCGCTCGCCGGCTGCCTCGATGTAGTGCCGGTCGATATTCCGGAAGGCAAGCCGCTGCTGGCCGTGGAAGGGGAAATCACCGACCAGCCGGGCCCGTACTACGTCACGCTTACCAAAACGGCTCCTTACTTCGATGAGGCCGAGCTGCCACGCGTGCGCGGGGCCGTGCTGACGCTGGAAGACAGCGAAGGCCAGCGCGAAGTGCTGCGCGAAGTAAGCCCCGGCCGCTACGCCACGAGCACCGTGCGGGGCAAAATAGGGAACCAGTATGTGCTGACCATCCGGGCGGAAGGGGAGGAGTACCGGGCCGAAACCGAGATTCGGCGCACGCCCGAAATTGATAGTGTCCGGGCCGAGTTTCGGGCCAAAACCAGCACCCGGAACGAAGGCTATTACATCCTATACTACGGCGAGGAAACGCGGGGCGTGGGCGACTACTACCAGTTCAAGGTATTTCACAACGGCCGCCGCCTCAACCAGCCGGGCGACCTGATTGTGACCAACGACGAAATGGTGGATGGCAACTACATCAACGGCGTGGAGCTGACGAATGAGGAAGGCGTGGGTGGCGTGTTCAAAAAAGGCGACAAAGTGCGCGTGGAGGCTCTTTCCATCACCCGCGACTATTTCTACTTCCTGAACGAGATGGTAACCCAGATCAACAACGTAGGCCTGTTTTCGACGCCACCCGCTAACGTGCGCACCAACGTCCGCAACGTGGTGGCCGGCTCCGAAAAAGTGGCGGTGGGCTACTTCGCCGGCCACACCGTGCGCACCGACTCGCTGGTGATTGAGTAGGCCGCGCATTCTGCGACAACGTGCGAGCCGCGCGCGTTTGGTAGTCGTAGCGGAAACTGAAAACGGACACTCGGTAGCTCCTCAACACCATCCGTTATAGATTGCCGCAGAAATTGTGGATTTTGGGCCACCATTTCCCCGGCCTGGCTTACTTGCTTAGGAGTTGCGCCGGTCGTTTTTCTGATTGTTTCATCCTGCATGTCTACTCTCCACTCTGAGTCTGAGGCGCCCTGGGAATTGCTGGCCAAACACTTGGCCGGCGAAGCCACGCCCGACGAGCTGGAGCGGCTGCGGGCCTGGGTCACGGCCGACCCCAAACGGCTGGGCCTGCTCACCGATGCCACCCGCGCCTGGGAGCGGGCCGGGGCCGCGCCGGTAGCCGAGCTGTTTGGAGCAATGGAGGTGGAGGCCGCCTGGCAGCGGTTCCGGCCGAAAATGATGGCACCCAAACCAGCAGCAATGCCCCAGCTGCGCGTAACCCGCACGGAGCCCGCCGCCGTAGCTGAGCCGGCGACGGAGCACACCGTTATTCCGCTGCGACCCCGGGCGCTGCCTGCCCTGCTGCGGGTTGCCGCCGCTATTTTGCTGCTGGTTGGGGCCGTATATGCGTTTCGGGCTTATCGGCGCGAGCTGCTGCCCACGCCGCCCGTAGCCGTTTCGGCCGGTGCCCAAAAGCGCCTGGTGGCGTTGCCTGATGGCAGCCAGGTGTGGCTCAACAAGCATTCTACCCTAACGTACGCGGCTGAGTTCAGCAGCCGTGCGCGGGAGGTACAGCTCACGGGCGAAGCATTTTTTGACGTTCGTAAAGACCCGCAGCGGCCCTTTACGGTGCTGAGTGCCGCCACCCGCACCCGCGTGCTGGGTACTTCTTTTAACGTGCGTGCCTACGCTGCCGAAGACTCGGTGGAAGTGTCGGTCGTGACGGGCAAAGTGGCGTTTGCCAGTCGCCGCTACCACCAGGACTCGGTGCTGCTCACGCCCGGTATGCGCGGCGTGCTGGCCGTGTCGGCCCGCGGCACCGTTCCGGCTCCGGTGCGCCAAACGGCTACTGCCGATGCCAACTTCCGGGCGTGGCAAACCGACGAGCTGGTGTTCGATAATGCTTCCCTCAGCCACGTCGTCCGGACGTTGCGCACCACGTTTGGCACCACCATCCGCGTGTCGGATAACAGCTTGCTGAACTGCCGCTTCACCGGTACTTTTCATCAGCCCGATCCGGCCCAGGTACTGCAAGTCGTGAGCCTGGCTACCAATGCAACCCTGACCGGCAATACCGTTGATGGGTTCCTGCTCGACGGTAAAGGCTGCGAGTAGCCCACAAGTGGGGCCCGCCTGAGTAGCCGCGCTGCTTTTTCAGTACGAACGGCTGATGACCAGCTGTTTTTCTCCTCACATCTCCTCATTTCCGCTCCCATGCGGTACGTCGTTTGTCTTGCCTTGTGCGTGTGGCTGTGGAGTGGCAGCAGCCAGGCCCAATCCTCGTCGGCACTGCTGGCGCGGCGGGTGCGGGTGGTGGCTACCAATATGCCGCTGCACCAGGTGCTGCGCGATATAGCGCGGCAGAGCGGGGTGTCCTTTAGCTACAGCAGCACATTTATTCCGCTGCAAAAGCGCGTAACCCTCCACACAAAAGACGCTCAGCCGGTAAGGGAAGTGCTCAAACAGCTATTCCAGAACCGGGGCGTTTCCTACCAAGTTATCGGCGGGCAAATCGTGCTGTGGCGCACGGGCGAAAACCCGCCTGCGGTTCCCCCTTCTGCACCAGCAGTAGTCCCCACATCGGCGGCTGCCGCCCGCCCGCCCGCCGCCGTGCTTGCGACGAACCGAAAAACGGCGCCTCCCACTGCGGCAAGCCTGCGAAGCGCGAAACCACCAATAGCAGCCGTAAAATCATCGACGCCGGCTGCTGGCCCGATGAAGAAAACGGCTGTTCTCACTCCCCCCAAGCGCCCTATTGCTCGTGCTGCCCCACCAGTCAGCTCACCCAAAGCAGCTGCACCAGCACTTGCCGGACCCAATCCGGAACCAGCAGTAGCCGTTGCTGTGCCTCGGCCCGCGCCATCATCTGCCGACTCGCTCCCCTCGCGCCCGGCGGCCGTCGATAGTACCACCCAAGAAACAGACTCAGCGTTGGCCCGCCTGCGGCAAAAGGCCCGCACCACGGCCCAAGCTGCTACCAACACGCTGGCGCGCACCGCCCGGCAAACCGGCCGCACCCTGAATAAAGGCGTAACGGAAGTAGCCGGTGGGGCCCGCGCCGTCCTCGATTCGGTAGCCGTGGCCGCCAGCGGGCTGAAGGAGCCGCTCCAGAACAGTGCCCGACGCCTGACCAGAGCCGGCCGGCGCGATACACTGGCGGGGCAGGTGGTGGCGGTACGGAGCGGCTTGCCGGCCCGCGATACGCTGCTACAGCCGGTGCCCATTGCCGCGCCCGCCGTTCGGAGCCAGACCTACGACCGACGTCGGTGGCAGATATCGTTTGTGGCACCGCTGGGTACCAACTGGCTGCGCAGCGGGCGCAGCATCAACACCATTTCCCTGAACGCCTTGGCCGGCTACTCAGCCGGGGTGCGCGGCGTCGAGCTGGGCGGCATCCTGAACGTGGTGCGCGACACGATGCAAGGTGTGCAGGGCGCGGGTATTGCCAACGTTATCGGCACGGAGGTGAACGGCATTCAGGGCGCGGGCGTCGTGAATGTGGTGGGCGGCTCGGTACGCGGCATGCAGGGCGCGGGCATTGCAAATGTGGTGCGCGACGATGCCCGGGGCATTCAGCTGGCCGGCATCGTCAACATCGTGGGCGGCGCGGCCCGCTCCGACTTGTCGGGCCGACCGACCTGGGTGCGCCAGCTGCTGGGGCTGCCCCGCCTGCTGGCTACCGACTCGGCGGCCCGGTACCCAGGGGCTCCCAGTGCTTCTTCCCTGCCGGGTTCGTTGCTACAAGCCGCCGCCGTGGCCAACCTGACCGGCACTGATATTCGGGGCCTGCAGACGGCTACGCTACTGAATACGGCCCGCCGTGTGCGGGGGCTGCAGCTAGGACTGGTGAACGTGGCCAAGCATGTACATGGTGTGCAGTTTGGCCTGATCAACATTGCCGATTCGGTGGAGGGAGCCACGCTGGGCATCATCAACATTGTGCGGCACGGCTACCTGCACGGCGAGGTGTGGGCCAGTGAAACGCTGCCGCTAAATGCGGCCCTGAAGCTCGGTGTGACGCGCTATTATACCATTCTCTCGGCCGCTACCCAGCCCTTCGGTACCCGTATTCATTGGGCTACCGGCTTTGGTATCGGTACGGCGAGCCGGCCGCACGGGCGCTTCTCCTGGAACCTGGATTTGCTGGACTGGTACCTGCTGAAGCAGCCGGGCACGGCGGGCACGCTGCTTTCCTACACCCAGCTGCGGCCCTCCCTAACGTGGCAGATAGAGCCGCAAGGCCACCTCGGGCTGGTGTTTTCGCCCACCCTAAACATGGGGTTGTATGAGAACGAAGGCGGCGGCACGAGCTCCGACTTCGGCAAAAATCAGCTGCTGCTGCTCGATACGAAATCGGGCCGCACGCTGGTGCGGCTGTGGCCAGGCGTGCAGATTGGCCTGCGGTTTTAGGTGCCAGACTTATTCCTGAAGCAAAAACGGGTCATGAGATGTGGTCGTCATGCTAAGCATGACGTTCTTTTTCGTTGTTGCTACTTCAGCAACAAGGCTGATAGGTGCGTATTCGGGGAAAGCCGGGCCTGGCAATGTCGTCAGGCTATTTGCTCTTTTCAGTACACCAGTCACGCACTTGCGCTACCGGCTTACTTTCTGCGCTGCTGCGGGCCTCGACGGTTTCTGCAGGCTGGTGCGGGGGTTGGAGCGCGGCGTCGGAGCTATGGCCAGCGGGGCGGGCCTAGCGTGTTCGCCCAGCCAGGTCTGCATCACTTCCAAAGCCTTCGGTGAGAAGTTGGGGTGCTGCTCCCCGTTCACCAGCGGCCACTCCGCTTGGTCGGGCTGAAACGAGTGGTTGACCCCTGCAACTTTATGTGCCGTCACTTTACGGTTGCCGGCCGACTTCAGGCCTTTCTGTAGAATCGAGAGGTTTTTGTTGGCTGTCACCTGCAAATCCTCGTTGCCGTTGAGGGCCAGCACCGGGCAGTGCACTTCGCCCAGCTTCGCTTTGGGGTCGAAGTCGAGGTAGTAGCGGTACCAGGGCGAGGTGAGCTGGGCGGCCCGGGCCCGGGCCATCGTCGGGTCGATATCGGCATTGTTCAGCCGAATCATGGCGGCTACCTTGCCCCGCGCCTGGTTGTTGTTGGGCGTTTGCCGGATGATGTTGATCATCTTGTCGTGCAGCTTCAGCGCCGCGTCTACCTGGGTGGAGTTGGCCCCGATCATGCGCATGATTTCCACCTGCTGCCGCCGCAGTATCTCGTGGCCCGGCATGCCGTAGCCAGCCAAAGAAACTACAAAGTCGGGCGACTTGAGCTGCGTAGCGGCCAGCAAGGCAATGTTGGCGCCTTCGCCATGCCCAATCATGCCCACTTTCTTCTTGTCGATCCGGTAGTGGGCCCGCAGGTAGCCCATAGCGGCCTGCGCGTCGGTCACTAGGTCGGCGGTAGTGGCAATGGCATAGTGCCCATCCGATTTGCCCACGCCCCGGTCGTCGTAGCGCAGCACAGCGATGCCGTGGCGGGTGAGGTAGTCGGCCAGAATGCCAAACATGTGGTATTCCTCCTGCGACGCGTCCCGGTCCTGGGGGCCCGCGTCGGAGACCAGTACCACGGCCGGAAACGGCCCGTTGCCGGTGGGCATGGTCAGAGTAGCGCCCAGACGCAGCTTGGCGGCTTTATTGGGCACAATTACTTCTTCCAGCTTGTAGGGCAACGCCGTTTTAAACGTCGGAGCGCTTACCACCGACGCCGTAGCCTGCACGAACTCTATTGGCTCCTTCAGGCCCGGCTGCTCCCAGGTGCCCGCCATCGATTTGCCGTCCGGGTTGAGCTTGCCGGTGAAGCGGCTGGCCGCCTGCTCAATCTTGAGTACCACATCCTCCTTTTTCAGCTCTACCGCCACCGGCATCCGGCTTATTTTCTGCTTGGGGACATCCAGGGCCGCGTAGTAGGTGCCACCCGTCAGGGGCACGATGGTGATAATCAAATCGAGGCTGCCGCCGGGTACTTTCAGCTGGCCTTTCCACTGCCCGTTCAGCGGAGAGGGTTCCACGCCAGCCACGCCGGCCCGCGCTGTGGTCAATGGCAGATAAAAAACGAGAAATATGAGACTCAAGTGGTGTAAATATTTCTTCATAAAGTACTGTTTGTAATCGACTCTGAGAGGTGTGGGCGTGAAAAAGGTCCCGAAAATACCAAACTTATGGCACACCGTCCACAGAAGATTCATAAGCTGAACTGTGGAATGCAGGTAGCATGGTCGATTGTGTTTCGGAGCGCTGCAATGGTCACTTTCCAGAGAAAATAACTGGTTCTGCGCCGCTGGAATTTCCGTTTCCAGTACTTACATCCACTGAAGCTGTTTAGAGAGTCAAAAGGCCGTCATGCTTCGGCAAGCGGACGCCAGATGAGCAGGACCGTCAAACTATTCTTTAAACAGCTTCCAAGGAATCTCATACTCAGGTACCATGCTGGTAGCGCCGTGGCCTCTTTTCGAACGTAGCCTGCTGCCAGGTACGGCCAGGCGTGCAGCTGCCGCTATTTCGCCTGTGCCAAAGAGGAGGTGTGCCAAGCTCTAATGGAAGTACTTGCTCTTCAGCCTCCTTCTGACAGAAGCTGGCAATGGCTGGCCTCGTTGGTAAGCATCGAGCAGCGTAGCCTCCTTTTTGGCACTGAAGCGCACCAGCTTGCCGATACCGACGCCGGCTGCTGTGCCCGACAAAGCCAGCCCGATAGGATTGGTATCGAGTACGAAGAGGGCAATTGCGGGCAGAATCGAATAGCTGTTTAGGCGGACGTATCCCCAGCCGCCTGCCCGCCGCCGTGTGAAAAGCGCCTTGATGGCCTGCGCTGTGTCGGGGGCGACGCTGGTGCTACTCGCTTCCCTTGTGGCCGGAAGCGGCTTGGCGTGCGCGTCCTGCGCGGCAGAGCGTCTGCTGAAAGCGAGGAACAGCAACGCAATGATGAGCATTCTCATGGGCAGTGGTAAGTATGATGGTGATGTTCTGCCAGCAGCCATCGACGCAGATGAGGCTGGTAAAATGATGAGAAGAAAGCGCCAATCATAGCTGGAAGGCGCTTCTCATACGCATGCTCAAAAGTAGAGGGCAGGCCCGCTGCCGATTATGATAAATGTCATTTTCGGCTGGCCTCGCAGGCCCGGCGGTAAGCCTACGGTAGCGCTGAAACCATGCTTGCGCTTCAGCAACGGGCCGATAAAAGGCCACTAACTTTTGCCGGATACAACAAATCTGCCTGCCTGCGCCGTACCTTCGGCGGTCTAATTGCCGCGGCGGAAACCTTCCCGGTTGCTTCGGCTGTTTCAGCTTTCTATGGCCAAAGAATCTTTACAAGTAGCAGCTCCCGCCGCCGACCCGATTGACCAGCTCGACCCGCGCGAGTTCATTCTGATCAAGAATGCGCGGGTGCACAACCTCAAAAACCTGAGCGTGGCCCTGCCGCGCAATAAGTTTATCGTCGTCACGGGCCTGTCGGGCTCGGGCAAGTCGAGCCTGGCCTTCGACACGCTGTACGCGGAAGGCCAGCGCATGTACGTAGAGAGCCTAAGCTCCTACGCCCGCCAGTTTCTGGGCCGCATGGACAAGCCCGACGTGGACTATATCCGGGGTATTTCGCCGGCTATTGCCATCGAGCAGAAGGTCAGCATCAAGAACAACCGCTCCACCGTCGGCACCAGCACCGAGATTTACGACTACCTCAAGCTGCTGTTTGCCCGCGTGGGCCGCACGTTTTCGCCCGTCAGCGGCGAGCAGGTGCGCAAAGACACCGTGGCCGACGTCGTGGACTACCTGTTCGGCCTGGCCGATGGCACCCGCGTGATGATATTGGCTCCGCTGCTGCCCTCCGAAGACGGGCGCCCGATGAGCAAGGAGCTGGACTTGCTGCTCCAGAAGGGCTACAGCCGCGTGGTGGTGAACGGCGACGAAACGGCCTTCATCGAAGACCTGATCGGGGAAGGCAAGCCCGAGGTGAAAGGCGACGTGTACATCATGATTGACCGCGCCGTTATCCGGCCCGGCGACGAAGACCTGCAGTTCCGGCTTTCCGACTCGGTGCAAACCGCGTTTTTTGAGGGCCACGGCACTTGCCTCATTCGGCTGGACGAGGAAACCCGTACGTTCTCCGACCGGTTCGAGCTCGACGGCCTGGTGTTCGAGGAGCCCAACGTCAACTTTTTCTCCTTCAACAACCCCTACGGTGCCTGCCAGACCTGCGAAGGGTTCGGCTCTGTATTGGGCATTGATGAGGACCTCGTTGTTCCCGACAAAAGCCTGACGGTGTACGAAGGAGCCATTGCGCCCTGGCGCACCGATAAGCAGAGCGAATGGCTCAAGCCGCTGCTCAAAAACGGCATTCGCTTCGACTTTCCCATTCACCGGCCCTACAATGAGTTGAGCGAAGCCGAGCGCACCCTGCTCTGGAAGGGCAACAAGTACTTCGACGGCCTCGACGACTACTTTAAGTGGGTGAGCACCCAAACGCACAAAATCCAGTACCGGGTGCTGCAAAGCCGCTACCGGGGCCGCACTACCTGCCCCGACTGCCGGGGCACGCGCCTGCGCAAAGACGCGCAGTACGTGACCATCAGCGCGCAAAGCATCACCGATATTGTGCTGCTGCCGATCAGCAAAGCCCTCGATTTCTTCGAAAACCTGGCCCTTTCGGAGCACGACATGAAGGTAGCCGAGCGCCTGAGTACCGAAATTACCAACCGGCTGGGCTACCTGCACCGCGTGGGCCTGGGCTACCTGACCCTGAACCGGCTGAGCAGCACGCTTTCGGGCGGCGAGTCGCAGCGCATTTCGTTGGCTACTTCGCTCGGCTCGGCTCTGGTGGGTTCCATGTACATTCTCGATGAGCCTAGCATTGGCCTGCACCCCAAAGATGCCGAGCAGCTGATTGGGGTGCTGCGCTCCTTGCAGAAGCTCGGCAATACGGTGATTGTGGTGGAGCACGAGGAGAAGATGATGGAGCAGGCCGACCAGATTATCGATATCGGGCCCGAGGCGGGCACGGGCGGGGGGCTGCTGATGTTCCAGGGCACGTATCCGGAGATTCTGAAGAACACGACGACCTACACGGGCAAGTACCTGAGTGGGCTGATGGAAGTGAAAGTGCCCCTGATTCGGCGGCCGTGGCGCAACGCGCTGGAAGTAACCGGGGCGCGCGAAAACAACCTGAAAAACGTCAACGTCAAGTTTCCGCTCGGCGTGATGACCGTCGTGACGGGCGTATCGGGCTCGGGCAAGTCGACGCTGGTGAAGCGCATTCTGGCCCCGGCCGTAGCCAAGCAGCTCGGCGGCGGCGCGGGCGAAGCCACCGGCAAGTTCGACCGCCTGATGGGCGTGAACGGGCAGGTGTCGCACGTCGAGTTCGTCGACCAGAACCCCATCGGCAAGAGCAGCCGCTCGAACCCGGTGACCTACGTGAAGGCCTACGACGCCATCCGGACGCTGTTTTCGGAGCAGCCGTTGGCCAAGGCCCGGGGCCTGAAACCGTCGCACTTCAGCTTCAACATCGAGGGTGGCCGCTGCGAGGTGTGCCAGGGCGAAGGCCAGGTGAAAATCGAAATGCAGTTCATGGCCGATATCTACCTGACGTGCGAAAGCTGCGGCGGCCGCAAGTTCAAGCAGGATATTCTGGACGTGAAGTTCCAGGAAAAAGGCATTGATGACGTGCTGAACATGACCGTGGCCGACGCCGTAGAGTTCTTCAAAGGCCAGCCCAAAGTAGCCGAGCGTCTCCGGCCGCTCGACGATGTGGGCCTGGGCTACATCCGGCTGGGGCAGTCGGCCAATACGCTCTCGGGCGGCGAGGCCCAACGCGTGAAGCTGGCCAGCTTCCTGACCAAAGGGGCCACATTACAGCAGGATAAAATCCTGTTCATCTTCGATGAGCCCAGCACCGGCCTGCACTTCCACGACATTGCCAAGCTGCTCAAAGCCCTCAATGCGCTGATTGAGCAGGGCAACTCGGTGCTCATCATCGAGCATAATATGGACATCATTAAGTGCGCCGACTGGCTGATTGACCTGGGGCCGGAAGGCGGTACCAACGGCGGCCACCTGCTGTTCGAGGGCACGCCCGAGGAAATGCTGGCCCACCAGGACACCAACCACACGGCGCGTTTCCTGGCCGAAAAGCTGTAAGCCCAACTGGCTGCGTTTTCCGTAAAAACCAAAGGAGCCGCCCCGAAAGGCGGCTCCTTTTTGATTGAAGCGACTATGATACTAGGTGCCGAAGAGCAAATAAAGGTGGGGGAGCCCGAGCCGGGCCAGGAAAATCAGCTGCTCAGCAGCACGGCCAGCAACCACGAGTTCGAAGTCATGTTTGAGGACGATGGCACCACCGGCTACCTCTATGCCCTGCGCAACGGCGAGGAGCTGGAGATTCTGGATGCGCTGCACATCTACAACGTCGAGGATGTGCAGGACCGGGGGGCACCCGTCACCGCCCAGATTTTTTGGGACGAAGCCCAGAGCGCGGCGGTACTCATTATTGGCGGCTATTGCCACGCGCTCTACGACTTTCAGCGCCGGATGGGATTTTGCCGCAACGCCTTTCCGCCCGCGAAAAACAACCAGCCCGGCTCCCGCGAGCTAACCGATGAGCTGGTCGAGAAATATTTCGCGGCCTAGTGAGAGCCTGGGCAAAAACCTTGGTTCAGGCCGCCGTACGTGCGCTTTTTATGGGTTTTGGAGTTGCCCTACAAGTACGCTAAAGCATAGCTGGATAGGCGGTCATGCTGAGCTTGGCGAAGCATCTCTACCGTTTCGTAGGAGTCGTTCAACGAAGCGGTAGAGATGCTTCGACAAGCTCAGCATGACGTTCTCTGGACTTCCTAAACAGCTTTATCGTTTTTTGCCTAAAACGGGCGGAAATCTGAGCCGTTTATTATTTCGTAAAATTGCCCTACAACCCACCCTGGCAGGCGGCAACTCCCACATTTCCGCCCCTGCCGCTACTGTATGGCATCTGCTGATACGACTATTCGACTGCGCACTGCTGCCCCCGCTGCTACCCGGCGTTGGCTGGCTGCCCTGAGTATCCTAGGCAATATTGGTCTGAATTACTGGGCCAACACGCATCCCTTCAATGGGCAAACGATGGGAGCCGTATCAGCTAAATATCCAACGCTACTGACCCCGGCGGGCTATGCCTTCAGCATCTGGGGGCTTATTTTCCTGGCTCTGACCATCTACGCCATCTGGCAGCTGCTGCCGGCGCAGCGGCATACGCGTTTGCCCGATGTGGTGGCTCAGCCGCTCACGGTGGCCAGCGGAGCCACGGCTGCCTGGGTTGTGCTGTTTGCCTACGAACTCATCGAAGCCAGCGTGGCCATGATGCTCGTCATTCTGGTCGCTCTCATCGTCGCGTATGGGCGGGCTCATCGGCAGGTATTGGCGCGCAAAGCCCCGCGCTGGACCAGCATGCCGTTGGCCCTGTATCTGGGCTGGATTTCGGTGGCCTCGGTCCTCAACATCACCATTGGCCTGCGGGAGCTGGGCTGGCAGACGCCCACCAATATCACCGTGCTGCTCACGCTGCTGCTGCTGGCATTGGTAGTGGGCCTGGCGCTGGTAATCAGCAACGTGAAGTATGAAGTGGTCTTTTCGGCGGCGGTGGTGTGGGCGCTGGTAGCCATTTGGGTGGCGCGGCGAGTCGAATACTCGGAGCTGGGCTGGGCGGCGCTGGCCGGCGCGGTGGTGGTGGCGGTGGGCAGCGCGGTATTGGGCCTGCGCAAGCGGCACAAGCGGCACAAGCGCATCCGCTAGCTGGGCCGCAGGCCGCTCGGACGAATTGTCGTTTCTTTGCGGCGAAACGATTCATCTCCCTCCCAATCCTCCTCTATGCGTAAGAATATCGTTGCCGGCAACTGGAAAATGAACATGACCTACCAGGACGGCCTCGCCCTGGTTTCGGAAATTACGAATATGGTAGCCGACGAAACGCTGGCCGCCAACGTGGAAGTGGTGCTTGCGCCGCCCGCGCCGTTCCTGCATTCCATTGGTAAGCTGCTGGTCGCCGGCGGTCCTATTCACTTGGGAGCCCAGAACTGCCACCAGAAGGAGAGCGGTGCCTACACCGGCGAGGTTTCAGCAAAGCAACTGCACTCGGTGGGCGTGGAGTACGTGATTCTGGGCCACTCCGAGCGGCGGCAGTATTTCCGCGAAGACGATGAGCTGCTCAGCCAGAAGCTGAAAGCCGTGCTGGCCGCCGGCCTGAAGCCCATCTTCTGCATCGGCGAATCTTTGGAGACGCGCGAAGCCGACGAAACATTCGAATATCTGGCGGCTCAGCTCCAGAATGGCCTGTTTCACCTTTCCAACGAGGAGTTTGCGCAGGTAGTGGTAGCCTACGAGCCCATCTGGGCCATCGGCACCGGCAAAACGGCTACCAGCCAGCAGGCCCAGGAAGTACACGCCTTCATTCGGGAGCAGATTGCCCGCGCGTACGATGCCGAAGCAGCGCTGAATACCACCATCCTCTACGGCGGATCGGCCAATGCCCAAAACGCCCGGGAACTGTTCAGCCAGCCCGACGTAGATGGCGGCCTCATCGGTGGCGCCTCGCTCAAGTCGCGCGACTTCACCGAGATTATTAAGTCGTTCTAGGCACTGGGGACCGTAGGAAAAAAGAACCTCTTGTCGAGCAACGCGAGACATCTTGCGTGTTGACGTATGAGTAGTCATCCAACGACCGCACGCGAGATGTCTCGCGTTGCTCGACATGACGTTCAAAAAGCATTCAGGACTACTTTTTCGATTGCTGTCCACGCGCCCTAGGCACTGGGGACCGTAGGAAAAAAGAACGTCTTGTCGAGCAACGCGAGACATCTTGCGTGCTGACGTATGAGTAGTACTCCTCAGACGCAAGCACGCAAGCTGCTCCGCCTGCGCGGACACCAGATCAAGCAGGTCGGGCTTGGTTTTCGTTTCGGCAGTATTATGCGCCGTGCAGAACGTAGACCTGGGTGTTAGCCGTAGTGCTGGCAGCATCTTTGCCAACACTTCCTTTCCGAGCTACGCACTACCTTCTGAGTTCTCTACGACATGCTGATTTTCCTACTGTTGTCCGGCTTGCTGGCCCTGAATCCCTTCCGGGCCGCGCCCCGCGTGCCCTTCGTAGCGGCGACCGTTGCGCCCGTCGGCTCCATCGATCCGTGCCGGATTTATGGCTCCATTTACCTGGAAACCGACCCCGTCCGGCGCAGCTACTGCTTTGCCACGGTGTATCTGGAACCCGAGGAAGCCTTCGCCGACTTGCTGGTGTACAAGGAAGACAACAAGCTGTTTGCCGACAAAGCCGGATTCTGGTACCAAACGCCCACCCGCGACTTCGCCGACTACATGCTCTACGTGACCGACAACCGTGCCCTGGCCGACTTTTACATTCATTACACTGATTCCCGCTCGTTTGCCGGCTGCCGCAAGCAGTAATAGCTTCATCAGACACAAAAAAGCCCCTTCCGAAACTACGGGAGGGGCTTTTTTGCTTTGAGAAGCTAGCCACATTACGCTAGCAGCTTCAGGTATTGGCTGTGGGTAGGGCGGTGCGGCGGGCATTTGTTGGCAACGGGGTGGAGCGTGCAATGATAAAGCAGCCCGCGCTGCTGGTAGCAACTAGCAAGCGTGGCGCTAACTCCCGGGCGGTGGGAACCGCCGGAGCACCAGCCGCTGTTGCGCAGGACCGCCGATAAGAGGCTGAGTTGCTGTTCGCCGGTTTTTTCGTGCGAACTTGCATCTTAACCCGAGAGGCACCTTTCGCTTCTCCCGCCTCAACGACTATTAAGATGGATTTTGTAGAAGTACGCGTACAAGCCCCCCGTGAATTAGCTGATATTCTGGTAGCCGAGCTGGCCGAAGTGGGCTACGATACCTTCGAGGACAACGACGAAGGATTTTGTGCCTACATCGGCGAGGGCGACTTCAACCCCGACGCCGTGGCCGAGGTGATGAGCCGTTACGAAGGCCTGGGCGAGCTGGGCTACGAGCACCGCGTGATTACGCGCCAAAACTGGAATGCCGAGTGGGAAAAGAACTTTCAGCCCCTCATCATTGCCGAGCGGGTGTCGGTGCGGGCGCCGTTCCACGAAAAGCCGGAGGGCCTGGACTACGAAATCGTGATTATGCCGCGCATGTCTTTCGGCACCGGCCACCACGAAACCACGGCCCTTATGATTGAAAACCAGCTCGACAACGACCACCAAGGTCTGCGGGTGCTGGATATGGGCTGCGGCACGGGCATTCTGGCCATCATGGCCGTGCACCTCGGGGCCCGCGAAGTGCTGGCCGTGGATGTGGAGCCCTGGACGGTGGAAAACGCCGCCGACAACGCGGCCGAAAATAACTGCACGAATATTGAGTGCCGGCTGGGTGGCGTCGAAGTACTGGAAGGCGAAGCGCCTTTCGATATCATTCTGGCCAACATCAACCGCAATGTGCTGCTGGAAGACATGCACGCCTACGCAGCCTTGCTGCCGAAGGGGCGTCCTATTTTATTCAGTGGCTTTTACCAAGAGGATTTATCCAAGATTGAAGCCGAGGCGACCAAACACGCATTGGTCTATCAGTCACACCGAACCAAGAATAATTGGGTTTCGGCGATTTTCACGAAATTGTAGCCGTCGTACCAGGTCTTGACGGAAAAAGTATGAAGCAACTTGCTTTTGGGTGGCTATGCGCGGTGGTGTTGAGCCTAAGCGTACCGGCCTGGGCCCAACAAACCAAAACGCCACCTTCCAAACAACAGCCCGCTGCCCCGGCGGCTCAGGCGCTGCCGAAGTTTACGGGCAAGCTGTCCAAGGAACCCGCGCAGTTTATCATCGATGTGCAGTCGATGATGGCGACTACCAATAACGCGGCTTCCAAGGCGGCCGGGGCGCGCCTGCAGCAACTGTGGGCCAGCAACAAGCTCACGGCTACCCAGCAGGGCCGCATCGTGGAAATTTCGCAGCAGATGCTGTTACGCAAGTACAAGCCCCGCCCGGCGATGGAAGGCTTCTACACGGCCATTACGGCCGGCGCCACCGTGCAGAACTTGTCCGACAAGCAGATGGACGAGTTTCTGGAAGTGGTGGTGAAAACCGTGAACCGGGAGACAGTAGCCAATGCCGAGAAGTTTCTGATCAGCGCGGGCCAGTTTCTGGATACCAAAACGCTCTACAAATCCCGCTACAACACGCTACGGGTCATTGGCGGCACGTTCAGCTTCGCCTACAACGAGGTGGATATGCCCCAGCCGACGCCCGCGCCCCGGCCCGCGCCGCCGGCCGCTGCCGTAGTGACCCAGCCGCTGCCAACCACGCCCGGCAAGCCCGCCCCCAAGCCGGCGGCTCCCAAGAAAAAGAAGAGTGATGGCTGGGATACGGCCGACGTGTGGGACACCGGCGGCGGCTGGGGCAACGACGGCTGGGGAGCCCCCAAGAAAAAGCCGGTAGCCAAAGCGCCGGCCAAGGGTACCGCGCCCATTAAAGAACCCGAGCCCGAGCCGGTATTTGAGCCTGCCCCGGCCTATTACGATTCGTATGTAGCGCCGCCCACGCGCGGGCCGGTGCTGCTGGTGAAGGATGCCGACCTATTTATGGCTACCGCCGGCGACTCTATTTTTCTGCGCAAAACCAGTGGCGTAGTAGTGCCCGGCACCAACCGCTTTATCGGGCAGGGGGGACAATACGTGTGGTCGGTGAAGCAGAATCTGGTGACGGCCGACTTCGTCAACTACGATTTCGACATGGGCAAAGCGGAAATTACCGCCGAACCGATTACGCTGACGTATCCGGCCGTGCTGGAAGCACCTATTCAGGGCGCTTTCTCTTATAAGAGCGTGAAGAAAAAAGTAGGGGCTACCGATACCGGCTACCCGCGCTTCATTTCGCTCACCAACGATGCCCGGGTCAAGAATATCGGGGAAAATATTCGCTACTTCGGCGGCTTTTCCCTGGCCGGCGCCCGCACGCTCAGCGCCTCACTCGATGGCAGCCTCTCGCGCATCATCGTGGACGTGGATGGCAAAACCAAGTTTCGGGCGTCGTCGCGGGCGTACCTGCTCGGTGACACGCTGATTTCGGCCGACCGCGCCGCCGTCACCATCTTTCAGGACAAGAGCGACTCGCTGACGCACCCCGGCGTGAAGCTGCGCTACTCCAAGACCCGGCAGGTGCTGCAGCTGGCCCGCGAAGACGGCCTGTATAAAACCACGCCCTATACTGACTCTTACCACCAGATGGAAATTGCGACGGAGCTGCTGACCTGGCCGCTGCGTACGCCCTACATCAACCTGGCCATTCTGACGGCGAAAAACCAGGTGACGGCTAACTTCGAGTCCAAGGAATTCTACACCAATACCCGCTACCAGCAGATCAAGGGCATCAACAAGCTGCACCCCTTGCAGCTGGTGGTGGGCTATAGCCAGCAGAACGGCAACGCCAAAACCTTTTCGGTGCAGGATGTAGCCCAGGCGCTGAAGGTGAAGGAACCCAACGTGCGCTCGGCCGTGGCGGGCCTGGCCAAGGATGGCTACGTGCAATGGAATCCGCAGACCGAGCAGATTGTGCTGCTGCCCAAGGCCATGCACTACGTCAACTCGTCGCGGGGCAAGAAGGACTACGACCACATTGCTATTCGCTCGTTGTCGCCTTCGGGCAAAAATGCCACGCTCAACCTGGCCACCAACGACCTGATTGTGCGCGGCGTCGACCGGTTCAACTTCTCCGACGACTCCGTGACGGTGTTCGTAAAGCCGGACAGCAGCATCATCCGGATTCAGAAAAACCGGGCCGTGTTGTTCAACGGCACCGTAGTGGCCTCCGCGTTTATTTTCAAAGGCAAGGAATTCCGCTTCGACTACGACGGCTTTTATGTCGATCTGGTCAAGATTGACTCCATCATCGTGAAGGGCAAGGGCTCGAAAGGCTCGGTGATGAAGGCCCGCAAGGATACCGACTTCACCCTGACCAACAAGAAAAAAACCTCGGCGGGTCGCCTCTATATCAACGCGCCCAACAATAAGTCGGGCCGTAAGCGGCTCGGTGCTTTCCCCTCGTTCGATGCTTCGACGGGTGCCTATGTGTTTTTCGACAAGCCCGAAGTACTTGGTGGAGCCTACGACACGACGGTGTACTTCGATATTCCGCCCTTCAAGATTGACTCTCTGAACAACAAAAACCGCTCGGCGGTGGGCTTTAAGGGGACGTTCGTTTCGGGCGGCATCATGCCGGAATTCAAAACCAAGCTGAGCCTGCAGGACGACGGCTCCCTGGGCTTCGTGTACGATGTACCCAAGGAGGGCTTCCCTGTGTATGGCGGCAAGGCGCGACTGTTCAACAAGGTGATGATGAGCAACCGTGGTATTCAGGGCATTGGGGAGGTGAAATACCTCACCGGCGACCTGTTCAGCGACCAGTTCATTTTCTACCGCGACTCGGTGGTGACGGTCGGTAAAACGGCGACCATCGCGCAGGGGCCGCTCAACGGGGTCGAGTTTGCCAAAGTATCGCTGCTGCCGGGCTACCAGATGAAGTGGGTGGTAAAAGCCGACTCGATGTACCTGAGCACCCAGCGCGACGGCCAGCCCATGAAGTTTTATGCCGGCGACTACACCTACAAGGGCACGGCCATTCTGACGCCCGGCGGCCTCTACGGCGACGGCCGCATGGAAGGGCCGCAGTCCTTCATCCGCTCGCCGCAATTTGTGTTTAAGCCGACCAGCTACGCCGGTAAAAGGTCGACGCTGAATATCAAATCGGCGGAGGCCAACAAGCCGGCGCTGACGGCCAACGAGGTGGCATTCAACTACAACATCAGGCAGGGCTTCGCCGACTTCTCGCGGGAGGAGGGCAGCAAGGCCAGCATCGAACTGCCTTACACGGAATACCGCACCACGCTGAGCGGCGGTAAGTGGGACTTCAAGAAAAAAATAGTGCAGATGCGCGTCGCCGCCGGGGCCGACTCGTCGCGCTCCTACTTCTACTCTACCAAGCCCAGTCAGAAAGGGTTGAAGTTCCGGGCCAGCACCGGCCAGTACGACCTGAGCCGCTACCGCCTCGTAGCGGGTGGCGTGCCCTACATTGCCGCCGCCGACGCCTGGATTGAGCCCGACAGCAACAAAGTGTACGTGCTGGCCGGGGCCCAGATGCGGGCTTTCCAGAATGCGCGCATCACGATGGACACGCTGGCCAAGTACCACAACCTGTACAAGGGCGAAATCAAGGTGCAGTCGCGCACGGCCTTTATGGGCAATGCCTTGTATAGCTACAAGAATGCCTCGGCCGACTCCTTCGCCATTAAGTTTACCAACTTCGCCGTCGACTCGGCCGCCGTAGCCAATGCCGGCAGCCGCAAAAACAGCGGCGGCAAGGGCGGCAAAGGCTTGCTTAAGAAGAAGGACGACGACACGCCGTTTGCGCCGCCTACCACGGCGGTGGCCACCATTCAGGCCACCGACAAGTTTCACCTGGCCCCGCGCATTGCTTACCGGGGCGCCGTGAACCTGAACTCGCAGAAGCGCGGCTTCACCTTCGACGGGCAGAGCCGGCTGGAGTTCAGCAAGCAAACGGCCTCGGCCGAGTGGTTCTCGGTGCAGGACAGTATCGACCCCAAAGGCATCCGCATCAAGCTGATCGAGCCCAAGTCGGGCGACGGCACGCCGATGGTGTCGGGCCTGTTCCTGTCCGATGCCTCCTCCAAGGTCTACCCGCTGTTTGTCGCTACCAAGCCCGGCATCACCGACATGAATATGTTTCAGGTAGACGGAGCGCTGAGCTTTGATGCCAAAAAAGGCAACTATACCATTACCCGCAACGACCTCTCGGACCCGAACATCTACGAGGGCAGCGTGATGACCTTCCACGACTCGACGTCGGCCATGGACTTCCGGGGCAAAATCCAACTCATCAACTCCAACAAGGACTACAACCTGACGGCGGCGGGCCTGGGCTATGCCAAGCCCGACAGTGGTATCTACAAGCTGGATACGTTCATGACGCTTGATATCAACATTCCCGAAAAAGCCGTGGAGGCTATGGCGGCCGATATGGCTACCAACACCAAAGGCCTCTCGGAGGCCCTGGACGGCTCCCCGGCGCTGCTCTACAAGATGGGCGAGTTTGTGGGCAGCAGGGCCGTGCAGAACTACGTCGACCGCAAGGGCGGCTACACGCCGCTGCAAAAAGTGTCGGCCAAGTTCCTGCACACGCTGGTACTGAACAAGGTCGAGCTGCGCTGGTCCGATAAGTTCAAGGCCTGGTACTCGGTGGGCAAAATTGGCTTGGTGAGCGTCGGCAAAAAGGACATTAATGCCCTGATTGACGGCTACATCGAAATCAAGAAGGAAGCTACCGGCGACGCGGTGGAAATGTACCTCGAAGCCGAGCCCCAGACCTGGTATCACATCCGCTACTCCAACAACGTGCTGCTCACCAAGGCCCAGCACGGCTCCTACGACGAAATCATCGGCTTCAAGGCCAAGGGTGACTACAACACGGCCACGGAGTACGGCTTCTACCTCGGCGACGAGCAGGAGAAAGAGCTCTTCACGCGGCACTTCCGCAAAGACTACCTCGGCGACAACAGCAAGCCCAAAGCCGCTGCCGCCCGCCCCGTGAGCGAGGGCAGCTTCGACTTCATGGAAGACAAGAAAAAGAAGAAGAAGGCCAAGGATGACGCTGCTCTCGAGGAAAGCACCCAGCCCGCCGCCGACGCCCCGGTAGAAGAAACCAAAAAGAAAAAGAAGGATAAGGATGCCGCCGTGGATGCCGCCACCACGCCCGACCCCGCTGCCGACATGCCCACCGAAGACACCGGCAAAAAGAAAAAGAAGAAAGACGAAGTAGCCGACGAGGCCACGCCGCCTACCGACGCACCAGTCGATACCGGCAAGGACGCCGCGCAGCTGAAAAAGGAAGAGGAGAAGAAAGCCAAGGAGGCCGAAAAGCTCAAGAAAGAGGAAGAGAAAAAGGCCAAAGAAGCCGAGAAAAAGAAGAAGAAAAACGAGGACGACCCCTTCGGCGACTCCTAAGCTTCTCAGTTCTTCTCATCGCAACAGCCCCGCCCGGTATCCGGCGCGGGGCTGTTTTTTGGGGTAGAGTCCGGCTTAGAACGTGTTTGGGATTATACTTTTCGCCTCATGCTGAGCGCAGTCGAAGCATCTCTACCGCCAAAGTAACCTGATTACCCTTGCGGTAGAGATGCTTCGACTGCGCTCAGCATGACGGAGTCGGTGTTTTTGAATAATCCCAAACACGTTCCTAGAAATCAGAACGTCATGTCGAACGGCGTGAGACATCTCGCGTGCTGACGTTGCCAAGGTAATCTGATTACTGCTGCACGCGAGATGTCTCACGCCGTTCGACATGACGGATGGGTTTCCGAAACTTAGGAGCACTACAGCAGGGCTGCGCCTGGCGGAACGGCGCGGCCCGGAAAAATTGCGTACAAGCCTCCCGAAGCCGGTTATCTTTGGCGGCCTTTCGTCCTGCCCTCTATGAACCTTCCCATTGTCCTGGCCCTGCTCGTGGCTGCGTATCTGCTCGGCTCCATTCCTACCGCGCTGTGGGTGGGGCGGCGCTTCTTTGGCCTCGATATCCGGGAGCACGGTTCCGGCAATGCCGGGGCGACCAACACCTTCCGGGTACTGGGCAAAAAGCCGGGTTCCGTCGTCATGGCCATCGATGTGCTCAAGGGCTGGGCCGCCACCATGATGGCCACCGTAATGCTGAACCAAGGGGCCATCCGGCCCGATCAGCTGCTTTACTTTCAGCTGGCCTGCGGAGTGCTGGCCGTGGTGGGCCACATCTACCCGGTTTTCGCGCAGTTCAGGGGGGGCAAGGGCGTGGCCACGGTGCTGGGCATGATGCTGGCCATTGCCCCAGCCACGGTGGGCGTCTGCATCCTGGTGTTCCTGCTGATGCTTTTCCTGTTCCGCTACGTGTCCCTGGCCTCCATGTCGGCCGGCGTGGCCTTCGCCCTGCTCCAGCTGCTGCCCCCGTTCCGCCCCGACAATTCGCTGCTGCTCGTCTTTGGCTTCGTGCTGGCCGCCCTGCTGATTTACACCCACCGCGCCAACATCGGACGGCTGCGGTCCGGCACCGAGAGTCGCGTGCCGCTGTTTGGGCGCAAGTAAATTCTTGATAAAGTTCGCGCTACCGAGCTACCGGAAACCAAGAAGCTGTTTAGGAAGTAGCCTGAGGGGGGGCTCGATTTTAGGGCCGTTTCCGGTTCAGTGTACCACCTCCGGGTAACGCGAAGTTTCACTTCGCGAGTCGTTGCGGCTGGCTGCGGCCGACCCGTGCCGGGTGTCGCGAAGTAGAACTTCGCGGTGTAGCGGCCATTCTCACACCCGTGCTCACCGGCAACGTCACCATCACGGCCTACGACGCCAAGCGTCAGCTCGCGAGTGGCCGCTTCGACGCGGTGGCTCCTGGTCAGCGCGACCCTGACGCCGACGTAAGCGACGAGAAATGTGACCTGCAGCTCGTCGGTGACTTCACCGACCTGAAGGTGAAAGCGCACTAAACCGTGTGGTACGTTCTGTCGCCTGCGCCGCCCTGGAGAAATCCGGGCGGCGTTGTCGTTCTAGCCAGCAGGGGAGGCATAGGAGCACATTGTGCGGTGCTACTGTCGCTAGAACAGCCGATGACGTACCCGTATGTCTCTCACAACCGTAACATTTCTTACTCATTCGCTAAATATGTTGCACGTCGTGTAACATATTTTCGATATAACAATGAAATGTTGCACGTCGTGTAACATGTTTTTGCTGTGTTAATAAAATGTTGCACCTTCCGACTCACACATTTTACCTTCTATGTCTGATATCCGGGAGTTGCGCGAGCAGTATGGTCTGACCCAGGAAGAACTGGCCAACTGGCTGAATATTCCCCGCGTGAGCCTGACGCTGGCGGAACTGGGCCACCGGGCTTTGCCCTACGCGGCCCTGCAGCAGATGAGTCGCCTGATAGTAGCTCATCTGGATATGAGTACTTCGCCTGCGCTACAGGTAGTGCCGCCCCCGCTGGCTCCGCCCGTCACTAAGCCGTTGCAGCGTCGGCAGCTGGAGTGCCAGGTCGCGGTGTACCGCCTGGGCAAGCAGCTGAGCCGCCTGCAAACCCAGGCCCGGCAGTATCAGGCGCGGCTGGCGGCCCTGCCCCAGCTCCGGGTCTGGCCCCACCCGGTGCGCCACGCGGGGCTGGAAAACGACTGGCTACGGCTATTTGAGCAGGATGCTATAATAGGGTTGCCCAAGTGCGGCCTCACGGCTCAAATCCTGCTGAGTGCCCGCATCGCCGCCCTGGAGCGTGAGGCAGAACTGCTCGGGCAGGCGCTGGCCGCGCCGGCTACTGCGCTCCTGTAACTGACGGGCGCGTGGTGCAGGGTAGCTTACGTCAGCGGCCTTAAGCAGTGGGCCTCACTTAGCCTCGTCGGCTAGAAGCTGTAGCCTACGGCCAGCAGGCCGTAGAAAAAAGAGCCGGGGCCGGCTAAGAACCACTCGGCGTCGCCGCCCAGAAAGCTCCTTTCCTCATACTTTGCCTTATCGTATTGGGGCTTGGGCCACGCGTAGTAGCGAGCCCCGAGCATGGTATCAAGCGAAAGATGGCTGCTGAAGGCTTTTTTTAGCACGGGCACGCGGTATCCCAGGCCGGTGCCAACGCCGGCTCCCATGCCCCGCCACCGGTAGTCGATACCCACGTAGCCATCCCGGGAGCCGTTTACGGGGTAGATGGTAAGGTGTTGGTCATACGTATACACCGATGCCTGCACCTGGGAATACAACCCGAAAGGAGCCTGCCTCCTGAACTGAGTAGACCGGGTTTTAAAGTAGCGCCGGGCCAGCACCGTCAGGTTCCAGCCCTTGTACTGCCCATTGAAGCCGGTGTAGTTGGCTCCCTGAATTCCCAGGCTATACGAGGAATTCAGGCACCGCTCGTAGCCTATCTGCTGCTTGTAGAATGCCTCCGCCGGCGACGCCCAGATGGTATTGCGCACCGAGGTCGAGTCTGGGGCCTGAGCCTGGGCGGCAGGGCCGAGGGTCAGGAGCAGTAGCGTAGTAGCGGAAAGGTGCTTCATATAAGGGGAGCAGGTAGAGTCGTTGGTTGAGCCAAACCACGGCAGAAGCAAGGCGTACCGCAAACGAAAAGTGGGAGCTTTCCGACTTTTCAGAAGAAGATTTCGGCCGGCATGACGCGGACGGCCGGCGGTTACGCAGTATTCAAAAGGCCGGATAGAAGCGAATAGAAGCGGTTTGAACGGCTTGCCGCCGCCGTGGGCCCACGCCGCGCCAGGGCGGATCAGACTTTAGCGGCTGCCCGCGTCGGGTGGCTTCTCGCTTTACCCCAAGAGCGTGTTACTTTTACGCCGTACTCTTCTCAAACCCCCATCCTGCATGGCTTCCTACCTCGAAAGCAACCAAGACCGTTTCCTGAGCGAGCTGCTCGACTGGCTGCGCATCCCCTCGGTTTCGGCCGATCCTAAGTTTCACGGCGACGTGCTGCGGGCCGCCGACTACCTCAAAACGCGCCTCGAAGAGGTGGGCATCGAAAACGTGGAGCTGTGCCAAACGGCCGGCAACCCCATCGTGTACGGCGAAAAAATCATTGACCCGGCCCTGCCCACGGTGCTCGTGTATGGCCACTACGATGTGCAGCCCGCCGACCCCTACGAGCTGTGGACTTCGCCGCCCTTCGAGCCCGTTATCAAGGATGGTAAAATCTACGCCCGCGGGGCCTGCGACGACAAAGGCCAGGTATACATGCACGTGAAGGCCTTTGAGGTGCTGATGCAGGAAGGCGGCGTGCCCTGCAACGTGAAGATTATGATTGAGGGCGAGGAGGAAATCGGGTCCAACAACCTGAGCATCTTCGTGCGCGAAAACAAGGAGAAGCTCAAGGCCGACGTGATTCTGATTTCGGACACCGGCATGATTGCCAACGATACGCCCAGCATCGAGGTGGGCCTGCGCGGGCTGAGCTACCACGAGGTGGAGGTAACGGGCCCCAACCGCGACCTGCACTCGGGCCTGTATGGCGGCGCGGTGGCTAACCCCATCAACATCCTGTGCAAGATGATTGCCTCGCTGCACGACGAGCACAACCATATCACCATTCCCGCCTTCTACGACAACGTAGAGGAGCTTTCGGCCGAAGAACGGGCTGAAATGGCCAAGGCCCCGCACTCCGACGAGGAGTTCAAGCAGAGCATCGGCCTGCCCGATATTCACGGCGAGAAAGGCTACAGCACCCTGGAGCGCGTCAGCATCCGGCCCACGCTCGACGTGAACGGCATCTGGGGCGGCTACACCGGCGAGGGAGCCAAAACCGTTATTGCCTCTAAGGCTTACGCCAAAATATCGATGCGCCTGGTGCCGCACCAAACTTCCGCCGAAATCACGGCTCTGTTTCAGCAGCACTTCGAGAGCATCGCGCCCAGCGGTGTCACGGTGAAGGTGACTCCCCACCACGGCGGCGAGCCCGTGGTAACGCCCACCGACTCGGTAGCCTACAAAGCGGCAGCCGACGCCATGGAAACCACTTTCGGCAAACGTCCCATCCCGACGCGCGGCGGCGGCTCCATTCCGATTGTGGCCATGTTCAAGAGCGAGCTGGGCCTCGATACGGTGCTGCTCGGCTTCGGCCTCGACTCGGATGCCATTCACTCGCCCAATGAGCACTACGGCGTGTTCAATTTCCTGAAAGGCATCGAAACCATTCCGCACTTCTACCGCAACTACGCGGCCAGCATGCAATAGAAGTGCCGCGCGCCGGACAACTAAAAAAGCCCCACCGGAATATTCCGGTGGGGCTTTTTTAGTGTCCGGCGCGCGGCACTTACTCTATTTGCCGTTGATGGAGTAGCCCACGTACAGCTGGAATGCCGAGTTAGCGGCTTTGCTGCCGCCCAGCAAGGCATTGTCATTGAAGATTCTGATGAAGCTGCGGCTGTAGCGCACGCCTCCCTGGAAGCCATTGCCCATCTGGTAGCCTACACCACCTACATAGCCCAAGTCGAAGGTGTTCAGCTTCAAGTCTGAAGACTTGTCGGTGCTGAATGTTTCGTCCTGGAATTTCAGGGTGTAATCGGTGGTAACCAGAATCCCGGCCTGCACCCCGCCTTCGACGAAAAAGTTACTCTTCTTGTAGCGTATTACCAGAGGCGCTTCGATATATCCCAAGCGTAGATCTTCCTTCGCACCATCCTTTTCGGCTTTGCTGCCTTTCAGCGAGTAAGACACTTCCTGCTGCACCGAAAGGGCACCATCAGCCGTCAGTGGGGCATTCAGGAAAAAGCCTGCGCTGTAGCCGGGCCGATAATCCAAATCAATGTTTTTGCCTTCAATACTGGAGTAGTTGAAGCCTGCTTTAACGCCGATGGAACCGGGTGTTTGTGCCGAAGCAGTGGCCGCCAGGCCGACAAGCAGCATTGCAGAGAGGAAAATTCTCTTCATGATCAAAGGAACTTGAAATAATAAATGGTGACGCGAAGGTAATCGAAATCATACAAACTTGCTGGCGAGTATAAGTAGTATGTCATTGTGAATTTTATAGTTGGTCTATGCGCCTTTGAGTTGCTTCATAGATTGGTTGCTGTTATAACTGCTGCTTTATCAGCAAGATGCAGGGTTTTGCTTTGCTGTTGACGATACCCTTCTGGTCAAGGAGAAATCCCTTTTATGGCATGTTACCAAATTTATAAGTTTGTCCTGGGGTGCCACTTACGCCCAGGCCGCTTCACTGGCCCTATTGCCGCCGAAAACTGAAGTACTGAGGCTTTAGTATGCGTTTCGGAAAGTGAGAGCCCTGTTTTTTTCAATGAAGCTGTTTAGCAAGTCTGCCGAACGTCCTGTCGACCAACGGGAGACAGCTCGCGTGCACTGGTAAGGTGAGTACTACGGCACATGAGCTGTCTCCCGTTGGTCGACAGGACGTTCTGTGGGATTTTAGCGACTTTCTAAACAGCTTCAATGTAAACCAAGCTGTAGGAACGAGGGGTGTAAAGAGATAGGGCCCATACAAAAGCCCCGGCAGGTGCCTTGTCCTTACCCAAATCTTTTTCCGACTTCCCGGCGGTAATGCCAAGGCCCTTTTTGTTAGCTGACCACGCTTGAAAAGCGGTAAACCAGATAGTCAACCGCACAAAAACGCCCTTCCAGCCACATGGCTGGAAGGGCGTTTGAGTTTTGGGTAAGGACAAGGCAGGTGCCGGGGCTTTTGCAATAGCAAAACCAGGAAAATCCGTTGAGTTACTTATTCGTAATCAGGTAGCCCAGCGACACTTGAATGGCCGAGTGGCGGGCATTCTTCAGGTCGCCGTCGAAGTATGCGCCGTCGTCGCTTTTCACGAAATCGTTGAAGGCTCCGGTGTAGCGCAGGTTCAGGCTGAGGCCCGCCTCCGTCTGGTAGCCGATACCGGCCACGTAGCCTAGCTCGTTGCGGTTGAGGCGGCCCAGGTCTTTTTGGTCGTGAGAAGAGGAGGAGCTGGTGGAGCCCGTGAGGCCCGAGCGGGTCGTTACCTGGGTTTCGTCTTTGGCATTGAGCAGGTAGGAGTATTGGGGGCCCGCCTCGAAAATCAGGCCGCTGGCGTTTACTTTGAACAGTACCGGCACGTCGAGGTAGCTGTAGGTCACCTGGCCTTCGCGCTTTTGGGTGGTGCCCAACACGTTGGTGTATTCGGTGGGCCTATTTTCGAAGCCTTTCTGCGAAAAGAGCAGCTCCGGCTGCACCGACAGGAAGCCGTCGCCACTCAGGTCGGCGTTGAGCATGATGCCGCCCAAAAAGCCGAATTTGTTGTTGTAGGTGTTTTCGTTCTGCACGTCGCCGGCCAGGTTGGCGTAGTTAGTGCCGGCCCGCAGCCCCAGCCGGACGCCTTGGGCGCGGGAGGCGCTCAGCGTAGCAACCGACAGCAAGGAAGCCAAGACAATTATGGTCTTTTTCATAGTGTGGGAGTAAAATGCAAGTGAGCGTGTGGGCGAGGCGTAGGCGAAAAATATGCCAAAATACTGGTGGCGGAGAAAGCTTGAGACGTAAAAAAGCCCCGTATCAGGGTGATAAGGGGCTTTTTTTGAGGAAGGAGGAAGGTTTACTTGCCGCCGAACAGGTAGCCTACCTGAAACTGAATGACCGAGTTCTTGGCATTCGACTGCTCTTGGCCGGCCACTTCTTTTTCTACTTTCAGCAAGCCGCCATTATAGCGGATGCCGAGGCCAAGGCCGTTGTCGAGCTCGTAGCCAACCCCGGCTACGTAGCCCAGGTCGAACCGATTTACGCCACTGAAGTCGCTGTCTTCGGCCGTTACGCCGCCCGCCGTCAGCGTGCCCTTGCGCGACACCATATAGCCCAGTTGCGGGCCGGCTTCGAAGATGAAGCCATCGGCGTTGATCTTGCCCAAAATCGGCAGATCGAGGTAGTGCATCCGGTCTTCCGCCTCGTAGCCGGCCCCCTTAAATTTTATGCCTTTGCCGGAATACAGCAGTTCGGGCTGAATCGAGAAAAAACCGTCGTCGGTGATAGGGGCATTCATCATGACACCACCGTTGAAGTTTACCAGGTTTTCGGAATCTGTTTTCTCAGCATCCGTCAAGCCATTGTAGTTAGACAAGTTAACGCCACCCTTCACGCCGAAACGTACTTGAGCCTGCGCAGTGGTGGTCATCAGACCTACGGCAGCTAAGATGGACAACAGGACAGTGGTCTTTTTCATGAGAGAGAAGTGTGGTGAACGAAAAGAAAGCGCATCCTGAGAATGAGCAGGATGTGCCCTCAAACGCAGAATATGCCTGTTGAGGTACGTTCGGCCCCGGGAAATATGTCGGGGTCGGGGGAGCAGGCAGGCTCTCAGGGGTTTATGGAAGTAATTTTTCTGGCTACCCAGTAGGGCCGGGCCGGCGTTGGGGCGTCCTACGGAGCATTTTACCAAGGTGTGGATTGGCGGTCAGGCCTGCTGTTTGCGGGGCCAGCCGGCTGGGGGCTGGGCCGCCGCTGCATTCGTGCGGTGCCTTCAGCGGGTTTGCTTATTTTTGGGGCGCTTGGATT
Organism: Hymenobacter elongatus; assembly: GCF_004745955.1. GTDB lineage: Bacteria > Bacteroidota > Bacteroidia > Cytophagales > Hymenobacteraceae > Hymenobacter > Hymenobacter elongatus. The sequence goes on along the minus strand of NZ_SRLD01000029.1, from coordinate 31,474 downwards.
CTATTGTATGATGATTCGCTACGGTTTGCTCGTGGCTATGCTGGCAGGTGGCGCAAGCTGCCGGGCCCAGCAACCCACTGCCAGTGCTGCGCGCCCACCCCTGATTGTGGGTGCTTATGCCCAGGGCAGCTTTATTATTGCCCACACGCCCTCGGTGAAGCACTTAGTAGTGTCGCACCCGACGGGGCTGGAGCTGAACGTGCAACGGCAAACCAACGGCCGGGAGCCCTGGCATGCGTGGTATAAATACCCCAAAGTGGGTATGGCCCTGGTGTATTACGACTATCACAATCCGGTGCTGGGCAAGTCGTACGGGGCTACGATTTATATCAACAAGCCTGTGTACCGCACGGCGCGGCAGGAGGTGAACTTTCGGATTGGTACCGGTATCGGTATTTTCCCGATTCGCTACGATCAGGAAACCAACCACAAGAACAATATCGTCAGCTCCCGGCTCAATGCCACACTCCAGGCCCGCCTTGAGTATGATGTGGCCATTGCGCCCCACTACGGCCTGCTGCTGGGTGTGGGGCTCAATCACTACTCCAACGGGGCGACCACCAAGCCTAATTTTGGCATCAACCTGCCCACCGCGTTTGTGGGCCTCAATTACCACCAGCAGCGCCCTTTTCGGCCGCTGAGCACCACTCCAACGGCGGAGCCGGCGGAAATCGGCCACAATTTCCTGGATCTGAGTACCAGTCTCGGCTTCAAGCAGCGCAACGAGTCGGACCGGCGCAAGTATGCCGTGCAGTCGGTGTCGGTGGCCGTGGGCCGGCGCGTAAACCGCAAAAGCAACCTGGTGCTCGGGGCCGAGGGCTTCTACGACCGGTCGCTGCTGGTGCAGCTGCGCGACACGTCCCGCACCGGCGAGCAACTGCCCGATGTGAAGAAGGCGGGCGTGTTTTTCGGCCACGAGCTGCTGTTTGGGCGCCTGGCTTTCGTGTCACACCTGGGGTTTTACGTCTACAATCCCTACAAGTCCAACAAGTTCTACTACGAGCGACTGGGGCTGAAATACCGCCTCACCGACCACCTCTGGAGCTCCGTCGACCTGAAAATCCACCGTGGTGCCGCCGATGTAGTAGAGCTGAAAGTAGGTCTGAAGCTGTAGCAGGAAAACGGTGAAATACTGCTGAAGTGACCTGACGGGCTAAGTGGTTGAGAAAGACTAACCGACAGCTCAGGCCCTTCTTTTGTCGGTTGGGCAACTGAAATGAGTGGCGCTTACCGCATTCCGCTTACTTCATGCCAGGCTATCATCTTCACCGCTTCTCACCGATGGAAACGTTTCTGCTACTGAACCGCTGGCTGCATATTACGGCGGGCTTTCTTGGGTTTTTTGTGGCCCCGGTGGCCTTGTATGTGCGCAAGGGTGGTCCGGCGCACCGGCTCTGGGGGCGGGTGTTCCTCTGGGCCATGGTGGTGGCTGGCACTACCGCTATTGTCTCCGCTTCCATCAACGGGCTCACCTTTCTGTTGCTGACGGGTATCTTCAGCCTGTACCTGGCGTGGTTTGGCTACCGCTCGGTGTACCATAAGCGCCTGAGCCGGGGAGAAGAGCCGCCGGCCCTCGCCGATTGGCTGGGAGTAGGAGCAGGCACGGTTGTTTTTGCCGGCACGCTCCTGTATGGCCTGGTGCACCTGAAAACCAACCCGGTTCCTATCGTCTTCGGTGGCATCGGCCTCATGACGACTGTGCGCCAGATACGGGGTTTCCTGCGCCGGGGGCCATGGCCGGCCGGACAATGGCTGCTGAACCATATGTCAGGTTTTGTAGGCTCCTACGTGGCGGCGGTTTCGGCCTTTTCGGCTACCAGCCTCGGCTTCATTCCCTTTCCGCTCAATTTTCTGTGGCCCACGCTGGTTATTATTCCACCCCTTATGTGGGTACAGCACCGCTATAAAAAACGGTTTGCGGCGGGCCAGCACCCCGAAAAGGTAGTCGAAGTGCGCATCCAGCCCGAGCTTAGCAGCTAAGTCTCAGGCCATGCGCCAAAGCCGCTAGCGTGCAGCCACCAGCGCCTGATTGATACGCTTCACCAACGCTGGCCCTTCATAAATAAAGCCGGTATAGAGCTGTACCAGCGACGCTCCTGCTGCCAGCTTCTCCTGCGCATCGGCCGCCGACGCTATGCCCCCAACCCCGATAATTGGCAGGCCGCCATCGGAGCGGCGGTGCAGATAGCGAATTACTTCCGTAGCCCGCTGCCGCAACGGTTTGCCGCTCAGGCCACCGGCTCCAATGGCTGCTAACTGGCTGGGGGTAGCCCGCAGGTCATTTCGTGCAAGTGTAGTGTTAGTAGCCACCAGGCCGCTCAGGCGGGTTTCAGCGGCAATAGTCAGAATGTCGTCAAGTTGGCCGTCCGTCAGGTCAGGCGCTATTTTGAGGAGTAGCGGCTTCGGCCGGGGTTTGGCCTGGTTGCACTCCTGCACCTGTTGCAGCAGCCGGATCAGGGGCTCTTTCTCCTGCAACTGCCGCAAATTGGGCGTGTTCGGGGAGCTGACATTGACCACAAAATAGTCGACGGTGTCGAACAGCGTCTCGAAGGCCGACACGTAGTCGGCAGCCGCCTGCTCGTTGGGGGTCTCCTTATTTTTGCCAATGTTGCCCCCAATGATAATAGTGGAACGCCGCTGGCGTAAGCGGCTGGCCACTGCCGCCGCACCCTCGTTGTTGAAGCCCATCCGGTTGATCAGCGCTTCGTCCTGCTTCAGCCGAAACAGGCGCGGCACAGGGTTGCCTGGCTGGGGCCGGGGCGTTACCGTACCAATCTCCACAAAGCCGAAACCCAGACACGCCAGCGCATCAGTCAACTCGGCATTCTTGTCGAAACCCGCCGCCAGCCCCACCGGATTGCGAAATTTCAACCCAAATACCTCCCGCTCAAGCCCTGGATGAGCGAAGTCATACAGGCTCCGCAGCAGGGCGGTCGTACCCGGCAGCCGGCAGCCGCGCTTGAGGTTGTCGAAAACGACGTGATGCGCCTGTTCCGCGTCAAGTTGAAACAGCAGGGGTTTGAGCAATGCTTGGTACATGGCGGGCCACAAAGTAGTCGAGGTACAAAGCTCCTACTTATTCCGGTAGCATTTGACTTTGGTAAAAGTAGTTGCAGCTAAGTTTTTTGTGTAAAGTATATGGCTGATAATAAATACTATACCTGGCGCTACGCACTGTGAGCCGGAAGTTATGCTTCCAAAGTTTGGACAATAAGTCTATTTGCAGCACTTTTGCAACCCCGTAACGCGAACCGCTTTTCGCCATCGGGACCTGATTCTGTAGCTCAGCTGGTAGAGCAGTACACTTTTAATGTACGGGTCCTGGGTTCGAATCCCAGCGGGATCACCAAAAGCCCTCACTGCGTCATGTAGTGAGGGCTTTTTGTTTAGTTCTACTAGCCGGCCCAGCCTTCACGGTCCAGCGAGCGGTACTGGATGGCCTCGGCTAGGTGTTCCAGACGGATTTCTTCTGAGCTGCTTAAGTCTGCAATGGTGCGGGCTACTTTCAGGATCCGGTCGTAGGCGCGGGCGGAGAGACCCAGGCGCTCCATGGCCGTTTTGAGCAGCGCCCGGCCCGCATCATTTATCTGGCAAAGCTCTTTCACCATCTGCGACGGCATCATGGCGTTGGAATGAATTTCGGGGAACTCCTGAAAGCGTACGGTCTGAACTTCGCGGGCTTTTTCTACGCGCTGCTGAATATCGGCGCTGGTTTCCGATTTGCGCGTTTCCGTCATCTGGTCGAACGTAACGGGCGTTACCTCCACATGCAGATCGATGCGGTCGAGCAAGGGGCCACTGACTTTGTTGAGGTAGCGCTGCACGATGCCAGGGCCGCATACGCATTCTTTCTCCGGATGATTGTAGTAGCCGCACGGGCAGGGATTCATGCTGGCGATAAGCATGAAATTCGACGGGAAGTCGATGCTGACCTTGGCCCGTGAAATCGTGACGCGGCGCTCCTCCAGCGGCTGGCGCATCACCTCCAGCACCGCTCGCTTGAACTCCGGCAGCTCATCCAGAAACAGTACGCCGTTGTGGGCCAGGGAGATTTCGCCCGGCTGCGGGTTGCCTCCGCCACCCACCAGCGCGACGTCGGAAATGGTATGGTGGGGCGAGCGGAACGGGCGCGTAGTGAGCAGGGAGGCATTGGCCCCGAGCTTTCCGGCCACGGAATGAATTTTGGTTGTTTCGAGCGCCTCCTGAATCGACAAGGCCGGCAAAATGCTGGGCAGCCGCTTGGCCAGCATCGTTTTGCCCGCGCCCGGTGGCCCGATCATAATGACGTTGTGGCCGCCGGCGGCGGCAATTTCCAGGGCCCGCTTGATGTTCTCCTGACCCTGCACGTCGGCAAAATCGGCGGCGTACTGGTTAGCGGTATGCTGAAAAACGTGGCGGGTGTCGAGCCGGAGTGGCTCGATTTCCAGGCGGCCTTCGAAAAAGTCGATGGCCTGCTGCATGTTCTCGACCGGAATGACGTCGAGGTTGTTGACGATGGCGGCTTCCTGGGCATTGGCGCGGGGCAGAATAAAGCCCTTGAACCCCTCTTTGCGCGCCTGAATAGCAATGGGAAGCACGCCCCGAATCGGCCGTAGCTCTCCATCCAACGACACTTCGCCCATGATGATGTAGTCGCCGAGGCGCTCGGTTGTGAGCTGCTGGGAGGCGTGCAGAATGCCCAGGGCAATCGGCAAATCGTAGGCCGAGCCTTCCTTGCGGATATCAGCCGGGGCCATGTTTACCACCACCTTGGTGCGCGGCATGCGGTAGCCGCGAAACTTCAGCGCCGCCTCTATCCGCTGCTGGCTTTCCTTGATGGCGTTGTCGGGCAGCCCCACGACGTAAAAGTTGGTGCCCTGTGATACAACTACTTCAATCGTAATCGTATTGGCATTAACGCCTTGCACGGCGGAGCCAAACGTTTTTGTAAGCATAGTGCAGGATAAGTCGCTAGTGAAATCAGGCAGCTAATATAGGCCGGCCGCAATGGATTAGCATAAGAAAAGCCAGCCCGCATGCGGACTGGCTCAAAATAGCAGCAACGAAAAAAGGAAGCCCGGTGCGGAGCGTACTTACGGGCTAGCTGGCTTCGGCCACCAACTGCTCAATAAGCAGAATCAGGATGTGAATCGCTTTGATATGAATCTCCTGTACCCGGTCGGCAAAGCCGCTGTGGGGGGCTCGGATTTCGACGGTGCTCAGCGCCGCCAGCAGACCGCCATCTTTGCCCGTCAGGCTCACTACCTGCATGCCGGCGGCGTGGGCGGCCTCGGCGGCCCGTAGCACGTTGGGCGAGTTGCCGCTGGTGCTGATGGCCAGCAGCACGTCGCCGGGGCGACCCAGCGCCTGCACGTAGCGACTGAAGACGTGCTCGTAGCCGTAGTCGTTGGCCACACAGCTCATGTGCGAGGCCTCGGTGAGAGCAATAGCACCCAGCGCGGGCCGGTCGAGGCGGTAGCGGCCACTGAGCTCCTCGGCAAAATGCTGCGCATCGCAGAGCGAGCCACCGTTGCCGCAGCTCAGAATTTTGCCACCCCGGCGTAGGCTATCGGCCATCAGGCGGGCGGCGTGTTCGATGCGCGACAGGTTTTCGGGGTCAGCCAAAAAACGGTCGAGAACGGTGCGGGCTTCGGTCAGCTCAGCGCGAATCAGGTCAGTCAGCGGTGCAGTCACGAAGCAAAGTTACACCCCGGCGCGATTGTCGAGGCTTGTAGGCGGCGAAGGTGGAATAATAGTGTTGGGCTGCTGCACCGGGGCATTCATCAGGCCGGGGTCGGACTGCGGAAACGTAGGATGCTCCACGTCGTGGGCCGGCGTGCTGGTGGGCATGGCTGGAGCCGGCACAGGGGCCGATTGGTAGATGGTAGTGGCACCGACAGTAGTGGGAGTAGGAGCGGGCCGCTGTTGAAATTCCCGCTCGCGCTGGTCGAGCTGGTGGTCGTAGAGCTTGGCTTTGAGCTCGTTGATTTTGCCGTTCAAGGCTGCTGTTTCCCGGCGCAGCAGAGCGCTGTCGAGGTTTTCTACCACGAGCTGCAAGCCGAGCAGCACCGCGCCCACCAGAAATAGCGTGTTGTAGAACGTGGCCAGGCCGGCGTCGCCACTCAGGTTGAAAGCCGACGCAAACGTGTCGCGGGCGGCGGGGCTGAAGACGAAGAGCAGCGCCAGCAACAAGTACACCATCACCAAAATCGTAACCAGGCGTTTGAAAGCAAGCATGGGGAAGGAAAAGCTAGAGGTCGGGAAAAGCCGGCAGCTGGGCCACACGGATGCCTGATTGGCGCATTAAATATAGAATTTTGCCAATGCCAAACCGTGGGCGGAGCCCGGCAACGTCGGCATAAACGTAGGCAAGGGCCCTACAGTTGGGCTCGTGGGCAGCGGGCGGGCAGCCCGCCGCGAGGCACTAGGGGAGTAGGCCGTTGGTTTGCATCGTGTTAAGACGCTGGTACACGCCACCTTCCCGGCGCAGCAATTCGTCGTGGGTGCCGCGCTCCACGATGCGGCCCTGCTGCAGCACCACGATTTCGTCGGCGTGCTGAATGGTGCTCAGGCGGTGGGCAATGACGAGGGAGGTGCGGTTCTGCATCAGCCGCGTGAGGGCTTCCTGCACCAGCTTTTCCGATTCGGTGTCGAGGGCGGACGTGGCTTCGTCCAGAATCAGGATGGGCGGGTTGCGCAGAATGGCCCGCGCGATGCTCAGGCGCTGGCGCTGGCCGCCCGACAGCCGGCTGCCCCGGTCGCCGATGATGGTCTGATAGCCGTCCGGGGCTTGGGTGATAAACTCGTGGGCGTTGGCAATTTTGGCCGCTTCCATCACCTGCTCATCGGTGGCCTGGGTGTTAAAGCGGATGTTGTTGAGAATCGTGTCGTTAAACAGGATACTTTCCTGGGTTACAATGCCCATCTGGTCGCGCACGGAGTGAATGGTGCAGTCGCGCACTTCGTGGCCGTCGATGATGATCTGGCCGCCGGTGGGGTCGTAGAAGCGGGGCAGCAGATCGGCCAGCGTCGATTTGCCGCCGCCGGACGGGCCCACCAATGCCACGGTTTTGCCCTTCTCAATGATGAGGTTGATGTCCTGCAGCACGGGCTGGTCGCCGTAGCCGAACTGCAGGTCGCGCAGCTCAATCTGGTGCCGGAAGTCGGGCAGGATTTGGGCATCGGGCTTGTCCCGAATAGCGGGTTGGGTGTCGATGATACTGAGTACCCGCTCGCCGGCCACCAGCCCCCGCTGAATATTGCCAAACGACGACGACAACGACTTGGCCGGCGTGAGCACCTGCGAAAACATGATGATGTAGGCAATGAAAGCAGCCGCGTCCAAATCGGAAGTGCCACCCAGAATGAGCGTGCCGCCGAAGTAAAGCAAGCCCGCCACGACCATGACCCCGGCAAATTCGGAAAAGGGGGAAGCCAGGTCACGAATATTATCGATGCGGCGCGAGGTGCGGGCGTACTGGTCGTTCTGGTTCTCAAATTTGCCTTTGATGTATTCCTGGGCATTAAAGGCTTTGATGACGCGAATACCGCCCAGCGTCTCATCAATGACCGACATCATGGAGCCCAAGGTGCTTTGGCTGGTTTTGGCCTGGGTGCGCAGGCGTTTGGCCAGCGCCGCAATCATGCCGCCCGAAATGGGAAGTAGCACCAGCGAAAACAGCGTGAGCCGAGTGGAAAAGGAAAACAACACCACGAAGTAGGCCACGATGTAGAGCGGGTCCCGAATGACGCCCTGCAGCGTGTTGACCACCGAAATTTCCACTTCCTGCACATCGTTGGTGAAGCGCGACATCATGTCGCCCTTGCGCCCGGTGGAAAAGTAGCCCAGCTGCAACTGAATGACTCGATTGTAGAGGTCACGGCGCAGGTTGCGAATCACGCGGGACCGGACGCGGGCTGCGATGCGCAGGCTCAGGTAGCGGAAGACGTTGCTGAAAAACACCGATGACACCAGCACCAGACACACAAACAGCAGCGCCCCCAGCTTGCCATAGTCGGCAATAATCTGGGCGAAGTAGTAGTAGAACGTGCTGGTGATATACTCCAGAGTCGGAGCAAAGTCGGGTAGGGTAGCCGGGCCTTGGTGCTTGCTGGTTTTTTCAAACAGCACGTCCAGCATCGGTATCATCAACGCAATGTTGCCAATGCCGAAAAAGATGCCCAACACGGTGTAGAGCAGGTATAGCGGCAGAAAATCGGCGAAGGGCCGGGCATACTGCAAAATGCGGAGGTAGGTTTTCATGAGGGCTGCAAAGGTAACCCCGGATTCCGGTTGCGGACCGGCCGCTCCGGCTACAGCCCGCTACGGGGCACTGAAGACGGCTACGACCTCAATCTGGCCCAGCAGATGCTGGTTGAAATCGGCCAGCTCTGCGGCCGGTACCCAGAGTTGCTCCTGGTCGGGGCCGCCCACGTTCTGCACCGGGAACGTCGCGGCGTAGTCGGCCTCCACGGCGAAGCGCACCACATAGCCGATGCCGTAGTAGGGCACATTCCCGTCGCGGGCAATCTGGGTGGCGTAGGCCGCATGCAGCACCGGGTAAAAAAACGGCTGCTCGGGCAGGCGCGGCGGAAACGCCAGCCAGTTGGCAGCGGCTATCAAATCCAGCTCCTGCTGATCGATGGGGCAGTACAGCAGCAGGGCGGCGGGGTCGTGGCGCACAGAAGCAAAGAACGGGGCTTAAAACTCGTGCAAACGTTGCGCGATATTCCAGCGCAGCGACACGGAGCTAAAGGCCGCCGTGCCGTTGCCGATGGCCGTAGCGTCGCCGGTCTGGCGGCGCACGATCTGCTTGGCATCCAGCCACAGGTTGTGCTTCACCTGGTAGCTGGCCGTCAGGTCGCCATGCAGGAGGTTGGTAGTGTTGCCCTGGCCCACGGTGTTGCCGAACTCCTGCACGCGGGTAGTGTAGGGTTTGAGCACGTTGCCGCCGTAGTTCAGCTCGGGGTCCACGGCAGGCTCGTTGTCGAGGCCCTGCTTGGTATAAAAACCCTTGGCTACGAGGTTGAGGCGGGGCAGGGGCTGGTAGCTTACGATGCCCAGCAACTCATACAGGTTGGCTCCCATGGGGTGAGCCAGGGGCTGCTGGTAGTGCTGGTAGTTGCGGTACTGGTCTTCGTGCTGGTAGGTGTAGGGGCGGATGTAGTTGAACTCCGCCTGCACATCCAGATTGCGAATGCCGGCCACGTCGATGTATTTACCGCCGATTTGGAAAGCCTGCTTGTTGGCCCACCAGCCGTTGCCGGAGCGAATCTGACTAACCACCAGTTCATCGAGCACTACCTGGCCGTAAATCTGGCCGCGCCGCAGCACGTTCCACTTAAAATCCAGCCCCAAAATGGCGTTGTCTTCGGAGCCAATTTGCTGCTCGACGCTGCGGTAGAAGATAATCGGGTTCAGGTACTGTAGCTCGAAGCGCCCTTTGCCCCGCGAAAACATGACCGATTCAAATACGCCTACGTTGAAATCCGACGTTACGTCGAGACTCAGGTGGTGCAGAGCCATGTACTTTTTGGGGTACACTTGGTCGGCTTCCCTGCGGTCGGCGGTGAGTTCGGCAAACAGGTTTTGATAGTTGAATTTCCAGACGCGCGTATTGAGCTTCAGGAAAAAGTACGGAGCCGAATAGTCCGACAGAATCAGGGACCGGTACCCGTTGCCAATAAAATTCCGGTCGTGGCCCAGCTGCACGTTAATGTGCTTCGTGGCCGCGTAGGTCAGGTAGCCGCGAGCCGAGAGGAAGTCGTACTGGTCGGTTTTACCCTTGTAATACTTCCAGTAGCCCTCGTGCGGCACAATGGTGTCGCGCACCACGCGGTTTTGCACGTAGGCAGGCACGGCCATCTGGTTGTCGGCCACGAAGGTGTAAAAGCCTAGTCTCCCATCCACGGTGCCTTCGACTTGCAGGCCCCGGGTGTTGATATAGCGCAGCCCGTCACTTTCGGTATCCTTGCCGGCCTGGAAGTGTACTACCGGGTTCACGCGCAGCGTGAAGTCGGGCGTCTCGACGTGAAACAGGTCGGACTGATTACGGTAAAAGTAGCTCAGAAAGCTCTTGTTGCTTTCGTTCAGGGCCGCGCCCGGGCCAGAGTAGTTCCAGTTGTCGCGCAGCAGATATTCAGCGTTGAAGCGGTCAGCGGCTGAGAGCGGAACTGCAGTAGCGCTGTCACTTGTTATTCGCTCGGCCAACCGGGCAATACCCGCCCGGTGATAAGGCCGCACGGCCGTGTAGGGGTCATGGAGCGAGTCGGGACCGTATTTTATAGCGTAGCGGTCAATGAGACGGTACACATCCTGGTCGAGCGGCACGTAGGTGCTGCCTTGTGTGCTGCGGGAGCGCTGGCGTTGGCTGACAGTGGGTAGGTCGCCGACTACGGGGCTTGCTACCGGAGCGGGGGCATTGGTTGTCGGCGCGTCCGGCTTAGCTTCCTTGCTCTTAACGGGATGATCAAAGATCAGCCACACCGCGTCCGGATCCTTGGCGGGCGGCGGAGTCGTTTGAGCCACGGCGCGGCCCGTCAGCAGGCCCAGCGCAGATAATAAAAAAATTAGCGGTTTCTTCATAAGAACGGGAGGCCGCGCTTCTGTTCGGACGCCCGGCGGGGCAAACCTACGCAGTTCGACGGTGGGAGTTGGGGCCAGGCAGGAAAAGGAACACCGCAGGTCGGTTTCGCACATACGCAGATTAGCGCCCTTGCGGCAACGAACCTAAGTGCGGGTGCCGGCCGGATTGCCCTACTTTTACGGTGCCACTCGTTTTCAGCTACTCGCCTTGTCCTTAGTTTACCTGCCTTTTACTCACCTCGACTTGGCTGCCTGGGATGATTGCGTGGCTGCCGCCGCGCAAGCCGTGCCCTACGCCCACACGGCCTGGCTGCACGCCACGGCCGGCCGCTGGGATGCCGTAGTGGAGCTGGAGGCAGGCTCAGGCCGGTACTTGTCCGTGCTGCCGCTGCCGGTAAAGCGCCGCCCCTGGGGCCGGCAGGTACACCAGCCGGCCTTTACCCAGCAGTTGGGTTTGCTGACCACCGCCGCCAGCCAGCACCGCCGAGTCGAGGAATACGTAGCCGTGGCGGCCGGACGCTTCTCTCAGTTCTATCTCCAGCTGAACACAGGCAATCCGGTACCGGCTGCGACTGACGTCTTCCGCGTGACGACCCGGCAAACGTATTGCCTGCCGCTGGCCACCGACTATGAAACGCTGCGGAAAGGCTACGCGGCCGACTACCGCCGCCGTCTGCGCATCAGCCAGCAGCAGGAGCTGCCGCTGCGAGTGTCGGAAAGTAGCTCAATAGCCGAGTTGCTGGCTTTGTTTCAGCAGCATAAGGGTGGCGAAGTGGCCGGCCTCAGAGCGCGGCACTACCGGCAGCTGCAGGCGCTTACGGTCAGTCTGCAGAAGCTGGGGCAGATTCGGATTCTGGAAGTAAAGAGCCCCCACACCGACGAGCTGCTGGCCGGGGCGTTGTTCGTCAGCACGCCACGGGTGCTTATTTACCTGTTTGCCGCCGCCTCGCCGGCCGGCAAAAAAGTAGCGGCACCCATAGTGCTGCTCGACTATGCTATCCGGGCATACGCGGCCTCGCCTGGCCTCGTGCTCGACTTTGAAGGCGGCATGATTCCGTCGATTGCCCGTTTTTTCGCCAACTTCGGGGCGCAGCCCGTTCCCTACGCGGCCCTCACCAAACCCCGTCAGCCCTGGTATCTGTTATGGAAACGCTAAAGCCCTCCTCCGCCGTGAATTCTTCCGACCGCGTCCATATTGTGTGCGCCGAGCCCTCCATTGCCAACCATTTCCTGGCCGAGCTGCGCGACGTGGATGTGCAGCGCGACAGTCTGCGCTTTCGCCGCAACCTCCAGCGCTTGGGCGAAATTATGGCCTACCGCATCAGCTCCCAGCTCAGCTACACCGAGAAAACCGTGAAAACTCCGCTGGGCGAATCCAGCAGCAAGCAGCTGCGCGACTTTCCGGTGCTGGCCACGGTGCTGCGCGCGGGCCTGCCGTTTCACCAGGGCTTTCTGAACTACTTCGACCAGTCGCCCAGCGCCTTTGCCGCTGCTTACCGCATCGAAGGCACCTCGCAGGTGCAGGTGCAGGTCGACTACCTCTCGGCTCCCAACCTCGACGAGCGGGTCTTGATTCTGGTGGACCCCATGCTGGCTAGCGGTAAGTCGCTGGTGCAAACCTACCGGGCCATGCTGCGCTTCGGCCAGCCCCGGCAGGTGCATATTGCCGCCGTTATTGCCAGCCCCGAAGGCGTGGAATACGTGACGCGTGAAATCCCCGAGGCCACGCTGTGGGTAGCCGCCGTCGACGACCACCTCAACGAGCAGGCCTATATCGTGCCCGGCCTCGGCGACGCCGGCGACCTATCGTACGGCAGCAAACTGTAACACCCCGGTAACGACGCGGAACCAAACCGGCCGGCGCTTACGTGTTATCTTTACGCCTCCCGTTTTTCTTAGCTCCGCAAACGCCGTGTTACCTTATTTCGCCAAGTACGCCTCCGTTTTCCTGCTGAGCATGGTCAAGTTTTTCGCCGGGCCGCTGGCGGGAATATCACTGGGTCTGCCCTTTGTCCAGACTCTGGGCCTTACCGTGGCGGGCATGATGACCAGCGTGGCATTGGTGTCAAGCGTGGGCCGTATGTGGGCCCTGCACATGCGCCAGCGCCGCGAAACGAAAGGCAAGCCTCTCTTTAGCAAGCGCAGCCGCCGCATCGTGGGCATTTTTCGGCGCTTTGGCATGCCGGGCATTGCTTTTCTCACCCCCATTCTGTTCAGTCCCATTGGCGGCACCGTCATTGCCACGCAGCTGCACGTGCCGCGTCTGCGGATTCTGCTGCACATGCTCTGGAGTGCCCTGTTCTGGGGTTTCACCCTCACGCTGCTCACGGTGAAATTCAGTCATCTGCCGTTTTTTCACCGCTAGTCAGGCGGTTAGGTTTCAGGCTAACAAAAAGCCGGTCTGCTGAAGCAGGCCGGCTTTTTTTGTTCTCAAATTGAAGTTGCATCTGTATCTTTCGGTACTGCACGGGCCGTTACTCGGGCGGTAGTCTAGCATTCTATCCTTTCCCCGCCACCACACGCAACCTCTGCGGTGGCACTTGTCTCAGTAGTACATTCTCTCACCCCATTTATTTACTTTATGCCTATTTCTCCACGAAAGATTTTTCTGGCGGCCCTGGGGCTGCTGGCCCTCACCACTGCCGGCCTGCAAGCCCAATCGGTTTCGACCCGGCCAGCGGCCACGCCCCTGACGCTGAGCCGCCCGGCGCATACCGCTCCCAGCAGCCCCATTGCCAATGCCCTGCGCGGTATCAACACTACTGTGGTACGCCCCAGCCAGAGCGTGAATTATTACTGGGGCACATCCAGTAACCAATGGGAGCCGGCAAGTAAAGATCTGTATACCTACGATGCCGGTGGCCGCCCTACGCAAATCGTTTCGCAGGATTCGGCCACCTCGCTGCCCAGTAGCCGGCTTCTGTTGGCCTACGACATCAAGGGCCGGCCTACGGCCACTACCTACCAGAACTGGAACAACAACGCCTGGGAAAATAACAACCGCTACACCACCAGCTACGACGCCTACGGCAACGAAACCGGGTACCTGAGCCAGACCTGGAACGGCAGCACCTGGACTACGGATTTCGGCACTCAGGTCGTGTATGCCTACAATGCGGCCGGCGTAGTGACGGAGGAGATCCGCAAGGAGTATGACAAGGGGTTGTTCGTGAACGAACAGCGCACGGTGTACACCTTCACCAACGGGCAATGGAGCAGCGCCCTGTTTCAGGAATGGGAAAACGGCGCCTGGCAGAACAGGGTGCTCTCGCTCGACGTGGTGTGGTACGACTGGGCCAGCCGCAAGCCCGCTTCTTTCCGCACACAGGAATACGACGGCACCAGCTTCATGGACATGGAGCGCTACAACATCATGTACAGCGCCAATGGTACCATTCTAAGCACCATACAATCCTACGACGGCACAGCCTGGGTGAATGACTACCGCATTTCTGAACCGTATGACAATTACGGCAACGAGCTGGGCTTCACGGAAGAACAGTGGGTGAACAACGCCTGGCGCCTAGAGTACGGCGACCGTAACCTGCTGTTCTACAATGCCAATAACGTGGTGCTGCGCAAGGTGCATCAGCGCTTCGACAACGGCCAGCGTCAGTATACTAACGAGTTCCGCTCCAACTACTCCAACTTCCAGACCATCACGCTGGCTGCAGCTCGCAACGCGGCCCTGGAAGCCCGCGCCACGCTCTACCCTAACCCCGCCGCTGGCCTCGTAACGCTGGCCGTAGCCGATGTGTCCGGCACCGAAGCTGCCACGGGCGAAGTGCGCAATGCCCTGGGCCAGCTCGTGCAGCAGTTCACGGCCCGGCCCCAGGCCGGCCAGCTCAGCACCCAGCTCGATCTGAGCAGTCTGCAAGCGGGCGTGTACACGGTGCGCCTGCAAACCAGCGCTGGCAGCATCGTAAAGCGCGTCGTGCGCAACTGATTTTCGCTACCTGCTTGTGGCAGCAAAAAGCTCCGGACCGTCGTTGGCCGGACCTTTTTTGTGCTTTGGCGAGGCTGCAAAATACCTACTTGTGGGTATTGCAGGAATGAGAGTTAAGAGCGACTTTTGCTGCCTGTTTAAACTCAGATAATCAGCTTACTACCTAAGCTGGCTTGTGTTCAACGCTTTTTTATTCCTCACTTTTCACTACATAGTTCGACTTATGCCAACTTCTCCTCAAAAGATCTTTTTAAGCGTCCTCGGCCTGCTAACGCTTGGTAGTTTTACTGCCTTGGCTCAGGCGGTACCGGCAAAAGAGGCCAACCCGATAGCCCGGTACGCCCAGCATACGGGCAAGCATACCGTTTCCCAGGCGCTGCGCGGCATCAATACCACCGTCGTACGCCCCAGGCGGGCCGTCAACTATTACTGGGACGGAAGTACCAGTAGCTGGAAGCAGTACGTCAACTCCCTGCAGGAATACACCTATGACTCGGGTGCCCGGGTAACCCAGGAGCTTTACAAGGATTCCGCCACGGCAGTAAATAGCTCCCGGTATTTGTATACCTACGATGCGCGCGGTGAAGAAACCAGCTACACCAGCCAAAGCTGGGACAATAACGCCTGGAGAAACGAAAGCCGGTACTTGTCGACGTATGACGCTCGGGGTAACCAAACGGAGTCGCTAAGCCAAAGATGGAACGGTAGCACGTGGACAACTGATTACGGTTCCAAAAGTGCGTATACCTATAACACCGCCGGCGTCCTCACGGAGGAGATACGCCAGGAGCTGGAAAACGGGGTCTACGTCAATAATAGTCGCCAAATATATACAGTGACTAATGGCCAATGGAGCTCCTTGGTGTCTCAGGAATGGGATAACGGCGCTTGGGTAACCGAAGATCGTATCCTCGATATAGTCTGGTATGATTGGGCCAAGCTCCGGCCTGCGTCGTTTCGGACGCAAGAATATGATGGTAATGCCTTCGTCGATAAAGACCGCTACACCATCACCTACGCCGCCAATGGAGGCTCCGTGGAGATAAACCAGCGATACATTAATTCGGCGTGGGTGAACTACAGACGCTATACCAACCTCCAGGATGCCAATGGTAACGAGCTGGGGTACACTGAAGATACATGGGTTAATAATGCCTGGCGTCTGGAATACGGCCAAAAGAATATACTTATCTACAATAGCAG
Organism: Hymenobacter elongatus; assembly: GCF_004745955.1. GTDB lineage: Bacteria > Bacteroidota > Bacteroidia > Cytophagales > Hymenobacteraceae > Hymenobacter > Hymenobacter elongatus. Next base: position 15,761 of record NZ_SRLD01000029.1, on the reverse strand, counting down.
CAACGCCGTACTCCGGAAAGTCGAGCAGCAGTTTGATGAGGATATCCGTCAGTATGTAAACAGCTACCGCTCCAACTACTCCAACTTCCAGACCATCACGCTGGCTGCAGCTCGCAACGCGGCCCTGGAAGCCCGCGCCACGCTCTACCCTAACCCCGCCGCTGACCTCGTAACGCTGGTCGTGGCCGATGTGCCCGGCACCGAAGCGGCCACGGGCGAAGTGCGCAATGCCCTGGGCCAGCTCGTGCAGCAGTTCACGGCCCGGCCCCAGGCCGGCCAGCTCAGCACCCAGCTCGACTTGAGCAATCTGAAGTCGGGCGTGTACACGGTGCGCCTGCAAACCAGCGCTGGCAGCCTCGTGAAGCGCGTCGTGCGCAACTAACCTTTTCTAACGCCTACTGCAACCAAAAAGGCCCCAACCAGCAATGGTTGGGGCCTTTTTTAGTATTCAGCTTAGCAAGCTGCTGGCTTACTTGCTCCGCCGTGCGTTGCGCAGCTTGGCCGCGCCCTTCGCCGCCGGCGACTGGCTCTTGCCCGGCGAGGCCCGCTTCTTCTTGCCTTTCTGGCTACGGTTGGGCCCTTCCACGTAGGGCAGGCCCGTACGCTTGTCGATGCCCTTTTGCAATGGCGTCACCTTGTCGTGGAACGCGCCCTGAAAATCGGCGTCGAGGCGCTTGCGGCGGTCGTCGATTTCGCGGGCCATGCTCTGCTTCTCATCAAACATGGTATCCATCACCTTCACGTCGGGCGGCAGCGGCAGCTCGGGAATGGTCTGGTTGATAAGCTCCTCGATGCGGCCGATGTGGTGCATTTCGGCTTCGTTGGCGAAGGTAATGGCCGCGCCGGTGTGCTGGGCCCGGCCCGTGCGCCCAATACGGTGCACGTAGTCGTCGTACACCAGCGGCACGTCGAAGTTAATCACGTGGCTTACCAGCGGCACGTCGATACCGCGGGCCGCCACATCAGTAGCCACCAGGAAGCGCAGCTCACCGTTGCGGAAAGCCTCCATGGCGTTGATGCGCACATTCTGCCCTTTATTGCCATGGATAGCCCGCACCTCACCCGTTACCTTGCGGCCCAGAAAGTGCGCCACGTTGTCGGCGTGCTCCTTGGTGCGGCAAAAAATCATGACCCGGTGAAAGGTATCGGTGTCCTTGAAGAGGTAGCCCAGTAAGTTGATTTTGGTTAGCAGGTTGGGCACCCGGTACAGCGTCTGCGACACATTCTGGGCCGAGGTAGCGGCCGGCGTCACCTCAATGCGCATCGGAAACTCCAGGAACTCCTCGCTCAGCCGCACCACTCGGTCGGGCATCGTAGCCGAAAATAGCGCGTTTTGCCGCTTGCTGGGAATTACCTCCAAAATAGCCCGAATCTGGGGCATGAAGCCCATATCCATCATCTTGTCGGCCTCGTCCATCACCAGCGTTTTCAATTCCTTGAAAACCAGCGCGCCCTTCAGATACAGCTCCATCAGGCGGCCGGGCGTGGCAATCAGAATATCGACGCCCTTGGCCAGCGTATCGATCTGGGTCTTGGGCCCCAAGCCACCATAGATGGCCAGAATGCGCAGGTCGGTGTGTACGGCCAGCCGTTTCAGGTGGGTTTCAATCTGCATGGCCAGCTCCCGGGTAGGAGCCAGAACGAGGCCGCGCGGGTGGATGCCCTGGGCATATTTTACTTTCATCAGCAGGGGCAGGCCAAAGGCGGCGGTCTTGCCGGTGCCGGTCTGGGCAATGCCCAGCACGTCGTGGCCGGCGAGCAGCAGCGGAATGGTTTGCTCCTGCACGGGCGTCGGCTGCTCGAAGCCGGCTTCGGCTACGGCCGTCAGCAATTGCTTGTTGAGCTTAAAATCGGAGAAGGCGAGCGGCTGCGGCGTATCAGGCATAGTTAAAACAGATTACGAGCAGCAAAGGTACGGGGAATATGGGCGGCAGCGGAACAAGGGGCTACAGGAGAAGATAAAAAAAGTGGTTATTTTTTTGGAAATCATCCTCGAAGCGTTACTTTTGTCGCTCCATTACCAACCTGGTAGATATAGCTCAGCTGGTTAGAGCGTCGGATTGTGATTCCGAAGGTCGTGGGTTCGAGCCCCATTATTTACCCATAGTAGAAGTCCCCGGGGAGAAATTTCCGGGGACTTTTTTTGTTCTTTGTGCCGTTGTGCGAACATCGGCCTATTGCCGAACCCCCACTTATTCCTCTGACTATGAGTCTGGTCGTTATCGGTTCCGTAGCGTTCGACGCGCTGGAAACGCCTTTTGGTAAAACCGACAAAATCATCGGTGGTGCCGCTACCTACATCAGCCTGTCGGCTTCGTACTCGGTAAAGCCCGTGAAGCTGGTAGCCGTAGTCGGCGACGATTTTCCGCAAGCCGATATTCTGCTCCTGCAAGAGCATGGCGCCGATACCGAGGGCCTGCAGATCAAGGAAGGAGAGAAGTCGTTTTTCTGGTCGGGTAAGTATTCCAACGACCTGAACTCGCGCGAAACTCTGGTGACGGAGCTGAACGTGCTGGCTGATTTCGACCCCGTTATTCCCGACAGCTACCAGGATTGCAAATACCTGATGCTGGGCAACCTGGCCCCCGCCGTGCAGCGCCTCGTAATTCAGCGCCTTATTAATCGGCCCCGGCTGATTGTAATGGACACAATGAATTTCTGGATGGACGTGGCTCTGGAAGACCTGATTGCCACCATCGAAATGGTGGACGTGCTCAGCATCAACGATGAAGAAGCGCGGCAGCTATCGGGAGAGCATTCATTGGTGAAGGCCGCCAAGAAAATTATGGAGATGGGCCCTAAATTCCTCATCATCAAGAAAGGGGAGCACGGCGCACTGCTGTTCCACAAGGTGAAGGAAACGCTGAAGATATTCTACGCGCCAGCCCTGCCGCTGGAAGAAGTATTCGACCCCACCGGTGCCGGCGACACGTTTGCGGGCGGCTTTATCGGCTACCTCGCCGCCACCGACGACATTAGCTTCGACAACATGAAGCGCGCCGTGATTCACGGGTCGGCTATGGCCTCGTTTTGCGTAGAGAAGTTCGGCACCGAGCGGCTGCTGAATCTGCAGCAGGAGGAAATTGAAGCCCGCGAGAAGCAGTTTGCCGACCTCGTGGAAGTAATACCTGCTACCTCAGCCCAGCCCGCGTAGGTAGCGCTTGCTCATTAGCAGAAACCCTGCTGGCCTGTCTCATGGTCAGCAGGGTTTTTTGTGTGTTCTTTCACACAACCATTTGCCCGCCGGCACGGTACAACCAGCAGAATCTTCTCACCTAAGCTTTTACCGCCATGAGTAAGCATCAAGATAAAGCACCTACGAATTCGGAGAAATCGAAGGAGCGCGCCGAAGCCAAGCAACACCCCGAGGCAAACGAGCAGAATCAGGAGGCCGCCAATCATAAGGGGGAAGCCCATTCTAACAGCGGCGGCACCCAAATGCAGAACGTGAACCAGAATGGTCTCAACGAAGCCGGCAACCCAACCAAGAATAGCACGCCCGGCGACGGCAACAACGAAGACCAGCGTACGTCGCCCGTAAATAAGCCCCGCAACAATCCGCAAGGCAACAAGCCGATGTCGGTAGACGGCAGCCAGAAGGGCCCCGGCCGCGACGCCGACTAGCCCAGTGCGGAACTAGGAAAAAAGCCCCGTCGTGGTAATACGGCGGGGCTTTTTTGTGCGTAGTAATTTCTGCTGCGGCAGCGCCTAGGGTACCACCCGCATCCGGACCACGCGGGTATCCACGTCGCCGTTGTCGAAAAAATCCTGCTCGAAGAGAATGGTTTTGTTGTCGAGCCAGCGCGGGCCCGTGACGCCCCACTCGGTTTGGCGCTCCCAGAGCTTCTGAAGCTTGTTGCCTTCCACGCTCCAGATTTGCAGGCCGCTGGGCTCGTAGCGGGCCAGCACGTCGGAATTGCCGCACACGAAATGCCGCCCATCGGGGGCCACTGCCGGCGGACTCCACACGCGGGTCCGTCGGCCAGTTCGCTGGTCAACCAGCAGGAAGTAGCCGCCTTCGTACAGGCGCACGGAAATCAGCCACTGCTTGATTTCGGGTAAGCTGCCCACGTATTCGTAGCCGATATTTTTCTCGTAATCCTCGTCGGGATTATTGGTAAGGCGTAGCGGTTTGGCAGCGGAAAGACTCAATACCAAAGAATTTCCTACGCGGCGTACGCTGGGGCCGGCTGCACGCAGCCGCAGCTGCTCTTCGGCAGCAAAGTCAATTTCCTGCTCCTCGGTTTCCGCTTCGGGTGGCAGCCAGGTAGTATGCGGCAGCCGCTGGTATACGTTGCGGGAGCCCTGATGAATGCTGAGCACACGGCCCGGCAGCTGCACCAGCGTATCGAGGTGACCCAGGCGGTAGATGCGCGGTGGTACTGGTGGTGGCAGCGGTGATACCGGCCGCGAGGTCGGGACGCTGGGCTGCATCCGTTCGGCCGGGCCACGGAAGGTACAGCCTCCCAGCAGCAGCTGCGAAGAAACGAAGAAGAACAGGGCCCGGAGCCGTAGCATGTGGTTGACTGAAAAAACGCGCCGCTTAAAATTCCTGTTTGAGCCATAGCCGGAAGCTGGCCTGCTGCTCCGGGGTGGGTTCGGCCAGCTTCTCTACCGTAAATTTTTGCCAGAATTCCTGACCCGCAGTGCCCGCCAAATTGACGGTGAGCAGGCGGTTCTGGCGAAATACGCTTATCTGGTAGCTTGCCGCGTTGTCGGCCAATAGGCTGTGCAGGTTCATATCAACCCGCCGCCCGTTCACCGCTACTATTTCATCGTCTACCGTTAAGGCCGCCGCCGCCGGCGAGCCGGGCAGAATGTCGGTTACTTCCGTACGCTCGTTCTTTACCACCGTCCGAAACCCAAAAACGCCTTCCGCCACCGATACGTTCTGCTCAACCCGCAGCGTACAGCCCACGAAGCTCAGCGCCTTGTCCAGCGGCTCTTCCAGGGGGGCAGTGCCGTACACAAACTTGTCGAAGTACGTCTTCATATCCCGGCCCGCTACTTCGGCCACGATACGGATATAGTCATCTTCGGTATAGCCCAGGCCGGTCTGGCCAAATTCCTGGTACAGCCGCCGCATCACGTCGTCGAGGCTGCGCTGGTGGTTGCTCAGGCGGCGTAGCGTGAGGTCGAGTAGCAGCGCTGCCAGGGCCCCCTTGTGGTACACCGACACCTTGCGGTCGGGTACGCCAGGTTTATAGCCATCGAGCCACAGATCCATCGATGCATCGGCCAAAGACAGGTTGAAGCGGCCGTAGTCGTCGTAGTGCTTGCGCAGTACGGTGTTCAGCTCAGCGAAATACTGCTCGGCCGTGCGCACGTTGCTCCGGGCCAGCAGGTATTCGCCGTAGTAGGTGGTGATGCCCTCGGCTATGAAGCAGGTACGGAAATAGTTTTCCCGCGTGAAGTCATACGGCTGCATCTCGGCCGGCCTGATACTTTTGATGTTCCAGGTGTGAAACAGCTCGTGGCAGCTTACGCCCAACAGCTCCTTGTACAGACCCTCGGTCATGAGCAGCTCGGCGGGGCCCAGCACAATTACCGTCGAGTTGGCGTGCTCCACGCCGTGGTAGTGCTTGTAGGGCAATATCTGGTTCAGGAAATGGTAGTCTGATACCGGAAAACCCCCAAACAGGTCCAGCTGCTCCTCGGTGAAGGCGGCGAAGTCGCCCAGAAACCGGGACCAATCGGGCACGCATTCCCCCTGCACCCAAATGGAGAACGGAATGCCCTGGGCCACATAGGTATGCTGCACCAGCGTAGGGCTGGCAATTAGCGGTGCATCCACCAATGTATCGAAATCAGTAGCCTGGAGCGTATTGGGGCCGCTTTGGGGCAGACCGCAGGCAATTTGCCAGCCTTCCGGTACGTGTAGCTGCAACTGGCATGCTTCCATCTGCCGGCCCTCGATATACATAAAGCACTGCACGCCGTTGAGGTAGAGCTGGGCTTCATCGAGCCACGAGCCGCCCGCGTCCATCTGGTGGGCGTAGAAGTTATAGCTTACCCGCACTGTCCGACCTGCCGCATCGGCTATCTGCCAGCGGTCCTTGGTCAGTTTCCGAGAGGGGAGAAGCGCAGTGGTAGCGGCATCTTCTATCATCACCCGCTGTACTTTCTGGGCAAAATTCTGCAACTCGTATCGGCCTGGTCGCCAGGCGGGTAGCTGTAGCTGCAGCGCCTCAGTAGCCGTGGGGGGCACCTCAAAGGTCATCTGGATCCGCAGGTAAAAAGTGAGCGGATTATCAAATGAAACGGAATAGTGAATCATGGAAAGGCGGGTCGGGGAGGGCCAGAAACTGCTACAAAGCTACGGGGTAACGCGTGGGAACCGGCACGCGTTGGCACATCTGCTGTACGAGTAGTGTACGGAACAATTGGCCGCTGGTAGATGCGTATCTTTGTGCCTGCCGTTGCGGGTTTTTAGGGTTTGGACGGAAAAACCTGCTTCAGTCGTTGCCTTTTCCAAATCAAGGCCGTACCTTTGCCGGCCTTACCTGTCACTGAGTCCTTTACAATATCATGAAACGTACTTTTCAGCCCTCGCAGCGCAAACGCCGCAATAAGCACGGTTTCCGCACGCGCATGGAATCCGTTAATGGCCGCAGTGTGCTGGCCCGTCGTCGTGCCAAAGGCCGTAAGCGCCTGACCGTATCCGACGAAGGAAAACATAAGCGCTAACCCGCTGGCGGCGCCTGCCGTGTCGCCCGCCTCGGCTTCTGTGCCGGGGGCGCGTTCGTATTCGTTTCCGAAAGAAGAACACTTGTGTCGTAAAAAGCTCATTGAGGAGCTTTTTGGCCGGGGTTCTTCTTTTGGTTTATATCCCCTCCGCGTGGTGTGGCTACCCGCCGCCGCGCCTACCTCGGCTCCGCCTCAGGTCCTGGTCAGTGTGTCCAAGCGCAGCTTCAAGCGCGCTGTCGACCGCAACTACATCAAGCGGCTAGTGCGCGAAGCTTATCGGCTCAATAAATACCGCTTAGTGGAAGCCGTGGATGGACACCAAGTAGGCACTGTGGCATTTATCTACACGGGTAAGGAAAAAAAGCCTTTCACGCTGGTTGAAAAAAAATTAATTTCAGGACTGGAGCGTTTGTTATCCGATGCAACTCCCGTCCGGACGACGGAGTCTGTCTCGTAGGCTACTTTTCTCGCTTCTAGTCATCTGTATGCGTAAAACTACCGTTGCTGGCCTGCTCCTTGGGAGTGCTGCCCTGCTTGCCTCCTTTCGGACTGCTTCGGATAACGAGCGGTATTTCGAAATTGCCAAGAACCTCGACATTTTCGCGACTCTTTTTAAGGAAGTGAATACGTTTTACGTGGACGAGGTAGCGCCCGCGAAACTGGTGAAGACCGGTATCGACGCGATGCTCAAGTCCTTAGACCCGTATACAAATTACATTCCTGAGGACGATATTGAGGACTTCCGCACGCTGACCACCGGCCAATACGGCGGCATTGGGGCTATAGTCGTGAAGCGTAGTGGGAAGACCATCGTGCAGAGCGCGTATGAGGGGTATCCGGCCCAAAAAGCTGGTTTGCTGCCCGGCGACGAGATCCTGACTATCAACAGCATTGCTGTTGAAAAGAAGAACAACAGCGACATCAGCAAGCTGCTGAAAGGCCAGGCCAACTCGCTGGTGAAGCTCGAAGTGACGCGTTACGGCCAGGAAAAGCCAATTGAAATCAACATCACCCGCGACAAAATCCAGGTCGATAATGTGCCGTACTACGGTATGCTTTCCCCGGAAGTCGGGTATTTCCAGCTCGGCAGCTTCACCGTCGATGCCGGCAAGGAGGTGCGTATGGCCGTGAGTAAGCTCAAGGAAATGGGCGCCAAGAAAATCGTGTTCGATATTCGCGACAACCCCGGTGGCCTGCTTAACGAGGCAGTGAATATCTCCAACGTGTTCGTCGACAAAGGGGTGGACGTGGTGAGCACCAAAGGCAAGGTGACGGAGTGGAACAAGACTTACAAAGCCCTCGACGCTCCGCTGGATACTCAGATTCCAGTCGTGATTATCACCAGCAGCCGCTCGGCTTCAGCCTCCGAAATCGTGTCGGGCGTGCTGCAGGACTACGACCGGGCCGTGGTGGTAGGCGAGCGGACGTTTGGTAAAGGCCTTGTGCAGGCTACCCGGCCGCTGAGCTATAATTCGCAGCTGAAAGTAACGACGGCCAAATACTACATTCCCAGTGGCCGCTGTATTCAGGAAATCGACTACGCCCACCGCGCCGATGACGGCACACTGGGTAAATTCCCGGACTCGTTGCGCACGGCCTTCAAAACCCAGAGTGGCCGCGTGGTATACGATGGCGGCGGCGTGGCTCCGGATGTGGAAGTGCAGGAAAAGGAAATTGCCGACATCACCCGCGTGCTCATGCAGAAGAACTACGTGTTCGACTACGCCACCCGCTACCGCGCCGAGCACTCCACTATTGTTGCCGCCCGCGAGTTTCAACTGTCCGACGCCGAGTACCAGAAATTTGTGCAGTTCCTGACCGGTAAGGATATCACCTACAGCACCGATATGGAGAAAAGCCTGACGGAGCTATCCAAAAAGGCGAAGGAGGAAAAGCACTACGACGACGTGAAAAGCGAGTTGGATGCTATCCGGAAGAAGGTTTCGACGAACAAAAGCAATGACCTGACCCGCTTCAAGCCCGAAATTCGGGAGCTGTTGGAGCAGGAAATTGTGTCGCGCTACTACTTCCAGAAAGGTGGTATCGAAGCCAGCTTCGACGACGACCCCAATATTCTCACGGCTCTGCAGGTCATCAATGATGCGCCACGCTACGCTGCCCTGCTGAAGCCCGGCACATCGGAAGCCAAAACCCGGCCCGAAGCGAGCCGGAAAACGGCAGGCGGGAAGTAGGAAGTGTATATTTGCAGATAGAAAGCAGGCTCAGTTTTGGGCCTGCTTTTTTGTGACTCTAAACCAATACGCCAGTGGGTGATTTCGTCCTCAACGCAAAACATTGGCAACTATTCCTGCTGCTCAGCTCCACACACGTAGCGCCTTGGTTTATCAGGGATGCTTTTGTTGTTGAGTTGTTGGTGCTGCTCAACGCGTTGCTTTATTTCAGCTGGCTGGCTTTACTGGGAAATAGCTTGTATCGGGCTAGCGGCGGCTTCGCCCATTCGTTATCCTGGTTTTTGCTGGATATCCTGATTCTACTGGTTGCGGTAGGATTCAGCGCAATTATTGAGAGTGACGACTTTCACGTTACGACGAACTCGTTTGAAGCGCACAACACTGGATCTTTACCACTGGTGTGCGTGTTTTTTGCTGCTTTGCATACGCATTGGTTTCCTGCCTCCTTACTACTGAGCGCTGAACAGCAACAGACGCCGGACTTCAGCAACTATCTGGGTACCGTAGTACTGATTTTCTCCTGGCCAGTTGGGATTTGGTTTATCCAGCCCCGCTTGAATCAGATACAAGAACTCTCTTCTGCTCATGACGCTCATCCTTTCTCTTGAAACCTCCTCGTCGGTCTGCTCCGTAGCTTTGCACCGCGACGGGCAGTTGGTGGGCCAGTCGGAGCTGCGGCTGGAAAAGTCGCACTCCTCGCATCTGACTGTATTAATTCAGCAGCTACTGGATAACACAAGCTGCACCTTACAAGATCTGGCGGCCGTGGCCGTATCCGATGGGCCGGGTTCCTACACGGGGCTGCGCATCGGCGGGGCGGCGGCCAAGGGCTTGTGCTACGCACTGACTATTCCGCTGATAGCCGTAAGCACGCTCCAGGCGTTGGCTTACCAAGTGGCCGCCTTCACACCGCGCGCCGAGGGCTTGCTGTTCTGCCCCATGCTCGATGCCCGGCGGATGGAAGTATACAGTGCCCTCTACACGCACGAGGGGCAGGAAGTGCTGGGCCCGGCCCCGCTCATTCTGGATTCAGATACGCTGACCGAACAATTAGCCCACCATCGTTTGTTGTTCTTTGGAAACGGTGCGGCGAAGTTCGAGCCTCTTCTAAATACGCCGAATGCGGGTTTTCTGCGCGGTATCGAGCCTTCTGCCAGTGCGGTAGGAGCATTGGCCCAGCAGGCTTTCCAGCGCCAGGAGTTTCGGGACGTAGCCTACTACGAGCCTTTTTATTTGAAGGAAGTACACACGACCACCCCCAAGGTTAGAACGTAGAACTCAGAATGTAGCGCTTAGAATTCGGCAGCGGCCGTAGGGCAGCGCTGCATCCAAGCTCTCAGGATACCACCATGGAAGACTTTATCAACCGCGTGGCGCAAAGCGCCCTGACTTCCCTCAATCTGGAAGAACTCATTCATCCGGGCGAGCGGGTGGTGTATGATATCAAGGAGAACCTGTTCCACGGCTTGATGCTGCGCGAAAAGGATTTCCGCGAATTTATCAAAACCCACGACTGGAGCCAGTACGATGGTAAAAACGTAGCCATCATCTGCTCGGCCGACGCTATTGTGCCTACCTGGGCCTACATGCTGCTGGCCTCCAAGCTCCAGAATCATGCGCACCGCTACGTATTTGGCACTCTGGAAGCCCTGGATCAGGAGCTTTTCCACGAAGCCATTGCCGCCATCAACGCCGAGGATTTCCGCGACGCAAAGGTAGTAGTGAAGGGCTGCGGCACAATTCCGGTGCCCACCTACGCCTACGTGGCCATTATGCAGAAGCTGCTGCCCGTGACGTCCAGTATCATGTATGGCGAGCCATGCAGCACGGTGCCGCTGTACAAACGCCCCAAAGTACAGGCCTAAAATTCAGGCGCTTCTCAGGCACAGAAAAGCCCATCAGTCTCTGCTGATGGGCTTTTCTGTGCCTGAGAAGTAAGGTCAATGAGGTTGGCGAGCTAGGTGCAGTTGGCAGAATATGCATCTTTGATTGACCAACGAAACTTGCATGCCTCTGCCACTTAGCGTCCAACCTTACAAAATTAGTTTCCTGACCGGTACTGCCATCGTCATTGCCAATATGGTCGGAACGGGGGTTTTTACCAGCCTGGGGTTTCAGGTGGTCGGTATGCAAAGTGGGTTTGCATTGTTGATGTTGTGGATAGTGGGAGGGGTTATTGCCTTATGTGGCGCGCTATGCTACGGCGAACTGGCCGCCGCTATGCCTCGGTCGGGGGGTGAATATCATTACCTGTCCGAAATTTACCATCCGGCTTTGGGGTTCCTGTCCGGTTGGGTGTCGGCCACCGTGGGGTTTGCGGCACCCACGGCATTGGCGACTATGGCGCTGGGCAAGTATGCCGCCAGCGTGTGGCCGAGTTTGGAGCCCCGGTTCTTATCCGTGGCCGTAGTACTGCTGCTTACTGGGGTTCATGCCACCAGCCGCCGGGCCGGCAGCCAACTGCAGGTTGTCGTTACAGCTATAAAAGTAGGAGTGCTGTTGGTTTTTGTCGTCGCGGGCTTTGGGGAGGCCACGCCGCAGCCTATCGTCTTCCTGCCCGTAGCGGCCGATTGGCAGCAGATTCTGACTCCGACCTTTGCCGTTTCGCTCATTTATGTATCGTATGCCTACTCGGGCTGGAACGCCGCCGTTTACCTCACCGGCGAAGTTACCGATCCGCAGCGCAATCTGCCCCGGATTCTGTTGGCTGGTACGGTCGTGGTACTCCTCTTATATGTAGGCCTCAACTTTGTGTTTCTGTATTCGACTCCTATTCCCCAATTAGCCGGTCAGCTAGAAGTGGGGTACGTGGCCGCCAGCTATATTTTTGGCCCGGCTATCGGGCGGTTTATGGGGGCCGTCATTGCGGTGCTGCTCGTGTCTACGGTCAGCTCCATGATTTTTGCCGGGCCGCGTATCATCCAGGTAATGGGAGAAGATCTGCCGGCGCTGCGCGGGTTGGCCGTCGTCAGCAGCAACGGTATTCCGGTGCGGGCTATGCTGCTGCAAACCGTTCTCACGCTGGTCTTCATTCTAACGGCCACCTTCGAGCAGGTGCTACTCTACGCCGGGTTTATTCTGAGCCTGCTCACGTTTCTGACGGTGCTGGGTTTGTTTGTGCTGCGCCTGCGCCGCCCGACCTTACTGCGGCCTTACCGGGCCTGGGGCTACCCGCTCACGCCGCTGCTGTTTCTGGCCTTGAGTGGCTGGACTCTGGTATTTATTCTGCGCGATAAACCGCTGGAGTCGCTCTACGGCCTTGCCACGCTGGCGGCAGGAGCCATTGTGTACTTCATTGGCCGACGGCTAAAGGCAGTATGAGAAATGCCGGAATTTCTCCGCGAGGCCAAACGTCTACAGTTGCCATCTCCTATGTTTCCCGCCGCTACCTTTCCAAACCCTTCCTGCATGCGTTTACCTTTCGTCTGGTCCATGTTGCCAGTATTCCTACTAACTCTGGTCAGTTGCTCCGAGCAAAGAAAGCCTGCACCCGAACTGGCTGCTCTCCCAACTGCCATCCTGCCAACGCCCCCTGCTGACACAGCCGCGACTCAACCCCTCGTCTCCGCCGACACCACCTATCTACAGGACGTAGCCGCTTACATGGCCGGTAGCCGTGTAAGCCGCCGAAGCGAGCTACGCTCTCTGACGTCTTCGCCAGCCTGGCAGGGGTTTGCCGCCGATGCCGATAAAAGCTGGCTCAGCTACCATCAAACCCGTACCGCCAAAATTCAGCAATGGGCTACCTCTGAGCTGGATTCCGTCCGGGCCGTGAGTCCCACCATCTTTTATCCCTTCAGTGGCCCCGACTTGCTCAATGTTGTCACCATGTTCCCGACCAGTGAAACGTATGTATTGGTTGGCTTGGAGCCCGTTGGCACAGTTCCGCACCTGAGCACCTTGGCCAATCCGAAGCTCTACTCCGCCCTGAAAGCCTCTCTGTGGTCCGTGCTAAACTTCAGCTTCTTCCGTACCAATGATATGGCCATCGATTTGAAGTCAGTGGAGTTGGATGGAGCCTTACCGCTCATGATGCTTTTCGCCGCCCGCACCAATAACCAGATTACCGCCATCCGCTACGTGCAACTCGACAACCAGGGCCGGCTCACAGAATCTGACACCGCCGCTATTCGCAAGCCCGGGCCTAAGATCATTCCTGGGGTAGAAATGAAGCTAACCGACAAGACAGGGCAGGCAAAGACTGTGTATTACTTCTCTGCTGACCTCAGCGACTGGAAACTCGGCGTCACCAAACAGGCCGCTCTGCAGTACGTCCGTTCCCTCGGGCCTCTGACTACCTACGTCAAGTCGGCAACCTACCTCATGCACAAAAGCTATTTTTCCAAGGTTCGTAACCTGATTTTGGAACGTAGCGCCTATGTACTGCAGGATGACTCCGGTATTGCCATAAAGTACTTCCGTCCGTCCGATTGGAAGTTTATCTACTATGGCACCTATAAGCGGCCCATCAACCTATTTGCCAAACTCTATCAGCCGGCCCTCACCCAAGCCTTTGCCGACACTACCCATAGGCCCCGCCCGTTGCCTTTTGGTACCGGTTACAACTGGCGCCAAAACGACTCCAATCTTTTGCTTGCTCGGCGGCAGTCCGCACCCGTAGAATAAATCACGCTACAATTCGCCACTGGGGCTCCAGCTTCAGTAGGAGGAGCTTGTTGTGTGCTGCAGCTGCTTGGGAAGTCGGTATAATCAGTTCAGAACGTCATGTCTGAGCAGGCGTTCGACAGCCTTCCCAAGCAGCTTCGTTGCGAGTAGCCCTTTTTGTCAACACACTATATATAATAGAGTAGTGAAAATGCGGGAAACAGGACAAGCATTAAGCGCTGCTGCACTCGTTATACTGAGCCTGACGTTGCTCACGCTCCCAAAGGCGGCTTCGTCGAGGCGACGGCCACTTTCGCTGCCTGCCCAAAGCAACACCGACAGCCCGCTGCTGGACAGCCTACTTCGTGCCGATCCACAGCTTGCTCCAATCATCAAGCGCGCCAACGAACACGAGGTTCAGATCATTTATACCCAGATTCATCGTGACGAACAAAACCAGCCACACTTTACGCAGCACAATTTTCACCTCAACGCCCGCCAATACTTCAACCCGGCCAGCTTAGTAAAGCTCCCTGTCGCCGCCTTAGCACTAGAAAAGCTCAACCAGCTGCACCAGCCCGGACTCAATCTGAATAATTCACTGTCAATTGGCGCAGCCTTCCGCTGCCAAACGCCCGTTCCGTATGTAGTTCCCTCAGATTCTGACCAACTCAACACAATTGGCAACTATATAAAGCGGATGCTGCTCGTCAGTGACAATAGCGCTTACAACCGGCTGTATGAATTTCTTGGCCAACGCTTCCTTAATGAGCGTCTCTGGTCCCTGGGCTACCCCACCGTTCGCATCGTCCGGCGCTTTGCTCCCTGCGATGCCGCTGCCAATCGATATACCAACCCTTTCATATTCTACAATCAACAAGGAGAGCCCATCTACAAGCAGCCCGCTGCTATCAACACTTACCCGCTAGGTTTCCCACTTGGCCGTATCACCAAAGGCAACGGTTACCAAGCTGGGGGCCAGATCGTGAAAAAGTCTTACGATTTCACAACGGCGAACTATCTGCCATTGCAGCAGGCAACAGATCTGCTCAAAGCCATCCTTTTTCCCGAACAAGCCCCCAGAAACCAGCAGATGAATCTGACGACTGTTGACTATGCTTTTCTCCGCCGCTACTTGTATAAAACACCACATGCCTCTAACATATCATTATACACTTCAAATAAGTACCACGATGCATACAAGAAATATCTCTACTACGGGCGCAGCCCCAAAGCTCGTAGCCACCCAAGCTTGCGTATTTACAATGTTGTAGGTATGTCACACGGTTATCTAGCCGATGTCGCCTATTTTGCTGATGCTACTCAACAGACCGAATTCCTGCTGAGTGCAGTCATTTACGTAAATAAAGACGGTATCATTAACGACGGAGCATATGAATACGAATCTGTCGGATTACCTTTTCTAGCCCGACTAGGCCAGATAATCTATCAATACGAAGTCGCCAAAAACTATATAAAGCGTCCTCAACTCCACAATACGTTCAGTAAAGACTGATACTGCTCCCGGCTTTTGCCAGAGCAAGCGGATTCTTCCAGGTTAATAACCTTTCGATAAAAGGTTATTAACCAAGCTTATGCTGACCGTCATCATATCTCGGCTATACTATGCCTCAGAAAAAGGGAATACCATAGTTGGATCTTTCCGTTTGAAGCCCCACCTTTGCCCTCCCGAATCGAACGGAGGCGGGCAGTGCAGCAGAAAACCTTTTCTCGATTTGTTTTGGAAAAGCGGGGTGTGGCGTTACCTTTGTCCTCCCGAATCGAGAGGAGGCGAGGGAGCTGCCAGTCGGCGAAACTTTTTCAGCTGTAGTGTTTGGAAAGTGGCGACGAAGGGTGTTACCTTTGCAGCCCGCTTCAACAGGAAGGGGGAAGGAAGTGATTCAAGCGGCCAGCGGGCGAAAAAAGAAAGTTTCTTTTTTACTTGCGAAACGAAAAAGAGTTGTTACCTTTGCACTCCCAATCCGAACGAGGATTGCGAAACACGAACAAAACACACGATCAGCGGTGCTGGTCCACGGTTCTCCCGACAGGGGAGGGCACACGTTCTTTGAATAGTTGGAAATGACAAATAGGTAAGTCTTGCCTCTGGCGACAGGGGCAAGCAAACAAGCGACCACGAACGAGACAGTCTCGTTAATACGAGTCGGATCAGCACTCGACATCAGCTCATGTTCGCATGAGTGTAGGATTTTATACAATGGAGAGTTTGATCCTGGCTCAGGATGAACGCTAGCGGCAGGCCTAATACATGCAAGT
>NZ_SRLD01000028.1 GCF_004745955.1 Hymenobacter elongatus | reverse complement strand
GGCGCAGGATGCCAATGATTTGCGCTTCACTAAAGCGGCTCCTTTTCATGGGGCAGTAGGGAAAGGGTGAGAAAATATACCCCTTTCCTCTACTTCTCACTGGCCTACTTCGAGGGGAAGCCTACACCGGCACTGGTTTCGACAAAAATATCCACCTATGTATTGCTTGTCACGTCATTTCTACCTTACCTTTGTGACTCGATTCCTCGGGGTGTAGCGTAGCCTGGTATCGCGCCAGCATGGGGTGCTGGAGGTCGTAGGTTCGAATCCTGCCACTCCGACAGAACAGGTTGCTGTTCGGAAAGCCTCTCGACTTTGGTCGAGAGGCTTTTTTTGTCCCTTGGCTTTTTTGCCGTCGCTCGTGCTGTAGGCAGCGCAACTTCCGACGCGGCTCGTTCGGGCCACAGAGGTAGCAGATCCGCATGCTGCCAATTCCTGCCACCCCTCCTTCTGCTATAGACTCAGCAAAACACCTCTGTGCCAGCGCATACGCAACTTTTTTCATGCGCTATGCCCGATATTCTATTTTGCCTCCGTTTATCCGGCAGCTCAGCAGTGGCTCGCCTATTCTAGACAGGCGCTGGCCCATGCGTTGATTGCTACCTATTCCTTATCTCCCTTTCCCACTTCATGAAAAAATTTATTTGCGCTGCCGCCCTTCTTGGCGGCACTGCCCTCACGACCCATGCCCAAACTACCGCCGGAACGGTACTACTCGGCGGCAGCTTCGGATTTGCGAGCGGCACCACCAAGAACACGAGCAGCTTCTCTACATCGGCTCAGGAAACGAAGAGCTCCAGTTATTCGCTGGCACCACGCGTCGGCTATTTCCTTGCCGATAACCTGGCTGTTGGCCTGCAGCTCGACTTTTCCCGTAGCAAGTCGAAGTATACCAGCGCCGCTGTTCCTAACCAGTCGGCCTACAACACCGAGTCAACATCCACCGGATACCAGATTGGGCCATTCGTGCGCTATTATAAAATGCTAGGCGACAAGGCAGGCTTCTACGGCCAGCTTATGGCAGGCTATTCCCGCTCCGAAGGGGAATCGACGACCGAAACTCCGTTTGCCCTCCACTCCGAGCAGAAGAGCAAGGGCTATTACGCCAGCTTTACGCCGGGCTTCGTCTTCTTCCCCACCGATAAGTTGGGCTTGGAAGTGTCGGTGGGCAACTTGGGCTACGGCAGCTCTACGACCGAGCTGAAGGATAGTCGCCCTTTCTCGCAGGTCATGACCAGCGAGCGGAAAGACTCTGGCTTCGGAGCCAGTTTTTCGCTCAACGCGCTGTCGATTGGGGCGGCATTCTACGTAGGCCGCTAAACGCTCCACATATCTAGCCACTACCAGAAAACCCCATTCAGCTTGCTGAGCGGGGTTTTCTGGTATCAAATCCGGCTATTTCACCGCTGCCAACACCTCCGATTCGCCCTGCTCGGGAAACCGCTCCAGGTATACCTGTTGCAGCTGCAGCTTTTGCTGCTGGGCGGCGTCGGCTATGGCCGGATAGAGCTTGTTGGGGGCTACCAGGTAACTGGCCGTAGTGCGCGCCTGAATCACCCGCTGCCCGGCCGCGAAGGTGCGGTAGCGGTAGCCCGCCGGTAGCTGCTGCGACACCGTATCGGCTACTACCAGCCCCACGAAAGCCTGCACCGTGTCGCGGGCTTTTTCGGGGTTGTTGTAATAGATATTGGCCAAGTCGCCGCGCAGCTGGCCGTTGTCTTTGGCCTCCTTCACCTGCCGGAACATAGGGCCGAATGCCTCGTCGCGCACGGAGCCTCGGAAAGCTTTGCCCGCCAGAAAAACAGGAGCCTTGGTGGTAATAATGGCAACGGTAGGTTGTGTGAAGCCGCCGAGGTAGCCATACACAATGGCGGCCCCCACGGTGAGAACGAGAATCAGCAAAAACAGCCAGCGAGTCATAATAAGGGTTATTCGGCGGGAGTATTCAGTGCGTCTTTGTACTGCATCTGGTAGAGCTGGGCGTAGAAGCCGCCGTGGCGCAGCAGCTCCTCGTGGGTCCCGGATTCCTTGATTTCGCCCCGGTCGAGCACGATGATGCGGTCGGCTTTCTGGATGGTGCTCAGGCGGTGAGCAATAACGAGGGAAGTGCGGCCCTGCATCAGCTTTTCAATGGCCTGCTGAATCAGCTCCTCCGTTTCACTATCCACCGACGATGTAGCTTCGTCCAGGATGATGATGCGGGGCTGGTAGACCATGGCCCGCACGAAGGAAATCAGCTGGCGCTGGCCCACCGACAGCGTGGCACCACGCTCCATGACGGGGTAGTGCAGCGCCCCCGGCAACCGCTCGATAAAGCGCCGGGCCCCTACCAGGTCGGCGGCGGCCCATATCTGAGCCTCAGTAATATCCTTGTTGCCAAGCGTGATATTGTCCTGAATGGTGCCGGCGAAGAGAAACACATCCTGCAGCACAACCCCGATGTGCCGGCGCAGCTCCTTGAGGTCGTACTCGCGCAAGTCGTGGCCATCGACGGCAATCGTGCCCTTGTTAATTTCGTAGAAGCGGCTCAGCAGGTTGATAATGCTGGTTTTGCCCGCGCCGGTAGCTCCCACGAACGCCACGGTTTGTCCGGCTTTCACCGCGAAGCTGACCTCGCGCAGCACGTATTCCTCGTCGTTGTAGGCAAACCAGACCTTGTCGAAAGTGACGTCGCCTTGAATGGTGGCCGGGGCATAGGTTCCGTTGTCGGCAATGAGTTCTTTGCTGTCGAGCAGCTTCAGCAGCCGCTCGGTGCTTACGAGGCCCAGCTGCAGCGTGTTGAAGCGGTCGGCAATCTGGCGAATGGGCCGGAAGAACAACGCGTTGTACATGATAAAGGCAATCAGGGCGCCCTTCGAAATCGTGCCCTCAATCTGGCCCTGGGCCGCGTACCACACCAGCAGCCCCACGCCCACGGCAGCCAGCACTTCGGCCACCGGGAAATAGACAGAATAGTAGAGCACCGAGCGAATGTTGGCGCGGGTATGCTCCTGGTTGATGGCTTTGAACTTGCGGTATTCCCGGTCTTCGTTGCTGAAAATCTGCACCACGTTCATGCCCGTCAGGTGCTCCTGCACGAAGGAGTTCAGGTTGGCCACCGCCGTGCGCACCTCCTGGAACGAGGCTTTTACCTTCTCCTTAAAAACGTAGGTACTAAACAGCAGCGGCGGAATTACGGAGAGGCTAATCAGCGTCAGACGCCAATCGATGTAGAACATGAAGCCCATGATGAAGAGCAGCTGCAGAATGTCGCCAATCATGGCCGCCAGCCCCTCGCTGAACACGTCGGAAAGCGTCTCCACGTCGGAGATGTTGCGTGTCACGAGCACCCCGATCGGCGTGCGGTCGAAAAACTTGAGCCGCAGGTCCAGAATGTGCTTGTAGAGGTCCACCCGAATATCGCGCACGATATACTGGCCCAGCCAGCCCCCGAAATACGTCTGGAGGTAGCTGACCAGCGCGTGTCCCACGAGCAGCAGCAGCAGTAGCCCAAACATCTTGTTGAGCCCCAGCACGTCGCCCTGTTCGATGCTGACATCGACCATGCGCTGAATCAGGAAGGGCCGGAGCGTGCCGAGCGCCGCCGTGGCTACGGTCAGGAAGATCAGAAAGTAAAAGACCCGCTTGTAGGGCCGCACGTAGGCCATCAGGCGGCGCAGCACCTGCCAGTCGAAGATATTGCCGGTTTTGGTAGCGGTGGGAGCTTGTTCCACTAGGAGCAGGAGTTGAGAAGAGGAAGCGGCGAACTGCACTAACCAGGCCGACCACCGGAAGGTTGCGGCACCACCGCAATAACCGGGGACCTTACCGAGTCACAAAATACGGCATTCCGACGGGCACCGCCGCCTCGGGCACCAGCCCCAGCGGATACTCAACCCGGCTCAGAAACAAGCCCTGCGCCGGGGCCGCGCCACCGGCATCGACCCGGCTTTGCGCCAGCAAAATGGCTTTGAACTCGGCGGGTGTAAGCTTGCCCCGCCCCACCAGCAGCAGCGTGCCAACCACCAGCCGCACCATGCCGCGCACGAATCGGTTGGACCGAATGCGGAACATGAGCCCACCGGGCGTATGGTGCCAGCCCGCCTCGTAGCACACGCACACATAATGATTTTCGCCGCCTTTCACCTTCGAAAAACTGGTAAAGTCGAATGAGCCAAGCATGCAGGCCGCCGCTTCGTTCATCGCCGCCACATCAGGCATCCGGTCCAGATACAGGCTGTGGTTTACGCTGAATGGGTCGGGCACCAGGCGCACATGGTACTCGTAGGTGCGGGCTTCCGCGTCGAAGCGGGCGTGGGCACGCTCGGGCACGGCGTGCAGCAGCCGGGTGGCAATATCCTTGGGCAAGGCCCGGTTCAGGCGGTACACCACTGTCGCCTCATCCGGGCCCTCGCCCAGCTCGGCGTCGAAATGCGCCACCTGGTGGCTGGCATGCACGCCGCTGTCGGTGCGGCCGCTGCCCATTACATGGATGGGCTGGCGCAGCACCTGCGTCAGGCAGCGCTCCAGCTCCAGCTGCACCGTGAGGGTGTTAGGCTGCACCTGCCAGCCGTGGTACTGGGTGCCTTCGTAAGCGAGATGGAGAAAATAACGCACTGGTTTTCGACTGAAGATTAACGTGAGCCCCGCCCACACTACCGGTTAGAAATGCTACCGAGCTGAGCGCCTCAGCGCACCTGCGCATAGAGCAAGGCATCCTGTACGACACCTTCTTTTATAATGCTCTTGTGCAGCCGGCCTTCCAGCTGGTAGCCGGCTTTGGCCAACACCTGGGCCGAAGCCTCGTTGCGGGCGAATATCTCCGCGTACAGCCGGCACACATCGAAGTGCACAAACGCGTACTCCGTCAGCACCCGCACGGCGGCCGTTGCAATGCCGCGTCCCCAGTACTGCCGGCCCAGCCAATACCCGATTTCGGCACTTCGGCGGTTGATGTCGTCCTTAAACAACACGCTAAGCGCCCCCACGGCCTCCCCCTGCACCTCAATGGCTACGTGAAGATCCGTCGAGTCCGGGTCCGTGACGAGTCCGAGGTACCAGTAGGCATCTTCCAGCCGGTAGGGGTGCGGAAATATGTCGCGCAGGTTCTGCCAGATTCCCCGGTCGTTGGCGGTTTCGGCCAGCACTGGCGCGTCGTGCAAGTGCCAGGGGCGCAGCCGCGCGTTGGCGATGGGCAGCGCAAGCGTCGGGCGCAAAAGCGTAGAAGCCATCAGCTTGCCGGGGTACGGGTTAGAGTTTCTCGAAAATCATGGCTGCGCCCTGGCCTACTCCCACGCACATCGTCACGAGGCCGTAGCGGGCATTTTCGCGGCGCTGCATCTCGTGCAGCAGCGTGGCCGTGATGCGCGCGCCGCTGGCTCCCAGTGGGTGGCCAATGGCAATGGAGCCGCCGTTCACGTTCACCTTTTCGGGGTCCAGCTCCAGGTCGCGCAGGCAGGCAATGCTCTGGGCGGCGAAGGCTTCATTCAGCTCAATTAAATCCAGGTCGTTGATGGTGAGGCCAGCGCGCTGCAATACTTTATGCGTGGCCGGCACGGGACCAATACCCATCACCGACGGATCGACGCCCGCTACTGCCGACGACACGACCCGGGCCAGGGGCTTCAGGTTGTAGCGCTTCAGGGCCTCTTCGCTCACGACCAGCACGGCGGCCGCGCCATCGTTGATACCAGCCGAGTTGCCGGCCGTCACGGTTCCATCCACGGGCTGAAAGGCCGGCCGAATGCCAGCCAGCTTTTCCATCGACGACAACCGCGGCGGCTCATCCGTGTCGAACAGCGCCGTGTCGCCTTTGGGGCTGGGCACGAATACCGGCACGATTTCGCGGCGGAAGCGGCCTTTTTCGAATGCCCGCTGATATTTGCGCTGCGAGTTGAAGGCAAACTCATCCTGCTCCTGCCGCGTGATGCCATACTTACGGGCCACGATTTCGGCCGTTTCGCCCATGGCAAACGGGTGGTGCATCTTCGAGAGCTTCTGATTGATGAAGCGCCAGCCCAGCGTGGTGTCGTGGGCCGTTAGCTCCCGGCCAAAAGCCGTTTCCGACTTCGCCATCACGAAGGGCGCGCGGGTCATGCTCTCGGCTCCACCGGCTAGGTATATATCTCCCTCCCCGCTCCGAATGGCGCGCGACGCGTCCATGATGCTCTGCAACCCTGAAGCGCAGAGGCGGTTTACGGTCATGCCCGGCACCGTGATGGGCAGGCCCGCCAACAGGGCCGCCATGCGGGCCACATTGCGGTTGTCTTCGCCGGCCTGGTTGGCGGCGCCCATAATCACATCTTCTACCGCCGCTTTATCCACCGAAGGATTGCGGCGTAACAGCTCGCGCAGCACGTGCGCGGCCAGGTCGTCGGGACGTACGCTGCTGAGGGCACCGGCAAATTTGGCAATCGGGGTGCGGACGGCGTCCACGATGTAAGCAGTTGGCATTGTATTGAAATGCGGTTATTCCGGTCGTTGTGGCTACTTTTGCCCGCCAAGCACCCGGTTGGGCGCTGGCCAGAGTTTCATACCTACAAAGATGATACAAAGAATTCAAAGCGTATTTCTGCTGCTGCTGGCCTTGGCCATGCTGAGCGTCGTGTTTTTGCCCATCTGGAGTAAGCTCGACCCCGCCAGCGGCCAGGAGCTGGTACTCACGGCTACCAAGCTGACCTACGCCAACGCCGACGCAGGCATATCAGTCCCGACCAACACCTACGCCATTGCGGCGCTGGCCCTGGCCGCAGCGGCCGTAGCCATCTTCGAAATGCTCCAGTATCGCAACCGTTTCCTGCAGCTCAAGCTAGGCATGCTGAACCTGGTGCTGATTGTGGCCACGCTCGGCGCGAGCTTCTATTATTCGGGAGTGGGAGAAAAAATGCTGAACATCAAGATACCCGGCACCTACGAGGCCGGGTTCTACCTGCCTACGCTGGCCTTGCTCCTCAATGTGCTGGCCAACCGCTTCATCCGGCGCGACGAGCAGCTAGTGCGCTCTATGGACCGCCTGCGGTAAGCCGTATTCCATTGGCACAAAAAAAGCCTCTGCTACTCGCAGAGGCTTTTTTTGTGCCAATGGAATCAACATCCCTAGCGCTTCGTGGCTTCCTGTATTTCCCGAACGTTGGAGTCGAATTGGAAGGCGTCGTACACGCGGTAGAAGTTCTGCTGATCGGCTACGTGCGGGTAGGCGTATTTGGCCAGCTCTACCCGGGAGTTTTCAAAGTCGAGCGTTTCCAGCAGACGCTTCAAATCATCGGCCCGGATGCTCGACTGGTCTAGCGCCTGCTTGGCGATACTAAGCCGGCTGCTGTCAAACGACTTGCCTTTTACGCTGCTTACGAGCACGTCTACATCCTGAGGGGCCAGCACACGGTAGCTAACTGCGCCCCCCGAATACTGCCCGCCACGGCTGGGCGGGTACGATTCATCCGGGGTATCCGACCCATTAGCATAGCCCCCATTATCCCTGGTTCCGTTATCGTTCCCTTGGTTGCCACTGTTGTTGCTACCGTAAGAATCGTCGTAATAGTCGTCGTTTAGCCCGCCTTCGTCATCACAGTTGGGGTCATACCCACCACCGGGGTTGCGGCCGCCCCGGTAGTTGCCGCGTAGCGACACTGCCCCTACTTTGCGGAGCACGGGCGGGTAGCCCTGGCGGGTTACCAGCACATAGCTCGTTTCCAGCCCCGAATCCAGATACACCCGGGTGCGATAGGCAACGGGCCGGCCATAACGCGTCGGAATAAAGAATTCGGCCCAGTGGTAGCCTGGTACCAGCCGGTCGATATGCACTTGGCGGGCACCGCCCCGGGTGAGCGCCCGACCGTCGAAGACAAGTTGAAAGGGAATACCTCGCTCCGAAGTGAAATTCACGTTGGCCGGAGCGGCCTTGAGGTCGGCAGCCAGCAACAGGAGCAGGCTGAGGGAGAAGAGTAGCGCCTTTTTCATGGCAACAAGAGCTTTCAGCGAAGCGGCCCATCCGCTTCCGTACTTTGCCTAAAGCCAAGGATTATGCCAGTTCCGGAACTACTTGGCTTGCCAGGTTGTTGGCGCGCCATTTCGGCGGCAGAGGCACTGTACTTATCAGTACCAAATGGCAAAAAAAGACCCCGCACAAGCCTGTACGGGGTCTTTCGCAGATACAAAGCGCGGGGCGGCTACTCCGCTATTTTAGTCACTTTAAATTCGGTGCGGCGGTTGCGCTGGTAGTCTTCTTCCGTCTTCGCGGCTTTCAGTACGGGCCGGGTTTCGCCGTAACCTTTGGCAACAATCCGGCTCTTGTCAACACCCTTCGAAATGATGTAATCGACGGCCGACTGCGCCCGCTTCTGCGACAACGTCTGGTTGTAGGCATCCTTACCACGGGAGTCGGTGTGCGAGCTTAGCTCAATCGTAATTTTGGGGTTGTCATTGAGCGTCTCCACCAGCTTGTCGAGCTCGGTAGCAGCGTCAGCCCGAATATTGGCTTTGTCGTAATCGTAGAAGATATTATCGACCACGATGGCCTTGTTTTTCACGATTTTGGTCAGCGTGAGCGTCACCGGCACCTTGATGTCGTTCATCTCCTCGGGCAGTTCAGCCTGCGTCGGCTTGCGCCCAATAGTGCTGATACCGTTGCGAGCTGCAAAGTAGCCGGCCCGGTCGGCAACGAGTGAGTAGCTGGCCGCCGCCGAGTCGAGCTTCACGGTGAATTTACCATCGGCTCCCGACGTAACCTCCTGCAGCTGCTTGCCTCGGCTGTCGAACAAGGCTACTGTTTCGTTTGCTACCGGCAGGGTTTCACCGGTCTTGTCGTTGCGCTCCACCAGCGTCCCGTCGGCATAGAAAGTGACCAGTTTGAGCAGCTTTTTGCGGAACATGTACAGGTCGTCGCTGCCTTTGCCACCGGAGCGGTTGGAGGCAAAAACGCCCATATCTTTGCCCGTAAAAAACGGGGCGAAGTCGTCACTGTTGCTATTGATGGGCGCGGCCAGGTTTTTCACCCTGCCTTTCTCCACCATAAAAATATCCAGCTTGCCCAAGCCGGGATGCCCATCGGACGAGAAATACAGCGTGCCATCGGGGGCCACGGCCGGGAAGTTCTCATTACCAGCCGTATTGATGTCCGGCCCTAGGTTTTCGGCTGGCGTAAAGCGGCCGTTAGCGCCCAGCGTAGCCTTGTAGAGGTCGTTGCCGCCGGAGCCGCCTTTGCGGCCCGAAGCGAAATACAGGGTTTGCCCATCGGGCGAGAATACCGGCGAAAAATCGTCGCTGCTCCGGTCATTAATATTAATCAGGCGAGGCTCTTCCCAAACACCGTTCTTGAAGAATGACGTCCACAGATCAACGCTCAGGTAGCCTTTTTTCGAGCCGTTGTTGGAGCGGGCAAACACCACCATCTTGCCATCGGGCGAGTAGGTAGCGCTGGCCTCGTGCATGTCCTCGGTGTTGAAAGTAGCTTCGAGCTTGCGCACCGTGCCCCCGATCATCTTCGCTGCATCATCAAATTTGATGGCGTACAGGTCATTGAAGCCTTCCCCGTTGCCGGCGTACTTCTTCCCCTCCCGCCCCGACGCAAACACCAGCTCCTTGGTCGTGGGCATCAGCGTAGCACTAAACTCGGCCGAAGGCGTATTGATCTGGTCCAGCGGCGTCACCTCGTTGTTGGTTCGCATGGCCACGAGTTGCGTGCCGAGGCGGGAGTTTTTGGCTTCCGTTTCGGCGCGGGCCGCCAGGGTGCGGTTCGTGCCATTCTGAGTGTAGGCCTCAAACTGCGTGGCAGCCTCGTCAAACTTGCCATTGGCTTTCAGAGCCAAGCCGTGGTAGAAAGCCGCATCCGGGCTTTTCACTCCCCCGTCGAGGGCCGCTCTATAGTACGCTTCGGCCTGCTCAATCCGGTTGGAAAGCCGGTACGACTCCGCTACGCGGAAGTTAGCCATAGCGATGCCCTTGCCTTTGGCAACATCCGCCTTATATAGCTCGATTGCGGTTTCATACTCGCCCCGGGCAAAACGCTTGTCGGCTTTGCTCATGCTGCCCGTCGTAGCACAGCTGCTCAGCATAGCAGCCGAGCCTGCCGCGGCGCACACAAACAATAATTTCCTCATGGATGTAGGGAGGTAGAGTGAAACGAGTCGCAGACGCTGCGTTATGTCAACTATAAGCCTAGCAATAATACTAAGTTTACCTAGTATTCTGCTCGGCGCCAAGAGCACCAGTCCATGGTTAGAAATACCGGGCTAGCCAGGTAGTTGCCGCCGGGGCCGGCCACGCGTGCTGCAGCTTGCCGTTTTCGGCCACCGTCGTATCAAAATACGGGGTTTCTGCCGTCAGCTGCCCTTCGGCCACGGCCTGTCGCAGTTGCCGCCGGTCAACCAGCTGTACCTGCCCCGCAACCAGAAACGCCAGCTGGGATTTTTCCAGCAGCTCCACTCCCAGCTTTTCCTCCACCAGCCGCACAAACCGCACGGAAGCATCAATCGAGCAGCCACTGGCATCAGCTACCGCTTCGTTGAGGCCAATAACCAAAAATTGCTGGTGCAGAATAGCCGCCGACGCCTCCAGATTGCGGCCGTGGCTCGTCCACTCGGCCGCGAAGCGCTGCAACTCCGGCTCCGTTAGGGCCACTTCAGCGTTGGTGAAAGGCCGATTGGCCTGATAAATCCAGATGCGGGCCGTGGGCGGAAGCTGTGAGAAAGCAACGAACATAAACGAGAGGTTGGGGCGAAAGAGTGAAAACGAGATTTCCCAGGAATTGGTGTCTGCCAAACCGCAGCTTGGCAATACTAGCAGGGAAGCCGCTCCTATCCGCAAACATAAACTGCCCCGGTCGGAAGTTCCGCCGGGGCAGTAGTATTTGGGTGAGCAAGGCCAACCCTCGGCTGACCTCTTATAGTTGTAGGCTGAAACCTAGCCTAACCCTTCCGCTGTGGCAATAAGCTCGGCAATATCGAATACCTGCACGTTGTTTTCGCGCTCTTTGTTCTTCACCCCGTCGCTCATCATCGTCATGCAGAAGGGGCACGACACGGCAATGATGCTGCTCTGCTGTCCGTTGCGCGGCGCGGGAGTGGCTCCGGCGTTGCCGCTTTCCACCCCGTTCAGGCTGGCCAGCGCGGCGGCGTTGCCATCCAAGGCAGCCAGCGCTTCCTCCGTGCGCTCCACGTTGATGTCCTTTTTGCCGGGCTCAGGCTCTTTCCACATCTGCGCGCCACCCGCCCCGCAGCACAGGCCGTTGGCTTTGCTGCGCTTCATTTCAACCAAGTCGGCATCCAAGGCGGCCAGTACGTCACGCGGAGCTTCGTAGATGTTGTTGGAGCGGCCCAGGTAGCAGGAGTCGTGAAACGTGATGCGCTGGCCTTTGAACTCGCCGCCACCCGCCATGCCCACGCGGCCTTCGTTGATGAGCTGCTGCAGGAAAGTACTGTGGTGAATTACCTCGTAGTTACCACCCAGCGCGGGGTATTCGTTCTTGATGGTATTGAAGCAGTGCGGGCAGGCCGTCACGATTTTCTTCACCCCGTAGCCCTCAAACGTGGTAATGTTCTGCATGGCCTGCATCTGAAACAGGAACTCGTTGCCGGCCCGCTTCGCCGGGTCGCCAGTGCAGGTTTCTTCCATGCCCAGCACGGCGTACTTCACGCCCACATGCTCCAGAATGCGGACGAAAGCCCGCGTTACGCGCTTGTACCGGTCGTCGAAAGCGCCAGCGCAGCCTACCCAGAACAAGATTTCGGGCTCTTCGCCCTTGGCGGCCAGGTCAGCCATTAGTGGCACTGTAATCTGGCGCGTGGCAGTTTGCTCAGCCATATAGTTTTGCGTTGTCAGTTGAAAAGGAAACCGCTAGGCTTTCTCAGCCACGAATAATTCGTCGGCCCAGTTGAAGCGGTCGGAAGGCGAGAAGGCCCACGGGGCCCCGTTGTTCTCGATGTTGGAAAACATCACATTCAGGGAATTTGGCGCGGCCGATTCTTCCAGCACCAGGAAGCGGCGCATTTCAATAATGCTTTCCAGCGGGTTGATATTTACCGGGCAAGCCTCCACGCAGGCGTTGCAAGTGGTGCAGGCCCACAGCTCCTCGGGCGTCACGTAGCCGCGCAGCAGAGTATGGTTTTCTTTGCTCAGCACCTCGGTTTCCGCGTGCTTGGCCTCCGTTCCGTACAGGTTGGGCTGAAAAATCAGCGGGGCATTGTACTTCTCCTCCACCCGGTCGCGGGTGTCCATGATAATCTTGCGGGGCGAAAGCAGCTTCCCGGTGATGTTGGCGGGGCATACCGCAGTGCAACGGCCACACTCGGTGCAGGAATAGGAGTTCAGCAGAGTGGTCCAGGCCAGGTCATCCACATCTTTGGCCCCAAACGGCGTAGGCGCGGCGACCGAGCCATCGGGGTTGGTAGCCGGGGGCGGCACCTGGTAGCTGGGGTCCATCATGGCCTTCACCTCATGCGTAATACTATCAACGTTCGAAAACTGCCCTTGAGGCACCAGCCGTGAATAATACACGTTCGGAAACGCCATGATAATATGAAAGTGCTTGCTGCTGGGCAAATAATTCAGGAACAGCAGAATGCCCACGATGTGCGCCCACCAGCCCAGCCGCTCCAGGCCGTGCAGCACCGCCACATTGGCCGGCAACAGCCCGGTCAGCAACGAGCTGATCGGGTACGCGCCCGGTAGCTCCACCCCTTCCAGCTGATGCAGCTTCAAGTCGGCAGAGTTCATGGTATACAGAGCCACCATCAGAATTACTTCTACATACAGAATGATGTTGGCGTCGAGCTTGGGCCACATGCGCAGCTCGGGGCCGGTGAAGCGCCGCACCACGCCCACGTTGCGCCGCCACCAGAAGGCAACGACGGCCACAATCACCAGCGCCCCTAATATTTCATTGGCCCCGACCAGCAAGCTGTAGAGCGGCCCCAAAAAGCTCAGCACCCGGTGCGTGCCAAACAGGCCGTCAATCATAATCTCGATTACCTCGACATTGATGACAATGAAGCCAACATACACGATGAGGTGCAGAAAAGCGGGCGTGAGGCGCTTGAACATCTTCTGTTGCCCGAAAGCCACCAGAAGCGTCTTGCTCAACCGCTCGCTCACGTTGCCCGACATATCCCGGTCGCGCCCGACGAGGATGTTAGCCCGAATCTTGCGCGCCTGCCACGCAAACAGGCCGAAGCCTGCCACGGCAACGAGCAAGAAGAGGAGGTTTTGAATAGAGAAATGCACAGGAAGAAGTAGGTTTGGTGTTCAGTCCGAAATATAGTCGTTATGCATAACAAATTACGGATTTTTCCGCAGAAAGATTTTCTACTTAAGTCTTGCAGGTTCGTTTTGGTTTACTACTTTTGTGCTCCCCAACCGCTACAATGGCTTTGGGGGACCAAGAGCTGGTAATGTAGCTCAGTTGGTAGAGCACAGCACTGAAAATGCTGGTGTCGTTGGTTCGATTCCAATCATTACCACTAAAAGCCCGTTTCTGATACAGAAACGGGCTTTTTTGTTGTTTTGGGGTACGCTATAGGGTAAAAATCAGCTAGTCCGTCTGCAGCGTATGTGCTTGATCTGCCGCCAGTACGCTACTCAAAGTTGGTACCGCACAAAAATATATTCTTACGACACACGGCCCTTACTCCAGGTTCTGCTCCAGAATTTCAGGCGGTTGCTCTGACTTTTCCAAAATTCCCCGTCTGTCCTGGCTGAGCACAGCCGCCTACCGACATGCCTGCTCCCGCGCTTCCTGCCCATAGCGATACCCAAGCTGCACGGCCCGCCGGAAAAATTCGCAGGCTGCAGCCTTATTGCCTTCCTGCTGCGCCAGCCGCCCCAGCAGAAAATGCACCTGCCCGTTTCTGGGGTTCCGAAGCAGTACCCGCCGGTAATCCTGCCGGGCAGCACCGAAATTTCGCTGCTTGTAGAAAGCAAGCCCGCGGTAGGTTAGGTATTTCAGAGATAATGACCGGCCCGTCGTGTCGCGCTGACGCAGGCCGGTGGAGAGGTCGCCAACGGCCGCGCTGAAGTGCTGGAGCTCGAATAGCCGTAACTCGCCGCGCGCCAGCCACGCCGCGCTCAATGTAGAATCCAGGGTCAAGGCCTGGGTCAAGTGGAGTTCAGCGGAGTCTCTCTGAGCCAGATTCGCTTGGCATTGCCCCAGTCGGTATAGCAATACGGCCGCTTCCTGGCGCGAATTATCTGCTTGCAGTGCTAGCGCATAGTCGGCTCGGGCGGCTTTATAGTTGCGGTAGAAGAGCTGCTCAATTTCGGCGCGACGGCGCAGGGCCTCCTTGTAGCGGGCCTTAAAGTGTAGGGCCTCCGAGAAAAAGCCATGGGCCGTGCTCCACTGCCGGCGCGAATAGGCCCGTAGTCCATACTCGTAGTTGCTCACGGCCGTCACATGGTCCATGGTCACTTTCACGGCCCCCACAAACAGCGTCAACAATACTAGGAACGCTACCGTCAGCAGATAGTCGCGGCGGGTAAACTTGGGGCGCTGCTTCGGAATGGTTCGGTAGTGGCGCTCAGCGGAGCCAGCGGGGCGACGGGTACGCAGGGGCACCGGTGGGGGCATCGGAACCCCGTACACATACTGCCCCTGGGCCCGAAACTGCTGCTGACGGCGTGCTTCGGCGGCGCGGGCATCAGCAGCCCGCAATTGCTGATCGTAAGCGGCCCGCCGATTAGCGTCGCCCAGCACCCGATAGGCCGCGCTAACGGCTTTAAATTGCTCTTCGAACCGGGTGTCGCCGCCGTGCTTATCGGGGTGAAACTGAATAGCCAACCGCTTGTAAGCCAGCTTTATTTCCTGCGCATCAGCAGTGGTCGACACCCCTAATACCTGATAATGATTTTGGCTCAAAGCGCGGCAGTATATAGTAAAAGTAACGCAAATCTCAGACACAGACTGCGCTTTTGCGTATGAACGGACAAACCGTAAACTGGCTTGTGAGCTAGATTTACGGGTTCGACCTTACTAACATCTTTTCTCGCTATTCTTCTCCCCGCCGTATGGCTTACGACGACGACGATTCTAAAACGCCCCGCAACGACAGCTTGGTAGGCAATCTTAAAGGCTACCTCGACACCCGCATCGACTTGGTGCGCCTCGAAGTACAGGAGAAAGTCAAGCTGGCTTTCGTGGGCACGGTGCACGGGGCCGCTATGGGCCTGATCGGGCTACTGTTTCTGGTTTTCCTGAGCATCTTTGCCGGCCTAGCCTTAAATGAGGCTTTCGACAGCTCTTACCTGGGATTTGGGGCCGTAGCAGGGTTTTACCTGGTGCTGCTCATCATTTTCCTGGTGGGCGTCGACAAAAAGCTGTTCCAGGGTTTGGCTGACAAGCTCCTGAACAACACCATCTACAAATCTGACAAACGTCAAGCATAATCTACCTCATGGCTGAGCTGACCAACCCACTGTTCGACGACGAAAGAGAGTTTCTGGAGCGCCAAAAGCTCGAATATGAGCGGGCACTGCAAGGAGATGTTGATGAAATAAAGGAGAAAACCCAGCAAGTGGGTAAGTATGCCCTAATAGGTGCCGGCCTGTTGGGCAGCATTTGGCTTATCAAGAAGGCTTTCGGCAGCAAGAAGCACTCCGATTTCGATGAAGGCATGGAGGAACTTGGCTTGCACGAGCAGGTAGCCTCTTCCCGCAAAAAAAACCGTGTTGCTAACAGCCGCCGTGCCGATGTCGATACTTCGGTAGCCGATGACTTAGGATTTGGCTCTGCCCACCCGCACCAAGCCGACCGGGGCGCCATGGCCCCTATGCACGAGCGCGCCCACTTAGCGCCGGACGTATACCACACCGATTCGGAGACGGACCCTTTTTCGCCGGTAGCACCAGCGCAGCGACGGTATGCAATGCAGCCGTATCAGCAGGCTGCTCCTTCTTCGGAAGCGGCTAACCTGATGGCTTCTGCCTTCAAGAGCTTCATGCAATCCGATACCGGCAAGATGCTTCTAGCGCAGGTGACAGCGGTTTTGATGGCTTACGTAGCCAAAAGAGTAGGGGACTATCTACCTATGATCAAAAATCCCGACCTTGCGACTTCCCCGGGTTCGGCGGCTCATGAGCCCGAGACGAAGGATATCGACTTTACGTATCACCACGACGAAGCGGATGCGCCTCACCAGCCTGCATGAAACTCTTAGCAAGCGCCGCGCCCGGGGCCAGAAGTCTCTGGCCGTACTGCTCGACCCGGACCACCTGGACGAAGCGGGGTGCCGGCATTTGCTGGAGCTGAGTGAAGTAAACCCAATTGACTACTTTTTTGTGGGCGGCAGCCTGGTGATGACTTCTCACCAGGCGTCGCTCATTCGTTTGATAAAGAGTTGCAGCGCCGTCCCGGTGCTGCTTTTCCCCAGTCACAGTCTGCATCTCGATGTGCAGGCAGATGGCATTCTGCTTTTATCCCTCATTTCGGGCCGCAACCCCGATTTTCTTATTGGGCAGCATGTGGTGGCCGCTCCGCTGTTGCGGGCCAGCAATCTGCAGATATTGCCAACTGGCTACATGCTCGTCGACACGGGACGGCAGACTACGGCCAGCTACATGAGTGGCACTACTCCCCTACCCTACGACAAGCCCACTATTGCGGCCTGCACGGCTATGGCCGGTGAGCAATTGGGTTTGCGCCTGATGTATCTCGATGGCGGCAGTGGCGCCATGTATCCGGTTTCGGCCGCTATGATCCGGGCGGTGCGCCAAGCTACCGATACACCTCTGATAGTGGGTGGCGGCATCAATACCGCTGAAAAAGCACATACGGCCCTCGTTGCTGGAGCCGACGTCATCGTAATCGGCAATCAGATAGAAAAGGCTCCCGACTTTCTGGCCGAGATGTCGAAAGTGGTACGCACTTTCAACTCCGTGCTGGATATGAAGATATAGCGGGCCACAGCCAGTTCTTATCATTGCTCCCTACAGGGCAGCAACCAAAAAGCCCGGCATCAATTGCTTGATGCCGGGCTTTTTGGTTTGGATGAAACCGATTAGATATTCATAGCCGACTCACGGCGGCGCATCTTACCGGCCGGAATACCGAACATCATCTTGAAGCGGCGGCAGAAGTACGCGGTGTCTTTGTAGCCCACTTCCTTACCAATGTCGCGGATGCTTTTCTTGGTGGTACGCAGCAGGAACACGGCCCGCTCCATGCGCTGGTACTCAATGTAATCCTGGGGATTGATGCCGGTCAGCATCTTGAAGTACTGGCCCACGTAGTCTTCGCTCACGTTGGCCACGCTCGACAGCACCTTGTTGGACAAGTCGCCGCCGATGTTCTCCTTGATGTAGTTGAACAGATCGATGAGGCGCGGATCTTTGAAGTAGGTGCTGTTGGTAGCCAGCTGCTCCACAAACATCTTGTTCTTGAGAATGTAGCGTACAATCTCCACCACGATGTTCTCGGTGTAGATAGTGATGAGACGCTCGCGGCCGGGCAGTTCCTGCATGCTCTCTTCCACCACCTTAATCACCAGATTAGCCAGCTTGGAGTTGCCGGTAATCAGGAAGGCCGGCACATCCAGCGACGCGAAGAAGTTAACGGAGTCGAACACCTTGGCTTCGAAGCTTACGAAGCTATGGCTTTCCTCAGCATCGCCAATCAAGTCAAGATCGGCATTGGAGTGGAAGAACTTGTCCTTGTTGCTAATCAGGTCATCGTTGGTGATAATCTTACCGGCCGCTTCGCCGTAGCTAACCTTCGTAGCCCGCCCGCCGGGAATGAAGAGCATTTCGCCTTCCTCCACTACTTGTTCTTCTTCGCCGAAGGCAACGCGGCCCTTGTGCAGCAGAATCAGGTTGTTGCCAACGTCGTAGTAATTCCGAACGGTAAAGGGCTGCTGCAGAACCAGATTTTTCGCTTTAATGTATCGTACACCAAGCGACTCTATCACTTTATTGTAATCTTCCATATTCTAGGGGGTGGTTGGGGTACCGGGATAAAACCGGCCAATAGACGGCCTGGATTTAGACAATGCAAAATAACATATAAAAATTCACAAAAACGAAAAACCCAGCCAAATTATGGCTGGGTTTAATGCAATGATTCTGACTTTTAGGCAATTCCAGTTTTACTTGAGCAATTCACGAGAGATTACAATTTTCTGAATCTCGGAAGTACCCTCATAAATTTGGGTGATTTTGGCGTCGCGCATCATGCGCTCCACGTGAAACTCTTTCACAAAACCATAGCCTCCGTGGATCTGTACGGCTTCAACGGCCGTGTCCATAGCAGTTTTAGAAGCGAACAGCTTGGCCATGGCTCCCGACTTGGCGTAGTCATTGTGCGCGTCCTTGTCGTGGGCCGCTTGCAGGCACAGCAGACGGGCAGCGTCGATAGTGGTAGCCATGTCGGCCAGCTTGAACTGAATGGCCTGGTGCTTGGAGATTTCCACGCCAAAGGCCTTGCGCTCTTTCGAGTATTTGAGCGACAACTCAAAAGCACCGGAAGCAATACCCAGCGCCTGGGCAGCAATACCAATGCGGCCACCCGCCAGCACCTGCATGGCGAATTTGAACCCGAAGCCGTCGTCACCGATGCGGTTTTCCTTGGGCACCTTCACGTCGGTGAACATCAGCGAGTGGGTGTCGGAGCCACGGATGCCGAGCTTATTCTCTTTCAGGCCCACCACGAAGCCAGGCATGTCCTTCTCCACGATCAGCACGTTGATGCCGCGGTGCTTCAACTCAGGGTTGGTTTGGGCTACTACCAAGTACACGGAGGCCGAGCTGCCGTTGGTAATCCAGTTTTTGGTGCCGTTCAGCAGGTAATGGTCGCCTTTATCCTCGGCCGTAGTGCGCTGCATCGTCGCATCGGAACCCGCCTCGGGCTCCGATAGACAGAAGGCCCCAATGATTTCGCCGGAGCACAACCGGGGCAAATACTTACGCTTCTGCTCTTCCGTGCCATATTGCTCCAAGCCCCAGCATACCAGCGAGTTGTTTACCGACATGATAACGGAGCAGGAAGCATCGACCTTGGAAATTTCTTCCATTGCCAGCACATACGACACGGTATCCATGCCGCCGCCGCCGTATTCGGGGCTCACCATCATGCCCATGAAGCCCAGTTCGCCCATCTTCTTGATTTGCTCAGCGGGAAATTTCTGGTGTTCGTCGCGCTCAATAACGCCGGCCCAGAGTTCGGTCTGCGCAAAGTCGCGGGCAGCAGACTGGACGGCGAGTTGTTCTTCGGTGAGCTGAAAATCCATCGGTAATAGGCTTGGGTGGGAGAGAATTGCACTGCCCGAAGGCGGCTGAAGTAGAGTTCAAAATTAACCCGTAGATGTTGGACAATAAGCAGGTGGCCTGCATTTTTTATTTAACGGCTACCCCGTAATAACTGTGAGCCGCCCGACAGGTTTAAAGCCGATGGCTACCCCAGGGCGCCAATTGGGAGCGACTGAAGACGACGTAACAGGGTAAGGTTGGGTTTCCATAGGCTGGCAACGCAAGCGTACCGCCTAAAAAGAAAGCCACTTCAGCAACTGAAGCGGCTTTCTTTGGAAGCAGGAAGCTTACCGGACTCGTGCACTAGCGCCGGTCGCGGCCGCCCATGAAGATGCTGACATAGTACAGCAGCGTGGCCAGGGAGCTGAGTGCGGCTACAACGTAGGTCATAGCGGCCCACCAGAGTGCGTCTTTGGCCATGGCATGCTCTTGGGGTGTCACAATGCCACGCTTGTCAATCCAGGCCAGAGCCCGGCGGCTGGCATCAAATTCGACGGGCAGCGTGACAAATGAAAACAGGGTAGTGAGCGAAAACAGTGCAATACCCAAGCCCAACGGTATCAGCGTGGTCCGAATCATGAAGACGCCACCCATCAAAATCCAGGGCATGTAGGTAGCAACGCTGCTCAGGGCCGGTACCATAGCCGAGCGAAACTGCAGCATGCTGTAGGCAGTAGCGTGCTGCACGGCGTGGCCGCACTCGTGGGCAGCTACGGCAGCGGCGGATGCGCTACGCTCTTCGTAGACAGCCTCGCTGAGGTTCACGGTTTTGTCGGCGGGGTTGTAGTGGTCGGTGAGGCGGCCTTCGGTCGAGATGACGCGCACATCCGTGATGCCGTGGTCAGCGAGCATCAGTTCAGCAATCTGTTTGCCCGACAAACCCGATTGCAGGCCGATCTGGGCATACTTGGCAAATTTGCTGCGCAGGCGCCACTGAATGAGCCAGCTTACCAGCATTGCCCCAATAACGAGGATGTAGATAGGGCTTATGTTGTGTAACATGGATGAAGTTGCTTAAGAGTGAAGTTGAGCCTGAATCCGCTCGACGATACGACTGGTGCTGTAGCCTGCCACGAGGGGCACGGTGAGCACCTGCCCGCCAGTAGCTAACACCAATTCGTGACCGACAATTCCGCTGATAGCATAGTCGTCGCCCTTCACCAAAATATCGGGTTGTACTAGAGTAATGAGCTCCAGCGGCGTCGGCTCGTCGAATAGGATGACAGCATCCACGAACAAAAGGGAAGCCAGAATTCGCGCACGTGACACTTCGTCCTGTAGTGGCCGGCCGGGCTTCAGTCGGCTTACTGAGGCATCGGTATTGAGGCCCAGCACCAGTACGTCGCCGAGGTGACGGGCTTTTTCCAGGTAATCGACGTGGCCCAGGTGCAGCAGATCGAAGCAGCCGTTGGTGAATACGACTCGTTTGCCTTGGGCGCGCCACTCGGTCAGCAGCGGCAGCAACGTCGCCGTACTCACAATTTTAGCTTGACTCCACATCGGTTGCTACGGCTAGGGCTGGGGTGGCTGCGGTCTGCTGCCGTGTTCTGCCTGATTTCATCATACTTACCGCGAAGCTAACCCCGCCCATGAGCACAACCAGCAGGGTTTGGGAGCCGTGTACGACCAGCGCGTAAGCAATGCCGGCTTCCTTGCTGATACCATAGGCCAACAAAATACCCTGCACCATCA
Organism: Hymenobacter elongatus; assembly: GCF_004745955.1. Classification (GTDB taxonomy): domain Bacteria; phylum Bacteroidota; class Bacteroidia; order Cytophagales; family Hymenobacteraceae; genus Hymenobacter; species Hymenobacter elongatus. The sequence continues at coordinate 50,519 of NZ_SRLD01000028.1, read as the reverse complement.
CGTGAAACGGCCCGATACCGCCCGCAACCGGCGCGGCCATGCCAAAAGCACCGAAAGTGAGTACGGCCAATCCGGCACGCATATCCAGCGAATAGGTGGCCGGAAAACAGCGAAAGGCCAGATAGTCCATCAGGTAATAAACAGCCCAAGTGAAGAAGGTATGGAACAGAAACAGGCTCTTGTTCTTCATTTTCAGCACGCTGAACACGCCGGCCAGCAAACCTTTCACGAACAGAACCACCTTATTGAAGAGAGCATTCTGCCGCAGCCGCTCCAGATTCTGGAACAGCGCGTAGGCCAGCCCTGCTACGAGCAGCAGCGCTATACCAGCCGCTACCAGCAGCGGGGTGCGGTTGCGGGCCAGCTCGTCGTAGCGCCCTCCCATCACTTTGTCGGTAACAAACGACCAGAACGTGTCGAAATCGAGCAGCAGCGTGCTACCCAGTAAGCCAAGCAGCACCAGCACGTCAATCACGCGCTCCGTCACGACCGTACCCAAGGCTATCTGTACCGGCACTTTGCTGGTGCGCTGCAAGATGGAGCAGCGGATAACTTCGCCCATGCGCGGCAGCACCAGATTGGCCAGGTAGCCAACCATCATGGCGTGGTACACATCCCAGAAAGGCGCTTTATACTTCGTCGCGTCGAGCTGCATCTTCCAGCGGTAGGCGCGGCTGAGGTAGCCCAGCGCCGACAGCGCCATGGTAATGGCGAGCCAGGAATAGTTGGCTTCCCGCACGTGCCGGCCGATGCTATTGAGGTCTTGCCCCTGCACGGCATACCACATCAGCAGTCCCGAAACAGACAACAGCAAGGCGTACTTCAGAATAGTAAGCAGCTTTTTCATAAATACCCTACACGCAACAAATACCGAACAATGGCCCGCAAAATAGCCTAACAGCTACCGGCCACAAGCGTTTTCTGACTCGTTTGACCCGGCGCTATACCAGCCGGTTGTGCTGATCGGGAAACACGAGCGTCGGCTTGTGGGCGCGGGCTTCAGCGAAGTCAATCAGACCGTACGAGAAAATAATAACTATGTCGCCCACGGCCACTCGCCGGGCTGCCGGGCCATTGAGGCACACCATGCCCGAGCCCCGCTCACCGCAGATGGTGTACGTCTCGAACCGCTCGCCGTTGTTGACATTGACGATAGTGACCTTCTCATTTTCGACCATGTTGGCCGCATCCAGCAGGTCTTCGTCAATGGTGACACTACCGACATAATGGAGCTCTGCCTGCGTAACCTTGGCCCGATGAATCTTGGACTTGAGAACTTCGATATGCATGGGTGAAGAAGGGGGTGATTTTCAGCGCGCAAAGGTAACTAAATCACGCCTAACCCCTCACTACCGCTCTGGGCCAAAGACCCTACGGCAACGGCACCACCACATTGTCGATTAAACGCACGCCCCCTACGTGCGCAGCCAGGCACAAAGCTACAGTGCTGCCGGCAACCCAACCACCACTTACGGGCTGCAGCGTATGGGCATCGGCCACGGCAAAATACTCCAGCTCAATAGACGACTCCTGGGCCAGATAGTGCGCTACCGTCTGCTGCACGGCCTCTGGGCTCAGCTTTTGCTCCTCCACCAAGGTAGCGCCAAGCGTCAGGGCTTGGTACAAGCGGGGCGCGACCAGTCGGGCATCCGGCGCGAGGCGGCGGTTGCGCGACGACATGGCCAGCCCATCGGCCTCCCGGATGGTCGGATAAGCGACCAGCTCCAGATCAAAGGACAGGTCGGCCACCAACTGCCGGATGATGGCTACCTGCTGCAGGTCTTTCTGCCCGAAGTAGGCCCGGTGCGGACGGCTCATGTGAAATAGCTTGCTTACCACCGTAGCCACCCCATGAAAATGGCCCGGCCGGTGCTCCCCTTCCATCACTTGCTCCAGGGGGCCAAAGTCGAAGCGCAACACCGTAGGCTGGGCGTACATCTGCTCTACAGAAGGCAGAAACAGCGCCGTGCAGCCTGCCGGGGCCAGCAGCGCGGCATCGGCTTCGGGCACGCGCGGATACAGCCGGAAGTCTTCCGCGTTATTGAACTGCGTCGGGTTGACAAATACGCTGACCACCACGACATCATTCGCCTGGGCGGCGGCTCGCACCAGCTGCAAATGCCCTTCGTGCAGGGCCCCCATAGTAGGCACCAGCCCAACTCGCAGCTTGGCCTGACGCCAACTTTCGGTTTGGGCTTGCAACGCGGCGGCAGATTCCAGTATCACCATAGGAGGAAGGCCCGCGGGCAGGGTGCCCAGGCTCGTTTTATTGATAATTCGCTCAAAAATGCTTAATTTTGTGCATCCCAAAGTGTTGCCCTATCCCAATCACACCAACTGACTCTATATGTCCAAGTTGAGAATACTCTACGCTGCCACGGAAATCAACCCGTTTCTGCAGACGACCAAGGTAGCGGAGTTTCTGCGTATGCTACCGCAGGGAATGCAGGAGATGGGGATGGAAATCCGCATTTTCGTGCCTCGTTTCGGTATCATCAACGAGCGTAAAAACCGTTTGCATGAAGTAGTACGCTTGTCGGGCATCAACATTGCGGTAGGAGAAGAAGAAAAGCCGCTTATTATTAAAGTGGCTTCCATTCCGAATGCGAAGCTGCAAGTATACTTCATCGACAATGAAGATTACTTCCACCGCAAGTCCGTGCTGGTCGACAAAAACGATAAGTTCCACGCTGACAACGATGAGCGCGCTATCTTTTTCTGCAAAGGCGTTCTGGAAACCGTGAAAAAGCTGGGTTGGGCTCCCGATATCGTTCATTGCAACGACTGGATGACGGGCCTGATTCCGATGTATCTGAAGACGACCTATAAGAAGGACCCGATTTTCAAGGATGCCAAGTCCGTGTTTACGGTCTACAACAACGAGTTCAGCCACAAATTCGAAGGCGACATCATCGAGAAAGCCAAAATGCTCGACATCGATGACGAAATGCTGGCCGCTCTCAAGTCGGCCGACTTTGGCGGCTTCATCAAAGTGGGCATGGAATATGCCGACTCCGTGGTGAAATCGGATGAGGACTTCAGCGACAACCTGAATGCCTTGTTCACCGAGTACTCGCTGAAACGTCAGATTGGCCAGGTTGGTACTGGCGAAAACCTGCTTTCCTCCTACTACACGCTTTATAATGAATTGGCTAATTAATAGCGCCTGCCGAATAGCCTCGGTTCCTTTTCTTTCCTCGGTACTGCTGTTTGCCGCGACCAGCTGCGAAGATCCCAATGACTTGGGAGTGGAGCTACCGGGCACCTCGCCTATCAACACGGAGTTTAAGGATTATCAAGTCCTTGCCTCTACAATCCTGCAGGATTCCGTCGAAACCCTGAATGCGGACCGCACCTTGGTTGGACGTGTAACAGACGTTACCCTGGGAACGACTATGGCCAGCGCCGTCTATAATCTGCGGGTCAGTGCGGATGTCCTGCCCTACAAGTACCGGGATTCCAAACTGGACTCTGTCGTCATCGTTTCGAGCTTCGACCAGGTATATGGCAGCGCCGCTACTCCGGTGCGCTTCGATGTTTACAATATCGCGGAGCCGCTGAACGACAAGAAAACGTACAACGCCGGCGTTATTGATGCTCCGTCGGGCACTTCGCCTGACGCGGGCCTGACTAGCTCACTGACCAGAACCAAAACCGAGGAACGACCCAATGGGCTCAAGAAGCTTATCAAGGATGCCAACGGCGTTAAAGTGCCTGGTACGGTAGATAGCACGAACACCGTTGTGGTGCCCGATGCTACGATCCGCTTGGTACTGCACAAGGATAAAGTTCGCAACTCGGCCTTGGCGACTACCTTATTCGCAGCCCTGAATACCTCATCGTTCAACCAAGCCAAGCTGAATGAGGTTTGGAGAGGGCTCCGCATTGCTCCTTCCGATAACCACGGCAACTCGATAGTCGCACTGAACCGGGGCACCGGTAACCGGGTTTTCGTTTACTTCCATGCCACCGATACTACGGCTGGCAGCACGAAGCCAATAGTACCTAAACCCTATACCATTCGCCTGGGCACCTCGTATGGCATCAACGACCCTAACGCGCCCCGCTACTACACCCAGATTTCGACAGACCTGAAGGCACCGTTCAACCAACTGGTGGACGGCACCAAATCGGTGAGCGTGGCAGACAACGTGACTTACATGCAAGAAGGCCTGGGCCTGGCTACCAAGCTGGAGATTCAGGGCTTGGAGGCACTTAAGGCGCAGTCGGCACTGGCTATTAACCGCGCCGAGCTGATTATCCCGATCAAATCGAGTGGCACTATTCTGTTTCCGAACCCGACACAGGCTTTCCTATACGAGATAAACGCAAAGAACCGGGTATTGCAGCGTACGGTTAATATCTCGTCTGTAGAGCGGATTGTGCAAACCAACTTAGCGAACCCGCTGGGGCAAGGCAACGAGGCAGTCGTCACGCTCTTTGACTTTGGCCCGGACAATAAGTACTACAGCGTAGTAATTACCACTTACCTGCAGGCGTACCTGGCCAATCAGCTAGGCGAACAGGCGGCGGCCCTTATGGTGAGTCCTGTATTGCGGCGCTCCCTCACCTTGAATCTGAATCGGAGCATACTTGATGCCCAGAACATCAAGTTACGCGTATACTCTTCCAAGCTGCGCTAAGGCTCAGCTACATTCATACGAATCACTCCGGCACGGCCTTTGTTGAAGGGCCGGGCCGGAGTGATTTTTCTCTCAACATCTCTTTCTCTGACACACTATGTGCGGAATTGTCGCTTACATCGGGTACCGTGAGGCCTGCCCTATTATTCTGAAAGGCCTGCGCCGCCTGGAATACCGCGGCTACGACTCAGCGGGCGTAGCCTTGCTGAATGGAGCCCTGAACGTATATAAGAAGAAGGGCAAAGTAAATGAGCTCGAGAAGTTCATTGCTGAAAAAGACACCCACGCCCACATTGGCATGGGCCATACGCGCTGGGCCACCCACGGTGAGCCGAATGACTCGAATGCCCACCCGCACTACTCTACTTCCGAGCGAATCGCCATCATTCACAATGGCATCATCGAGAACTACGCGGCGCTGAAAACCCACTTGCAGAAGCAAGGCCACGTATTTCAGTCGGATACGGATACGGAAGTGTTTGTTAATCTGATTGAGGAAATCCAGAAGCAGAACAGCTGCTCGTTGGAAGAAGCCGTACGGCTGGCTCTGCACGAAGTAGTTGGGGCTTATGCCATTGTAGTGCTTAGCAAAGATGACCCAGGGCAGCTGATTGCAGCTCGCAAAGGCTCTCCGCTGGTAATTGGGGTGGGCAAAGACGAGTTCTTCCTGGCCTCGGATGCTACCCCCATCATCGAGTATACCAATGAAGTCGTGTATGTGAATGACTACGAAATAGTAGTTATCCGCGACGGCAAACTGGATATCCGCAGTAAGGAAGATGTGCAGCAAACGCCGTACATCCAGAAGCTGGAATTGGAGCTGGACAGCATTGAAAAGGGCGGCTATGAGCATTTTATGCTCAAGGAGATATTTGAGCAGCCCCGCTCTATCCTCGATTCTATGCGGGGACGGTTGGAGCTGGAAGCTGGCCATTTGAACATGGGTGGCATCCGGGCGTACGAGCGGAAGTTCATGAACGCCGAGCGTATTCTCATCGTGGCCTGCGGCACGTCGTGGCACGCGGGCTTAGTGGCCGAGTATCTGATTGAAGATCTGGCCCGCATTCCGGTGGAAGTGGAATACGCTTCCGAATTCCGCTACCGCAACCCTATCATCACCGAGCGGGACATCGTTATTGCCATTTCCCAATCGGGTGAAACGGCTGATACCTTGGCGGCCATTGAGTTGGCCAAGAGCAAGGGAGCTACCATTTTCGGTATCTGCAACGTAGTGGGCTCCAGCATTGCCCGCGCGACCGACGCTGGTGCTTACACCCACGCGGGTCCGGAAATCGGGGTGGCTTCTACCAAAGCCTTCACGGCCCAGGTAACGGTGCTCACGCTGCTGGCCATGATTGTTGGCCACAAGCGCGGTGCGCTCACCGATTCGAAGCTGCGCGAATTGATGGTGGAGCTGAGCAACATTCCGTCGAAAGTAGAGAAGGCCCTATTGCTCAACAACGAAATTGAGCAGATTGCCGAAATCTTCAAGGATTCGACCAACTTCCTGTATTTGGGCCGGGGCTATAACTTCCCAGTGGCGTTGGAAGGAGCGCTGAAATTGAAGGAAATTAGCTACATCCACGCCGAGGGCTACCCGGCGGCTGAAATGAAACACGGTCCGATTGCCCTTATCGATGAGAACATGCCGGTGGTCGTAATTGCGACTAAAGACAGCTCCTACGAGAAAGTGGTGTCGAATATCCAGGAAGTAAAAGCGCGCAAAGGCCGCATCATTGCCGTCGTGACGGAGGGTGATACGGTGATTCCGTCGATGGCGGAGTTTGTGATTGAAGTGCCGGCTACCAGCGAAGTACTCATGCCGTTGGTATCGGTAGTGCCGCTGCAGTTGCTATCCTACCACATTGCCGTACTGCGCGGCTGCAACGTCGACCAGCCCCGTAACCTAGCTAAGTCGGTGACGGTGGAATAACCCGTATTTGCACACAGTATAAAAAAGCCTCGCTGAATGATTTTAGCGAGGCTTTTTTATGCTTCAAAGTAGTGCACAACCTAGTGCAGGGCTAACCCTCGGCGTTACTCCAAAAGAAACGACTGGCCGCGCAGAAACATGGTTTTAAGCAGCGGGGCTATTCTGTAACGGTCATCATGCGTGTCCTGATACAGCGCCTCCAGGGTTTCGTACACCCGGTCGACACCGATGCGGGTGGCCCACTCGAAAGGCCCATAAGCGGCCGTTGTTGCTTGCTTTATTGCTCGCTCTATGTCGCCGATGCTGGCTAGGCCTTCCTGCAGCGCGTGGCAGGCTTCATTAATAGCCATGCACACCACCCGGGGCGTCACGAGTCCCACCCGATCCTGCACTACGCAATACGCCGTGCCAAGCGAAGCCGCCAGCGGAGCCAGTAGTGCCGCGTCTTCGGGTCGGTACACGCTAATTTCGAGAAGCGGCCGGTCCAGGAGGGTTGGTAAGGCGCAAAAGCCAAACACGGGCCCGAAAGGCAGCGCCTCACCCCGAAAAAGCCGAGCCAACGTCTGGCTGGTGGTATGATAAAAAAGTGGCTGGCGGGGTTGCTCGTAGTGCAGTTCGGGCCAGGCGCGCAGGTCGAAGGCCACATCGGCGGCGGCGAGGCGCACGAGCAGGTCGGGGTCGGTAGCCGAACAAAAATCGTAGGTGTGCGCCGGGCCAAACTTACGGCGGAACTCGGCGGCCAGGTAGTCGCCCTCAACGATGAACAGATGCATGTTTTTCCGCTTACTTTTGACCTAAAGATCCCACAAATAGACATTCCATCTGCTCTGCTGTCAACTTATGGCCAACTCCATCATTTACTCGCCCGATGCCCCCGCTCCTATCGGGCCCTACAGCCAAGCTATTCAAGCCGGCAATACGGTATACGTTTCCGGTCAGATTGCTCTGGATGCCGCCTCGGGCCAGCTAGTGGGTAATGGCGACGTGGCCGCCGAAACACATCAGGTAATGCGCAACCTGCAGGCCGTGCTGGGAGCAGCACAGCTAACGCTGCGTGACGTGGTAAAATGCAGCATTTTCGTGAAGGACCTCGGCAACTTCGGGCTAATCAACGAAATCTACGGCAGCTACTTTGACGCTGAGTATGCTCCGGCCCGCGAGACGGTGGAAGTAAGCCGGCTACCGAAAGACGTACAGGTCGAAATTTCGTGCGTCGCCGTGAAATAGCGCAGTGGCGCGGTAGCGAAAAGGCGTTTACGTTTCGTTTACGCAAGTAAAGCAGCACTTTCTCATCTCCTTACTTCACTACTTCCTGTATGAAAGAACTTGGCTTGGGCCTGTTATTACTCGGCGTACTTTCCTTGATACTGCCTTTCGTGGGTATGAAGTCGATGCTGCTGACCTGGGTTGACCAGTGGGGCACTACTGCTTCGTGGGTTATTCGCGGTGGCATCACGCTGCTGGGCCTCGCTTTGTACCTTACCTACCGCAACCGCGACTAACGGGCAGCGGAAAGGCAGCGTTGAGGTGGTATCGGGCGCAACGGCTCGGCTTTTCACGAAATCCCCGTCTCATCTTTGTACCTTCGCTGCGCGTTTTGGTAAGATTCGACGCGAACTTTTGTTTTTATGGAGAGAGAAGTACGGGTGCGTTTCGCGCCCAGTCCTACGGGACCGTTACATATTGGCGGCGTGCGCACGGCGCTGTATAACTACTTGTTTGCGCGCAAAATGGGCGGCAAAATGCTGTTGCGCATCGAAGACACCGACCAGAACCGCTTCGTGCCCGGCGCGGAAAAGTACATTGCCGAGGCCTTGCAGTGGTGTGGTATTGAGCTCGACGAGAGTCCGTGGTCGGAAACGCCCGGTCCGCACGCGCCCTACCGCCAAAGCGAACGGAAGCCGATGTATATGGCCTATGCCATGCAGCTCATCAACAGCGGCCACGCCTACTATGCCTTCGACACACCCGAGGAACTCGACGTGATGCGGGCCCGCCTGACGGCCGCTAAGGTGCCTAACCCACAATACAACAGCATTACGCGCACCCAGATGCGCAATTCGCTCACCTTGCCTGAGGATGAGGTAAAGCAGATGCTCGACGGCGGCTCGCCCTACGTGATTCGGCTGAAGGTGCCGCGCAAGGAAGAAGTGCGCTTTAACGACATGATTCGCGGCTGGGTAGTGGTCCACTCCAGCAGCATCGACGACAAGGTGCTGATGAAATCGGACGGCATGCCGACCTACCACCTGGCCAACATCGTGGACGACCATCTGATGGAAATCACCCACGTCATCCGGGGCGAGGAGTGGCTGCCCTCGGCTCCGCTGCATGTGCTGCTCTACCGCTATTTTGGCTGGGAAGACACCATGCCGCAGTTTGCCCACTTGCCGCTGCTCCTCAAGCCCGACGGCACCGGCAAGCTCAGCAAGCGCGACGGCGACCGGCTGGGATTTCCTGTATTCCCGATTGAATGGCACGGAATCGACGCCGAGACCGGTGCCCCAACCGTGAGCAGCGGCTACCGCGAAAGTGGCTACCTGCCCGATGCTTTCATCAACTTCCTGGCTTTCCTGGGCTGGAACCCTGGCTCCCAGCAGGAGATTTTCTCGCTGCCGGAGCTGATTGAGGCCTTCAGCATCGAGCGCGTGAGCAAGTCGCCGGCGCGCTTCGACCAGAACAAGGTGCGCTGGTATAATGAGCACTATTTGCGGGCTAAGCCCGACCAGGAGCTAGCGCAGTTCCTGCTGGCGGCCTTGCAGGAGCACAACATCGAGTGCCCGGAAGAAAAGGCGGTGCAAATCGTGGCGGCAATGAAGGAGCGAGTAACCTTCCCGAACGATTTCTGGCGCGAAGCCCAGTACTTCTTCCTGGCTCCCGAAGGCTACGATGAGCAGGTAATCGGCAAAAAATGGACTGCAGCCACCGCCACCGCCCTGCTGGCATTTGCCAAAGATCTGCCCACGCACTCCGACGCCACCCCTGACGGCATCCGGACGCTGCTCACCATGACGATGGAGCACCAAGGCATGAAAATCGGACAGGTACTGCAGGCGTTGCGCGTGGTTGTGACCGGCGTTGCCGCTGGTCCCGATTTGATGGCCATTATGAGCATTATCGGCCCGGCAGAAACGGCGCAGCGCATTGAGGTGGCCGTGCAGCGCCTGGCAGCAACGACCACTGCGTAGCCGCACTTGAAAATTTGTGTATCCGGCACCGGGGCCGCTTCGTACTGCTTGGTACGAAGCGGCCTTCGTGTTTGAGGAAGGCGCCAGCGGAGCAACTTTCTTCCACTACGGACGACATCATGGCTAAGAAACCCGTCAACAAGAGCAAAAAAACCGATCCGGAAAAGAAAGCCCGGGTGCACAAAGACCTCGAAGGCTTCGAAATCAAGGTGAACCCGCTGGGAGAAATCACCTCCAACTACTCGATTGAAGACATCAACAATTTCCTGAACCAGCACGTGCGCGACAAAAAGCTGGTGAATCGCGACGGACAGTTCGGGGAGAAAGTGGAAGAGGAAGAATTTCCGCTCGAAAACGGGGCGGCTGAGCCGGAAGAATCGGAAGAGGACTTCATGCGCCGAACCAGCAGCGAAGCCAAGAAGAAGGGCGCGAAGAGTGAGCCGGAGGCATCTGCCGACTCGGATGTAGGCCGGGAGTTAAACGAAGAATAGGCGCGTACCAGCGCATCCTATTGCTAGTTGAGGCCATTCTTACCCGAGAATGGCTTCTTCATTTCCGGCAAATCCCCGTTGATTATTGCCAGTTTACTATACTTGGGTTCTTTTATTCTTCCTAACTTTTCTGCTTATGCTTTCCCACGACGTAGACTACCGCATTCTCGGCTCCGACATTCAGGTTCTGGAAGTGGAGCTGGACCCCAACGAAACCGTAATAGCCGAAGCTGGGGCCATGGTGTACATGGAAGAAGGCATAGCATTCGAGACGAAAATGGGCGACGGCTCGGAGCCCGACCAAGGTATTCTGGGCAAGCTGTTCTCGGCTGGCACCCGCCTGATGACGGGCGAGTCGTTGTTTATGACGCACTTCACACACCGGGGAACCACGGCCAAAAGCAAGGTAGCCTTCTCCGCGCCCTACCCCGGCACCATCATTCCTATCGACCTGGGCACAATGCCCAATGGCCTGATCGTGCAGAAAGACGGATTTTTGGCGGCGGCCCGGGGCACCAAGATTGGTATTCACTTCAACCAGAAGTTCGGTGCCGGCTTTTTTGGCGGCGAAGGATTCATCCTGGAGAAGCTTACGGGCGACGGCAAAGCCTTTATCCATGCCGGGGGCACCATTATCGAAAAGCAGCTCAACAATGAGTTATTACGCGTCGATACCGGCTGCGTGGTAGCGTTCGAGCCGAATATCAACTTTAGCATCGCGCGGGCCGGTGGCCTCAAATCGATGATTTTTGGCGGCGAAGGCCTCCTACTAGCCACCCTGCAGGGTACCGGCCGGGTATGGCTACAGTCGATGCCCGTGAAGAAGCTGATTCAGGCGCTGGCTCCTACTGGCGGCAATGCCTCCAAGGAAAGCGGCGGAGTGCTGGGCCGCTTGGTGGGCGGCGCATTAGACCAATAGGCCCGTTTTGGGCGAGCCAGTGCTGCTATTCCCGGTTCGCAGGCGAATCGGGAATAGCAGCACTGGCCGTTTGGGCCGTTTCGCTGCTCCCACCCTCGTTGGTTAGGGTGGCGGCTATGATGGCCAAGCTCACCAGCAACGCAACGATCAGCAGACTCAGCAGACCAGCCGTGGCTTTTGTACTTAGCGCAGAAGAATCGGACGAGCGGCTACGTTTCCGGCGGGAAACATACGGGCGGGAGGAAGAGGTTGGAATAGCGGGCACGGGTGTGGGCGTGAACGTTAACAATTCCACAATATAGAATTTAATGCGGTATTTCAGCGCCTATGGGCGAGCCAGCAATGACAAGAGGCAAACAACCTTGCAAACAGCCATAAACCTTGATTTACAAGCGAATAGCAGCTAATTCTACTACAAGCCGAGATTTACTCAATCTTCACTTTGCGGGTAATACTAAGCCACCTTATTTTTTATACGACTCCCATAAACTAGCACTATGCCGGGAGAATTGCGCCAACGCCACCTGCTACAGCTGACATAAAACTTCCTCGATAATGGCGCGGGAGTTACTCAGGCGTGGCACTTTGTGCTGGCCGCCCAGCTTACCTTTGCTGGCCAGCCACCGCGTGAAGACTCCCGTACTGGCAATGGTTAGTACCGGCGGGCTGAGGGCCAGGTCGCGGTGGCGCTTGGCAGCATAATCCGAGTTCAGCTCGCGCAGGGTTTGGTCGAGCGTGGCCGTAAAATGCGCCGGATTCGGTGGGCTCTCGTTGAATTCTATCAGCCATTGGTGGCCCCCACGCGAAGTATTGGCAGCATCGAAATAGATGGGGGCAGCGGTGTAGTCGCGCACGGTGGCCCCGGTGGCCCGGCAGGCGGCGGCTATGGCAGCATCGGCATTTTCGATGACCACTTCCTCGCCGAAAGCATTCAGAAAATGTTTGGTGCGGCCCGTAATCCTGAGGCGGTAGGGAGCCAGACAGGTGAAGCGCACGGTGTCGCCGATGGCGTAGCGCCACAGGCCGGCGTTGGTACTGAGCACCAGCGCGTAGGTGCAGCCCAGCTCCACTTGCTCCAGCGACAAGGCCTGCGGGTTTTCGCTTTCTACCTGCTCAAGGGGGATAAACTCGTAGTAAATACCGTGGTCGAGCAGCAGCAGCAAGTCTTCGGAGTCGCGCTGATCCTGGAGCGCTATGTAGCCTTCGGACGCGTTATAGATTTCCAGATAGCGCATCTGCTCGGCGGGGATAAGCTGCCGGAACAGCTCCCGGTAGGGACCGAAGGCCACGGCTCCGTGCAGAAACAAGCTCAGGTTGGGCCACACCTCCGTAATGTTGCCGGCCCCGGCCAGCTCCGTTACCCGGCGCAGCAGCACAATCATCCAGGTGGGTACGCCGGCCAGCACCGATACATTGATGCTGAGCACGTGGCGGGCAATGCGCTCTATTTTCTCTTCCCACTCGTCCAGCAGCGCCATTTCCAGCGGCGGCGTGCGCAGGTATTCGGCCCAGGAGGGCAGATTCTGCATGATGACGGCAGACACGTCGCCCACGCGGGACGCTTCCTCCGTCGGGCGGAATGGGTTGGGCGCATGCGTGCCACCCAATGACAAGGTTTTACCGGCCAGCACGCGTTTTTCCGGGTATAAGGACGTGGCCAAAGCCGTCATGTCGCGGCCGGCGCGGTAGTGGCATTCCCGCAACGATTCGCGGGTGACGGGAATGTACTTGCTACGGGCATTGGTCGTGCCGCTGGACTTGGCAAACCACTGTACTTGGCCGGGCCACAGCACGTCAGGCTCCCCCCGCAACACCCGCTCGATGGCCGGATACAGCTGCTCGTAGGTACTGACCGGCACCCGCCGGGCAAACTCGGTCCCACTGGGCGCATCGGCAAACCCGTAGCGCTGGCCCCATTCGGTAGCGCGGGCTTTGAGCAGCAGCGCCTGAAGCACCCGCGCCTGCACCTCATGCGGATTCTGGCGGAAATACTCGATGCTGGCCAACCGCCGCTGTACGGTCCACGTCAGAATAGAATCAATCATGCAGAATTCGGTGCCGGGTGATGACGAAGCTGGCGGGCAACTCCGCGGAGCCTATACGCAAGCCCACCTGCCAAGGCTGTGCAGCCGCTCCCAGGTAGGTGAGACGGAGGTTAAATCTTCCGCTTGTATTCGAAGTGTTTGCCCAGATACACGCGGCGCACGGTTTCGTCGGCGGCCAGCTCCTCGGCCGTACCAGCCTTCAGCAACTTGCCTTCGAACAGCAAGTACGCGCGGTCAACGATGCTCAGCGTCTCGTTCACATTGTGGTCGGTGATGAGAATGCCGATATTCTTGTGCTTGAGCTTGGCAACAATGCCCTGGATTTCTTCCACGGCAATGGGGTCGACGCCGGCAAAAGGCTCGTCCAGAAGCACGAATTTGGGGTCGACGGCCAGGGCGCGGGCTATTTCGGTGCGCCGCCGCTCGCCGCCGCTCAGCACCCGACCCAGGTTCTTGCGCACGTGCGTCAGGCTGAACTCGTTCAGCAGTTCCTCCACCTTATCGCGCTGGGCTTTTTTGGGCATGTTGGTCATCTCCAGCACGGCCAGAATATTCTCCTCCACCGACAGGTCGCGGAAGACGGAAGCTTCCTGGGCCAAATAGCCGACCCCCCGCCGGGCGCGCTGGTAGATGGGCAGCTTGGTAATCTCCTCATCATCCAGAAAAATCTTGCCGCTGTTGGGCTTCACCATACCCACCGTCATGTAGAAGCAGGTGGTTTTGCCAGCGCCGTTCGGCCCCAATAGCCCCACGATTTCGCCCTGCTCCACCGACAGCGACATGTCGTTGACAACGGTTCGGGATTTGTAGGTTTTGACTAAGTGTTCGGCGCGCAGAATCATTGGGGTAAAGGTAGGCGTTAGAAAGTAGAAGCCGGAGCGGCAAGGCTCGACGGCTGCCAAGCGCGCCACCACCGCTAGGTGCTGGCCGCTGTAGCTACCCCAACGGCGTCAGAACCTGGGCGCGCAGCCGCAACTGGGCCGGCGTGGGCGCGGGAGTTTCATCCAGCGCGTTTTTAATGTCCACTTCGAATTCGCGGGGGGCCGCCTGCCGTTCCTGGGGCGTTTTGGAAGCCGCCGACTGAAACCGGACGTTGACCACGTCGCTGCTGGTCGGCTCTACCAACGGGCGCAGCAGCTTCTCGGCGTTTTCCATTCCGACGGGCATTCCGTTTACGGCCAGTATTACGTCGCCTTCCTGCAGCCCAAAGGCGTTTTGGTCGGGCTTGGTGCTGGCCACCAGAAACTGCTTTTTATCGGTGTCGTAGCTGAAGCCCAATTGCCCGAAAGCCTTGACGGTAGCGTGGCTCGTGGCCCGGTAGCGCCACCCGATTTTGTCGAAGTAGTCGGCGTAGGGCAAGGGCTGGTTGCCGATGACGTACTGGTCGAAAAACTGTTGCAGGGCGGGGTTGGTCAGAGCTACTACTTCCGGAATCAGGGCGGCATCGTCGAAGGAGCGCGTGGGGCCGTAGGTAGTGCGCAGGGCCAGCAGCACGTCGCGCAGGGTTTGCCGGCCCTGGCTTAGCTCCTGAATGCGAATATCGAGCAGCAAGCCAATGAGCGCCCCTTTCTCATACACGTTGTCGTACATATCCTTGTAGGGCGCGACGAGAATGTTGCGGCTCATCTCGGTGAAGGAAACCGTGGGGTGCTTGGCCGCTTTGTCGATTTTTTCCTTCATTCGCTCCCGAAACTCGGTGGGCGTACTCAGGCCGCCGCGCACCTGCACCAGCTGGGCCAGGTATTCCGTCACGCCTTCGTAAAGCCACAGGTGCTGCGACATTTTCGGATTCCGGAAGTCGAACTCGCCGATTTCGCGGCTATGAATGTTAAGCGGCGCCAGCATATGCAGAAACTCGTGCGAAGCTACTTCCTGCACCATGCTGCGCAACCGGTCTTCGGAGGGCACCTCGGGTAGAAAATACAGGGAGGAGTAGGAATGCTCCATGGCCCCGTAGCCGCCGTTTTTGCTGGCCAGCGGCGACGAAAAGCTCGGGAAATACATCAGAAAATGGTAGGCCGGCACCGGCATTTGCCCGAAAAATTTCGTCAGGGCCCCGGCCATAGGCCGCATAATCTCGCGCACCTGCGTGGCCTTCACCGCCCCCGTCTCCGACACCACCGACACCGAAATGCGCGCCCCACCCGTGGCGAAGCTGGCCGTATCGGGCTTGCTGTACAGAATAGGGGCATCGGCCAGCTCCACGTAGCTGGCCGCCGTGAATACGTCCTGGGTGGGCGTGGCACGGCGCACCGGCAACGAGGTGGCCCCGTACAGTGCCGCCGGCTTGGCTACCGTCACCTGGTAAGGCTGCATTTTGTAGCCTTCGAGGTAGCCATAGAGGCCGTAGTGGTTCAGCACAAAGTTCTGGCCGGCTTCGAAGTTGGTGCCCCCCGGCTGGAAGATGAATCCGTCGTCCTGCTTGCTGTCCCAGGTGTCGTCCACGAGGTATTCGATGCGGGCCAGGCTCGGGGCTTTGTCGATTACAAACAGATTGGGCCCCTGCTGCTTCACCTTCAGCTTCTGGCCTTTGCGGTCCAGGGCCGTGAAGCCCTGGACGAAGCGGCCGTAGTCTTTTTTGGCATACGAGCCGGGCACCACGGAGGGCATCACGTAGGTCGCCTGGGCTTCCTTCACCGGGGGCGTCAACATAACGACCCGGACCTGGTCGTTGGTGGCATGCTCCAGGTCGAGGGAAATCTGGTAGCCCGCAGGCTGCTGGGCTACGGCCGGAGCCGCCGTAGCTAGCCCTAGAAGGGCAAGAACAAACAGTTTCATTCGGATAGAAACAAGATAGTTAAGCAGGGCTACAACGCCTGGCGAAGGTACCACAGTACGCGGGGGCAGCCAAAGTTGCCCCGTGAATACGTAAGTTGACGGCCTTTCGAGCCGGTGGTTTTCTGCTGCGCCCCGCCCAAGCCAGTGGCCGCACCGTACGCTGCCCTACCCTATCTGCTTCTACCGCTGCCAATGTCCCGCCTCAAAACCATCAGCCTCTACACACTAGCCGTTCTGTTCGTAGCGGCCGGAATCCTGCATTTTCTTCGCCCCGAGCCCTATCTGCGCCTCATGCCGCCCTACCTGCCGTGGCATCGGGCGCTTGTGTTTGCGAGTGGCGTCGCGGAGGTGGTCCTGGGGCTGCTGCTGCTGCCCCGGCGCACCCGGCGCTGGGCCGCCTGGGGTCTGATTGCACTGCTAGTGGCCGTATTTCCTGCTAATGTGTACATGGCCCAAACGGGTGGGGCCGGAATGGGCGTAGCGCCCTGGCTGGCGTGGGCCCGGCTGCCGCTGCAAGCCGTGCTCATCCTTTGGGTGTGGTGGCATACCAAGCCCGATGCACAGCCGAGGCAGAGAAATTGACCCTCACTTTCTCCGTTGACCGCAGGGCGCGCTACTCCGCCCAGCGGATATCCTTTACGCGCAGCTGCAGGGTCTTATGCCCCCGGTACTCGTTGATTTCCACCGTGTAGCACACATTGAACGGGTGCCCGTCGGTAATCCGCTCGTGATATTCGCCCAAGCCAAATCCGATGGCGTCCACGGTATGGTGACCATCCTGGGTTAGGGTAAGCTTCAGATGGGAATTGCCCACAATCCGAGCCGAATCCGGGGTGGCGTATACGCACTCCGACTCAAAAACAGGGTTGGAATTTCCGGGGCCGAAAGGCTCCATCTGATGCAGAAGCTTGTAGAAGCTATCCGTAATTTCGTCGAGCCGCAGAACGCCATCGATTTCGACGGGTGGAATCAACTGCTCCGGCAGAATGCGGCCGGCCACGACCTGCTCAAACCGCTCCCGGAACTTCGACACATTTTCGACGGGCAGCGTGAGGCCGGCCGCGTACATGTGGCCGCCATACTGGTCGAGCAAATCGGCACACTCGCTAATGGCCTGATGCACGTCGAACCCCACCACGGAACGCGCCGAGCCGGTGGCTTTGCCGTTGCTGTGAGTCAGAATGATGGTCGGGCGGTAATATTTGTCGAGGCAGCGCGAGGCCACGATGCCGATGACGCCCTTGTGCCAGTCTTCCTTGTAGAGCACCGTCGAGTGGGCATTGCGCAACGACAAGTCGTCTTCAATCATACTCAGCGCCTCTTTCGTGATGCTGGTGTCGAAGCCCCGACGCTCCATATTGGTTTTGTCGATTACGCCGGTTTTTTCCACGGCCTCTTCCTTGGTTTCGGCCAGCAGCATCGCCACCGAGCGCTTGGCGTCGCCCATGCGTCCGGCCGCGTTGATGCGCGGCGCGAATCCGAAGACCAGGCTGCTGATGGTCAGCTCACCATCACGCATGCCCGCCAGTTCGCGCAAGGCCTCGATGCCCGGCCGCTGCTCGCGCTGGCGGTCATTGAGCAAGCGTAGCCCGTGGTACGCCAGAATGCGGTTTTCCCCGCCAATGGGCACGATATCGGCCGCAATACTCACGGCCACTAAATCCAGTAGCTCGTGCAGCGGCGCTTCGTCGAGCCCCAAGTGCTGGCTCAGCGCCTGCATCAGCTTAAAGCCCACGCCACAGCCCGAAAGCTCCTTGAACGGATAGTCGCAGTCGGTGCGCTTGGGGTCCAGCACGGCCACGGCCTTAGGCAGCTCGGCGCCGGGCAAGTGGTGGTCGCAAATGATAAAATCGACGCCCCGCTCATTGGCGTAGTCAACCCGGTCAACGGCTTTTACGCCGCAGTCGAGGGCAATGATGAGGCTGAAATTCTGGGCCGCCGCGTAGTCGATGCCCATTTCCGAAATGCCGTAGCCTTCCTTGTAGCGGTCGGGAATGTAATAGTCGATTCGCTCGGGGCCAAACAGCGTCCGCAGGTACGAGTAGACGACCGCCACGGAAGTAGTGCCATCGACGTCGTAGTCGCCAAATACCAGCACTTTCTGGCCTTCGTGCAGGGCGTGCAGCAGGCGCTCCACCGCGCGGTCCATGTCGCGCATGCGGAGCGGGTCGGGCAGCTGGTCGAGGCGGGGCCGGAAATACTGGAAGGCGTCTTCGTAGGAGCATACCCCGCGCTGGCACAAGAGCGCGATGATGGTTTCATTTACGCGCAGGGCGGCGGCCAGGTGCCGGACCTGCGTGGGCTCAGGCGCAGGCTTGCGAATCCATCGTTTTTCCATAATCGGCAGCAGACCCTTGCGGGCGTTATCTTCAAAAGTAAGAAGAAAACCCCGTCCGCCCGATTGGTACCCGTCGCACCAGGTACGAATGCGTAGTTTTGCGCTCCGCCGACTGAATCCGTTCCTATGAAGAAGCTGCTCGCGTTTTACCAGAAATACAAACAATACATCCTCACCGACGGGCTGATGTACGTGGTATTTCTGCTGGCGCTGGCTATCATGTTTATCTTCTTTCGGTAGCCACCGGGCAGCGGCGCGGCTGCCGCGCGAAGTCTCACTCCGCGTTATACTTCCATCCTAGTTTACGGCGTCGCCGCGCAGCTTACGGAAGCGCTTGCGAGCCTCAGCCGTGTAGATGCTCCCCGGATACTTTACCAGCAGCTGGTTGTAGAGCAGCTTGGCCTTCTCCCGATCCTGCAGGTTTTCTTCCGCGATGCTGGCCGTCAGAAACAAGGCGTCGTCGCTGAGCACATCGTACTTGGGGTTAGCCGTAATCTTCTCCAGCGTAGCTAGAGCGGCGGGATAGTCGCCCATTCGGCGCTGGAGCTGAGCCTTTAGGTACCAGGCATCGTCGGTGAGCGCGTGGCCGGGGTACTTCTGCAACAGGTTGTCGAGGCCCCGTAGCGCCTCGGGCAGCTTGTTCTGGAACACGAGTAGCTCCACGCTCGAATAGTCGCGTAGCGCCACGCCAGCGGTATCCATAGCCGTGTTGTCGGTGATGAGCAGACTCAGCTGCATGGCATCGTTGGCAATTTCGCGGCTGGTGGCTTCCTTCAGAATGTCAAGGTGGCTTTTGGCCAGCTTAAAGTCGCCGGCGTAGTAGCTCAGGCGGGCATTGCGCAGCTTGGCTTCGTAGCCTACCGGCGAGTCTTTGTGGGTCTTTTCTACCTGCGAATACAGCAGCGTGGCTTCCCAGGGCTCACTGCGCAGCAGATAAATATCAGCCAGGTTAATCTTGGCCTCATCCACTACGTCGAGGCTGGCGCGCGGCATGTCGATAACCTCCTGCAGCATCGTCATGGCCTGGGCCTTCTCGTCGAGCTGGAAGGCGTGCAGAGCGGCCATGTTGCGCAGCACCGATGCCGTTTCGGGCGTCTTGCCCAGCTCGGTCAGCACCTGCTGATACTCACCGATAAGCCCCCGAATCTTGGCCGGATCGACGGGATACGTGGAACGCACCTGCTCCTCGCGGGCCTGCACCAGCCGCTGCCGGGCCAGCCTATAGTACATGCCGCCCCGGTATTCCCGAATCACGTAATCATAGCCACTTATCGCGCTTTCGTAGTCTTTGTTGCGCTGGGCAATGGCGGCTAGCTCCATCACGCGGCTGCCTTCGGTACGGCCGCGCCGGTCAAGGGCTTTGGCCTGCACCAGGGCCCCGGTGAAGTCGCGGCGCTGCATCTGCAGCCAGAGCAGCAACTCACTATACACGGCCCGCTCCGGGAATTTTTGCACGTTGGCAAACAGCACTTTCTCCAGCGCATCGAAGTCCTTGTCTTCCCGCAGGCTGTTCTGGAGCATGTTTCGCACAAACGGCAGCTGCTGCTCGTCGTCCTGCACCAAGCGTAGTGTCTCGGCCATCACCTTGTCGGTTTGGCCGGCCTGGGTATAGAGCTGAATGAGCTGCGGGGCAAACTCGGTTTCATTCTTGGCCAAAGTCCGGCCGCGCATGTAGGCTTTCTCAGCCCATTCGGGCAGGTCGCGGCGGGCAAACTCGGTAGCGACGGGCACTACCTGCGCAGCCGTGAGCTGCCCCACCACGCGCTCATACTGCTTGGCGGCGGCGGGTGGGTCGCCGGCGGCGGTGTAGAGGCTGCCCAGCGCCACGCCGTAGGACGTCTCCTCCGGGCGCTGGCGAATAGCCTTTTTTACCAGCTTCTCCGCGTCTTTGTAGCGCTTCAGGTTTTGTAGCACCGTCAGGTAATCGGGCAACACGTTGGGAGAAGCCTGCTCTTCGGTGCGCAGGCGACCGAAAAGAAAAGCGGCTTTCTCATTCTCGCCTTTCCGGGCATACTCCCGAGCCAGGGCTACTCCCCCTTCATCCTGCGCCCACCCCGGTACCATTCCCAAGCACAGGCACAGCCCCAGGGCCACACCATTTTTCACCAAGCGACGCACAGAAAAAAGACGCATAACGCAGAATCCAGTAGAGTACAACTGTAATGCAGTAAACCGGACCCGGCATACTTTCATTCCTTCGGCTCAGAAAACCAGCTGCACCTGTCGCCAGGTAGTTGAACCGCCTTACGGAGAGACAGACGCCAACCCGACGAAGCAGGATGGCTGTGGGGCCAAATAAAAAGGGCCGTATCCGAAGATACTGCCCTTTTCGTGCTCTTGGTCTTTTGGTGGCTTAAAAGAACTTCGTACGCTCGTCCTTGATTTTGGCGTTGTCCTTCACAGCTTCGTAGATAGCGCCATCGGCCCGGGCCGACCGTTGCGCCGTCAGCTGCTGACGAATGGCTTTCACGTCGGTCGGGATGGTGGGCTTTTCTACTTTCACGGGCTCCACAATCAGCACGCCCTGCTCACCCTGGAACGGGGCCGACTGCTGGCCAGCCTTCAGGCCAAATGTTTTGCCCACGGCCAGCGGCTCGCCGCCCAGGCCCTGTACTACGCCCGAACCCAGCACCACGTTATCGGCTGTTTTCACCTGGGCCGTAGCGCCAAAAGCGGCGGCAATTTGCTCCAGCGTGCCCTTCTTGCCTTCCAGCTTAGCCATGATCTGCTTGGCCTTTTCTTCGTTGCGAACGGCGGCCGTCAGCTCCGGCTTCAGGCTAGCCACGTCAGCGGTGCCTTTGGCACGCTCCCCGGTGAGAACAGCAATAACGTACTGGTCACCGATTTCATAGACTTCCGATACTTCACCGATTTCGGTCTTCTTTCCGCCCTGGCCTGCATACGCCCAGCGCACTACTTCCCGCGCGTTCTGCAGGTTGTTCACGGCACGGTCGCCACGGCCCAGGCCTTTGGCTTCCTGCTTCTGCAAGGTTTTGTCGGCGGCTACGGCAGCCCGGAACGAAGCCAGGTCAGTGGCTTTGCCCTTCAACTCCTGGGCCCGGGCATAAGCGCCTTCCCGCGTAGCATCCGAAGGCACGATGTTCTTCTGAACGGCGGCAATCTGATAGGTCTGGCTGGTTTTCGGAGCCGTTATTTTGATGATGTGGTAGCCAAACGAGGTTTCTACCGGATTGGGCAGCAAGCCAACGGTGGTAGCCCCGAATACGGCTTTCTCAAACTCGGGTACCATGCGGCCCTGCGTGAACCAGCCCAGGTCGCCGCCGGTGGCCGTCGTGCCATCGGTACCGAACTGACGAGCCATGGCAGCGAAGTCGGCACCGCCTTTGATTTTGGCTAAAATGTCTTTGGCTTTGGCCAGCGCTACGGCTTTGGCTTCGGGCGTAGCGCCTTCCGTTTTAATCAGAATGTGGCTGGCGCGAGCGGCTGACTGTGCCCCGGCCTTTTGGCCCGTCACCTTGAAAATGGAAGTCACGCCGTTTTCGGCGTAAGGGCCATATACCTGACCAACCTGCAGCGGCAGCTGCTGGCGCAGCTTCTCGGGCATATCGGCCGGCGTCACGTAGGCCGCACTGTAGGGCTGATCCGAGTTGAGCTTCACGAACAGCGAATCATTGGGAGCAGTACGAAACTGGGCGGCCAGCTCGTCTACCGACTTCTTGACGGCGCTGCTGTCATCTACCGAGGCCGTTACCGGAATGGTGACGTACTCGAGGCTGCGGCCATCTTCTACCTTATAGCGGCCTTTGTTTTTGTCCAGATACGCCTGCAATTGGGCATCCGTCACTTTGATGGCCGAATCCGAAATCGAGAAATACGGCACGAACAGGTAGCGCATGCTGGCGCGGCTGTTCTGGTTTTCGTTGTACTGCTTCACCTCCGCGCTGGTCACGTAGGTCGAAAGCTTAAGCAGGTTGTTGTACTTGTTGCCCATGCGCTCCGGCCCCAGGTTGGCTTCGAAGCTATACCAGGCATCCCGCGACTGAGGAGGAAGCTTATCGAGGTTTTTCAGGTATTCTACCACCTTGTTGCGGTCGAACTGGCCCGTTTGCTGGTCGGTGAAGGCCTGACGGATGCTAGGATGCACATTTTTGCCCTGCACCATGTCCGTCAGCTCGTCATCGGATACCGCGAGGCCCAGCTTTTCGAATTCCTTGCGGAAAGCAATGCGGTAGATGGTTTGATTCCAGGCCTGGTCGCGCAGATAGCCGAGTGCCTGCTCATCGGGCTGGCGGCCCTGCTGCGAAATATAATTTTGCTTGGCCTGCTCCAAGGCGGCCTGAAAGTCAGCGTAGTCTACTTGCTCACCGGCTATTTCGCCTACCGAATTCTCATTGCGGTTAAACAGACGGTTTTTACCGCCTATCAGGTCTCCCCCGACGATAAAGAGCAGCAAACCGATGGCAACGATGCCAACAGCCCAGCTCGATTTTTCTCGGATCGTGTTAATTAATGCCATTTACTTGAAAAAAAGCGCGGTAAGAAAAGTAGAAAGAGGCGCAAAATAACCAGAATCCACGGGACATTCAAAGCGAAGCTTCCCGGAAGCCGGGTTGACGAGCAGTAAGCTGATAGAAAGCCTGTTGCCGAACCGTCGTTTGCCTGGAAAGGGCGGTTCGGTTTTTAGCGCTTCCGCTTTCCGCCGGCCGATGGCTTCGGCTTCTTGCGCGCCGCCGGCTTAGCAGCCGGAATGCTACCAGCCGCCGGCTCCTCTGCGCGGCCCATATAGCGGTAGCCCATCGTGCAGGCAAACGAAATCATAAACAGCCAGTAGTTACGCTTCAGGCTTTCCATGGGCACTTGGGGATTGTTCTCCACCAGCGTCTGGTACACGCCAATAACAAAGGCGACGACAGCCAGCGAAAACAGAACAGTGCGCCACAAAGACCGGTCGATGCGCATAGGGAGCAGTTAGTTAGCCGGAGCCGGCTGGGTGAGGGTAAAAATACCGGTCGGCTTCAGAATACTGTAGCGCGAAAAATCCTGGGTGGCCGTGAGGCCGTTGCCGGTCAGCACTTCCGTCTGGGTCTGGACGCGCACGGGCATTGCCGGCTGGGTATAGATAATAGCCTTCACCCGGTCGTAGAACAGCTCCTCGGTGTTCATCGTTTGCTGCTTTACCTGGTTGGCCACGCGCACGTCGCCGCGCACTACATAAAGGTTTTTGGCCTTGTCGAACTTGGCATATTTGCCTTGCAGCGTGTTTATCACCGTCTGCCCGTCGGCGTCGTAGAAATTGACTTTGACGCCTTTGGGGTAAATCTGGTCGCCGGTTTCGAAGGTCTGCTCCACGGGAGCCGTCAGCCGAACCTGCAGCTTGGCCGAGTCGCTGAGCAGGGTCAGCACGTTAGTCGTTTCGGCGGCCGGTCCTTTGTAGATGATCTTCTTGGCGACTTCCACGTCCTTTTTCTGGCACCCGCTGGCAGTGGTCAGTACCACAGCCAGCAACCACCACCTCGCACGCGGACCCAACATGGCAAAACGATGCTTACTCAATCCGACGTTTGATAAACCAGCGGTTGTTGAGCGTCACGCCCAGCTGCATCCGGATGTAGTCTTCCTTCACGTTGCTGATTGTGCGCGACACGCCGTTTTCGACGAGCGTGCTGTTGTCCGTGTTGCCGCGCTGCCCATAGGTGAAGGCCAGGCTGACAATGGTAGCGTCGAGCGGCGTGGCCGAGGGCATCGGCAGGGCAAAGCCCCAGCTAACGGCCCGATCATACAGGACCTTGTTATCGGGCCGGTAGGGCAGCTGATTTACGCTCAGACCTGCCCGGTAGCTGATGCGCTTGAAGTAGTTGTCAACGGCTGTAGCATCGGGCGTAAACTCACCACCCACGCCCACGCGCACGGTGTTATCGAGGGCCGTGGCAGTAGCGGCATTGCGGAAGCTTCTGAAGTTCGACCACTGTTGCCGCGCTATATCCAGGCTCGCGCTCCAACTCTTGTTGTTGTCGAGGCTGAGCCCAACCTGGGTGAGGGCCGGCAGCGAGGAGGAGCCTTTTTCGTCTTCCGCCACTACAATCTCTTCCACGAGCAGCCCGGAGACATCCTCCCGGCGAAGTGTAGTGCGCCGCGTGCCGTTGAGTTTCGTCTGGAAGCTATAAACGCCCGCCAGATTGTAGTTCAGCTTTTCACTGACCTTGCCACGATAATGCAGCCCGCCCCGAAAAGCAAAATCTGAATAATGAACCTGGTCGGCAATAGCCGATTTGGTGATGTCCGCAGTGGACGTTGTGTTAGCCGGCACCACGGTGCTCCCAATCGACTCGTCTATCGTGCCGAAGATGTAGGAGGCCGTTACCCCCAGCGTCAGCCCTTTGCCCAGGCTGTAGGCCTGAGCCACGTAGGCTTCCGTGACTTCTCCTTCGCCCTTTTGCTGCTTAATTACCCGGGCGTTATTCGGGTCGCCGGGCACCATTTCAATGGTATTCGACTCGTAATCGACGGAGCTGAGTGGCTTAATGCCGGCGGCGGCAGCCCAGTTTTTGGAAATGGGGAAGCTCAACGCCAGATAGCCCAGCGTGGCGCTGCCCGTCTTATTAGACGACGTAGCGTTGCGCAGCGTTTTATACTGTCCATTAAAGCCCGCCTCGTAGGTTGTGCGGGAAGTATAATATAGCAGCGCCGGATTGATGTCGTTGACGTTGGTGCTGTTGGGAGCCGCCAAGCCGACGCCACCCATGCCCTGCTGCCGGACCCCACCCAGGTTGGGGGTGTAGTCGCCCAGCCCCAAGCGCGAATAGGGTGAGTTGCCCAGGCCTTGGCCTTTAGCGTGCGATGCGGCCATCAGGCCCAGTACTACCAGCCCTACGCAGCCAGCCGATTTAGTTTTCAACATTATGCACCAATATTCGGTGAAGTCCGATGAGCACAAGCTCCGGAATGACAAAGATACGGCCTTTCAGCCGTGGTTGAAAAAAGCCGGCGTCGCCCCCGGCCAATACGATCTGCAGATCTTGCTTTTGAGCCCGGTAGGCTTCAATTATTCCGTTCACCTCGGCCACGGCCCCATTTAGCACGCCACTACGAATAGCGGCCTGCGTATCGTCGCCGGTTAAGGGCACTGGCGCAGCGGTTTCGGCGGGCATCGCTACCAACGGCAAACGGCCGGTAAACGTGTGCAAGGCCTCAAAACGCATCCGCAGGCCCGGCGCAATACTCCCGCCCCTGAACGTACGCCCCTGCTCTACCCAGTCGCACTTAATGGCGGTGCCCGCGTCAATGATAAGCGTATCGTGACCGGGCCAGAACCAGGCCGCCCCCACGGCGGCGGCCAGCCGGTCGGCCCCGAGCGTGTGCGGCGTAGCATACGCATTTTCAATAGGCAGCTTGGTAGTCGCCGGCTGAAACGCCAACACCCGTCCACTCACCTGGCTTTGCCACTGCGCCACCACTGCCGTTGTATCCTCCGCGACGGAGCTTACGATGACATGGGCGGGCTGGAGCTTCTCCAGTAGCTCAGGCACAGCAGCCACCGAGTCGACCACAGCCGTTTCAAAGAGCAGGTCGCCTTCGAAGCAGCCATATTTCACGGCGGTGTTACCAATGTCGAGGGCCAGCGTCCGCATGGAGTGGGTCAGGAGAGTTCTGCGTGCTTGGGCCAGCAGGCTTTCACTGCCACTGGTAGCGGCACGAAGCCAAACAGGCTGGCTGTATGAGTCAACAGCCAGCCCGTAGGTTGCTTCTTAAAGGAAATACTTCAGGCGAATTACTTCCTTTTCGCTCAGGAAGCGCCATTTGCCGCGGGGCAGGTCTTTTTTGGTGAGCCCCGCGTACTGTACCCGGTCCAGCGTCACAACCTCATAGCCCAGATGCTCGAAGATGCGCCGCACGATGCGGTTGCGCCCCAAGTGCAGCTCGATTCCTACGAAGTGGGCATTACCGGCTACTACGGCCACGTCGTCCACATCTGCTTTGCCATCTTCCAGCTCTACGCCTTCGGCAATCTGCCGAAGGTGCTCTTCCGTCAGCGGCTGGCTCAGCTCGACTTGGTAGATTTTCTTGTTTTTATGCGAAGGGTGCGACAGTTTCTGGGCTACTTCTCCATCGTTGGTAAAGAGCAGCAGGCCCGTGGTGTTGCGGTCGAGGCGGCCCACCGGAAAAATCCGCTCTTTCGACGCGGTAGCCACCAGCTCCATCACCGTCCGGCGGCCTTCGGGGTCATCTGTCGTCGTCAGGAAGTCTTTGGGCTTGTTGAGCAGCACGTACACATGCTTCTCCCGCTTCAAGTTGGTCTTGCCGTATTGCACGGTATCGGTGGGCTGCACCTGGTAGCCCATTTCGGTTACTACCTGGCCATTCACCTTTATTTCACCGGCGGCAATCAGCGAGTCGGCTTCCCGACGTGAGCAAATACCCGCGTTGGCAATGTAGCGGTTCAGACGCGTGGTATCGGCGCTAGCCTCTTCCTCAACGCGCCGCCGCTTGTTGCCCCGGTTTTTGTCTTCTTCGTAATGCCGCAGGCTGTTGTAGTCGGGCGCTTCACCTGCTATTTCTCCCCGCTTCGGCTTATCGGCCCGGTTGGAGGGAGCTGGCTTCTCCGAACGCTCGCCGTAGGGCCGCGCCTCACGCTTATCGCCGTAGGGTTTGTCGCCAAAAGCGCCGCGTGGCTTGTCGTCCTTCCGGAAAGCGCCTTTGTCACCGTAAGGCTTATTCGCAAAATTAGGTCGTTCCCCAAAGCTGCGGTTACCAGCGCTGCTTTCGCGGCGGTCTGGAGTTCCACGGCGCTCAGGGCGGTCAACGCCACTGTCGCGGCGGTCCGGCGCACTGCGGCGCTCATCCCGGTCGCGCGAGAAGCCCGTGTCCCGACGCTCCGGCGTAGGCTCTTCACGATTGAAGCCTTCGGGCACCGACCGGAAATCGAAGGGACGCGCCGGACGAACAGCCCGGTTTGGTCCCGTATCAGCATCGCGCTCTTCCGGCTGGAAAGCTACCGGTGGCACTGGCACAATGGGTTTCGGCTGCTCAAACGGGCTGACCTTATTAAACTTTCGGTTCCGCTCGCCCGAACCGCCGCGCGGTACGGCGGGCTTGCCTTCCTGCCGGTACGGCTGGCCAGGCCAGTTGGCTTTGGGTTCGTACGGACGGGCGGGGCGCTCGTCGCGCCGCTCCTCGTTGCGGTCGTCGTACCGGCGAGGGGCGTTGCGGTCATTGTCCCGACCAAAGGAGCGGCGGTCGTCGCCACCCTCGCGGCGTGGCCCACCAAAACCGCCCCGATTGCCGGAAGCCTCGCCCCGGCCAAAGCTGCCGGGAGCACCACCAAACTTCTTAGGGCCGCCTTCGCTGCCGCCAAAGCGCTTGTTGCCACCGAAACCGGAGCCAGGACGGCTCGTGGAACGGTCGGCGGAGGGACGGGAGGAGGAGTCGCGGCCGCCAGCGTCGTTGCCGGAGCGGCTGCCACTACCGTAGCCGCCTTCGCCGGGGCGGGCCGAGAACTTGCGCGGACCACCGCTGTTGCCAAAATTACCGGTTGGCCGGTCGCCGGGGCGGCCGCGCCGGGCGGAACTGTCTTCGTTGTGTTTCTTGCCCATGGTTGCAAGGTATAAGTGCCGTATCGCTACGGTACGAAATGAAAATAAAATCGGAGGAAAAATCAGTGAGCTAACGAAGTAGCCCGGAAAACAGTGCCCGGACCAGCGGCGCGGCCCGTGAAGGTCGCCTGCCGAAAGTCCGGGCAAGGATGTAGATACGGAACGGGGTTAGTCGCGCCGGGCCATTTTGGCCTCAATAGAATGTTGCGTATGCGGCACAGCTCGCAGCCGCTCCTTCGGAATCAGCTTGCCCGTGCCGATGCACACACCATAGGTTCCGGTTTTGATGCGGACCAAGGCGTTTTCGAGCTGCTGAATGAACTTCATCTGCCGGGAGGCTAGCTGGTTCATGCTTTCCTTTTCAGCGGTGTCAGCCCCATCTTCCAGCACTTTGGCGGAGGAAGCGGTGTTGTCGGTACCCGAATCGTTGCGTCGACTCAAGGTTTCTTTGATGAATGCTACTTCCTTGCGGGCGGCATTGAGTTTGTCCTGGATGATCTCCGCAAACTCAGCCAGTTCTTCCCTGGAATAGCGTAGGTTTTCTTCACTCATGGGGTTTCAGGGAGAGGTTAATAAATTGATTATTAAGTTCTTACCAAGCAAGGTCTTAGCAAAATCCCGGCATATTTGGCATCTCAACAGCAGACCTCATGAATAAGTTTGCCGAGCTGCCCCATAGAGATTGGGTTTCCGGTTTTGGCGTTGTCCCACGGTATTTGGCCGCAAAGCTACGCTTTTGTCCGATACTCAGACTGCAACGGCTATTCTTAAACGGGCCCTGGCTACCAATTTACGCTTTTAAAAGCCCAGCATGTGAATGGCGGCAGCAGCAGCCTCTACACCCTTGTTGCCATGCTTCCCACCGGCCCGATCCAGCGCTTGTTCCAGAGTATTGGTGGTCACCAACCCGAAAATAACGGGTTTGTTGAACTTCAGCCCGACGTTGGTCAGCCCATGCGCTACCGCATGGTTGATGTAGTCGTCGTGCTTCGTATCGCCTCTGATAACGACACCCAGGCAAATTACCGCGTCAATTTCTTCGTGCTGGGCCAGAAACTGCGCCCCCAGGGTAAGCTCGAAGCTGCCCGGCACGGTGTTGCGGTAGATGTTCTCTTCCTTGGCTCCGTGCTTCAGCAGTGTGTCGTAGGCTCCCTGGCTAAGAACATCCGTTATTTCGCGGTTCCACTCGGCTACAACCAGCCCAAAGCGCTTCTCGGAGATATCGACGAAAGTGGCGGCGGTGTAGTCGCTTAGATTTTTGAGTGCAGTAGCCATACTGGGCTTCGTTAGGTTGGAACGGTGTAGTCTAAAAACAAAGCTGCGCCTCCCTTGCGGAAAAGCGCAGCCTTAGTTGGTCGGGATGCTCTGCTATTTGCTGGTCATGGCTTCGGCCCGCGACTTGAGCTGCTTGGCCTCGCTTACCTCCTGGGCATTTTGGTAATCAGTCAGGATTTTGTCGTAGGCCTTAATGGCACCGTCGTAGTCCTTGAGCATTTCGCGGGCCGTGGCTTCCTTCATAAGGTAGCCGGGGGTGAAAAACTCGTTGGCATTGTAGCTACCAGCCTTGCTATACAGGTCGGCCGCTTCCTTGTACTTATTCAGTTCCATGTTGGCATCACCCAGCAACGCATAGGCCCGGGCTTGCACCAGCAGGTCATCGGAGCTGAAGTCTTCCAGATAGTCAATAGCCGCTTGAAACTTACCCTGTTTCAGGGCAGCCACACCGGCGTAGAAGTTGGCCAGGTTGCCTGCTTTCGTGCCACCGTACTCCGAAGCTACTGCTTCCAGACCATCGTACTGGCCGTCGCCTTTCATTGCCTTGTTCAGCGAGTCGGCTTCCCAATAGTTCACAGCCTGAAACATGGCAGCCTGAGCCTTCTGGTCTTGGGAGGAGCGCCAGGTATAGTAGCCAAACGCGCCAACTACCGCCAGTACCACCAGCGTCAGCAAACCGAGCAGCACGCTCTTGTTGCGGCGCAGGAAGTCCTCCGAGTTAGCAAGGCGGGCAGCCAGGGCATCCGGGTCTTCCAGCAAAGGGTGTTCGGGCACCAACTCGCCTTCGACAGGCTGGTTAGGGTCGGCCGGGACCTGAGACTGCTGCGGACGGTTCTGCGGGCTATTGCGCGTGTAGGGAATCTTAGACATTACTGGGCTTTCAAAAAGGGCGGCCGGACAGCCGGGTAAAACTCCGCGTGGTAGTTAGTCGCGGATGTAAGGATAATCCTGCTGCACGTAGACGTCTTTGTACAGCTCGTCAGCGGTTGGGTAAGGCGAGTTTTCGGCAAACTCAACCGACTCATTTACCTGCGCTTTTATCTTCTCATCAATAACGCTCAACTCTTCCTCCGTCGCCATGTTGTGGGTCAGGATAGTGTCGCGTACTGATTCGATGGCGTCGCGCGAACGGTAGTCCTCCAGTTCTTCCTTGGTCCGGTACTTGGCGGGGTCACTCATGGAGTGGCCTTTATAACGGTAAGTTTTGAACTCCAGGAACGTTGGTCCTTCTCCGGCCCGGGCTCGCTCAGCGGCCCGCGCTACGGCATTGTGAATATCCTCCACAATCATCCCGTTCACAGGCTCCGACGGCATGTCGTAGCCCCGGCCAATGTGGTGCAGCTCCGTAACGTTGGATGTGCGCTGCACCGAAGTGCCCATGGCATAGCCGTTGTTTTCGACGACGAAAATGACGGGCAGCTTCCATAGCATAGCCATGTTGAAAGCTTCGTGCAAAGCACCCTGCCGGACGGCCCCATCACCCATGTAGCAGATGCAGAGGTTGCCGGTCTTGTTATACTTCTCAGCGAAGGCAATGCCGGCCCCCATGGGCACCTGGGCACCTACGATGCCGTGGCCTCCAACGAAGTTTACCGCCTTGTCGAACATGTGCATAGAGCCACCCTTGCCTTTCGAGCAACCGGTAGCCTTGGCAAATAGCTCAGCCATGATGGCATTGGGAGACGTGCCCAGCGCCAACGGGTGCGCATGGTCGCGGTAGGCCGTAATCCATTTATCGTCCTTAGTCAGGGCCGACACGGCACCGGCTACGCACGCTTCCTGCCCAATATAAAGGTGACAGAAACCCTTAATCTTCTGTTGGCCGTAGAGCTGACCAGCTTTATCCTCAAACTTGCGCATGAGCTGCATTTGCTCGTACCAGCGCAAGTAGGTCTCTTTCGGGAACTGTGGCTCGGTTGACGGCGAAGCCTGGGGAGTAGTTTCTTCCGGGGGTGCGTCGTTTGCGGGAGGCAATACCGGGTCGGGTTGCTTCACCGTTTTGGTGGCAATATCCGCTGCAGGGGTAGCCTTCGGGGCCGACGATTTTTTCGCCGAATTGGAAGCGCTTGGGGTAGCCTTTACTTTCGTCTCCGCCATCGTACTCTCGGTTGTTCGCGTTTGGGATGCGAAAGTACGTAAAAGGATTGCAATTCCGAACCCCGAATGATTCTTGAAACCCTCCACCTGCTGTTCTTCAAAAACTACGATGAGGCGACGCTGCAGCTCTCGCCACACATCAATTGCTTCGTAGGCGACAATGGCAGCGGCAAGACCAACCTGCTCGACGCCATTCACTATCTGGCCCTGACCAAAAGCGCCTTTACCGTTTCGGACGCTCAAAGCATAAAACAGGGGGAGGAGTTCTTCGTGGTGAAAGGCCGCTTCTGTACGCCGCCCGATGATGCGCGCGAAACGATTCAGTGTAGCCTGCGGGCCGGGCAGAAGAAAGCCGTGACGCACAACAAGCAGCCCTACGAGCGTATCTCCGACCACATCGGCCGCTTCCCCGTCGTGCTTATTTCTCCTTATGATACCGACCTGATTCGGCAGGGCAGCGAAGAGCGCCGGCGCTATTTTGACAGCCTGATTTCGCAGCTCAATCATGAGTACTTGGAGCTTCTGATATCCTACAACCATATCCTCCGCCAGCGCAACGCGCTGCTCAAGCAAGCCGCCGACCGCCAGGGCTACGACCGCGACTACCTGCTGGTGCTGGATGAGCAGCTCGCGCCGGTGGGCTCGGAGCTGGTGCAGCTTCGGCAGCAGTTCCTGGCCGACTTCACTCCTATCTTTCAGCGCCACTACCAGCAGCTGGCCGATGGCCGCGAAGACGTGACACTGGACTACAAAAGCCAGCTCCCTGATGCCGACTTCGGGCAGCTATTGCGCGCAGCCGAGCGCAAGGACTTGGCCTTGCAGCGCACCACCGTTGGACCGCACAAAGACGACTTCGTATTTCTGATGAATGGCGTGTCAGTTAAAAACTATGGCTCGCAGGGCCAGCAGAAATCGTACGCCATTGCCCTTAAGCTGGCCCAGTTTGAAATAGCTGCTACCCGCAAACAGCACAAGCCGATCCTGCTGTTGGATGACATTTTTGACCGACTCGACGAGAAGCGCATTACCCGGCTGCTCCAGCTGGTAGCCGATCAGACCTTTGGCCAGGTCTTCCTGACCGATACGCACCTGGAGCGCACCGACAGAGTGCTGGCCAATCTCTCGGAGCAGATCAGCCGGTTTCGGGTAGAAAAGGGTCGCGTGACGGCACTCTAGCCGCGCTTCTGCCTACCTTTACTGCTCAGCACAGCCGCTGCCGAAAGGCCTGGCATTGGCCTTTCGGCAGCGCGTAGTTTATACTCCAGTTTTGAAAAAATACAACTCGCCCGAAAATTCCCGTAAAGCCGATATCCTCACCCTGAAGGAAGGAATTACGGCCCTGCTGAAGGCGTACCGCTTACAAGGCAAGCTCAACGAAACAATGGTAGTTTCGAGCTGGGAGCGAATCATGGGCAAGGCTGTGGCGTTGAAAACGCAGGAGGTATATATCAGCCAAGGCAAACTATTTGTCCGGCTCAGCTCGGCGCCGCTTAAGCACGAATTGGTGATGGCCAAAACCCGAGTACTGGACCTTATTAACGCTGAGGTCGGTGAACAGGTGATTAAGGAAGTAGTATTCCTGTAGAGCATCCCTCTCTGCCAACAAGCTTCCTGTACCACGCTACCACGCTGCTTGCCACCTTAGCGACCCCTGCTCTTCAGGCATCAGCCGATCCAAGGTGGTGAGTAGTGCAGTCTGTACTTGGGTCCTTTAGATTCGGCGGGCCGCATTTTGCTTTTGGGTCTGTACTACTTGTCATCACCACAAGATGTCAGGTCTATTGTAGGTAGCGACGCCTTACTGATTTCCTTCTTTGGGAGCAGAGCTCACAGGCTGTCATTTCTTAGTGTGTAGCACGAAGGTCCGAGGCAATTCTCCTATTTGCCCCCCTACCCTTCCTGACCAATTACCTCTTTCTAACCTATGGATTTTCTCAGACCTGATTTCCGTCCGGTGTCTTACTCGCGCGTCACTCTTACGGAGTTGATGATTCCAGCTTACGCGAATTTCGGCGGCAAAATTCATGGTGGCATCTTGTTGTCGCTGATGGACAAGGTAGCCTATGCTGCCGCCTCTAAGCACGCCGGAAACTATTGCGTCACGGTCAGTGTAGACGGCGTCAACTTTTTGCAGCCGGTGGAAGTCGGCGAGTTGGTGTCGCTACTGGCGTCGGTCAATTATGTGGGCCGTACCTCGCTTTTGGTTGGCATCAAGGTCATAGCGGAGGATGTGCGAACTGGCACCGTGAAGCACACCAATACTTCCTATTTCACGATGGTTGCCAAAGATGATTCGGGGCAGCCCACGGCTGTACCAGGGCTCACGCTAGAAACGCACGAAGACAGTCGGCGCTTCCTGGAAGCTATCAAAAGGCGGGAGTTTCGGGAGCGGAACCGGGCTGAATTTGACAATGCTTTGTCGACGCTGGCCGTGCAACAGGAGATGTATCTATTGCGCCAAGAACGGTGTCAAATAGCGTATTAGCAGCAAAGCAACACCCCAGTCTAGTGCTCCCAGAACGCCTGGGAATAAAGAACCCAAACAACGGCCCTAAATGACAAAAATGTTTCACGTGGAACATTTTTGTCATTTAGGGCCGTACACCTTCATCAGAAGCTCATTATGAGCCTCTAGAAGGGCTATATACTTCGTTTGTAACGCCATAAGCTGCTTTACAGGATCTATTTCAGCAGCCTGCAATACACTTGTACGCTGTGTTACATTTGACAGCGGGCTATTAGTTACAACAGGTGCAACAAAAGGCAGGACACCCTGCTGTAACACCGTAAATTCATTCGAGAAGTCGTGGCCGATTATATCACCTATCCGCTTTACAAATGCGTAATCCAGACGCTCCTCCTTGAATTTACGATAGATGGTTGGTCGTGTAATACCGAGTTCCTCCACGATACGCGTAATCGAAATACCGCTGTTTTTGATGGATTCTTGCAGGATTTCACCGTGGTGGGACATGTTGTTCAGGTTGTAATAAGGAGCGGAATGTAAAGATGTTAAATACGTATCAATCTCCCATCACAGGGAGCAATAATATTACACGATTACACTTGTAACACAAACACAACCGAGCATCGAACAATAACAACAATGTATAACATTACAATACTGTGTAACAAATCAAACGTGTTACACGGAGACTTTTGTTGTAATAAAACACAACACCAATGTGTACATCATTACACCATAGCGTGCGGCATTACACTCCTCTTCTCTCTTTCGGGATATTCCAGTCGACAGTTAATTCAGTGTGCCCGGCATTGTTGTGCGCCGTCATATCAAATAAACACAGCGTACGAACAGCGTAACAGCCAGCTATCCTATTCTTGGAGCAGCAGAGCCTGTAGCACATCCGGATAGTCGGTGGTTATGCCATCGACGCCATACCGAATGAGGTCGTGCATGGCCGCTATATCGTTTACCGTCCAGGGCACGATGCGCATCCCGAGACGCCGAGCCTGCCGCAACAGATCAGGCGTAAGCAGCCGATAATCGGGCCCATATACGTGGGGCGTGAAGCCCAAGCGAGCCAGATGTTCTGCCAGGGGAAGCCGATCTTCTACCAGCAGACACACGGGAATATGGGGAGCCTGCACCCGGGCATTTTGCAAAATCCGGGGGGCGAAAGACAGCAGTGTCACTCGGTCGGCGATGCCTTCCTGCTCTATCAAAGCTAGCACCAAGGCCACGTACACTTCTGGGGCAGGATGGAAAACACCGTCGCCCGCCGGCTCGGTTTTCACTTCTATGCTATAGTGAATCGGGGGGCGGCTGCTTCGCAACACCTGTTCTTCCGCGCTACGAATAACGTCTCGTAGCAACGGCTTGTAAGCCGGTAGGGAGTGCTGCCGCGGGAAGCGCGGATGCGGCGTCAGCCCACAGTCATACTCCCGGATCTGGTTGTATGGGAGACGGTACAGGTTATGCTCCCGCTCCCGAGCAGGGTCGATGCGTTGCCCATCGGGCAGCCGGCAAATGGCAGCAGAAAACCACGGCTCGTGGGAAACGACAACCTGCCCGTCGGCCGAAACGACTACATCCAACTCCAGAGCATCGACTCCCAAGGCAAGCGCATGCTGAAAAGCAGGCAGTGTGTTTTCCGGGAACAGCCCCCGACAGCCTCGGTGGCCATGGATTTCAGGGCGCGGGAAAGAAGAAACTGGGGAGGAAAACGGTCCGTTCATACTCCTTGTACGCAGCAGCGGGGCAACAAAGCTGCTCGGAGCCTTGTCAGAAAAGCGGTGAGTCAACTGCGGGTGTGGGTGCTGGCCCCGGGCGCAGCTGGGGCAGGAATAAGGTAACCGACCGGCTACTGCTGCTCTGGACGTGGAATGGGCGGCAAAACCGATATTTTTGCGGTTCAAACCTTTACTTCTTCTGACACCTTTATGAAAAAGATCTTTCTGCTGTTCCTGTTGGCCGTACTAGGAGTGGGTGGGTATCTGTATTACCGCAGCCTGACAACCGGACCGGAATATTCGCTGATGCAGGCCGCCAAGGCAACCCAGGACCACGATATGACCGCCTTTGAGCAGTATGTGGATGTGAACAGCGTAACGGGTAGCTTGGTGGATCAGGTGACGGCACAGAGCTCGGTGCTGGGCATGCTCAATCCCGGGTCGTTTGCTTTCAAAGGAGCGCTGCGCCTGCTGAAGCCGCAGCTGGCGAAGGCAGCGCATAAGGAAGTGGAGAACTACGTGCAGACCGGCTCATTGGCCGCCGCCGCCGAGGCGCAGCCCGAGCGCACGATGAAGGTGTCGCTAGCAGGCCTGGCGAGCAAAGTGGTGAGCACCGACAGCAAGTTCAAAGACATCAAGTACGTGAACGAACAGGGCGGCCAGGCGCTGGTTGGCATCGAGATTACGCAGCCGAAATACGACACCACGATGGTGATTGAGGTGAAGATGCAGGACAAGGGCGACTACTGGCAGGTGAAGGAAATCACGAACACCGGAGAGCTGCTGAAGCATGTGGCGCGCATGGAAAAAGACAGGCTCCTGAAGCGCGACTAGCCGCCGAAAAAGTACCGTTTAAAAGAGAAGCCCCGTCACGAAAATCGTGACGGGGCTTCTCTTTTAAACGGTAGCGTTGGAGAATGTGGTCGGGCTATTTGCGGCCCGAGAACAAGAAGTAGATGATGGAGCCACCAAAAGGAAACAACCAAATGATGATTCCCCAGATGATCTTCTTGCCAATGGACCAATCCTGCTTAATCAGGCTCAGAACAGCCAGAACGGCCAGGATGAGATAAGCAACGCCAACAATCGTGAGCGAGCCATCGGAGCGGCGACCCGAGCAGCTCGAGAGCAGCGACGTGACGGTGAGCAACAGGGCGCTAACCGGAATACGGTTGGTGAGGGCAGTAAGTCTGGTCATGGTACAGTCGGAAGGTGGAAGAATAGGGAGTTATGCCGGTCTTTACGCGCTACTTCCAGAATGGATATAGATGCCGCTATACTTAATGCACAAACAATTGATTGTCAATATATTAAAAAATAAATTGTTGGATTTCGCTCCAAAAATGAGGTGCTGCTTCCGGTAAGAAGATGAGGGCGAGAATAATGCCATAGAGCGCCCCATAGAAGTGAGCATCGTGGTTGATATTGTCGCCGCGCCGCCGGCCCATGTAGTAGGAATACCCCAGATACAGGAAGCCGAAGATGAAAGGCTTGATGGGAAAGGGAATCGGGAAGATGATAATACCCTCGCCCTCGCCGCCCACAGGATTGAACAGAATGCTGGCAAACAGCACGGCCGCCACACCGCCCGAAGCGCCCAGGCTGCGGTAGTCGGGGTCGTCGCGGTGGCGGAAGTAGGTGGGCAGGTCGGAAAGGATGATGCCACCGAGGTAGAGCGCCAAAAATTGGAGCAAACCCATCGTCGGGCCGCTGGTAGCAACCAGCGTATCTTCTACCGACTGCCCGAATGAGTAGAAGGCAATCATGTTGAAGATAAGGTGCATCCAGTCGGCGTGCAGGAAGCCGGAAGTGAGCAGACGATACCACTCGCCTTTCTCCCGGATCCGGGTCGGATTCATAATCCAGCTTTCCATCAGCGTCTGATTGGACCAGGCATAGATGGAAATACCGGCGGTGATAAGCAGCAGGACAAGGGGGGCACTAAGGTTGAGCATGAGCGTGGGTTCGAATCGGGGAGGCAAAAAGAGAGTATAGCGGCTTCAGGCGGCCTGGCAAGCCTACAAACGCACGAAGACACGGCTTGTGGGGCCTAGTCTGCGTGACGGGGCTTAAGAACGGGTTATTCGGCGGGCTTAGCTTTCGCGCTCCATCAGCTGCAACGCCACGCGCCGCAGCGGCTCCTTCCGCTCGGCCGGAGCCTGGGTGCGGTCGAGATGCTGGAGCGCATCCTGGAAGTAGTCGTTGATCAGCGCTTCCGTCTGGGAGCGAATATTGAGCTCATCATATACGGCGCGCACGGCCTGCACTTTGGTAGCGGCATCCACCACGGGCTGGCCGATGTACTGCGCCAGCGTGGCGCGCTGGGCCTCGGTAGCCTGAGCCTGGGCCGTGAGCAGCAGAAAGGTTTTCTTGTCCGAAACGATGTCGCCGCCGACGCGCTTGCCGAAAGTAGCTGCGTCGCCGTACACGTCGAGCAGGTCGTCGCGGAGCTGGAAGGCAATGCCGATATCGGTACCAAACTGGCGCAGGTGGTCGGCATCGACGGCGGTAGCGCCGGCCAGCAGCGCGCCCAGCTCCAGGCAAAAGCCCAGCAGCACGGCCGTCTTCAGCCGAATCATATCCAGGTACTGCGCAATGCTGACCTGCTCGTTGGTTTCGAAGTTCATATCCCACTGCTGGCCCTCGCAGACCTCGGCGGCCGTTTGGCTGAACTTGCGCAGCACCACTGGGAGCAACTCGGGGCGCACGTCCAGAAACAGCTCGTAGGCCCGCACCAGCATCACGTCGCCGCTCAGAATAGCCACGTTGGCATTCCACTTCTCGTGTACCGTGGGCTGGCCGCGCCGCAGCGGGGCCTGGTCCATGATGTCGTCGTGGAGCAGGGTAAAGTTGTGAAAAACCTCGGTGCCCAGCGCCGGCTTCAGAATGGCATCGAGGTCGTCGGTGAAGAGGTGGGCTCCAAGCAGCGTGAGCAGCGGCCGGATGCGCTTGCCGCCCAGCGCCATGATGTAGCGAATGGGTTCGTAGAGGGCTTCCGGAGCCTGGCCATAGCGCTGTTGGGACAGGGCGGCAGTGATTTTATCGGAGAAAAAAGAGAGGTCCACAGGGCAGCTTAGAGGTGGGGCGGAAAGGTACGGAGGAAATGGCGGAGCCGAAGAAGCCGGGCTGTGCGGGGCCGGGCTTCCTCTGTTTGAGCGAACAGACTGTTCTCTTACGTAGCACGACACTATGCTTAACCACAAAGCCCCGATGCATTCCTACATCGGGGCTTTTCAGGTTAGAAATGTGCGCACATCTCAGAAAACAGATTGCGTCGGCTTGTGCCTAGCGGCGGCGCTTATCACCGGCACCGCCGCGGCCGCCGCCGCCGCCGCCACCTTTGCCACCAGGGCCACGGCCACCGCTGGGCTTCTCGCCGCGCGGCCCCCGGGCCGGACGGTCGCCGCGGCTGCCCCGGCGCTCTTCCTTTTCGCGGAGCTTCACAGAATCGGGACGATCATCGACCACTTCGAAGTCGATGGTGCGGTCGAGTAGGTTGGCCGCTTTCACGATAACCTGCACCTCGTCGCCAAACTGAATGATCTTCTTGTTGCGCTGCCCGATGATGCGGTAGTTGTCCTTGTCGAGCTCGTAGAAGTCGCCGGGCAGGTCGCTGAGGCGAATCATGCCCTCGCACTTGTTCTCCTCAATTTCGACGTACAGGCCCCACTCGGTCAGGCCCGATACGACGCCCTTGAACTGCTCGCCAATCACGTCGGCCATAAATTCGACCTGCTTGTACTTGATGCTGGCACGCTCGGCATTGGCGGCCATCTTCTCGCGCTCGGACGAGTGCTTGCACTCTTCCTCCACGGGCTCGGTCTTCACGTTTTTGCCGCCTTCCAGGTAGTGTTCCAGCAAGCGGTGCGCCATCATGTCGGGGTAGCGACGGATGGGCGAGGTGAAGTGCGAGTAGTGCTCGAAGGCCAGACCAAAGTGCCCCAGCGGCTCGGTGGTATACTTGGCCTTGGACATGGTGCGCACGGCCAGCGTCTGGATAACGTTCTGCTCGGGCCGGCCTACCACCAGTTGCGACAAATCGTTGA
This sequence comes from Hymenobacter elongatus, assembly GCF_004745955.1. Classification (GTDB taxonomy): domain Bacteria; phylum Bacteroidota; class Bacteroidia; order Cytophagales; family Hymenobacteraceae; genus Hymenobacter; species Hymenobacter elongatus. The sequence continues at coordinate 11,021 of NZ_SRLD01000028.1, read as the reverse complement.
GCTCGGTGCTGAGCTTCTTCGGGTTAGTCAGGTCCAGGTTATGGCCAAACTTCTGGGCGAAGAGGGCAAAGTTCTGAAGGCGGTCGGCGTCGGGCGCTTCGTGGGCGCGGTACACCATCGTGAAGCGCGGCTTGGTCTTTTTGAGGCCATACACGAACTCGGCCACCTTGCGGTTGGCCATCAGCATGAACTCCTCAATCATCTTGTGAGCATCCTTGCGCTCCTTCACGTACACGCCCAGCGGCTTGCCGTTCTCATCGAGGCGGAATTTCACTTCCTGGGTTTCGAAGCTGATGGCTCCTTTGCGAAAACGCTCGGCACAGATCTTCTTGGCCATATCGTTCATCAGTACGATTTCGGTGGCGTATTCGCCCTCCCCGGTTTCGATGCGCTCCTGAGCTTCCTCGTAGGAGAAGCGGCGGTCGGAGTGGATGATGGTTTTGCCAAACCACGACTCGTAGAGCTTGCCCTTTTCATCGAGCTCAAACACGGCCGAGAACGTCAGCTTGTCTTCGTGGGGCCGCAGCGAGCAAACGCCGTTGGAGAGGCGCTCGGGCAGCATCGGAATCACGCGGTCGACGAGGTAGACCGACGTGGCGCGGAACTTAGCTTCCTTCTCCAGCATGGTGCCGGGCGTCACGTAGTGCGTCACGTCGGCAATATGCACGCCCACTTCCCAGTGGCCGTTTTCCAGCTTCTGAATCGACAAGGCGTCGTCGAAGTCCTTGGCGTCGGCGGGGTCAATGGTGAAGGTGGTGATGGGACGGAAGTCGCGGCGCTTAGCAATTTCCTCCTGCGGAATCACGTCCGGAATAGCCTCTGACTCCTCTTCCACATCCGTCGGGAATTCGAAGGGCAGGCCAAACTCGGCCATGATGGCGTTAATCTCGGCCTCATTCTGCCCGGCGGGGCCAAACGAGCGTACGATTTCGCCCACCGGCTGGCGGGTGCTGTCCTCGGGCCATTCCGTAATGCGCACGAGTACCTTTTCGCCATCGTTGGCGCTGCTCAGCTTCTCGAAGGGCACAAATACGTCGAAGTAGAGCTTGCGGTGGTCGGGCGACACGAAGCCGAAGCCGCCCTGCACCTTGAGCTGGCCCACGATTTCGGACTTCACCCGCTTCACCACCTCTACCACGTCGCCCACGGGACGGCCGTCGCGCTGGCCGCGCAACCGGATGCGGACCGTGTCGCCCTGCATGGCAAACTTGAGCCGGTCGGTGAACACGCGCACGTCGGTTTCGCTCTCTTCGCTAATCACGAAAGCGTACTGGCTGGTGGCCAGCGCCACGGTACCCGTGATGGTGTCGGAGCCAGGCTGGCCCCGCTCCCGATACGGGCCGGGCGAGGGCTGCCCGTCGCCGGGCTCGTCGAAGCCCTGGGTGCGGCGGCGGCGTACGATGGGGTCGTTGCCGAACTCGGCCTCCACGGGCCGGCCGCCTTTGGCCGTTACCTGGCCGCCGCGCTCGGGGCGGTCGGCGGCCAGGGGCTGCACCTTCAGCGCTTCGGGGTCGGTGAGGCGGTAATCGTCGTTTTGGAGCAGCGTGAGCTGGCCCGAATTCTTGAGGGCCTTGAGGTGAGCAAACACGTCTTCGCGCTGCTCTTTGGTGGTCACGCCCAGGCGGCGCGAGAGTTGACGGTAGGAAAATACTTTGCCGGGGTTATCGGCAAAAATGCGGAACACCAGGGTTTTGGTTACTGGGGCAGGCTCACTTTTTGGAGCGTGGGAGGCTTTCGCGGAAGCGCGGGGAGCCTCAGATTCGTCTTTTTTCTTCATTAGAAAACAAGGGTGCCGCCAGTGGTTTTCGGTTTCGCAGGCGGCGCAGATAGATGGAAAGTACGACTGGTGCGAAAAGGCAGGTCGCGGGAAAGGAAGTAAGAGTTGAACGCGGCCCAGGTGGCCAGGTTTTGGCCGCAGCAAAAAAGGCGCAGCGGCGGCAGATGAAAGATAGTACGCAATAAATTCAAAATGGACTATATGCGGAAAGTTACGAAACAGTGATGCGGTTGATTTGATAGGGGTTGGATACTAGCAGCTGTCCTATAAGGGCTGTCATCCTGAGCTGGCGAAGGACCTTGCTCCGGGTTGCGACCAGCATTCTTCCGTGTGACCCGACCTGCGCTTGAGTATGCTACATTGAAGTAGCCTTTTCACCGAGGTGAGGAAGGTCCTTTGCCAGCTCAGGACAACAGGGTAAACAACGACAGCACGCGAGAGGTCCCGCTTTGCTCGATATGACGGTTTTTTAAAAAAGCCTGCTATCCGCACTACCCCGCTTCCATGGCCCGACGGGCTACGGCGGCGCGGATGTCGCGGGGCTCGTCTTTGGGAATGGCGGCCAGCAGCTGCTTGGTGTACTCGTGCTGGGGGTTGGCGTAGACGTCGGCAGCGGGGCCGCTTTCCACGATTTTGCCCTGATTCATGACCAGCAGCCGGTCCGACATAAAGCGGGCCACCGACAGATCATGCGTAATGAACAGGTAAGTGATACCGAAGTCGCGCTTGAGCTGGTTGAGCAAGTTGAGCACCTGCGCCTGCACCGACACATCCAGGGCCGACACCGATTCGTCGCAGACGATGCACTTGGGCTGCAGCGCCAAGGCGCGGGCAATACAAATGCGCTGGCGCTGCCCGCCCGAAAACTCGTGCGGATAGCGCAGGTAGTGGTCGTCTTTGAGGCCCACGGTGCGCAGCAGCTCCAGCACCCGGTCCTTTTGCTGCTGTTTGGTACCGCCCACGTTGTGCACGCGCATCGGCTCCAGAATGGCCTCGCCCACGGTCATCATCGGGTTCAGGGCCGCGTACGGATCCTGAAACACCATCTGAAATTCCTTGCGCCGTTTGCGCAATTCGCCGGCGGGCAAGGCCGCCAGATCCGTCTCTTCGAACAGAATACGGCCCGCCGTTGGTTCCACGAGGCGCAGCAAGGCCCTGCCCAGCGTGGTTTTGCCGCAGCCCGACTCGCCGACCAAACCCACGGTTTCACCCCGGAAAATATCGAAGCTGACGCCATCCACAGCCCGCACGAACTCGGGGTGGCGGTTGAAGAAGCCCTTGCGGATGGGAAAGTGCACGTTCAGGCCGTCAATGCGCATCAGCACCTCGGCGGCTACGGCGGGAGTGGTTGGGAGTGGGGCTGGTTTTCCGAGGGCCTCTTCTCCCCCACTTTCCCCGGCCAAAACCGCCTCATTTTGTTCCACGGGGAACGTTTTGGTGGTTACAAGGGAAATGTTATCAGCGTTAGCAGTTACGGCAATAGTTGAGCTATCCGGCGTGGGATGCAGGAGCCGTTCCACTAGGTTGCCGGCCGCGTCTTCCGTCATGAAATCGGCGACGACCGGCAGCCACTGGCGGCCCACCGACAGCTTCGGCCGGCAGGCCAGCAGGCCTTTGGTGTAGGGGTGCTGGGGGTTGGTGAAAATATCGAGCACGGGCCCCTGCTCCACCACCCGGCCCCGGTACATCACCAGAATCCGGTCGGCAATTTCGGCCACTACGCCCAGGTCGTGGGTGATGAAGAGCACGGCCGTATTGTGCTGGCGACGCAGCTCGTCGATGAGTTGAAGCATACGGGCCTGCACCGTCACGTCGAGGGCAGTGGTGGGCTCGTCGGCAATGAGAATGGCGGGGTTGCAGGCCATGGCCATGGCAATCATGACGCGCTGCTTCTGGCCCCCGCTGATTTCGTGGGGGTATGCGTTCAGGATTTTCTCGGGTCGCGGCAGCTGAGCCATCCGGAACAGCTCCACGGTGCGGGCCTCGGCTTCCTTCTGGTTGAGCGTGGTGTGTAGCCGCAGAGCTTCCACCACCTGGCTGCCGCAGGTATACACGGGGTTCAGGGACGTCATCGGCTCCTGAAAAATCATGCTGATGTCGTTGCCGCGCACTTTTTGCAGCTGCTGGTCGCTGAGCTGGAGCAAATCCACCTCGCCCAGCGCTTCCGATTGAAACCGGGCCTCGCCGGAGGTAATGCGGCCGGGCGGCAACGGAATCAGCCCCATCAGCGCCAGCGACGTCACCGACTTGCCCGAGCCCGACTCGCCCACAATAGCCACCGTTTCGCCCCGGTGCAGGTCGAACGATACGTCCTGCACGGCCCGCACGTCGCCGCGGTGCGAGCGGAAGTCGATGGTCAGGTTGCGAACGGAAAGAATGGGCTGGGACACGGGCAACGGTTGGTTAGGCACTACGGGTAAAAGTAACGCGAACTTTACTCTTCGCGCGGCGGAAGACGTACCCGTTCGCCTTCCCATTCAAGCACAGGCAGCACAAAGGGTGCGCTGCGGCCAGCAAAAAGGCCGGCTGAATTGCTTCAGCCGGCCTTTTTTACTCTTAAAATCAGTATTTACACTACTTCGGAGGCTTCCGTGTCGCGGCGGGGCACTTCCGGAGCCGCAACTATGGCGGGCTCTTCGGTAAAAAACCGGTTCTGGTTGAAGAGAATCAGCAGTACACCCACGAAAATAGCGGAGTCGGCGATGTTGAAGATAGGCCAGAGGGAAAGATGGTAACCGCCTACCAGGGGCCAAGCAGCGGGCAAAAAGCCTTCGTAGAGGTCCAGATACAGCATATCGATTACCTGCCCGTGGAACCAGGGCGTCGGGGCGCTGAACGGGGCGTTATCGTAGATTTTGCCGTAAAAAATGGAGTCAATCAGGTTGCCGACGGCCCCGCCCAGAATCAGGGCTACGCAGGCAATGAGGCCCCGGTGCGCCCGGCGGGCCCAGAGCTTGTAGATGTAGTAGCTGATGCCGAACATGGCCACCAGCCGGAAGCCGGTCAGCAGCACCTTGCCGTAGGGCGGCGGCAGCTCCACGCCAAACGCCATACCGGGGTTCAGGGTGTAGTGCAGCTTGGCCCAATCCCCGATCAGCGGGATTTCGCCGGCCATACCGGGCTGCATGTAGGTGTGCACGGCCCACTTGGAGAGCTGATCGATGAGAATGACCAGCAACGCCAGCAGGTAATATTTCCAGTATTTCATAAGCACAAAGAAGAGCGGAATTATAGACCAACCCGCCCCGGAAGAAAAGCCTTGGGTATATGTTTGTGAGGCCGTTTTGTGCCAGTTTAAACCAGGATTTCCAGGGTTTGTGCGGCACAGTACCAAATGCATCAGAGAGCAAACTTACGGCAAAGCCAGCGGTTTTCGGCCGTCCGCCCGCGGGTGAGCTGCCGTTGACAATTGCGTAGCTTACGAAAGACAGTGCCTGCGTTGAATTGAGAGACCAAAACGGAATGCAAAATGAGAAAAACACTGGCGGCAACGGTCGTTTTTTGGTGGAGTCTGGCCGGAGAAATTTGGGGCCAAACACCTGTGCCAGTAGCCGATACGCTGGCGCAGGCCTACACCGATGCGCGCCTGGGACTGGGGCTACCCTTGCCGGCCAGCTTCCTAGTAGAGCCCTACCCCAGCAGTCCGCCCGAGGCGGCGCTACTCCGCCAGCTCCATCAGCTAGCCGGCGAAAATGCCGCTGGTGCTTCGGTGGTAGCCCACATCCGGCAGCAGACCGCGCCACGGAGTGTGCTGACCGTGACGCAGCTGCCGGCCAGCCACCTGAATTGGCTGGCCGCGGGATTTCGGGCGTGGCGGCCGGGGCGCTATTACCGCAGCAGCACCGTGCCCCCGATAGCGCAGGAGCTGGTGTGCGCGCTGCCGGGCGGCGGCTGGCTGTATCTGCGGGCCGAGCTGCCGCGGGAACCCGCCGACCGCTCGGATCTTAATTTTTCGCGGCTGGGCCGCACGCTGGAAATCCTGTATGGCAGCCGTATTTTTCCCGCCCTGGCGTTAGACTCTGCACCATCGCCGCGCACTCCGGCGCAGTTTGCCCGCTCTGCCGACAGCCTGGTGCGCCACACGCCCGGCGGCAACCCGCTGCCGGCGCTGGCCGCGCTGGAAGAAGGCCGCCGCGCGGCGGGAGCCAGCCTGATTACGCCTGCTGAGAGTCAGGCCAATCCGGCCCTCACGCCGTATCAGTCCCGGTTTGGCCCCCGGCTACCCGCCGATTTTTGGTACCTGGGAGATGCCGTGGATAAGGTGGAATCCTGGACGAATGCGCCGGCCCAGCGGTGGCTGTTCAGCGCAACCAACCTGGATTTTATTTCGCTGCCCACACCGGAGTATGGCGGTGATGCTACATATGCCTGCACCGCCGGGGCCGTGTACTCCGCGCGGGAGGCGCTGGCTGATATCCGGCAGCGGGCCCGCGGCAAGCAGGTAGTGCTGTTCAATGAAAACGTGTACCGCCCCCAGCACCGCACGCTGCTGGCCCTGGCGCTGCCCGATCTGTACGCCCAGGGATTTCGCTACCTGGCCGTGGAAACGCTGAACGGAACCGATGCCGACCTGAACCGACGAGCGTATCCCGGCCTGCGGCAGCACGAATACGCGCCCGACTACCAGTTTGCCAACCTCATCCGCACGGCCCGCCGGCTGGGCTTCACGCTGCTGGGCTTCGCGGATACCACGCAGCCCGCGGGCTTCCAGCAAACTATGCCGCAAGGTATTTCGGAGGCTTTTGATAAAGCCAGCTGGGCGCGGCGCTACCAGCCCATCCGGAAGCTGCGGCGGGTGCTGGATACGCTGCCGCCGCAGGCGCGCGTAGTGGTGCTGGCCCCGGGCCTGCAAACCTTGTGGGAGGCAGATAGCTACGGCCGCAAAACCGCCGTGCGCCTGCTCGATGGCTGGGGCGGAAAAGCCGTGCTGACCATAGACCAGCTGCACATAGAGCAGGACGTCTGCGTCCGGTTCGGGGTGTTGCCGCCGTTGCAGCTACCGCCACCCTGGCAGCCGCTCGATTCGCTGGCCCGACCCGATATAGCCCGCACGCTGTACGTGCGCTACCCGGCCATCGACGGGCCCGGCCTGTCGCCCGCGCGGCCCCTGACCGATGCGGCCGACCTGACGGTGTACAACCGCCTCGACGCCCAGCGGCTGCCCCTGCCCTACCCCGCCGCCACCAATGCCCGGCCAATAGTGTTTGATCTGAGCCCCTACCGCGCCACCAGCGCCACCGGCCGCCGCGTGCTGCAGCTCTACCTCCTTAGCGAGCTGAGCGGCCCCCACCCGGACCAGGTACCACCGGTTTTCACCCACGAAATCGGGCCGCTGGCCGGGCCCCTCACGCTCCGGCTGTGCCCGGGCCGCTACCGCTACCTCATTCGTTCCTCCGGCCCGGCCACCGAGGTGCAGGCTGATCTGACGGTGCCGGAATAAGAGCCGCGCTGGTATGCGGAGCTATGCCTGCAGCGGCTCCATACACCATACGTGGTCAGCCGTAAGTATTGTGGTCAGGCCGTTCTGACGGTCGCCTCACCCCCCAGCCCCCTCTCCGAAAAGGAGAGGGGGAGCCAGACGATAAAGACGACGTTACATTCACCTGACCACTTAAAAAGCCCCGAAACTTTCGTTCCGGGGCTTTCTGTAGGATGAAGTAACAGTGGGGAGTTTAGCCTTTTGCCACGCTCAGCTGTACCGGCACCGAATAGTCGTCGAATTCAAGCACCGAGCCGCCGTTGACATCGGCCGCGAAATCCAGGGCCAGGGCCTGCACTTCGGTGCGGATATAGTCGCCGAACGAAAGCACGGCGGCCTGCAATTCGGGCTGCTGGCCCAGGGTGACGCGGATTTTGTCCTGGACTTCCAGGCCGCTGTCCTTGCGCAGGTTCTGGAGGCGGTTCACCAGCTCGCGGGCCACGCCTTCCTGGCGCAGCTCGTCGGTCAGGGTCACGTCGAGGGCTACCGTCAGCGGGCCGTCGGTGGCTACGAGCCAGCCGGGGAGGTCGTCGGTGCGGATTTCCACGTCGTCGGGGGCGAGAGTGTAGGTTTCGCCGTCGATGTTCACGGTCAGCTGGCCGGTTTTTTCGAGGGTGCTGATTTCATCGGCCGTCATCTGCTGGATGCGGGCTCCTACTACCTTCAGCTTCGGACCGTACTGCTGGCCCAGACGCTTGAAGTTGGGCTTCACCGACTTCACCAGCACCCCGCTGGTGTCGTCGAGAAACTCCACGTGCTTCACGTTCACCTCGGCGCAGATCAGGTCTTCGACCAGACCAACCTGGGCCCGGGTCGTGTCATTCAACACCGGCACCAGGATGCGTTGCAACGGCTGGCGCACCTTCAGCACCGATTTCTTCCGTAGCGAGTGGGTAAGCGAGGAAATCCGCTGGGCCAGTTCCATGCGCTCTTCCAAAGCCTTGTCGATACGAGCCTCATCGGCCTGCACCAGCAGCGTCAGGTGCACGGATTCGGGCGCGAACGGGGTGTTGTTGGTTATGGCTTCGGCACGCATGCCGTCGGTCATGTTCTTGTAGAGCCACTCGGCGAAGAAGGGCGCGATGGGGGACATTAGCTGCGAAACGGTTACCAGGCATTCCTGCAGGGTTTCGTAGGCGGCGCGCTTGTCCTGGGTCAGCTCGCCCTTCCAGAAGCGGCGGCGCGAGAGGCGCACGTGCCAGTTGGACAGCTGGTCCGTCACGAAATCCTGGATGGCCCGGGCCGCCTTGGTCGGGTCGTAGGCGTCGTAGTGGCCGCGCACTTCCAGAATCAGGGACTGGAGCTTGCTCAGGATCCAGCGGTCCAGCTCGCCCAGCTCGGCGTGGGGCGTGCGGTCGAATTCGCGGGCCTGGAAGCCGTCGAGGTTGGCGTAGAGGGCGTAGAAGGAGTAGGTGTTGAAGAGCGTGCCGAAGAAGCGGCGCTGCACCTCGGTGATGCCGGCCAGGTCGAACTTGAGGTTGTCCCAGGGCTGGGCGTTGGCAATCATGTACCAGCGGGTGGCGTCGGGGCCGAACTGGCTGATGGTGGCAAACGGGTCGACGGCATTGCCGAGGCGCTTGCTCATCTTGTTGCCGTTCTTATCCAGCACCAGGCCGTTGGCCATCACGTTTTTGAAGGCCACGGAGTCTTCCAGCATCACGGCCAGCGCGTGCAGGGTGAAGAACCAGCCGCGGGTCTGGTCCACGCCTTCGGCAATGAAGTCGGCCGGGAAGTTCTGCTTGAACTTCTCCCCGTTCTCGATAGGGTAGTGCCACTGGGCGTAGGGCATGGCGCCGCTGTCGAACCACACGTCGATGAGGTCGGTTTCGCGGTACATGGGCTCCCCGCCGGGGCTCACCAGGAAGATGTCGTCCACGTAGGGACGGTGCAGATCCACCTTTTCGCCGTTGGCGTAGGGGTTGTGGGTCATGACTTTGGCCGCTACGGCCTTGTCAATCTCCTGCTTCATCTGCTCGATGCTGCCGATACAGATTTCCTCGGTGCCGTCCTGGGTACGCCAGATCGGGAGCGGGGTGCCCCAGTAGCGGGAGCGGCTCAGATTCCAGTCGACCAGGTTTTCCAGCCAGTTGCCGAAGCGGCCGGTGCCGGTGCTTTCGGGCTTCCAGTTGATGGTTTTATTCAGCTCGATGAGCCGGTCCTTTACCGCCGTGGTCTTGATAAACCAGGAGTCGAGCGGGTAGTAGAGCACGGGCTTGTCGGTGCGCCAGCAGTGGGGGTAGGTGTGCTCGTACTTCTCCACCTTGAAGGCCGTGCCGTCGCCCTTCATTTTAATGACGATGCTCTCGTCGAGGGTTTTGTAGTCGGCGCCGGACTCGTCGTGGCCATCGTAGTTTTTCACCCAGCGGCCGCCGAATTCACCCATCTGCTTCACGTAGCGGCCGGTGCGGTCCACGATGGGGCCGAGCTTGCCTTCATCATCGAGCACCATCAGGGCCGGGATGTCGTTTTGCTGGGCTACGCGGAAGTCATCCGCGCCGAAGGTGGGCGAAATGTGCACAATGCCGGTGCCGTCCTCGGTCGTCACGAAGTCGCCGGGGATAACGCGGAAGGCCCGCTCCTGCCCTTCAAACGGCACGAAGTCGAACAGCCGCTCGTAGTTGATGCCGACCAGATCGGAACCTTTGAAGCTGCCTTCGAGGTGCCAGGGCAGCACTTTGTCGCCGGGCTTGAAGTCCTCAAACGAGGCGTCCTTGCCCTTCTCGGAGAAGTAGCGGCTCACCAGCGCCTCGGCCAGCACCACCCGGATGGGCGCGTAGGTATACGGATTAAAGGTGCGCACCAGCGCGTAGGGAATCTTCGGCCCCACGGCCAGGGCGGTGTTGGCCGGCAGCGTCCAGGGCGTAGTCGTCCAGGCCAGGATAAACACCTCGGGCTCGGCGTTATCGTCGCCGTAGAGCTGGGCCAGGGGCACTTCGTCCAGGCTCACGTTGTCGAACAGCATCTCCGATTTCTCGTCGCGCTTCACCCGGAACTGAGCCACCACGGTCGTGTCCTTCACGTCGCGGTAGGTGCCGGGCTGGTTCAGCTCGTGGGAGCTGAGGCCGGTGCCGGCGGCCGGGGAGTAGGGCTGGATGGTGTAGCCCTTGTAGAGCAGGCCTTTGTCGTAGAGCTTTTTGAGCAGGGCCCAGCAGCTTTCGATGTATTCCGGCTCGAAGGTGATGTAGGGGTCGTCGAGGTCGACCCAGTAGCCCATCTTCTCGGTCAGATCGTCCCATTGGGCCTTGAAGCGCATGACCGTTTCGCGGCAGCGCTGGTTATAGTCGGCGATACTGATTTTCTTGCCGATGTCCTCCTTGGTGATGCCCAGCTCCTTTTCCACCTGCAGCTCGATGGGCAGGCCGTGGGTGTCCCAGCCGCCCTTGCGGTGCACCTGCTTGCCCAGCAGCGTCTGGTAGCGGCAGAAGATGTCCTTCACCGTGCGCGCCATCACGTGGTGGATGCCGGGGGCGCCGTTGGCCGAAGGCGGGCCTTCGTAAAACACGAACGTGGGCTGCCCCTCGCGGGTGCTCACGCTTTTCTCAAAGATGCCGTTCTGCTTCCACCAGGCCAGGATATCGGTGCCGACCTGGCCGTAGTTGAGCGGCTGCTTGAATTCGGGGTAGTTCATTTGGGTTGATTCTTAGCTTGACTTTAGCCTTTTGGGGGTTGGTAAGGAGGCAAAAAAGAAACCCGCCGGGTAGGGCAGGCTTAGCTTTGGGTAACGACACCGTTCTGCTATGCCCACCTTCCCCCGCGAGTTTCAGA
>NZ_SRLD01000027.1 GCF_004745955.1 Hymenobacter elongatus | reverse complement strand
GCTTTGGCAGCCCACAAGGGCTTGGTCTCGGAAGAGGAAATCAGCGGCCTTCGGACGCTTTCCCAGCCCGAATTCAGAAAACTAGCCGAACTCAATTCCAAAATTCGCCTCGCTGATGCTCCTGGTGTTGCGGCTTGGGAATGTGGTATAGTTTGCTGAGTTTTTAGTTTAGCAGAGCATGTTAGCAAATTAAGGTGACTGTAGATGTTGCAAAACTCTGTATCGTGAATCGGGCTGTTTGTTTACCGACTGAAATTGAACAATATAATAGTTGAACCCTTTTTTAGTCATCTACACCAGTTACCAATCATTTTTAACCGAGTCAAAGGGTTTTGCAACGGCTATGATCATTTTGGTGAGCAAGTCGAAAAAGCATGAATGATAATGGCAACATTATCATGCTGCGTTTCTGCTATTGTATTCACAATAGTCAGCATTTACAAAATATTACATTACGTACAACGGCAAAAATGTATAATTCATATGCTAAGGTCAGAAAGTGATGGGTGTAAGTCGATTACTAAGTAAAAGTAAAGTAAACCACATCGTTTATATTTCACCTTTACCTCTCTTTTATTTTAAATACATTATTTAAAAAAATATATTGATCAAATAAGCGTTTATTACTGTTCAATTAATGAAAGAAATTGTAGTAACATTTTAAACTGAATAAACTTATGAATGTCGCCATACATCCGAATGTGAAGTTTGCTAAAGGTAATGAATTCGCATTAAATGTAGCGACTGGAGTTATCACCTATCTTAGCAACGAGCACAAAAAGCGAATTTTAGAACTTAAGGATGGCGAATCAAGAATAGAACCGATAGATATAAGCTTGCTTAGTAATGAAGTGTTAATTATAAAAAATCATTTAGAGAACCATAAGATAAATTTAGAAAGCAAAATTTCCGACTACCTAAATAATGCAGCCGCAATCTGCATTATGCCAACTGAAAAATGCAATTTCAGATGCACTTATTGCTATGAGAGCTTTGAAAAAGGAAAAATGGGTGAAAATACCATAAATTCAATAATAAAATACATTCAAAAAAATGCAAAATTGTACAATTTTTTTAATCTTAGTTGGTTTGGCGGTGAACCGTTACTCCAATACCAAATAATAAAGCGAATAAGCCAAGAGTTTAGAAATCAACAACTATTGAACAAATTCACTGGTTCAATTTCAGTCACAACCAATGGCTCATTGTTGACTGAAGAGGTAGTTAGAGAGTTATCTGATGTGGACATAAACTTAATTCAAATCTCCATTGACGGGCCTCCAGAGATACATGACAAACAGAGGATAACATATAATCAAAAAGGCACATACCATACTATTTTAGCTAATATGGAATACGCCTTGAGGAATAGTAATAGCCACTTTACATTGAGGATCAATCTAGATACAACTAATAGCAACAACTATAAAGCTGTTGCCGATTGGTTAGAGGAAGATATTTCAAAGCGGTTTCAGGAATTTGGAACAAGGGTAGAAATTAGAGTTGTTTCCATATGGAATGCTACAAATACATCAATCGAAGGAATATGCATTCAAGACGAGGAAAGGCTAATTAAATATTTGAGAGTCAAAAGCATACTGTCAAAAACCAATAATCAGTTCTTGGAACAATATGCGCAAGAGGTTTCTCAGATAGGAAGTCTTGCTTGTTACGCAGGGAAGCCAAATCACTATATTGTTGGTTCAGATGGAACGCTCTATAAGTGCACTGTGGCTTTGAAACTAGAGGACAATATCCTAGGATTCATCAAAGAAAATGGAGACTTAAGTATCGATGAGACTAAAGAGGCTAAATGGACGAAGTTAAATTCTTTAACGGATCCACAATGCAATAAATGCAGTTTTTCTCAATCTTGTATGGGAATACACTGCCCATTGACTAGGATGCAAACAAATTCTCAGCCGTGTCCCACGCATAAGAAGTTTATTGATAGCATTCTTGCTTTCGAACCTTATGCACATTCACATTAATCACTCCATCACTAACACTATAGTCACATGGAAACTAAAGTTGTAAACTTTGAAGCTGTGAAGACAGGAATTGCCAACTTATTTGGCGATTACATGGAAGGTAGCACTGATAAAAAAATGTTTTGCATTTTCCCTTCAACGCACGATAATATTGATTTAATAGACCTAATAATTGAAAAAGGAAGTACGCATTATAAAGATTTTAATTACATAGATAATTCTTGCTCCTTTGAAGCTATATCTAATATTGTTAGTCAATATGACAATATTATTTACTTTGAAAACAGCGAAAGCACTCATTCGAAAGAATTGTCAAAATATTTAGATAAAAATCCAAAAGATGTTTTCAAATTTACTAGAATTTTTGATTGGTCATTTGAGTTATTTGAACAAGCGTTTAATGCGAAAAGAGAGACCATTAGACGTATTAATGAGTCTGTCATTTACAAAGGATGGAATTCAAGTGTATGCTCTGTAAAGAGCAACTCGGGGACTGATTTAGAAATCGCTTTAAGCCAACAATATGGCTGGATCAACAGCTATGGTTTAACTATGGGTGGTCATCCTAGTATACTTCCGCCAAGTGAAGCGGCAACATACAGCGATAAAATTAATGGGATATTAGTAGGAGATGGGGCCATAAACACTAACTTTAAATTTGATTATGATCCGCGTTTAGGAGAGTATCCTATAAAAATCGAGTTCAAAGATTCACAAGTGGTTAATTTCGAGTGCCCTAATTACTTTATCCAATCGTTTCTTAAGCAATATTTTTCTATAGGAAATGCAAATAGAGTTGGTGAAGTTGGCTTCGGGACAAATGTGGGCCTAAAATATTTTGTTGATTTTCAGTCTCACTTAAATGAACGGTGGCCCTCATTACATCTTGGGTTAGGTGCACCGAATCAAGGGGAACGAATTGACTGGGGGTCAGTGTATCACCTTGATATAATTACAAATGACACCGTAATAATCTTCGATAATGACATAATTCTTCAAAACAATTCTTATAAGGTAATTGAAGGCAACATCAATTTAGATGGTATCCCAATGGGCTACGCGGATACACTTTAATCAGCCAAAATGAATCAGCAGATTATTACTATTTGCGCTGGCGGTGTGATTGAAACGGCGCTTTTGCCATATCATCTTGTTCATCTTACTGCTCACTACGACCTTAATACAAGAATTGCAATTTCTCAACACGCTGAAAAATTTGTATCAGAATTGTCCTTGCAATGCATTTCCAAAAATGCAGTTTACACTGAAAACAAGGATGTGGACGTTGTAACAGGATTACCCTATCATATCCTGTATTCGCATTGCGATTTATTACTTATAAGACCTGCTACTGCCCGAATCGTTGCTGAATGTGCACTTGGCATTATAACTTGCCCTGTTACACGATTATTTTCATTCGTGGAGAAGAAAAAAATAATCATGTGTTTTATGTTACACCCTAGAATGGAAAAAAATATTTACGCTCAACACATTATAAATTTAAAAAATTTGGGCGTTATGATTTTAGGGTTTGAGGATGAACGGTCAACAGATTGGACAAATATTGAACAGGTAATTTCTCAACGTTTAAATTTGTGTAAAAAGGATGATGTTGAACAAGTACGCATTGTTTATAAATCATGATTTTTATTTACTGCTTGACAAGCACTTATGCCTTTTAGTTAAAGCACTCGGGTTTTCATGTCAAACTTTTGGCAGTGATCTAAATGGTTTATACTCAGTCCCTTTGTGCTACGTGCAATAGCCATCATATTCGGCGTAATGCAAGTAGTCGGGGCTACACCAAGGACCAGTGGCAGGCCTGTGGCCCCCAGGTGTACTTCGCCAGTAACAGTTGCCCTGGCGGCATGAGACGGGCCTAGTGGGAATACTAATGGCAGGACGGTATCCTTCACGCACCATCGTGTGGGCTACGTGCGTCGCGCGAATGACGTTAGCCAAGTTGGCGAAAAAGTGCAATTGGCCTGCCCCCGCTATGCCCGGAGCGTGTAGACCGATGCCGCGCTTAGCTAAAGCCGCGCAAGTAAACTCTACGAGTACGCGTAGGCCGGAGCTATAGAGTACTCTAAAAGTTGAGAGTTACCCCACAACAAGGCGCTCCCCTTGCTGATATAGCCCTAGCTTCATTGATGCGGCGAGCTGTAGCCCAAGGCGGAATGTCGACGGTCGAAGTTAAAGGGGTCGCACGATAGTAGGAACGGAAAACAACGCTAAGCCCTTTTGGACCTGGCAAATGAGCCGATTTGTCTCAATAAGTCAGTATTTGAAGGCATAGCGAGCCGTTGATAGGTGAGATAAGCAAAAGCAACAAACTAGCTTGGTCGAAACCGTTACTTTTTAAAAACGGCCTTAGTAGCGTTAAAACGTACATTTTTTGAGACACCCCGCTCGCCACAAACGCGGGCTCGCTCAAACCACTCCGGCCGGCTCTCCCTACCGTTGTTTTCCTTTCCTACTATTGTGCGACCCCTTAAAGTACGTGTCGAGATAGTAGACCACTTCCAGGCAGGCAAGGGCGCCGCCGTGGGTCAGCAGCTCGGTTTTGAGCGTACTCCAGTCGGATCAGGCTTGCGCATTGTCGTAGGGGTTACCCGGCCGAGCGTAACGGCGCCAGTCTATTCGTTTGGCACGGCGGTGCGTCTTGTGATATCCGCTGGCCTGCTCACGCGCTGCCTGATCCGGGTTCTACGAGCCGGTCGTTCCCCTGTGTCGTCCTTCGGAAAGGTACAATAACGTTTACTTATCAATCACTACATAGGTTCCGATAATGTTCACTTATCATACCTTATCTGTGTTACCTGTAGTTCTCAAAACTTAGGTTCCATAACTGTTCATTATCGGACCTAAGTTTTACGTACTTTTGGCGAGCAGTTACAGCTGGATTTTGGTAATTGCAACAAGCATGATGGCACCAAAGGGAAAAAAGAATCTGCCGGTAGTGACCGGTGAACTGCCGGCTCTGGCGCTGGCCAATGACCTGGCTGGCCAGGTGACCCCGAACGTCGGCCGCTACCTGACTATGGGCCTCGAAGGCGCGAACAACACTCGCCTGGCGTACTCGGCGGACCTGCGCAGCTACGAAGCCTTCTGCGCCGCGCATGAGCTCACGCCCTGGCCGGCCGCCGTGGCCACGCTCGCCAGCTACGTGGCGCACCTGGCCGACATCCCGCGCAAGCTGGCCACCATCAACCGGCACCTGGCCGCCATCGAGAAAAACCACCAGCTCCTCGGGCTTCCCTCGGCCGTCAACGCCCCGGCGCTGGACGTGTTGCGCAAGGGCGTGGCCCGCGTCGTAGGCAAAAAGCAGAAACAGGCTCCGGCCTTCACAGTAGCCCACCTCAAAAAGTGCATCACCGAGCTGGACCTGACCCGCCCGGAAGGAGTACGCGCCCGGGCGCTCCTATTAATAGGTTTCACTGGCGCCTTCCGCCGCTCTGAGTTGGTGGCGCTGAACCTGGAACACATCGAACTGACGGATGCGGCCCTCATCCTAAACCTTCCCAAAAGCAAAACCAACCAAGCTGGCGAGTTGGAGCAAAAAGCGGTTTTTTATGCTTCCAACCCACTTTTCTGCTCTATCCGGGCCTATAAGGCGTGGATAGAAATGCTAGGTGAGCGCACTACTGGCCCGCTATTCGTGTCGCTGGCCCGCGGCAAAACCGGCATGGCGGGCACCCCGTCGCGCCGCCGGCTGTCGGACCGTCGGGTGAACCTGCTCGTGAAGGAGCATTTGGGCGAGAAGTATTCGGCCCACTCCCTGCGGGCTTCCTTCATTACCACGGCCAAGCTCAACGGGCAATCTAACGAGTTCATCAAGAATCAGACGAAGCAGAAAACCGACGCCATGATTAGCCGCTACTCTAGGCTTGATGACATCATTGCCTACAACGCGGCCCACTCGCTGGGTTTGTAATTTGGTGCACCTATTTATAAGGTATGTAAAACCTGCTCCAGCCCCGGCACCCGCTTGATAAGTATCACCAGTCGCAACTTGAATTTCAAGCCGCTGCAGGATGAGCAGCGGGCTGAATACGCCCGCCTGTTTCGGCTGGGCAATGCCAGCTACCGCTACCAGCAGCAAGCGGTTGGAGAAGTTGGAGAAATCACTGAAGCCGACTACCACGACTGACTGGCTCGCAGACCTGCCGCCCAACATGCGTCGCGTGGTCGAGCAGGAAGGCTTTGAGCAAATTAAAAGCCGTTTAGCATTGCGGCGCCATGCACTGGAACGGTGCGACCAAGGCTACTCCGACTTTATGCAAGCTATTCTTTCAACAGATGACTGGACCCGAGTCGGCATTATCTAGTCGGAAACCTGGGGCACTCTGCATCAACGCATGAAAGGTAGCCCCAACGTGAACGGCTAGAGCGCCCTATATTACAAACCTTGCGGCCATGTGAATGCCTCCTGTAGGCTACTTGGGCACAATCCTCTTAACAGAAATTTGATGTCGCAGCTACCCGAAAGCAATGCTGTAAACGTGGCTGCATTATCGGCTGTCTTCGCCGATACGACCAATTCCTACAAATATTATTGGTTTCTGGCCATTCTCGACAGCCTACGCGACAATAGCAATCCGCGTATATCCATGCACGACTTATCCTTACGGATGCTCGCCAGCGTATGGTATCCACTTGATTATTTCAAGCTCTCATTTGGCAGCCGCGACAGCTTCAAGCCCATCGCCAACTTCGTTTCGCAACACTTAGTAGTCGACAACGGTCCCAACGCAGTTCCGCTTCTTAGCCAGTTGAGTGCCCTCCCTACAACCGAGCAGGTAAAGCTACAGCGCTTGGTAAAAAAGCTGATTAACTGGGTACCTTATCGCTTTATTCGGCCCATGTTTGCCCTCGAGGCCCGCGGCTTACACGACCCTAAGGTCAACGCCTTGGTTATCGCGTCGGCTAACGCATCCACCCGCGCACCTTACCGTTTTGAAGGGGATAGTATTGTAATACATGATTTATGGCTACAATACCTCCAACAGCACCAAGCCATTTTACGCGGGTTTACATGCTGGCATCTGGTACGCTTCCTGCAGAAGAACAACCCCAATGTCACGGGTCTGACCGAAAAGCTAGAAAAGCCCGGACTTCGGGATTTGGCTGCTGCCAATGGATTTTGGAAGTCCTATCTACATGCACATTCTGAGTTAACCTGCATTTATTCGGGTCAATTGGTCACGGCTACCAATCTCAGCCTCGACCACTTCCTACCATGGTCCTTTGTAGCCCACGACCAACTCTGGAATATCATTCCTACTCCCAAGAGCATTAATTCCGCTAAAAACAACCTCCTGCCCTCCCTGGAAAGGTACTTTGAACCTTTTGCCCAGCTGCAGTTCGACGCGTTTCAATTCCACGCAGCCAAGGGCCATAGTAAGTTGCTAGAAGATTACCACTTATTGTTCGCCAAGGACTTGGCTACCATTCAGAAGATGGCCTACTCTCAATTTCGCGAAGAGATTCATCGGCAAGTAGTTCCTCGTTTGCAAACCGCGCAGAATCTAGGTTTTACTTATCCCTTTGAGTATAATCTCGCCAGTAAAGTACCTTCCTTAAGCCAATAGTAACGCAAGCTGACGGTAAGCTGTGATAATCTGGGAAGCCGCTTTACGGATCTCCTGAGCCGTTGTGAACCGACCTAGACCAAAGCGAATGGTCCCAAATGCTTGCTCCTGGGTAAGGCCAAGAGCAAGTAGTACGCGCGAAGGCTCAACACTCCCCGACTCACACGCTGCACCGGTGCTGGCCACTAGCTCTGGCAAGTTAGCCAGTAAGGCCTCTGCGTCGAGCCCAGCAAATGTGAGGCTGGTATTGTTAGGAAGGCGTTGTTTAACTGCTCCGTTAACAATAACAATTCTTAGCTCTTCCACCAGAAACTGCTCAAATTCATCTCGTAAGGCTGCCGTTCGCTGGCTTTCTGCCAGCAGTTGCTCAACGGCCAATTCACTTGCTACCCCTAAACCGACAATGAGCGGCACCGGCAAGGTGCCAGACCGCAGTCCACCGGCGTGGCCGCCTCCGTACATTAATGGGGTAAGCGGCAGCCGGCGGCTGCCGCCTCGAACCCACAGTACCCCAATGCCTTTCGGGCCGTACATTTTGTGCCCGCTCAGAGAGAGCAAATCTACCTGCAACTGCGTGACGTTCAACGCGATTTTGCCTGCGGCCTGCGAAGCATCACAATGCATCAAGGCCCCCCGGGCATGAGCCAGCTCGGCCAATTCAGCTAACGGTTGGATGGTACCGATTTCAGAATTGGCTGCTTGAACGGAAACCAGCAGCGTTTCTTCGGTTATTAATTCCTGCGCTTTGTGCAAATCTACACGTCCAGTCTCATCTACAGGTAGGTAAACCAAGTCCCAACCTAGTCCCGCCAAGTACTCGAGGGGGGCTAGCACCGATTTGTGTTCGATGGCTGTGGTCACCAGTCGCCGCCGTGCCCCCCCCCGCTGCTCATGTTGCCGGGCTACCCCTAACAAAGCAAGGTTGTTGCTTTCCGTCGCTCCAGAGGTGAAGACGATTTCTTCCAGTTCACCACCTACAAGAGTGGCAACTTGCGCCTGGGCGATGCTTACTGCAGCTGCTGCTGCTTGTCCCAACTCATGAGGACTCGACGCATTTCCATAACTCTCAGTGAAGAAGGGCATCATCGCTGCGAGGACCTGTGGGTCACACGCAGTCGTCGCATGGTTATCAAGGTAAATCATCAGGTCAAGCGAGCAAAATGGCGTAAATCCTGCTTAATTAGGCGTAGTTTTGAAGGCGGAAGGGACTGCTTTTTTAAAGAAAATAGCCAAGTTCCACTGTTAAAGGTACCCATCCGTTGCTTTGCCCCTCGATTAAATACTAATAATGCGTTTTAGATTTTCTGGTCACGAAAGCTTTCCCTGCCGCTATACATGGCTCCCGAAAGCCTACCGAACCATTCACAGCACCCCCCTCCTTTTTGCCGATGACAACCATGCGATGGTTCAGCTAGGTGTGGGCAAGAACATGGTCAAAGCCATTCGGTTTTGGGTGCAAGCCTTTGGCGTTGCTGAGCAACGCCCGGAGCAGCAAGGATTATTCATCACATCTTTTGGAAACGCTATTTTCAATCCACAAGGGGGGCAAGACCCGTTTTTAGAAGACATTCGAACCCTTTGGCTTCTACATTGGAAAGTATCAACTATAGTTGATGCACCTCTTTTTGCTTGGCACTTTCTGCTTAATCGCTGGCAAAACGCCGAGTTTTCGCGCACCGAAGTCATAGAGGCTTTTGGCGTAGAATCCGACCGGATGGAACGTTCGCTGTCTGACTTTACTAAGCAACAGCATTTTGACATTTTCCTGCACACTTACCTCCCAGTTCGCGCTCGTAAGGGCAATGACATCCTGGAGGAAAACTTGGACTGCCCTTTAACTGAACTCCATTTGGTGATACCTGCCGGAGAGCGAGCAATGGAAGAAGCCGGTAAACGGGAGCAGTTATACGCCTTTCGTCAAGACGCAAAAACCGACGTAACTGGCCCTTTAGTAGCCTATTGCCTGTTCGATTTTTGGCGCAGTTACCGCCGAGAGGAAAAAAGCTTATCCTTTCGAGATATATACGCACTGCCTGGGAGTGTTGGACAAGTCTTTAAGCTGACGGAATTGGACTTACAGAGCCGCTTAGTTGAGTTATCTAAGGACTCTCAGCAGTTTTTTGAGTATCGGGACTCTGCTGCCCTACCCCGATTAGTGAAGACTGGAGAGTTAAACGAACAGGCAGAAGCGCTTTTACTATCAGGGATTTATGGCCGTCCGGCCACCGCTTACTTTGAGGCCCAACCTATAGAGGAGCTTCCAGTGCAGAATTTGACAGGAGGAGAGGAGGTGCACCATGCCTAAATCAGCAGCGACTAGTTTATTTACCGTACACCGGCGTTTTCTTCGCTCTACGCATCTTGAGCGTGATTGGAATGACCCTGAGGCACTTCAGAACTACACGCTTACGCCGCATGCTCAACAGAGCTTGGTGCGGTTGACGACTGGGCTTAAGCCAGGCTCCAGCCTACGTGCATGGCGCATTACTGGCGACTACGGCTCGGGCAAGTCTTCGTTTGCCCTCTTGGTGGCTAATTTATTCACCAAGCCAGCTGAGCAGTTACCGACTACCCTACAACAACAGTTACGCGTTGCGGGGCCGGAGTTGCTAGACTTGGCACCGGCTCTACTTCCCGTGCTCGTAACTGGAAGCAAGGAAGCCATGGGGCGGGCTATTCTCCGTGCCTTGGTTGACGCTTTGCGCAACACGGCAGCAGATGCGGGTCTATTCAATGAGCTTCAGGCTGCAAGTAGTAAAGGGCAGGCCCTGACAGACCTGGAGGTATTGGACTGGGTACAACGGGTGCATCGGCACATAGTGGCCACCCACCAGGCTGGAGGACTCCTGCTCATCCTAGATGAAGCGGGCAAGTTTCTCGAATACGCGGCCGAGCGTCCTGATCAGCAGGATGTGTACTTGTTACAAGGGTTAGCCGAAGCAGCAGCCCGCAGTGGCGATGCGCCCCTGTTCGTGCTGGCTTTGCTGCATCAGGGGATAAGCAGCTATACAGAGTCCTTATCCAAAGCACAGCAGCGGGAGTGGGAAAAAGTTGCTGGCCGCTTCGAAGAAATTACCTGGTACCATCCAGTTGAGCAAGTTGCCTCCCTAGTCGTTAATGCGTTAGGCACGAACTGGAATCAGCTAGGAAGGCAGATAGTAAAGCAGTCCCAGGCAGCCATGCAAGGGGCGCTTAATCAGCGCTGGTATGGGGTAGGTGTGGCTCCCAAGCCATTGCTGGCCTTAGCCGCCCGCATGTTCCCGCTTCACCCCACTGTGCTACCACCGCTGGTGCGACTCTTCGCCAGTTTTGGGCAGAACGAGCGGTCACTATACTCGTTTCTGCTAGGTCCAGACCCGAACGGACTACAAGATTTTACGGAGCGAACTGAGGGCAAAAAATTCTTTCGCCTTCACAACCTCTTCGATTATGCCCGGAGTGCATTCGGCAGCCGACTTTCGGGGTTGAGCTATTATTGGACAGCCATTGATGGTATCATTAACTCTTACTCTGGCGACCAAGAACAAGAACTCGATGTCTTAAAAACTATCGGGCTTCTGAACTTACTCAACACCACTGACCTACTCGCATCAAAGGAAGCTCTAGCTCTCGCACTGGATGACGACAATGACGTAGAAGCGGCCATCGCGCACCTGCAGGACTTACAGCTCCTCTACTTCCGTGGACGCGCTGGTGGATACTGCGTCTGGTCAACATCTAGCGTTAACCTCGACGATGCCCAATTCGAGGCTAAACGGGCGTTAGGTCCCACAACTAATCTACCGGCCCTCATCCGCGACCAGTTGGAGATTCGGCCACTAGTGGCCCGTCGACACTACATCAATACCGGTAACCTTCGCTATTTCGATGTCCGGTATGTAGAAGTTGCTGCCCTGGCTGAACAACTCACAACTGCAACCATTGCCGATGGCTACATTATTGTGCCTCTTTGCGAAACCATGGCGGATGTTGCAGCCGCCAAACGGTTCGCTGAGAGCCCCATCATGGAGCAACGCGCTGATGTACTTGTAGCAGTACCAAGGCCCCTGCGCGGGTTGGCCGCTTACTTAGATGAATTGCGACAATGGGAATGGGTAGAACGCTCTATTGGCGAGCTGCGTCATGATAAATATGCGCGGGGCGAAGTGTCCAAAAAGCTTGCGCGCGCGCGCCAAGCCCTGACTAAGCGACTGCAAGCCGGAGTAGGTTTGCTCAATTCTGACAATGAAGGCAACTTAGTTTGGTACCATCAGGGGCAAGCCCGAACTAATCTGAACTCTGGGCGGGAGGTACTGGCTCTACTCGCTCAGATTTGCGATGACCTCTACTTTCATTCGCCCCGCATTCATAATGAACTTATCAATCGCCGGGGCTTATCCTCGGCGGGGGCTGCTGCACGCTTGCGACTAAGTGAGAAGTTGTTTGAATCGGCTAACCTCCCCTTGTTGGGCATGGACCGGGAGAAACACCCTCCGGAAATGTCGATGTATTTGTCGGTACTGCAGGAAGCTGGGCTTCATCAATTGATTGAAGGCGAGGATAGATGGTCTGTTACCTTACCTGACGAAGAGTATGATAACGCCCACTGTCATATCCTGCCAGCGATGCACCGTATCCATGAGGTTTTGTCTGAGCAGCCAGATACCCGTGTGAGCGTCATGGTTGTGTTCGAGGCGTTGCGGCAGGCTCCATACGGGGTGCGAGATGGGTTGATTCCGTTGTTGCTGGCGGTTTTTGCCGTGATTCATGAACAGGAACTGGCCTTTTACGAAGATGGCTCCTTTATTCCTCGTGTCACGGGCACTAATTACCAGCGCTTAATAAAAGCTCCTGAAACGTTCGATATTCAGTATCACCCTATTACGGGCGTACGCAACGACCTCTTTCATCGGCTGGCCCATGAATTGGAGTTGGGTATGGCTAATACTGACCATGTAGACCTGCTGGATGTAGTAAAGCCTCTGTTCATATTCACGAGTAGACTACCGGAGTATGCCTTGAGGACTACACACCTCTCGCCTACGGCTCGGGCCGTCCGGTCAGTGTTAGTCGTCACTGCTGACCCGGCAAAGCTTATTTTCCACGACTTGCCGAAGGCATGTGGCCTGACCTCCATTGAGGCTCATTCCACAGAAGATGAGAATATCCAACTTGAACGCATTCAACAGTTTGCAACAGCCTTAAAGGAAGCAATAGATGGGTTACGGTCTGCGTATCCCAATTTGCTGACAAGTTTGTCCTCTTTACTGCTGAAAGAGCTGCATCAAAAAGGGAGCTTTGAGCAAATACGTCCAGCCTTGGCGCAACGAGCAAAAAAACTGGCCGGCTTCGTCACTGAAACGCGCTTGAAAAGCTTTTGCTTACGATTGGCAGATACGTCGCTTGCGGAGACGCGCTGGTTGGAATCGTTGGGCAACTTGGTTTGCTCGGTACCACCCGCCAAGTGGAAAGATGCTGATGAGTACAAATTCGAGCAAGAAATACACAAGCTGAGCGCGCAATTCCTGCGCGTGGAAGCTGTTGTTTTTAACGCCAAAGGCTCAGTGCAAGAAGGTGAATCCGTGCGGTTGGCGCTAACCCAGCCCGACGGAGAAGAGCGGGACCAAGTCATCCACTTAGCGCCTGACCAGATACAGGAAATGCAAGCTCTACAAGCGCGGCTTCGTATTTTACTCGAGCATGAAGGGCAAGTCGGCATGGCTGCAGCTACCAGGGTTCTGTGGGAATTAATGGAACAGCACAACGAACAACCAGTCCCTACCATTTAAGCTGCGCCGCCACAGCACGTTCAATGCATTTTAAAGTCACCGCTCGTACGATTCTGCAGCTGGGGTCCGAGCTTATCAGCTCGGACGCCATTGCATTTTATGAGCTTATCAAAAATGCTTTTGATGCTGGCTCTCGAAAAGTAGAAGTACGGGTAGTAATTCGACTTCCCCAGAGCATTGTAACAGATGCCTTGAGTACCCTGGCCACTGTCTCAGAACTGCCTCCTGCGGCCAAGGCTCAACTGCTACAGCGCTTGATGCAGAGCTTAGACATAGAGGCGCCCGAGGCACTTGATTTTAAACAGGCACTCGAGCGTAAGCCCTCCACTGTCGAACTGGTCGATTTACTAAAGCAAGCCAATTACATCCTCGTTAAAGACCAGGGTGAAGGGATGTCCCTATATGATTTAGAGGAAATCTACCTGACTATCGGTACCCGCAACCGACGAAAGCAGCGCGACCACACAGGCACGGATGGTTCATCTAACGATACCCTGCGCCCTATATTGGGCGAAAAGGGCCTTGGCCGCCTCTCCGTCATGCGGTTAGGCGAAGGACTCGTGGTTGAAACCACACGCGCTGAAGAACGCTATTACAACCTGCTGGAAATAGATTGGACCGCGTTTTCTCATGACTCGGATGCATTGCTCGAGAGTATTAACGTTGAGCCAAGACAGGGCCGTTTGAAGGATAAGCCCTCAACCCAAGGCACCAGCATTCGCATTTATGACCTCCGGGCAACTTGGTCAAAGGACAAAGTCGAGGAAATTTCGCGCGAGCAGTTAAGCCGCTTTATCGACCCTTTCGGCCGAACCAATCGAGACTTTATAACCCTCTGGTTTAACAGACAACCAGTTATTCCTATTGGGATAGATAAAATCTTGTTCAGCAATGCACATGCCTTCGTTAAATCTGAACTAGTATTCGACTCCGCTGGCATCCCCTCGCTAATCGGAGAAATTCATTATAAAACGTACGACCGGCACAAAACCTTCGCCCTTACAGGCACGCATTTAGCAACAGTCATCAAAGCTGATAACGCCACTGAATTATTACATAGTCTAGGGCCCTTTTCTGCAGAGCTACACTGGTATAATCGGCAGTTGTTGACTAAAAGCGCGGGCGTTATCGATGCTAAATACATCAAGGAGCTGGTTGCTACTTGGGGTGGCGGGCTGATGGTATACCGGGATGGGTTCCGCGTAAATCCTTACGGGGGGCCGAATGACGACTGGTTGAATCTTGACCCCACGGCCCTCGCTTCGCCTGGCTACAAGCTCAACCGGCGGCAAGTAGTTGGCAAGGTGGATATCACCTCCCGTGGCAATCCGGCCTTACTGGACCAAACTAATCGGGAGGGACTGCGCGACAATGCCGAAAAGCAGGCGCTCGTTGCTTTGCTGCAATATTTCATTTGGAAGGAGCTTAAGCTTTTTCTTGATGCAATAAAAGAGGATGAGCAAGCAAACCTTGCGGCGCTAAGCCTGGGGGAGATTGAGAAACGCATTTACTTAGGACAGCATAGAGTCCGGGAGGCCCTAAAATATTTAACTAATACCTATCCTGCTTTACAGGAGGAAACCGAGGTTATCGCCACAATTGAGGACGTATTGGCGGAAAGTGCAGCCTTGTTCAAAAGCGCCAAAGCCTCGGCGCAGGTCCTAGAAGAACGACTTAGCACTACGATAAATCTGGCCGGCTTGGGCTTGATGATTGATGTCATTGCGCACGAGTTGAACCGGGCAACTCAGCATGCCATCCAAACCATTAACGGCATGACTAGCCAAGAGCTTCCACAGCGCACGGCTAGTTCTATGAGCACTTTACGAGCGCAGCTCAAAACGCTGCAAACGCGCTTAAAAGTACTGGACCCACTAGGCCCTTCCGGCCGGCAGCATAAGACGCTGGTGGATTTGAATAAATTGCTGAAGGAGACTTTCCAACACCACCAAGCTCAATTCGAACGCCACCACATTCAACTTGTGGTAGAAGATGAAGCGGACCAGCAAGAATGGAAAATTCAAGCGGTACCAGGCATGATAATCCAGGTTTTGGAAAATCTAATTAGCAATGCTGTCTACTGGCTCAAGCAGGAACAGATAATTAACAAGCTGCCAAATGCGCAGATAAGTGTCAAAATTGACCGGAGTCGAAAACTGATTTTATTCTCCGACAACGGGCCCGGTATTCCCGTCACCAAGAAGGAAGATGTCTTTCGCCCATTTGTAAGCACTAAACCGCCGGGAGAAGGCAAAGGCTTAGGACTTTACATCTCGCGAGAGATTGCACAATACCATGGCGCGGCTTTGTATCTGCAAGAAGAGGCAAGTCCGACCGATACCGTTTTACACACTTTCGTCCTCGATTTGCAAAACGCTCAATAACTGTTCTATGCTGCCACCCCTACCCGCTATCGATGTTATAACTTCGCTTGCAGCTGCTCCAAAGCGGAAAGCTGCCATCATTGATGATGCATTTGACGATGTAGAAGCTGGGGAAATCAGCGTGGTTCAGTATCTGGAATTCTATCAAATTGCTAACGAGCATGAAGCGTTCGAGCAACTTGTTGCAGAGATGAATTTGACTTTGCCGGATGTTCAAGCAGGCGAAGACCCGCCAATTGGTTTTTTAGAGTTCCTGCAGGAACTGTGGAAACACCGGCAGACTAACGCCAAGTTGAGTGAATTGGTAGATGCTCATTTGTTTGCTGATAAGGTGGGCAAGTTGAACGAACTGGAATCAATTTGCCGGAACCTAGAAGGTTCCGACTTGGAGGTTAGTCGAATCAACTCCCAGGTTGAAGACCCTAGCATCTTCACAAGCGGTGAGTTCGTCTACATATTCATTGACTACAACTTAGGAATTCAACCCGGTGACGCCGCCGTGGCCAATGCCAGAGCAAAGGCACGTGAAATTTATAACAAGTGCCCCAAAGGTCATAAGCCAGTTACTATCCTGATGTCCTCCGAACCAGGTGTTGCGACTCTGATTGACCGGTTTCAGGAGGAAGCGGGCATGCTGGAAGGGGTGTTTCGATTTTCGCCGAAAGAGCAATTGCGTGACCAGCATAAGTTCTCGCTACTGATTCGAGCATATACCCAAGAGTTTGCGAGCAACCACGTGCTGCAAGAGTACATTCAAACGCTTACCAAGGCTGCTAGAAGTGCCTTACGTGAGTTTGAAAAGGAGGTACAGACGCTGCGAATCGAAGATTATGTCTTCATCCAGAACTCTGCCCTACGCGATGAAGCGCAGCCTCTAGGTGATTACCTAGCCTGGTTGTACGGGACCCACTGGGCAAACTTATTGCTGCGCAATGCGGATTTGAGGGCTCAACAGGCCATCATTGATAAAGTGTTTTCAGAAAAGCCGCCCTTGCATCACCGCCTTCCTTCTCCCAAGGTGTCTGATATCTATATGAGTGCCTTGTTTGAAGAAGGACTGGGCCCCATTGAGCTGCATCCTCTGGAGGGAACTGGCAATGGTCAACTGGCAAAGCTACCTTACCTGCATCTGGGTGATTTATTCACAAAGCCAGGGGCCACGGAAGTCTGGATGGTTCTGAATGCGCAATGTGACTTGGAACGCCCCGACGAAAAGAATGCAGACCGAAGCATTTTCCTAGTTCGCGGAATACTTACGCCATTCGATAAAGCTCCCGTTGGCAAAGAGCAGAAAACGGATTTCTTCTCCTTTGAGGACAAGCAATACCGAATCAAGTGGAATGTAAAGCAGGTGGAGACGGTTGCCCACAACAATTTTACAGAGTGGCAGAAAAAAGGAGCATTAGAGCGGCACTTCCGTTTACGCCTGCCCTTTGCGTTAGAGATTCAACAAGCTTTCTCGGCTTCTTTGACTCGTGTAGGAATGCCGGTCTCCCCACCTTTCACTCAAGGCATTGCTTTGGAAGTATTATTCCGAAACGAAGATGATTCAGTCAGTAAGTTTCTAGCTTTAAGTACCGAATATGCCTTCTTACCTGTTACTCGGGAGGGGAATAAGCTGGCACGCCTCACGCTCCATTTTGCACTGGACTTCAAAGAGGCGTTGCTAGCCAAACAGCGAGCATTAAATGACGAAAAGGCGGCTCTTAACGGTGTCCACACCAGTACTTATTTGAGAAAAACACTTGCCAACATAGATACCCTGCTCAGTAAGTTCGATGATTGGTTTTTCGATAAGCCTGGGTTTACCTTTCCATCTACCACCAAAGCGTCCCCCCATTTACTCCAAAATCTTATCGGACTAACCATCGATACGGCAACAAGCTCATTCCCAGCACAGCCTCAATTCGTTATTAATATTATCACCAACGGCTACGCATCAATAGAGGTGCCTAGTGACCCTGGTATCCTCCTTCCGCCAAATGAAAACTAATCTAACCGACCAGCAGCCCCGACATATTCTAAGCCTTTCGGGCGGGAAAGACAGTGCCGCGCTGGCTTACTACATGCGTGACCGGATACCGGATATGGAATACGTTTTCCACGATACCGGTAAGGAGTTGCCCGAGACTCTGGCTTACCTAGACCGCCTGGAGGCTTTGCTTGGGAAACCGATTCACAAGAGCACAGTCGAAAATGGAGACTTTATCGGCTTTGACCAGCTGCTCAAGATATACGGAGGCATGTTGCCCTCCAGCCACCGCCGCTGGTGTACCAGAATGATGAAGCTCGTCCCATTCGAGCGTTTCATCGGCGATGCCTACTGCTTCAATTACGTTGGGCTACGAGCCGATGAAAACCGGTCTGGCTATATTAGTCACAAGCCTAACATTGTACCTGTATACCCTTTCATAGAAGACGGGCTGGTTAAGGCAGACATCGAGCGTATCCTGGAAGAGTCAGGCTTGGGGATGCCTCCTTATACGGAGTGGGGGCGCACCCGCTCTGGGTGCTTCTTCTGCTTTTACCAACAGAAAATAGAGTGGGTGCGGCTAAAAGGAGCACATCCTGATTTGTTCGAGCAGGCTAAAGCCTATGAGAAGCCAGGCAAAAACGCAACTACGACGTTTTACTGGTGTGGAAATGAGCCTTTGGCCGAGCTCGAGAAGCCGGCTCGCATGGAACAGATTCGTCGGGAGCACGCAGCAGCTCAGGAGCGCGCACGTCGTAATGCACCCAACAAAACCTTGTTGAATATTTTGGGGGGAGTAGATGATTATGAGGAGAAAACAGGATGCTTGATTTGCCAGCTATAGTTTCTCATCCTATTCTCCATCGACGTGGCCCATCCAGATACCAGTGAAACAAGCCTGCCAACCGCAGGTCGACTCAAGGATGCAGCGACCAACTGGGTTCGCTTCGTACGCAAATACGGCCCCATTCCAGCCAACGATTCTGCTTTTGAGGAGCATACCGGACGCGCTGCCAAGCGTGCCGGTGTCGCGCCAATATTGTTTCCTCACCCCCGTTTCGCGGAAGTGCTATCATGCCTGACCGGTGAATCGCTAGTATCCGTTATTTTGACTGGTACAGCTGGTGACGGAAAGACTCACCTGTGCAGCAAAATCTGGGACCACCTGCAAGGTGAAGCAGCCGTGTGGGCTTCCAATAATCCTTATATCAACTTATCACTTCCTACAGGCGCCACGTTGCACGTGATTAGGGATTTGAGCGCCTGGGTTCCGCCTCAAGGAGCCGAGTGGGAGCCAGAAGCCAGAAACTTGTTGGAGCAGTTTTCTAGTAGCCTGTACTCGGCCCAGACATCAGACTACTTCCTCATCGCCGCCAACGATGGCCAGCTGATTGAAACCTGGCGGCGACTACCTGATTCGCCCGCCGTTAGTCAGGCTCGGATTTTATTTGAGCAGCTTTTAGTGGAAGACCAGGAGGATCAACCCGGCGTGGCCCTTCGGTTTTTCAACCTGTCACGCGGTTCTTCAGCGCAACTCTTTGACTTTGCCGTGGACGCCTTCCTAAGCCATCCGGGGTGGAAGCTTTGCTTTGAGGGCGAGAATGGTGAGTCCATGGCCTTTGGTCCTCAATCACCCATCCGCCGCAACTACGAATTACTGCAAACTCCACTGCTCCAGCAGCGCTTGCGTGACCTCCTGGAACTATGTGACTATAACGATTTGCATATTCCGATCCGGGAGATTCTAGCCTTGCTGGTAAACGCCGTATTGGGTCACTCGGGGAACACGTGCAAAGACCATATAATGGTACCTGCAGATGTAACCCGCATCATTGCTGAGGGCTCTGTGGCCAAGGCCAGCATCTATAATAACCTAATTGGCGGTAATCTGCGCGAGAGCCGCCGGGAAAGCATCGGCGTTTTCAACTACTTGGACCGCTTCCGGCTAGGTCATGAGACGACTAACCGCATCGACTCCATTCTAATCTTTGGGGAAGCCGATGAGGCGCTCCAGCCATATTACGACCAATACCTGGGCAGCGACACCTTCTACGGAGCAGACGCCAGTTACCGCAAGGCCCAAAGCGACTACGTCGAGTCGGCCGACGAGGACCTGAGCAACAGCCGTTTTCTGGAGATGCTGGTCGTGCAGCGACGCGCCCTGTTCTTTAAAATACCTGCCAACGAAGCCGCTGACCTGCACCTGTGGGACTTGACGGTCTTCCGTTTTGCGGGCGAATACTTGGAGAAAGTAGTGCGCACCGTTCATCCCACCATAAAAGGGCGTGTGGACCGGCATATAGTTAGCCGTCTGGTGCGTGGCTTGAACCGGGTCATCGTAGGAATGCTCATCAATGATGACCGTAAGCTATGTCTGGGCACGAGTTTACAGTCCACAGGGGCTAAAGTATCCCGCATTTACGAGGACTCCATCTCCGTGGTGCCCAGCAAAGGGGAGCGGGTGGAAATTGTCTGGCATGGTAATAAGCCCGCACTGCAGGTTACCCTAAGCGAGCAAATTAGTGAGGTATTTCCCTTGAATTTAGTGCGCTACGAGTTCCTTTCTCGCGTGGCTGAAGGCGCACTTCCTAGCAGCTTTTCGAAGGAATGCTACGAGGACGTTCTTTCGTTTAAGAGCCGGCTGCTCACGGCACTCAAAAAGCGCCGCAAAGCTGAAGCGGTTGAAGGCGATGAATTCATTCTCAGCTTTCAGCGGCTACGTCTGGACGAAAACGGCAACCCAGAGCACCGCACTATCCAGCTGAATTTGCCTGCCACTACCTAGAATTTTACTACCCTTCGGCCCTTTTAATATGGGGCATTATGCCTCTGATGTTAATGCCTATGCCCCTACCTTTCCTCTCCGATTCCGACTTGCTGGTTGCCCGACCGCCCAAAGGGCACTATACCCGCATGCTATTCTGGCTGGATGAACAGATCTGGGGGCACCGGGTGTATCCACAAACTCCGTGGCTTATGTTCCTGGAGTGCTTAACTGTCGCGGAGTATTTTTTCCGGGAGGGCAGCTTACTACAGGAACCGGATTCTTATCCGGCTTTGGTGTATCAGCCGCGCCGCCGCATGCGCCTGCGCAATATTCTCTGGAACAACGAGCTGATCAAAAGCTTGGAAGACGAGAAGCTGGATTCTAATACAACTTGGAACAAGTGGCTAGATTGGATGAAGGAAAACGCTATGCACGTTACCGATACCGACTTCTCTTACTTGAAAGGCCGCTTCGAACGCTTCAGCGATTTCGCCTTTTTAGTGGGCATGCTTCGGGACGCTTCGGTTGAAAGCGAGAGCAACAAGCGGTGGACATCCCGCTTTCTCTTTCCCTTTGGAGCCAATGCCATCTATGAGGATCAGGATCTAAAAGGGGACCGGGATTTCAACAACTTCACCCGCACCGGGGAGTTGCTCTACCTGATGTTGTGCCGCAGCGCTGCCGCAGATTCATTGCGGCCTTACCTGCACGACTTTCTGAAAGGTGACAACGAATGGAATCAGCTGCTGACCGTGCTGGAGCGCGAGCCGGAAAAAGGCGATGAAGAGCGTAAGCACAGCTATCTACCCTATAAGCAGCATCCGTGCTTCGACGCGCTGGGGCAGGACTGGCTTAACCTCTTCCAGCTGGGGCTGCCCAACTTTGATGTTCTCAATCACTTAGTAACCCTGGGCGCTTTTCACGTGCTGTTATATCAGCTGCATGTAGCCGCTGAGTGGACGGGGAAAGCCGAGCCGCTCACTTTTCTGTGTGAGGTAGTAGCGCCTAAAAAGACGCTGGTTCGGGAAGTATCCATCATCAATTTCCAAGAGAACAACGGACTCTCCGGCGACGCAGTTCAAGCATATATTACCCGCATCCAGCAGTCTGATGCCTGGCAGCAAGCACTGCAACTGCTTACCCCTGCGGATGTATTTGACGGCTGTCAGCAAGTCCTTCAAAAAGAGATTTGGTGGGACGATGCGGCCGATTACGACCGCAGTCATGACCCGGATGAACTACTGGATTATCTGCGGGAAAAGGCGCAGGTTCGCCACCAGCAACATGCTGGGGAAGTACACCGCACTTTGGGGCGTTTGATCGGCCTAGTGTCCCGGCGCGGCACCAACAAATACCGCTACGCCCCTACGGATGGCTTACTTAAAACCTTGATTTTCGCCAACGTGCCTCATCGCATGGAACTCAAGGAATTCTTCCAAGTCCTTTACTCCCGCTACGGGCTCGTCTTCAGTGAGCGGGAAGCTTCCTTAGTGATTGCAGAAGAGGAATATGACCCAAAACCCTTCGCAGCGAATGCTGCACGCTTAGAATCGCGCTTAAATAGTTTGGGCCTCTTACGCCGCTTATCGGACGGCTGCGCCTACGTGATTAATCCCAACGGCCAGTCATCGCAGGGCCACGCATAATTAGTACGCATCATGGAAACGAGCACACTGAGCGACGGTCCGTCGGAAGCGATTACGCTTACGACTGCTACCCTGATTGGGCAGGTTGCTACCCTCTATTTGGCCCAACGCATTCAGGGCAGTGAAGGGGAAACGGGCACCGCTCGTTTCATCCTGGACCAACTGAAGGGTGAGCAAATGGCCGCCATTGCCCGGGCTATTCTAGATAATGAGCAATTAGTTGATTTGGTGGAAATTCAGCTTCCACAGGCGCAATTGCTGCCGTACGTAGCAGAATACAACCTACCGGAGAAAATTCTTACCCACCAGCGTGCCACCTACCTGCGCAACGCGGATTGTGCTCGGCCCGCGCTGCTTCTGGCCAACACCGGGGACGACGAAGCTCAGTCATTGAACTTGATTGAGCCCATCGGCTCTGCCGTCCTGCTGGCACAAGCTGAACTCTGGGTACAAGTCGCTGCCACCGGGCTGGAGCTAACCGACGAGCAAACCGAAGTTTGGAGCCGTGTGCTACGGGCCCTGATGGAGCTTAGCATTCGTTCCCTACCCCACGTGGCCGAGTATGTACTGCGCACCCGACGAGAGGTAGAAGATGGGGCTCCACTGCTCACGGCACTGGGCGCCGCCTTGCCTGCGCTGGCCATGCCACGCGACACAAGCTTATTCATCGGGCTTCCTGAAAAATTTCACCGTCACGTTTCTCGCTGGAAGCTATTCTTCTTGGACGCGCACAAGAAACGCGCTCCTTATCTGAGAAAACAGACGCCGGCCCAGACGCTGCTTACATCCGCTAACCTGCGCGCTGCTTTTGCAAAAGTTCGCGATGGGATGCTGGAGGATCACTATCCGGTAATTGAGGCCTTCATTGCATCTGATAGCCAGTGGAATGAGGCTGCAAAGGCGTTAGCAGAAATCGAATGGGAACAAGTTAGGCCTCTCTTCGATGGCTTGCGTCGCGAGAAGCTCAACCTGGGTAAGCTCACGCAAAATTTCTTCGACGACAAGGATGATGACCTGCTCTCCAACGACGAGCGTGAGTACCTGAAAGGACTAGCTGAGCGCAACCCCTCCACGGCCACGGACGAAGACCGTCTATTCTACGACCTTCACCGGCACCAAATTGGCGAAAATCGCCATCTAAAAGCGGGATGGGATAAGTTTGCCTTCGGGCGGCCCCACGAAAACGAAGACTTCTTAACCGGTTTAGCGTTGTGCCTGGAGCGCCTAACGGTTGAAGACTATAGCACCAACCGCCGGTTGAAAATTCGTCTGGATGCTAAAAGCAAGGGTGACCTCAAAAAGCTCAATACCGAGGCCGGCTTGTACTTTGCCACGCGCTACAACGGATTGCGGGAGTTGCTGGGCAGTCGAGTTGAATGGGAGGTCGGCGAGCTGCTGAATTTTCCGGCCCTGCTGGAGGAATGGCGCAAATCCCCCAAGTACTCCCGTAACCGTTCAGAGGCTAAAGCTGCTTTGCAACTCAAGTTTACACTGGAGCTGCAAATGGACTCGGTGACCCAAGGCCAAGCCAGTGGCTCCACAGCATCCGCTACCCAGCTAATCTGGGCGTTCAACCCCATAAAAGTTACTCGGGAGTTTGCGGCGGACTGGGGCCGCTTGCGAGAGCATCCATTGGTGTTATGCACAGCGTGGCGAGAAGCCGTTAGCGCCAAAGGCCGCTTTCAATCGGTAAACATCAACGACGTACGCACCCTAGTTCCGGCATTTGGTCAAAACCGTGGGTCATTCGTGGGCACTTACAAAGCCGCGAACAATCTTGCCACCCGCTGGGAAGCAAACCTAAAGCTGGCACTAGCCGAAGAGCTGGTGTCGTCGGCCGCCGAAAAAAAAATTAAAGAGTTGTGGCGCAGCTTCAAAACTGCCTATACAGCCGCCATTGAAGGATTTATCCAACAGGGCCTTGCCTCCGAAGCGTTGCGCGAGCAGGGAGAACGGTACGCCAAGTTGCTAATGGCAGTTTGTGAAAAAGCTGTCGGCGACCGTAACCGCACTTTGCTGTTGCAACCCTTGCTGCGCATAGGTTCTGTTTCCGTATCTGGCGACGCCCCAACCGAAATCATCACGCCTTGGCACCCCTTGCGTATGGTTTCCCTATATGTGAAAGCCCGTCGGGTACGTGACCTGGTCAAAGCATATCTAACAGAAGAAGAAGTTCGGTTTGGAGATGCCGGACGGTTATTTTTCAAAGACCTGCGTGAGGAGCTAACCCATCCGTTTTACCCTGAAGTGGTGCTGGGTCGTTACGAAAGTAAGCCAGAGCTATTGGCACTAAGCGATACCTGCGGAGACTACACCCTACATGAATCTCCCGTAGCCACCGACACCGAAACGAGCGATAATCCAACTGAATCGTCGAAGCGGGTAGCAGAGTTAGTGGCTCGCTACCTAGCCTTGCAACCGCACGAGAGCGCTAACTTATCGGTTGTGCTCTATGACTGCGATTCCGCCCGCTTGCCCCAGGCAGTGGTAGACCGGATTGGCGCCATGCACGAAGAAGAAGAAGACGTGCGGTGCCAAATTGTGCTGCGTCACCACGACCCTAAAAAGCTTCATCCTCTCTATGAGCGTATTGTCGAAGCCTCAGACTCTGACCCGGATGCGTACAGTACCAGCGAAGCAACCCGTGACTTTATGGCTCGGCTGCGCATTGGCATTTCAGCTGACCAAGCTCCGGCACCCAATGAGCACGAGGGGCCGCCCAATGATATTGTGTTCCTACAGGACGTCATTGCTCGCCATGCCACAGTAGACTGGTACAAGGAGAATGCGCACGTAGTCCCCCTAATGGAGCTAGTGCCAGCTCACTGGTCGCGTCGCCGGCCTGCCCCTACGGGTGATATGAAGTCAGTGGTGTATTTGTGCTGTCCAGCTCAAGCTGAGGAGGGCTGGGCCTACCTGACGGCCATTACTACTTTCGTTAAGGGCAACTGGGATCAGGACACTACCAAGCGTTTGCTGCCCGCGCGCCAGCTGGATTTTCAGGACCAGAAGATGAGCCACATCTTTGATGAAACCCACAACCTGGGGCACTGGGTAGTAAACTACGATGAATTGCTGGACCGCCGTCAGTTGGTAGACCGCAAGGTGCGCGTTATTCGCTACAAGCAGTCCTCCACCCAAGGGCGCAGTCTGATTGTGTCCTCAACCGCCTCTTTGGGCTTGTTACAGTCTATGGTGCAACGGCGTATTGCCAGCCTGGATTTAGGCTTGGATAAGCTGGCCCAACAGAACCTTACGGAACGCTTTATTGCCGAAGCCAATAAGATTTCTGGTGACATCGTGCTGCGTGCCGCCCGCCGCGGGCGTAGCGCCAGTGAATTGATGGGGGTAGTGCTCAGCTGCTTTTTGATTCGCCAGGAAATGCATACCTACTTGGGTGGAGAAAAGGGGCACTTTGGTTGGTACTTCCTCGACGACTATGCCGAGTGGCTAGGCCAGCGCGAAGAGCAACTCGCGGACATTCTCATGCTCAGCCCTAGTCGGGGTGAAGACGGCGAGCTGCGACTGACGATTATTGTCGGTGAAGCGAAGTTTATCGACCGCGGTGGCTTGATTGCTGGGGCGCGTACATCTCGCAACCAATTGCGAGACACCCTTAAACGCATCAATGAGGCCTTGTTTGGAGCTCCGGCGCGTTTAGACCGTTCACTTTGGTTGGCCCGCTTATCCGATTTGATATTGGATGGGGTACAATTTCCAGCCGGGGCGGGTATAAACCTTGCGGACTGGCGCTTGGCTATTCGCCAAGGCAAATGCCATATCAGTGTGCGTGGGTATTCCCACGTCTTCATTTCCGGTCCGGAGAATGAATCAAACGACGCTGATTTCAGCCAGATTACGGAAGCAGACAATGCCTACCAGGAAGTTTTCTCGCTCGACCAAGTGCGGGAGCTAGTGCATTGTTACCGTACAGACCAAAACCCTATGCCTGTACGCGCTGCAAATGGTGATGCCAGCATTTGGGCAAGCCAAACGTTTGTGCAGCCAGCAGCTGGTGCTACCTCGGTAACGGTTGCTGCATTGGCAGGTGGAACTGACGCTTCCATACCAGGTGATGTTACATCGCCTCCTATGCCAGTTCCTAATCCGACCTCCGTGCCGGTGGCTGTTGTAAACGCTCCCACTGATTCCCCTTCTGCCCCGCCTGTGGACGCACGATGGGCTTACCTGGCAATTGAG
Organism: Hymenobacter elongatus; assembly: GCF_004745955.1. GTDB lineage: Bacteria > Bacteroidota > Bacteroidia > Cytophagales > Hymenobacteraceae > Hymenobacter > Hymenobacter elongatus. The sequence goes on along the minus strand of NZ_SRLD01000027.1, from coordinate 48,192 downwards.
CAGTTACTACCCCAATCCGATCAGGTAAAACCCGAGGCCCTAGCTGACTTGGAATGGCTGAATGCAACAGCCCTGCGCACGAAAGCAGCCTTGCAAGGATTTAACCTACACGCGAAACTTCAGCAAAGCAAACTCACACCTAACGCCGCGCTGCTTACTTTCCAGGGCAATGCCAATCTTACCGTTGACCAGGTGGTGAAGCGGCAGGTGGAGTTCAAAACGACCTACGGCCTGAGCGTTGTATCCGTGCGACCTGAGTCTGGGGCCATTTCCCTCGCCATCGAGCGGCCCCATCGCCAAGTGGTGCGGCTGGAAGATATCTGGAGCCGGTGGTACCCTGAATCTACTCACGGCAATCAAACGCTTGCCATTGCTATTCGGGAAGACAACGGCGAGATTCTAACGCTCTCGCCTCAGCGGAACGCCCCTCACACGCTGATTGCCGGCACTACCGGCAGTGGCAAATCAGTGCTGGTGCAGAATATCATTCTCTGCATTGCGGCTACCAATACACCCGCGCAAGCTCAAATGATCATAATCGACCCGAAGCTAGGGGTCGATTATTTTGCGCTCGAACCATTGCCCCACATTAAGGGAGGCAGCATCATCGTTGAGCAAGAGCAAGCGTTAGTAGAGCTGTTGGCTTTAGTTGACGAGATGGAAGCCCGCTACAAATTGTTCCGGGAGGCTCGGGCAGCGAATATCACAGCGTACAACAAAAAGATAGTTGAGGAAAAACGCTTGCCAGTTATTTGGCTCATTCACGACGAATTTGCCGACTGGATGCAGGTGGATGAATATAAGCAGCAGGTAACCAGTGTTGTGTCTCGCTTGGGGGTGAAAGCCCGCGCGGCAGGTATTTACCTGGTCTTTGCGGCTCAGCGTCCCGATGCGAATGTGATGCCCATGCAATTGCGCACGAACCTAGGAAACCGGCTAATTCTGAAAGTCGATTCTGAAGGCACTTCCGAGATTGCCTTGAGCCAGAAAGGTGCCGAACGCCTCTTGGGTAAGGGGCATTTGTTAGCTAAACTGGAAGGAGAGCCAGATTTAATCTTCGGGCAAGTGCCTTTTATCCAAGAGGAAGTTATTGACCAGCTAGTTAGTATGACAAACACTCCAACTTCTGAATGAAAATTTAGGCAGTTTTTCTGCACCGCTAACGACAGCGTGGCAGCACTATTCTCGTCGGTGTCGAACGTGGCCACCGGGTGCAGCGGGAAGCGCTCAGCCGTGGCATCGGCCCGGGGGATGACACCCTAGAAGAAGGTGCGCGCTGTTCCCACCATCTGGCCGATGAACTCGCCCTACTACAGGTTAATGGCGTCCTGCACCCTCAAAATTGCGCTCCTCCTAGTAGCGGGTACTTATGTTAGGGGCATCGCAAGAGTAAAAACAGAAATTCTCGCTAGGTCAGTTGAGTTAGCTGTTCCCCCATATTTCAACTACTTAACCGCAACCGTGTGTGCCGGCTGCGTCAGTTAAACCTAGATTAGCGTAGGATTATGTCCCATTTCTGCCCCTTGCTGGCAGAAAAGGACTTTGGTCAAAGCGTGAGTAATTAGCAATGCCGAATAGCAATCCATTTGGAAAAACGTAGTCCGGTGTAGGATGCTGCTCCATAGGCCGAGCCAACATGGCCTACCCGCAAAAACAGCGGTAGCCAGCGCTGAAACTGTATCTGGATCATGCGCTGGGCAGATGCCACCTCAACTTGGATTATCTGTTGCAAAGCTGAAACACTACTCTATTTTTGCCGCACCTCATTATCAATCATTGGCGACTAAAATGAGCGTCTCTTTACCGATTTAAAATCAATATTCTTAGCGTGTTAGTCAACCCCGAAAACACCATTGGTCTGAAAAGCATTGCCGACCTGGCTGGCCTCACCTTCCTGGTGCCGCCCTACCAGCGCGGCTACCGGTGGACGGAAGTGCAGGTGACGGAGTTGCTGGACGACCTGCTGTACTTTGGGGAAGTGCGCGAGCGTAGCCGCAGCGACACGTTCTACTGCTTGCAACCGGTGTTGATTAAGCCCCTGGGTAGGCAGGAATATGAGCTGATTGACGGGCAGCAGCGCCTGACCACGTTGCACCTGCTCTACGGATACATCCGGCAGCAGTATCAGCGTGGCGGCCGGCTCCTGTTTACGTTGCGCTACGTCACCCGGCCAGACAGCCAGCGATTTCTGGAAGCCCTGAACGACCCCGCTCCGCCCGCCGACCTAGCTGAGCAGGCTAAAGCCAACATTGACTTCACGTTTATGCACCAAGCATGGGAAAGCTTAGAAAAGTGGTTTAAAGATCAGCCCGACCCAGCGCTGACGGCCATTGACCTTTACCAGACCTTACTCAAACACACCCAGCTTATCTGGTATGAACTGCCCGAGACCGGCGGCGAGCAAGGCCAGGAGCAGCAAGCATTTATCCGCCTCAACTCGGGCAAGATTCCGCTTACCAACGCTGAGCTAATCAAGGCGCTATTCCTGAAGCGGGCCGCTGACGACGCTGATACCGACGCCGGCCGCCTGGCCTTCGAGCGCCGGCAGCTGGAGCTGGCCGCCGACTGGGACCGGATGGAGGTCCGCCTGCGCCAGGAGGAGCTGTGGTTTTTTCTCAACCAAAGCGCCAGCCGACACCCTACCCGTATTGAATTTCTATTTGAACTGCACAAGGCACTGACCCCGCCCCCGCCCGACGAGCAGAAGCTGCTAGGGAACGACGCCTACGCTACCTTCCGCTACTTCAACCACCGCCTGCAGCGGGCCAGCAAGGAGGCGCTACTGACGGCCTGGGGCGACATCAAAGACCTTTTTCTGACCCTGGAAGATTGGTACGCAAGCCCGCGCTGGTACCACCAGCTGGGGTACCTGATTGCTGTGGGCACCCCTCTAACAAAGCTGCTGCAGGCGCAACGGGACGGCACCAAGCGTGAGTTTGCAGAATACGTGCGCGAAGAAATCCGGTGCACCGTGGCCGGCGACCTGACCAAGTGGGAATATGGCGCGGACAAAACCCAACTGCGCAACGTGCTGCTGCTGTTCAACATTGAAACTCTGCACGCAGGCGGCAGCTACCGCTTTCCGTTTCAGCACTACAAGAGCGAACGGCACCTGTGGAGCCTGGAGCACATTCACGCGCAGAACGACAAAGGTTTGCGGCGACACCAAGACTTTGTGAACTGGTTGGGCGACGTGCGCCCCTACGTGGCCAAGCTGCCCGGCCCCCGGCCGCTGCCCGAGGAGGACGACCCGGAGCAGGGGGAAGGTCGCCCCGACCCGCCTACTGCCGCCGAAGTGCTGGAGCGTCTGAATAGGCTGGCCGCGAAGCAGGTGATTGAGAAAGAGGAGTTCAAAGAGGTGCAGCTCACCGTCTTGGAGCTGCTGGGCGAACCGAACCTGCACGGTATCGAAAACCTAGCCCTGCTGAGCACCCAACATAATGCCGTGCTCAGCAACGGCGTGTTTGCCCAGAAGCGCCAGCGCATTCTGAACATGGAGCGGGCCGGCGAGTTTGTGCCTATCGCCACGCGCAATGTGTTTCTCAAATACTACACCCAGCAGCCCGACCACCTGAGCTACTGGACGGCCACCGACCGCGCCGCTTACATAGCCGAAATCCGGCGCGTACTTGTCAACTACCTAACTGCTCCGCACGATGCAGACTGACCACTACACTTTCTGGTCGCTGCTGACGGCCGCCGACGAACTGGGCAAACCCTTGGTGCGGTACCTGCAAGTGCCCATCATTCAGCGCGACTATGCCCAGGGCCGCCCCGACGCGCAGGCTACGGCCGTGCGCACCGGGTTGCTGGCCGCCCTGCGCGACGCGTTGACGCACGAGCAGCCACTGACGCTGGATTTTGTGTACGGCGAGCTGGACCAAGCGCGCCGCTTCGTGCCGCTCGATGGACAGCAGCGCCTGACCACGTTGTTCTTGCTGCACTGGTACTTGGCGCTGCGGGCCGGCCGCCTGTCCGACGCCGACGTGCAGGCCGTGCTGGGCAAGTTCAGCTACGAAACCCGCAGCAGCGCCCGCGACTTTTGCCGCCGGCTGGTGAGCACCCCACCCACCGCCTGGCAGGAGTATCCCACCATCAGCCAAGCCCTGTGCGACCAAGCGTGGTACCAGCCGGCCTGGGCACACGACCCCACGGTGGCGGCCATGCTTGTGGTGCTCGACGCGCTGCACGACGACACCTTTGGGGCCGAGGCGGCGTGGTTTGGGCGCCTCACCGACCCGGCCCGCCCGATTGTGGGCTTCTACTGGCTGGAAATGCAGCGCGTGGGTCTCAGCGACGACCTGTACCTGAAAATGAACGCCCGCGGCAAGCCGCTGACCGGGTTTGAGAACTGGAAAGCGCAGTTTGACTTGCTGCTACAAGCCCAGGGCCGAGCCGGGGAGTTCGGGCAGAAGGCCGACAATGCTTGGACCGACTTTTTCTGGCAGCACCGCCGCCCGGGCGTGACCGTGGTGGACGAATGCTTCGGCCGCTACCTGCACTACTTCACCCGGATGCTGGCCTACCGGCGCCCCGACCTGCGCGCCGACACCCAGCTCAAAGAACTGACCACCGCCGGCGCACTGCCTTTCGCCTGGTTTGAGCGCGTATACGACCAGCCCGAAAGCGTGGCCCTGCTGTTTGGGTCGCTGGATTTTCTGGCCCACGTTCAGAAAACGCACCCGCAGGGTTTGTCGGGGCTGCTGAAAGAGCTGTTTACGAAGAAGGCCGGGCCGGAGCGGGTGCGGCTATTCGGCCACTCGCAGGTGGACTTATTCGGCCAGTTGCTGCGCGACCCCTCCACCGCTCCTGACCCCGCTGCCTTGCTGCAAGAGCAAGTGTTGCTGTTCGGCCTACTCACCTACGGAGCTACCGTAGCGGCCGATGCTTTTGCCCTGCCCCATGCCCGCAACCTGCTGCGGGTGCTGCGCAACCTGCTGGAGCGCACCCGTCAGCAGGAAGACACAGTACTGAAATCGGACCTGCGCGCCCGCGACCTGCCGGCTTTCGCCGACGCCTGCGCCGCGCTGGCCACTGCTGCCGAGGGCCGCTCGCCCGACGTATACGAGCGGCTGGCCGCCGCCGTGCCGCTGCCGGGCCTGCGCGAGCGTGGCGTAGCCCATGAACGCCAGAAAGCCACGCTGCTGCGCCAGTCACCGAAGTTGGCGGCGGCCGTGCACGAATTGGAAAACCAGGACGTGCTGCGTGGCGACTTGCACAACCTGCATCCCGATGCAAACGCTGCCCACCTGCAGGCCTTCGCCGCTGCCGTGCGCGACATTTGGGGGCCGACGCTGCCACAAAGCCTCATCATCCGAGCCTGGCTCACAGCAGGCGACTACCGCCGCACCCAGGGTCGCGGGACCGGCGGTGGCCGAAAGTATTACTTCGGCAATGACCGGGACTGGTACCTTATCCTGGCCACTGACCTGGAAGCCAACCAGCCCAACCTGCTGCCGGAGTTTCTGCAAGCATACGCCGCCGCAACCGGCAGCACCCCCACTGCTAAGCTAAGTCGGTTAATAACCAACTGGCTGCGCGACCAGCAGCAACGCGACACTTGGCGCTACTACTTCGTTAAATATGCTGAAATGACCGCCAACTCGCTGGGGTCGTTTGCCTGGAACTCTAATTTTGAGCTGCGGCTGTTGAGCAAACCCTCCATCAAAGGCTGGCATATCAATCCCTTAGTGCGTAGCATTATGTTGCGTGGTCATGTCGCCGATGTGGTCGGTCCGGCAGATACCCAATGGACCTATGGCGACTGGCCCAGCCCACTGTGGCTCCACCATTTAAAGGGCGTACGGAAGCAAAAAACTACGCCGGCACTGACTTGCCGGGATAATGCCTGGGTACTATTGCTGCCCACTAACTACGCCCCGCCCGCTGGGCTGCAGGCGTCTTTCCGCTTGCGCCCCACGGCCGAGGGCACTTGGCTACTGCCAGCCACCGCCTCGCGCGATCGTATCCGGCAAGCGGAGAAATTCATTCAGGCCCTGCACGAGCAAGGCGTAGAGTATCATCGGCCTACTCCATAAACTGGCGCTTTACATCATCGTAGAGGTGAAAAGGTAGGGCATGGATTACATTGGGCAGGGTGTGCAGTGCATTCATGTCGACAAGCATATGGCAGGAAGGTTGCTACGCTTTGAGAATAGCCCAGGGTCATCAGCGGCAAAGTGGTCGTATCCTCACAAGCTAGGTTAGTAGCAGCTGGGGGTTTCCGGGGCAAAGGAAATAAGTCAAAGCGGTTCCGCCTACGACCAAATGCACTTTAGGGCTACGTAGAAGCCACTTATTAGTCCCTGGTAGCTTACGGGCGCTGCGGGTTTCAGGTAACCGGGACAATGCCTCGTTGGGCCCTCGTATAGCACTCAATAACCTGCAGCCAGGTGTGTGTATCACGCATTCTGGCTTATAAAACCTATTAGTTCGCGTAACTGCTCAGCTGGACTGTAAGCTAGCTAGCAGGCTAAAGAATAGCTTTTATAACCCCTGAAGCTGTTGTGGCCGCTGTTATCCCGCTAACGGGTTACTCGTTGGGCTGTGTCGGGTGCTGCTCAAGTAGCTGGTGAGAGCATCCTAGGAGACTTATAAAATCTATTAATGAGCCTTCTGTGAGCTTTCAGAGCAGTTTTTAAGTTATCTTTGAGGTATAGACAGGAGGTCCAAATAGTAGAAAAAGGTAAAAAAATATTTAAAAAGTGCAATCGCATTATGTGCTTATTTAGACTCCTTTTTTTGTTGTTTTCGTTTCGGTTTCGTCCTGAACCACCATTTTAAAAGCTTTTGTACTCTAGCTTCAACAAGTTTGTGAGTATTTTAAGTATTTTAAAGTATTTGCAGGGCTCGCAACTTTTTGTACCTCAGTGTCTTAAGTGGCTTTAGTAATAGGTTTTATAAGCCAAATAATAGGTCTTATAAGCGAGGTAATAGGTTTCATAAGCTGACTAATAGGTTTCATAAGCCGAACTAATAGGTTTCATAAGCTAACTAATAGGCCCGATTCACAGGTCTATCAATAGTCTCACTCGCGCAGAACTAATAGCTTTTATAAGTCACTCGTGCTTCGCAGCTCCTGAAGCCACCCCCTGACAAGCGGCGAACTAATAGCTTTTATAAGTCTAACTAATAGCTTTCATAAGCTTTACTGAAAACTCGCGTCCGGCGAACTAATAGCTTTTATAAGTCTAACTAATAGCTTTTATAAGCCAGCGAGCTCAGCCCGCTAATGCTTGCTGATAGATTCAGGATTTGGCTCTATTAGTTTCCAATTTAAGCCGTATGTTTGCTTTGTATCACCACAGTAGCTGCGTATGGCCGCGCCCGAATCCACCGCTCCGCTAGAAATCCGGCAGCATAACGCACTGACGACGGCCCGCTACGAGATGAGTGCCTGCGAGATGGACATCGTCTTCTCGCTGCTCTCCAAGCTGACCAAGCAGGACAAGTCCGGCACCATCTACGAAATCCGGGTGCAGGAGCTGATGGAGTTAACCGGCCGCACCTGGAACTACAAGCAGTTGCTGGAATCCACTGAGAACCTCAACAGCCGAGTGTACCACATTGAGAACGGCAAGACCCTACTGCAAGTGAGCCTGCTGGCCTCGGCGCTGTACCGCAAGGGCGAGGGCACCATCGAGCTGGAGATATCCGAGCGCATGCGGCCCTTTCTGATTGACCTGAAGAGCAACTTCACCTCTTACCGGCTGCAGGCTGCATTTAGCCTTTCGAGCAAATATGCCAAGCGCATCTACCAACTGGCTTCGCAGTGGAAAGACATCGGGGAAACCAAGACTTACTCCTTGGATGAGTTCAAGGCCATGCTCAAGCTCAAGGACCTCTCGGGCAAGGAGCCCGAGCAGTATGCGCAGATATCCTCCCTGCAGAAGTACGTGCTCGACGTGGCCACCACCCAAATCAACGAGCACACCGACCTGCGCATCAAGTACGAACTGCTCAAAAAGGGGCGCTCCTACCAGAGCATCAAGTTCTACGTCAACACCCAGGTGCCACAGCAGTTGCCCATCCCCTTCGAGTTGGAAGCCGATGACGCCAAGGTGCAGCTGGCCCGCAAGCACCTGGAAACCCTGGGCATTGCTGAGCCCAAGCTGGTACAGGACATTCTGCAGTCGGCAAAGCATGTCGACGCGCTGTTTGCCTTTATCTACAAGCTCAAAACCGACAAAATCAAAGCCACCAAAAATCCCGGCGGCCTGTTTTTGAAAATGCAAGGGCTGCGCTAATCGCAGTAAACCAGCAGGCATGAATTTGCGGGGCTGCCTAAGCCAGTTCGTGAAAAAGGGTTAGCAGCAGCCGCAGGCTCCTTTGCCCTGCTCCTGAATGGGTGGGCAGGGAACGGTGCCATAGGAGCAGTACACGCAGCAGTCGCCGGCCAGGGGCTTAAGGATGGCCTTGGTTAAAAGTTTGGTCCAAAAGTTAATCGGACGGGTCCGGAACCTGTTCCCAGTTGAAGGCGAAGAGGGCTTCCATGTCAAAGCGGAGCGAGTCTTTGAGGGCATCATCCGAGAAGTCAAACTCGCCGTGCAGGTTAATGTGCTGCCAACTCACGGGCGAACTGGCGGCGATGGCGGCGGCCACTGCCTGGCGCTCGGCTGCCGGGGCCAGAAATAAATACTGATTGAGGTAGAGGCAGTTCCAGCACACAATCGTGTTTTGCACGAGTTGTTTGCAGGCGTCAGCCACCTGCTGCTCTTCCTTGCCGGCGTAGGGAATCTGGCCGTTTTGGCCGTAGAATACGGCCCGGGCGAAGGTATGGGTGCTTTCGAGCTTATCCAGCTGGTCGTCGATACGCTTGCGCAGGCTCTGGTCGTCCATGTAGCGGAGCAGAAATTCGGTGCGCACCACCCGCCCCAACTCGCGCAGGGCCAGGTACACGGGGTGCTGCTGGGAATAAGAATTGAGTCGGCGCAACAGGGTGGAGGCCGTCACGTGCTTCTGCTTGAGGCTGACGACCAGTCGTAAGAGCGTATCCCACTGGGCCTCAATAAGACCCTGGTCGATGTACTTGACCGGCGCCAGGCTGTAGGCCGTCAGGTCGGGTACGTCCATGCCGGCGAAGGCGTAGAGCTGCTGGTCCTGAAAGGATTGGATGCGCGGCGCGAATTCAATCCCCAGCAAAGCGGTGAGGGCGAAATTGACTTCCGTGAAGCCGTGGGTATCGGTGCTGTGGATGGTGGACTCCACGACGTCGTTGTGCAGCAGGCCATCCACCAGATAGGCGGCCTCGCGTTCGGACGAGCTGAACGTGGTCGAGTAAAAGAGCCGGTGGCGGTCGTCGAGAAAGCCGTAGGAAACGATGCCCTTCTCCTGGCCAAAATACTTGTACGAATGCGTGGCGTGAATCGAATCGACGGCCACGTAGTACTTCTGGCCATCGGAGGAAGTGTGCACCGCCTCGGGGTGGCGTTGGAAGAGGCGGCTAACGGGCAGCTTGCCGGTCAGGGCCACCACGGCGTCGTTGGCCCGGCGCAGGTTGTCGAGCGAGAAATACCAGTTGACGGTGTTTTCCAGCGCGGACTGGGCCACGTGCTTGGTGGCGTGGGCCATCCGGGTCAGGCCCAGGTTGCAGCCGTAGGCCATGACCCCGGCGAAGAAGACCCGCTCCGCGGGCCGGGCCGGCCGATTGCGCGGGCTCCAGTGGGTGAGGCAGTCAGTGAAGCGGCACTGCTGATTGACCGTGTGCAGCACCTCGTGCAGCGAAATCAGCCCCGGCTCGGGAAACAACGGCCGCGGTGCCGGGGCGTCCCCGTCCAGGGGCCGGGCCGGCGTCATGAAGCGGGGTCGCCCATTGGCGCGCGCCCGCACGCCGGGGTTGGTGCCGGCGTCCAGCCGCTCACAGGTGCGAGCGAAAGCGGTAGCCAGTTTGGCTTGTAACCCGGCCAGCCAAGGCCCCGGCTGGCGCAGGTGCACGAGGTCCGTCTGCGCCAGTAACGCGTCCTGCTGCCGCTCCCAAGTGGCGGCCTCCAGCAGGTAGGTGTCGAAGGGTCGGTAGCGCAGCGAGTGGGCCAGGTTCAGCTTGCCGGCTTTCAGGTGGTCGGCCACATGGCCGGCCAGCAGGGCCTTGTACAGGGAAACGGGGCTTTCGGCTTGCGCCAGGGCGGCTCGTTCCGCGGCTTTCAAAAAGGTCGTCGGGGGCTGAGGGCTCACCTGTCCGTCCCGCGCCCGGTACTGGGCAAGGGCCTGCGCCAGCGGGCTATCGGCCGCCCCTTCGTAGGCCACGGTGCGCAAAATCTCGCCCAGCCGCCGCTGGAGGGCGCGCGAGCGCTCCTCTACGACCTGATAATACGGGCCGATGCGACTGCCCCCGCCTCCTTTGCGTAACTGCTGCGCCGTGTGGCCCAGTTGCGCAAAATCCGCCACGGCCGGGGTTTGCAGCCAGGCCAGCAAGGCCGTCACCTTCTCCTCGTTGGTGCGCGCAAACGAAAAGGCGACTTCTTCCAACCGCGCCAGGGCCGCGCCGTGGCTGACCACTCCTTCCAGCACCTGGCGCAGCTGGCCGGCCGAGTCCTGCTGCTGGCGGTAGACGCGCTCCTGCGTTTCCCGTTGGGCGGCGTTGCGGTGGGTTTGCACGGCCTGCAGCAGCGTTTCGGTCAGCAGGTCGCCGACCTGGTAGTACTGGTAGACCACGAAGCAGAGCACCATCAGGTATTTCTTGTCGGCCTGCTGCTGTACCTGAAAAACCTGCGTCCGCTCGACGTAGCGGGCGTAGTAGCGCACCACTTCCTCCGATAAGTCCAGGGCCTGCACCACGGGGTACACCTGGCTAAACAGCGTCTGCAGCACGGCGTAGTCCTGCACGTTGGCGCGGATAGCCGTTGGGCGCATCAGCTCCAGGCTGCGCTTGAGCGTGGTCAGGCGGTAGGGCCGGTGCGAATGAGCCGGGGCATCTTCTTCCGTGGTAAACAAGGTGTCCAGCTGCTGGCGCACGGCCGGCGTCAGGTGGTGTGCTAGCTGCGTGATGAGCTGTTGCTCGACCGTGCGGAAGGCCTCCGTGACGAAGCCGGCCAGCGCCGCGTAGGTCGGCACTTCCCAGCGATGGGCGCGGATGTAATCGGCGGCGGAGTGAAACACCGCCACCGGGTTCATCTGCTGGCGGGCAAAATGCGTCACTTGCTGCCGCACGGCGGCCTCGACCTGCTCGAAGGGCGGCACCCCGAATTGCTGCAGAATCTGCTCCCGGTGGTAGAAACGGGTGACCTTGTCGTAGCGCGCCCACTCAACCGCTCCCAAGTGATAACGCTGCTGCACGTAGGTCTGGTCAGCCGCCAGGAACCGGTCAATGGGAAAGAAGCGCCCGGTCGCCTTGAAGTAGCCGACCTGCAACACGAAGCCGCCCCGGCTGTGCGGCGCCAGCAGCGTATCCAGAAACCGGGTAGCCCAGTCGGGCAAAGCGAAGAAGAGTTGCCGTTGCGGCTGATTGAAGACCGGGGGCTGGTCAAACATGCGACGCTGGGTCGCATCGAGTAAAGGCAAGTGGCGGGCCATTAGGAGGGGAATAAATCCTAAAAGTAGCCCGCTGGCTTGTACACTAAAACGAACGTATTTCTGTACAAGTCTGCCGGCGCCCCCCGCTGGGGTAACGCCACGCCAAAACCAGCCGATTTGGTACAGAAAACTTGTTCAGCAATCAAAGTACAAAGAAGGGTACCTTCGTGACGGATAACCTGTACTTTGCCCCATGAAAATCGGCTACGCCCGCGTCTCGACCCGCGACCAGAACCTGGAACTGCAACTCGATGCCCTAACCAAAGCCGGCTGCGAAACCATCTACCAGGAAAAGGTGTCGGGCGCCAGTACCACTCGCCCGGAACTGGAGCGGCTGCTCACGCAGCTGCGCACCGGCGACACGGTCTACATCTACAAGCTCGACCGCTTGGGGCGCTCGCTCAAGCACCTGCTGCAGGTGGTGGGCGACTTCCAACAGCTGGGGGTGGGCCTGGTTTCCCTCACCGATGCCATCAACACGACCTCCGCGCAGGGCCGGCTCGTGTTTAACCTGTTTGCCTCGCTCGCGGAGTTTGAGCGGGAGCTGATTCGCGAACGCACCCACGCCGGGCTGGCCGCGGCCCGCGCCCGGGGCCGGGTGGGCGGCCGCCAGCGGGGCCTCTCCGAGCAGGCCGAACGCACGGCTATCATCGCCGAAACGCTCTACCGTGAGCAGCAACTCGGTGTCAACGAGATTGCCCGGCGTCTGGACATCTCCAAGGTCACCCTCTACAAGTACTTACGCCACCGAAAGGTGGTCATCCACGCGCACCGAAAGGCGGCAGCTGCCAAGGCCACCGATTAACTTTTGTACCAAACTTTTAACCAAGGCCATAGGTGGAAAACCTGAACACGAAAGTCTGGTATTCGGCATCGTGTCCGACTTCTGCCCGCCACCCGAGCCAGGGAAACAACTTCCGCAGCCACGGCCGACTGCCGACGCATAAGGGGTGAAAGGTTTCGGTGCCATCTGGGTACCGAACGGTCAAGCCGTCCCGACCATTGGCAATTCCCTGAGTACCGTATACTGCGGCAACCTGGGCGAAAGCTGGGATTTCGCCCAGCAGGTTTGATAGATGCACAATTGACGTGTCCATGTTGATTAGCCAGGATTGTTAGTGCCCTGGTAACAGTAAATACGTCCTCGGCAGGTATTTTTTTCTTTCGACTCCCAACTATCGTTCAACTTGCGCGCGTTTCACGCCATAGTTTTAAACTTTCTGATGCTGAGCAGATAAGCACCAGCATCTAAACACGCTTTGGTGGCCTTCCACGCCTTGGTTTACCCTAGTGAGCAGGGTCGGATGCCTTGCCGGCCTGGACTTACCACTTGTGGCGCACCGGCCTGTTTTGGCAACGCTCTCTCGAACCTACTGGGACGCAGCCTCGGCGGGAGTTGCTTGGCCCATGATGATGTTAATCCAATGGTAAATGGGACGGTATCCCACGTTTACAAAGGCTTTATTAGACGCTGGATTGGTAATATCCGAGAGCAGACCGCACGCCTCACCGCGGTGCTGCAGCAACCCTTGCGTTACCGTTCTAAGTAGCAGCGACGCGTACCCTTTGTTCCGGTGCTCGGGTAGCGTGTATAAGCTGCCCAACAAGGGCTTGGTGTACCCATCCGTTTCTATTACTTGCACCATACTGCAGACTTCCCCCTGGCTTTTGACCACGAACAGGCCGTTGTTCTCAATTCCGTGCAGGACTTGACCAAATGCTTTGTCCTCGTCCCGGTAGGGCTTGTTGGGATACTCGTCGATATCAAACGCCAACGTCATCTCGGTAAGCGCGTGCACATCCTCCAGGCCGCCGTTTTCAACCCTGGCGTTGGGTACATGGCTTTGGCCCAGCACTTCATCGCACTGGTAAATAAGCCGCTCCTTGAGCACCCACCATTGGCACTCCTGCTTTTGCAGCAGTTCCAGAATCAGGTCGCGCTGCCCCAGGAACTGAAAGTCCTGCTTGCATTTGCCGACCTCCACTTGTGCGGCCAGCAAGTCCAGCATTGGCGCTGTCCAGCCAAAGCTAAACAGGTAATAGCTGCCGGTAACATGCAGGGCGATGATTTGGCGACCCTCCTCATCCACGATGTTGTAGGCGTTGAAGACGCCCGCCTGCTTGCTTCGCAGGCGGGGAAGCAGTTTAAAGACGTGGAAGTAAACATAAAAGTGCGCTTCTATGTGCGCCCGGTTGTGCTCCAGGAAGTCTTGAAAGCGCGTGAATGTTAAAAGCTTTGCCATGCAAAAGGTGTACGATTTAGTTTGGCTGGTCTCGTTGCTGCCGGCCTGAGTTAATCCGGCATTTCTAGCTGCATCCACGTGCGCCGCGTGCCGCAGGCTGTGCATTCCATCAATAACTCCGTGGCATGAGCGTACTGCTCCAACACTTCCACGTGGGCATGCAAGGTCTCCTGCCGACAGGTGGCGCAAGCCAGCAATTCCGTTGCATCCAGTTGCTCCTGCAGAAATTGTAGCTCATCGTTGTTCATGGCAGGAAAGGCAGGAATTGGTGCTACTCCGTCACGGGCAATTCAGCAGCGGCTTGGTTTCTGCGGGCATCTAGTGCCTGCTCAGCCTGTCGCCGGTTCTCCAGGTACTGCTGAGCTAAGGCCGGGTTCTCACGGTGGGACCACGCGCGGGCCCGGCGCGCTTCGTAGATGGGTCCCTCCGGCAGACACGGGGGCTCCTGCTCAGGCCAGTGGCAAGCGCCTTGGCGAAAGAACTCCTGCAAAGCTGCCAGCAGCGTGAGCGTGCGTTCGGCCTGCTGGGGCCAACGGTCTAACAGTTGCTCCAACTCCCAGTTAGCCGCTTCAAATTCGGCTTCGATGAACAGATTCATAGGTAGGCTTTGAATAAGTTAAGTGAGCAGCATACCCCTCTGCTACCGTTCGGGGCCTTCAGCTTCCCGGCTCGGTGGAGTGGAAGCCGACGCCATACCGCGCTGGGCTTCCTGCAAGCTGCGCCCTGCAGTACGCAGCGTGGCGGCGTCCTCAGCCAGCGCGGGCAGCTTTTCTGCCCGGGTCAGGGCCTCCGTCACGGCCTGTAGGTTTGCCCCACCCAGGTAAGCGGATTTCTCTACTGCTTTGGCGGCTCGCAGTAAATTATCTGCGGGCCCCGGGTAGCCCTGCGCATCCAGCCCTTCGCTCAGCTGTTTGGCAGCTCGCACAAACTCTGCCGATGCGGATGGCTGTGCGGGCGAAGAGGCAGCCGGCCCCATTGTCACGGCCAGCGCGGGGGTTGGTGGGTGGAGGGCAGCCAGGGCGGCCCCGAAACGGCCGGTTTCCCGCTGCGAAGCCGGGTCCTGAAAGCGCTTGTCCAGCACCACTTCCTGCTGCAGCTTCTGCAACACGGCTCCGTGCTGCACTACGGCCGCTGGGTTGCGGTCAATGTCGAGCACCTGGTTGAGCAGGGCGTCCGCCCGGTGGGTGCGCCGGTAATCCACGCCGGCTACGAGCTGCTGCATGGCGAGAGCCGCGGCTACCAAATCGCGCAACTGCTCTATCTGGCGTACAGCGGGTGTAGGCCCGTTGCGCAAGGGCTGCGCCAGGCTCGGATGGCGGGCAGCGTCAGCTTCCGCGCCAGGCAGAGGCGTGGTGTTGCGTGCAAACAGCTCCTGCAGCGCCTGCAAGTCCCGCTCCCTGTGCTGTCCCCCATGCAGGCTCACGATGCCCTGGTCACGGGCGGGATTTAGTTTTTCATGCTCCCGGTTGAAGTCCACTTGGTAGCCGGCCTGGAAGGCTATTTCGGCGAATGTGGCCTGCAACGTGCGGCCGTTGCCCTCGCGAAAGGCATGTACATGGTTGTAGTGGTCGAAGTAGTATGCGGCCCGCTCGGCGAAGGCTTCCGGCGTGGGCAAGCCCTTGAGGTTGTTTTCAAGCTTGAGCTGCTCGCCCAGCGAGTTCAGGCGCTCGTCAATGCGCTCGAAGGGGGCAAAGTGCATCGGCACGGCGGTGGTGCCGGGCAGGTCGGCGGCTTTGACGCCCTGAAATCCGGCCTCCCGGCGGGTTTGCCCGGCCCACTCAAAGGTATCCTGAAACAAGTCCTGATGCACGGCCCGCAGTTGCTGCGCATCAAAGGTGTCGCCCTGGGGGCCATAGCCGGCAGCCAGTTCCTGCAGGCGGCGCAGGGAGGCATCCTTGGTTGCCTGCTCTAATTCCACGGCATCCGTTATGCCGAGCTTGTTGTAAAAGACGCCGGTGTGTGGGTCAGTAAACTTATCCATCGTACTCGTAAATACGAGAGCCGAGCTTCTCGCTGGAATAGGGCCAAAAAATTAGCCCGACCGAAGCCGGGCTAATACAATTACATATCGAGAAAGGGAGCAGTTAAGCCACGTGCGAGAGCGCATGCTCGAAGTTGTGCCCCTGTAGCTGGCGCTGGTGCTCGTCGTGGCGGGCGCCTACGGTGGCCAGGTCAATCTGCCCGTCGATGTACTGGGCGTGCAGCTCCGCTAGCCACTCGGGCTCTTGGTACGCGCCCTGGCTGCGGGTGATGCCCAGCGACTGGTTTATGATAAACTGCCGCTGCTCGCGAGTTTGTTCGCGGGGACCAAACTGCGGTATGTGAGAAACTTGCGTGTTCATAAAAGGCAGTACGTTAACGGGGAATGCGAGTACAAATTAAACAAAAAACCCGGCATTATGGTGCCCAAGGTGGCCCTTAAAGCATGGGCTCATTATCAGGCATCTGACCCGGTTTCAAGGTATTGGCATACTGGCCTACGATGCCGGCCACGTCTTCGCGAATCAGCTCAAAATTGGCCTGAATGACCGCCTGTAATGCACTGACCGGCTCCGCAGCGGGCTGGCTGCCAGCCTGCCGCGCCGCCCGGCGCTGACTCAGCCAATCTCGGCTCGGCCCCTCCCCTACCGGGGTAGCAGCCAGCACCGGCGCCGGGCCACCCTCGAACGTGGCCAGCGGATGCAGCGGGTAGTGGCCGGCAGTGGGTTGGCGCGCGACTTTGCCCTGGAAAAAGGGCTGGTCCGTTTCCACCGTCTGGCCGATAAACTCGCCGGTTTCGAGGGTGATGGTATCCTGCAGGCGCACCAGGTTGCGCTCCTGCCAACTCACGCTTTGGTTGCTGCTGCTGCCCGCGCCCCGGGCGCCGCCGCTCTGGCTGCGGCCCAGGCTGGCCGAGACCATTTCCCGGTCCTCCTTGCCCACCAGCTCCGAGACGAACTTGGCCGTTTCGAGGGAGTTGACCTTGCCGAAAAACTGGTTGTTGAGGTTGCTGACCATGACCTGCATCTTCTCCCGGCCGTAGGCGTCAATCATCTGGCTCAGGTCCTGGGTCATGTAAATCATGGCCACCTTGTTGCTGCGGGCCGTGGCCGGTATCACCTCCAGGTTGGGCACGTAGATGGTGGCCGCCTCGTCGAGAAACACGTAGCTCGGGTGCTTGTGCTGCTGGTTCATCAGCTTCAGCGCCACGGCCACGATGCAGCTAATGACAGGTGAGAAAGTTTCCTTGAGTGTGGGGTCGTTGCCCACCACTAGCACCTTGGGGGCCTTCTTGTCATTCAGCTCCAGGCTGAACCCCTCCCCTCTCGCCTCGTCGGGGGTAAGCACCCAGGCAATTTCCGGGGAGTTGATGCGGGTGAGCACAATCTGCAGCGAGGCAATTACACCGGCCACCTGCTTCTCGGCCCGCTGCTTCACGGCCGTGGTGATGGAGCGCACCATGTCACCGCACTCGGGGTCCGAATCCAGCATACTCAGCACGTGGGTAAAATCCGGGTGCAGGGCTGTGTTGACCACGTGGGGCAAGGTGCAGAAAGTAGGGAAGTTCTTCTTGTAAAACCAGATGATGGCCGTCAGAAAGGCATTGGCGCTGGTGTCGAAGAAGTCCATCTTTTTGATGCTCTCCGGGTTCAGGTTGGACATAATGGCGCGGGCATACTCGTTGGCGTAGGCCACCACCGGCATCTTATCGGCCCGCAGCGGGTTCACTCGCTCGCTGCGTTCCAGGTCTTTAAAGTTGATGATGTGCAGCTGCACATGAGCTGGCTCCTCCCCGGCTGCCACTGCTTTGGCGTCAGCCAGCACAAATGCCTTCTGCGCCGCCTCGGCCAGCACCGGAAACTTAAAGTCATAGATGAGGCCGGCAAACCCCTTCTCCGTGAACTGCTCAATCAGCGGCTCGCCAATGGAGTAGGACTTGCCTGCTCCCGCGCCGCCGAGTACCAGGGTACCCCGAAAGGGGTTGGGAATGTTAATCCAGCCCCCGTCCGTCGTGGCCAGACTAAAGCCGTGCTCGGATTCCTGCTGCCGGCGCTCGGTGCGCAGCCCGAACCGCTCGGTCTTATGCAGGGCCCGCGTCACTCCTGCTACCAACCCCGCGCCCAACACCAACAGAGCCGCCGTGGGGTACAGCCAAGTAATAATCCCGGCCGAAAACGTGCCCAGTGCCAGTAGCAGCGCCCCACTGAGCAAGCCCACCCCCGCCGCTCCGAGCTGGATGCGCCGCAGCTGCAGCTGTGTGGGCTGCCAGCGTCGCTGCCCGGGCCGCGCGGGTGGGGCGTGTAGCAGCACGGCCAGCAGCCCCCCTCCTACCAGTACCGCGGCGCGAATAAGCTGGCCATAGCGCTGGTAGAAACTGACCAAGCCGGCCAGCAAGCGGTGGGTGATGGCCGTACCCAAACCCGCTTTCGGGGCAACGGAGGGCGCTGCCTCCGCCACCACGCCTGGGTGGATGAGGCAGTAATACTCACCGCCGGCCAGCAACACCAGCAGAAAGGTTAAGGCGACGTAAAAGCCGGTCAGGCGGTGGTTACCCGGCTGCCGGGGCGCGCTCATCATACTCATACAAAGTTTAGCTAAATGGTATGTTTGGTTTGAATCACAGCTCGGCCTCCCACTGTCCGCGCCGGCGCGGCTCGCCAATGTCCTCGGTTATCACGCGCTCCGGGCCGCTTGTGGCGCGCAGGGCTTGCTGCAGGCTGTGCAGGGCCTGCCGCACCTGGTGCCCGGTATTGGTGCGGGCCGGCTCCTCCCGGCCCGTGGCCAGCAGGTGGTAGGCGTTATCCAGCGGCTGCCCCTGCCGGGCCCGGTCCTCCAGCCGCCGCAGCCGGTCGTAAAAAATGGGGTCGTAGCCCCGGCCTTGCGCGATGCGCTGTACCCGCTCCGCCTCCAGCCACTGGCTGGGCGCGGCCTGCCGGTTCAACTGCTCCACCCGCTCCGCAATGCGGGCATTACGCTTCGGGTTGGGCGACACGATGTTGGGGGCCGCCTTCCGATTAGGAGTGGGCCCCTGGTACTGGAACTGCCGCTCAAATAACACCCGCGCCTCCTCCTGCCAGTCGCGCAAACTAAACCGGCTCACGCGACCACCGGGGTTGAGCGTGACGCGCTGGGCCCGGTCCCGGGCCGATACCACCACGTGGATGTGGGCCTGCAGTCCGGGGCGCGCCTGCCCTGGTCGGGCCTCCCCCTCCTTTACGGCCGCGTCCGTGCCCCGGTGGGCGCGCTGCTGGTGAATGATGGCACCCCACACCAGGTCATCTTTCTCCACTGCCCCGCCGTCTTTCAGGCGGAAGCCCGTCGCGTAGGCCGCCATCACTTCCCGGGTATAAGCGCGCAGCTTCGCCTCATCCCCACCGCCAATATGGGCCAGCTCCTCCGGGCTCGGGCTGAGCACCAGGGAATAAAACTTGGCCTCCTTGGCCCGCAGTCCCTTCACATTATGGTCCAGCGCTATGAGTACTGCGTCCCGGTCCAGCGCCTCCCGCTGCCCATCAAAAAAGTGTGCTTCCTGCCCATTTTGGCGGGCCTCGTGGGTTAAGTAATTCAAGGCCTGCGCAGCACTACCCTGATTATTATAGGCCTTCTTGCCGTTGATTTTGGGGTTAATAAGCTTGGCGTGCATGGCGTCAATACCCGATTTAAGACTTTTTATTCAGCGCCTTTATATCCAAAGCAGCTAGGCCCGCCGCCGTCACTTCCGCGATACGCGCCTGATTTCTTTGCTGAATTTTGTGTAAGGCCTCCCCTCCTTCCGGGGCTAATAAATTCTCTACCACCCGCAGGGTTTGCTCCTGCACGGCCTGCTGCCGTAGCTGCGAGCGCACCATTTCCAGCAACAGTCCCCGTTCCTGCTCCTGTAGATAGGAAAACACCCGGTCGCCCAGCCGCTTGATTTCCGCCATGATGAGCTGCCCTTCCCGGGCTTGCGCCTCGACCGGGTTTAAGCTTCGCTCGGCGAAGTAGCGAATGGCCGCGTCGGCGTATTCCGTGCGGGTAAGTCCCAGCCGGGCCGACTCCGCCCCTACCTGCCGGTGCGCCGGGCCGCTGACCGTCACGTGCTTCACGGCTGGGCCCCTGCTTACCGGTGGAGACGATAGTGATTTCTGGTCCTGCATACTGTGGTTTTTAATTGCTAGCAGCTGTCTATTAATGTTTTAGAGCTACGCTTTATCATTTATCAACTCTGTTGATAAGTATCTACCATTTAATCAGTGCGTTAGCGCGATTAAGTGGTAGTCTTCTTGCTAACTACCCTATTGCTAATCGTTCCATTGGTCTCTCCGAGGGCCGGGCTAGCTCATCACCCCCGTTTGAGGTACCGCCTTCTCCTTGGTAAGCCTGCCGTGCTTCGGCTGCAGTTTGGGGCAAGCAGCACCGTTGGTTAAGTCTCATCTCTGCTTGTCAAGAATGCCCGGCAGGACTCGTGGGCGGCATTTGCAATGCTCATGGTAGAGGCGAACAAGTAGTTTTTTTATTTCTTAGGAAACAAGGAAAATAGAAAAGCTCGGGACTGCATCCCCGCCGCTTTACGCCCCGTATTCCCGTTTGTTTCTTAAGATTTTAGGAAATAAGTTTCTTAAGAGCTTTTAATAAATGTTTACTGCTTTCTCAGTAAACATTATATCTTATTTTTTTTTAGCTATATTTCCTGAGAAATAGAAAACTATAGAAATAAGCTGCTTTATTTTTCAGGAAACAAAAAAACAAGTTTACAAGTAAGTTTGAAAATTGAGAAACAAGCTGCTTATTTTGCACCCTGCTGCGCTGGTCGCAGCCGTCACCATTAGTTCCCTCGCTTTATGAAAATCATCTGCGTTGCCAACCAGAAGGGCGGCATTGGTAAGAGCACCCTCATCACCGTGCTGGCCGGGGCGCTGGCCGCCGACTATGGCTACCGCGTGCTGGTGGTCGACGCCGACTCCCAGCAAACGCTGGCCGGCGTGCGCCTCACCAACGACCAGCCCAGCGTGGACCTGGAGCGCGAAGCCGGCACCCTGGCCGAGCCCGCTTTTCCCTACGCGCTCGAATCCGTGGGCATGGGCCAGGTGTACGACCGCCTGGATGAGGTGGGCGACGACTACGACGTGGTGTTCATCGACGTGCCCGGCCGCTCCGATGACACGGCTATGATTGACGTGCTCAGCGGGGCCAACGTAGTGCTCGTGCCCGTGGGCGCCTCCGATGCCGAGCGCCTGGCCACGATTTCCTTCATGCAGCTGCTGCAGGAGATTTCGCGGCTCTCGCGGGAGCAAGGGCTGGACTTCCAGTTCTTCGGGGTGCACTCGCACCGCACCAACCTGAAGGAGGAAAAGGACATGGACGAATTCACCGATGCGCTGGGTTTGCCGCGGCTGCAGGCCTCCCTGCGCCAGCTCGGCTGCTACAAGCGCCTGTCTACCCGCTACAGCTACCTCAATTCGGCCTACCGCCGGGCGGTGGGGGCCGATGCCGCCGTGGAAGCCGAAGTGCGCGCCCTGTGCGACGAGCTGATTGCCCGGGCCCAACTCATCTCTGAACTCGTATCGTAATGGCCAAGATTCAACGCCTGAAAATCTCCACGGACGAGAAGATGTCCATGCTGCGCGGGCAGCCCGGCCACATGCCGGCCGCCCCGGCCGTAGCTGAACCTATTGCTCCAGCGCCCACAACCGTCTCGGCACCGGAGCCCGCACCGCAGCCCACGCCGTTGCCTCCAGCGCCCGCAGTGGTCCCGGTTCAGACAGTAGCTGCGGCACCCGTATCCGCACCACGACAGCCGGCACCTGTAGCGCCGGCCACCAAAAAGGGGAGGGGCCGGCCGCCGAAAGCGCAAGCACCCGCTCCCGTTGAAGGAACTTCTGCCGGGCTGCAGCCCTCTCTGATTCGCTTGGAAGGAGAAACTCAGCGGGCGGCCCTGGCCTACATCCACGAGGAGCTTATGCACCACAGTCGGCGGGTGTACCTCAAGGAGCTGGTCGACGAAGCGGTGAACTACTACCTGCAGCATGGCCCGCCCTCAAATGCCAAGTAGCTTATTAAGAACATCAAGCATAATGATGTGCTGGTAAAAGCTTAAATCTTAAGCCTGAACACTTATTGGCATTTTTCATTTCAGGCCTTCCTGCAACAGGGAGCATCTAAAGCTCATTCTATTCCCCTTTTTCTATTATGCTTTTTTCAGATTTAGTAGAAAAGGAGGGCAAAGCCCTTGAGCCCGAGTTTGAGCGGTTGTTTCAACTGGCCATTGCCAATCAGCGGCATCCCGGTGACATCATTTTGATTCAGGAGAATGGAAGCTTTGACCCTACAGTACTCGGTTTTGATGGGGGAAGGCTGAACCCCCATGTCATTGGGCCGGGGCGTATGGGATGGTCTTATTTTACCCACTATCAATTCATCAACCTCTACAGGCAGACTCAAACAGCAAAGGTCACACACGTCGAGTGGTTGGCGAAAATCGCGGAGCTAGTGCAAGCGCAAAATTGGGGAGAGCGGGATGCCCACGAGGACCTAGAGGCCACGAGTATTCACATCGAAACCTTGATTTATATTAAAATATGGGAATCGGATTACATAATCAAGATACTTTATGAGTTTGTTCGCTTGCTAGAAGGCAAGCCCTATGATTGGAATTTCAAAATCCTGGAAAGTTCGCGGGATAACAATGGCACTGGTACTCGGCAAGACATCATCCGCAAAAGCATTCGAAATCGATTGGAACGCATTTCGCCTATCCTTTACGAAGCGCTAAAGCGAGCCTATCTGACCCAATTGAGAAACTCTGTTGCCCACTCGAACTTCAGCTTTCAAGGGGACCACATGCAGTTGGGCAATTACATTGAATCAGACCCGCACTCGCAGTTAAGAGCGATTTCGTTTAGTGAATGGGCAGATAAGTTTCATGCCACTTTAATGATTTACAACGGGGTTATCGGCATTTTAAACCGGGCAAAGGAGCATAACCATGCTCAATTGCAGTTGCAGGGAAACGTAGCTGAAGTGCTGGTTACTGATAAACGCGCAGAAGAAAAAACCTATACACTGCCAGTGGTGTATGACCCGGATTTTAGGCGTTTTAGCTATCAGCAATCCTGAAGCAGGCGTGAATGGTAGTACTTACAAACCATGTAATCGACGGCCTATCCAAGTTAGAGTTTGCTGTACGCTAGTTTCAGGCGGCAGCGCCCCGTAAACCAGCTGCCGAAAAGCGCCCTGGTAGGTCGGCACGAGTTGCCGCCAGGTGCGGTCAGCATCAGCGAATAGTAGGGCTTCTGCCAGCGGCTGAGCAGCCCAGTCGCCCTGAAACTCCTGGTTGCGGGCGTCGTCGGCGCGTACTTCGGCCAGCATCGTTTCGAATGCCGAGCTAGCCAGAAATTGCTGCAGCGCGGGCTGCTGCAAGAGCTGATGCAGGTCATAAGTGTGGCGGATTTTCGCTTGCAGCTCCGCCAGCGGGTCCGGGGCATAGCCCGCACGTACCAGGGCCAGTACCTTCTCTACCATCGTCCGCTCCAGTGCCAGTACGAGCACCTCAAACGGAGCCAGGCCGTGCTGCTCCACCAGCCTTAGCTCGCCGCGCTGGGTCAGGAACTGGCCGGCGTAGGCCTGCACCGGCCGCCACTGACTGGGGTAGGGGCGGGCAAAGGCATTGACTTCAAGCAGCACCGCGCCCGGCCGCACCTGACTGCCGGTGGTGGGCGCGGTAGCAGCCGGAAACTGGTGCAGGGTCTTGCGGAAGTGGCTCCCGCGCACGGTTACGCCCGCTTCTACCACGGCCGTTAGGCCCTGGGTGATGTGCTTGGCGCCCGCATCCATGAGCTTCTTGACCTGCCCGCCAGTCCAGCCTTCGGTGCCGGCAATGGCCAGGTCCACGTCTTCAGAAAACCGTTCCACCAGCCCGTAGGCCTTAGACAGGGCCGTACCACCTTTGAACACCAGCTGCTCACGGTAAGGCGAATCAGCCAGGGCCCGCAGCACGTAGGTCACCCAATAGTCCTTCTCCACGAAGGCTTCGGGCAGGCCTAAACTTTGGGCGGTGGCCAGCAGGATTTCTCCAAACTCGGGGCTCTGGTGCAAAGTCACTGGATGTTCCACGCGGCGCGGTTGGGCAGGGCCGCGGCGCTCAGGCCGAGGCAGTAAGTAGTCAGAGGATTGAGAGTGGCCCGCAGGGTAGCGGCGCCTTTTTTGTCGGCCTGCCGCTCCAGCAGGGCCCCGAGCACGGCGCGGGCGCGGGGCGGGGCCTGGCGGGCGGCCAGTTCGGTCAGGCGGCGCCGAGCGGCTACGGAGAGGCCTTTGACTTCGCGCTGCACCCGGGCCAGCACCTTGTCGGGGCTGGTGTCAGGGATGCGGCGCAGGTCGCGTAGCACTTCCAGCCACTGCAGCAGCGGCACGTCGCTGGCTCGTTCCGGGGCCGGGCGCACCACAAACGCCACGCGTTGGGGCCGGGTGCGCCGCAGCTTGGGGGAGGTAACCATCGTTTCGGCCGGCACCTGGGTGGTCAGGCCCAACTGGTTGTAGAGGCTGACTCCGGCCGGATAGGCCGACAGGTTGCCGCCCACCGACGTGAGCGTGCGCAGCACAGCCCCCTCTGAGGGCTGCAGGGTCCCAAACCGGCTGGTTTGGGGCCGGTAGTACTGCCCCTTGGCGAAGCGAACCAGCAGCCCTTCCCGGCGCAGCCGGCTCAGGGCCGCGGCTACCGCCCCGAACTGCGCGGGTTCTGTCACCAGGTTTGCATAGGTCAGCAGTTCGCCCATCGGAGCGGCCTCGACTTGCTGGCGGATGCGCTGCATAATGGATTTCGACATCACAGGATGGAAGCTGACAAAGCAAAAGTAATCAATTCTGTCAAGTTATTACATGTAAAAACTTGACAGAATTTAGCTCGACGTAGTTCCTGCTGGTGGGGTTACCCCGGCCTGCACCTCGGCCAGGACCACGGCGATGACGTCCTGGACGGGCTCGTTGAGCAAATCCGCGACCCGCAGAAGCTCGGCAATGGTGAGGGTGGACGGGTCGGCCTCACGCTGCTTGATGGTGCGGTAAGTCATGCGCAGGTGCTCCATCAGCTCGCGCTCGGTGAAGGAGTAGCGGCCGTGGCGCAGCAGGTCCGTAAAACGCCGGGGCGGCGCGGCGGCTTTAAGGGGCAGTGGGGGAGGGGAGGTAGGCATAACGCGTGGGAAAGGAGTAAAGGCAGTATACCGAGGACAGTGGGACGGTACCCCACTGCCCCCGGCCCCACCGATGAAAGCAGCAAAAGCCAGCGGCGGCCGCAAAGGGTTAGCAGTCCTCAGTCGGGTAGGGGCGCGGGTGCTGCCGCGCCTCATCGGCCAGTGTGCGTTCTTCCCACTCGGCCACCCGCTGCATGATGTTGGTAAGCCAGCGGCCCAGGCGGGCGAGGTCGGTTTCGGCCAGAATCCGGCCGGTGGCCGTGCGGCGCTGCTCGTCGGTAAAAGCGGGATGCTCCAGCAGGCGGGTCAGCTCGATGCGCTGCGTGGCAACAATTACGGTGGTCAGGGAAGGCAGCGTTTCCTGCCCCAACACCACCAGCGGCAACGTGGGGAGGGCCGGGCGGGGCGGCACGGCGCCGGCATCTACGGGGTGCATCACCGGCGGAGCATCCTGCTCACTGGCTACCAGCTCCGCCGCGCCGGCGGGGCTGGTGGAGGTCGGTTGCGGGTCGGGCTCGGTATCGTCGGGGGCCGGGCGGCCTACTATCAGCTCAGCGGCGCGCTGGGCCCGGCTGGCGGCCTGTACCACCAGCTTTTTGTCGCCGCGCAGCTGCTCCAGCCAGAACTGCAGGTAAGCGGCGGTGTTTTCCAGCGTAGCGCCGGGGTCGAGGCCGGCGTGGCCACAGAGGAAGGCGGCGCCCATCTCGGCGGTCAGCTCCTCGCGGGCATAGCCGGCGCGGCCGCTGGGGCGCAGGGCTTCGGCCAGGTCGGGCCGGTCGAGGCGGCTGGGGTGGCCGGTGGCGTGGGTCAGCTCGTGAAAAAGGGTCGAATAGTAGGCTTCGCCGCTGGTGAAGGTTTCCGGGCGGGGCACGTTCACGAAGTCGGGACCGGGGGCGTAATAGGCCTGCGGCTCGCGGTGCTCGATGCGGGGGCAGCTAGTCCAGTTGGCTACCAGGGCTTCGGCAGCGGCCAGGGGCTCGTGGGTGCGGTCCTGGGGCTGCTCGGGCAGCGTGATTGCTACGCCTTCGACGTCGTCCGCTGAAAAGACGGTGTAGTACTTGATAAAGGGTGTTTTCTCTTCCTCGCCGGTTTGCTTATCGGTGCGGGTCGTGAGGTTGTAATAAATCACGGGCATACCCTTGGCACCTTTACGGATGTTACCGCCCAGCTCCCGCGCCTGGCGAAACGTGAGAAAGAACGGAGTGCCGCCCACTAAATGCAGCAAAAAGGCATTGATGCCGGTATAGGCCCGGCCACTGACGTAGTTACGCGGCATTCCGTAGGCCGCGTGCCAGGGCTTGCGCCAGGCAATCTGCCCGGTTTCGAGCGCGGCAATTACCCGGTCGGTTACAATCTGGTACACGTCGAGGCGGGCGGTAGTTTGGGCGGCGGGGCGGGCTTGCTTTTTCATCGCTAAGTAAGGGCTAAGTGACTGTTTATAAAACCGTTTCCTTACTTATTAAACGTATTTTTTAGTCATTTTGTTGCTTTTTAAGCAACGATTATTGATTTATTTGCCCTTTGCAAATCATTTCTCCCCCACGGCCCCTGTCGCCAGAACAGCCCTGATGGCAGCGCAAGCTTCAACACTTCGCCGCCGGTGGTGCCGGCCTCAGCCGGTACGGCCGGCAGCCGCTTAGAAAGGGGGAGGCCCGGCTCTGGCTGCCCAAGCGCACCGGGGGCGGGGTATGGCGTTCCGGCGCGACTAGCGGGAGCAGAGGAGTACCCGGCCCCGCCCCCGGGAAGCGACGCGGCCTGTGCCGGGCCGGCGGGTGGGCTTTTACCAGAACGACTGCAAAGCGCAATGCGGAGAAGAAACTCAGCACCTGAGACTGGCGGCTCGATTAAAGCCAAAAACGCCCAGTTGGGTGACCAACCGGGCGTTTCAGCGAGCAAAGCAGTCTGTTACTGGGCAGGGCCAAATTCCTGCTTTAGGAATTTGAGCAGGCTCTGGCGGGAGGCTTCCCCGATTTGAATCAGGGGCGCGCCGTCGTTGAGGTAAAACAAGATGGGGTTAGCCTTGGTAACCGCGTCGGACCAGGCCTCAGCCGACAGAGTCGGCGGCAGTTGAAGCAGCGGTTGGTATTCGTCCCGGATAAGCTGTAAAATCAGGCCTTTCATGACCGGGCAAAAATTGGAAAAGGGCTGGTGGCCGGATGATATCATAACGAGGGTAGCAAGTTGGAAGGAAATGCAAAGCGGTGTCCGGACCCCTCACTTGGGCGGGGGCACGGAAATGGCAGCCCGGCCCGGGGCTCAAAGCCAAGCCGCGGGCAGCCGCAGCCTGTAGCTGCGGCGAAATGCCAACCAGAAAATTGAATTACCCTCGCTGGGGCCCCACGAACAGGGCCGGGCGCTCAGAGATAGGCCGCGGCCGTTGGGCAGCGGGTGCCGGGGTTCGGGCCGCCCTCAGCAGGCCGAACAGTGCACGAGTAGAGTAAAAACCAGTTGTCGCCAGCATAGTAGGCAGCTTGCTATTCCCGCAAAACTAAAGAATCAGGCCGTATTCTCCGGCCTTTGCCCGGTAAGCCGAACCAAGGCTACCGCTCCGGGCCGGCGGTGCGCTCGGCTAGGACGTTGGCATTGATGCCGCTAGGAGCCAGACGGTGGCGCTCGGCCCGGTCGCTGGCGTGTTCGTGTACCTGGGCGCCGGGCTGGCGGGCCACGTCGTCGAGCGTGGTACTGACGCGCGCCAAATTGGGCTGGTCGAGGCGGTAGCTGACTTCAATCTCGCTGTGGCGCTGGTGGGTGGCCGGGTCGGTGGCGCTGCGCAGCGAGCCGGCGTTCAGGCCACCGTCGCGCAGCTGCTCGGCCACGGCCTCGGCGTGGCCGGCCGCGCCCGCCCGGGGCTCGGGCTCGTCGATGTGGATAATGGCTGTCTTGGTAACCGACTGCGCCGAGGATGCGCTGGCCAGCTGCCGGCGCTCGGCCTGCTCTTCGGCCGGCTCGGTGAGTGTTACCAGCGGCGACTTATCCAGCGCATCCAGGGTCTGGCTGAGCTGGCGCAGGCCGTCGGGCTGGGCGTGGGGGTGATAGCGCACATTCAGTTCACTGCGCAGCTGGCCGGTGCCGGGGTCGGCTTCGGCGCGCAGTTCCACTGCGGCACCGGCCTTATGCAGCAGCTCGCGCATCTGCTGGGCTTGGCTGGGGGTAGCCTCATCGGCGGGCGTGGGTTCCATTACCGTTAGCTGGACGACGCGCTGCAGGGCGGGGTCGCCGGTAGCAGCGGCCATGACGAGTGCAGCGGCTTGGCGCTGCTGCTCGGCCTCGCGGCGTTGGGTTTCCGGGGACTGCGCAGCCTGCTCACGCGCGGCTTCGCGCTGCTGGGCCTGCTGCCGCTGTTCCTGCTCCTGGCGGGCGCGCTCCTGGCGCTGCTGCTCCTTCGCCAGCTCATCGGCGCGGGCCTGCTGGGCCACCTGCTCGCGGGTGAGGCCCTGACTCAGCAGCTCCAGGTCCCGGTTATAATCCTTGCTGATGGCATACTCGGTCCGGATAAAGTTCTCGGGCTGGCGGCCGGGTTCGTGAGCCTGACGCTCCGGCTGCTCGCGCTGCATTTCGCGCTGGGCGTGCAGGGTGCGGGCCAGGGCTTCCAGGGCGGGGCTGTCGGCATTGGGCACGACTAGGCGCACGACGGTTTCCTGCCGGCTGGCCCGCTGCACTTCCAGCGTCAGCGCACTGTCGACGGTCGGCCGCTGCTGCTGCACCTGCGCGGTGAGTTGAACCAGCTGCGCGGTACCCTCCGCTCGGGTGGCATGGTGAAACTCCACCCGCAGGGCCGTGTGGTACTTGCCGGCAGCCGTGGCATGCCACTCCACCGGCCGGGGCGCTTCGTCGTAGGCCACCTGGCCCTCGGCCACTTCCCGGGCTCGGCGCGGCTCCTGCAGCTCGTTGAGGTAATCGATGTTGAAGCGCCGGCCAGCCGCGTCGTTGTCGTTGGCCAGGACCACCTCCTTGGGCTCCTGCTTGTCGATGAGCTTTTGAATCAGCTCGACCTGCCGCTCGGTGACGGTGCCGCTGGTGGCCACGTATAGCGTGTTAGGCTGCCCCTCGGCGCCGCGGTGGTGCAACTGGTGGTAACTCATGGCGTCCACGGGACTTTCCGACACCACCAGGCGCTGCACGGGCGTGTCGCGGCCCTCGGTGGGGTGCGACACCCACACGCCGGTTTTGGGTAGCTGCAGCAGGTGCTTGTACTCGTCGTTGCGCTGTTCCACGGTAGCAATGCCGTGCTCGTTGTAGAGCGGGAAAGCTGTGTTGCGAAAATTGCCCTGCTGGCTGGTAAACACCCGTCCCTGAAAGGCCGGGCTGTCAATGGTTTCGTCCGTGAGATGGCGGTTATGCAGGTAGCTGCGGTCCGTCAGGGAAGCGTGGGTACCCATCACCGCCGCGACGAGGCGGGCCCGGCGGTCGGCCTCGGACTCCATATCCGCCGGCCCGTTGGGCTTGGGGGCATAAGCCGCCGGCGCGGGCAGTGGGGGAGAAGTAGCCGCCTGCCAACCCTGCTCGGGCTCGCCCAGATACTGGCGCAAGGTCTGGCGCACCTGACCCAGGGTCTGGTTTTCGCGGGTTTTCACGAAATCAATGATGGAGCCCGAATCCCGGTCGTCGCCGGGGTTGAGGTAGACCTGGTGGTCGCCCTTACGGGCGACGATGAGCATTTCCCCGTCCTTTTCCAGCTGGTGCCAGTGGCCGCGGGGGCCGGCCTTTTTCACGTCGTAACCGTGGCGCCGAGTGGCATAGTCTACCAGGTCGATGGATTGCTTGAAGCGATCGAGCTCCTGAGGGTCGTTGTCGCGCTGCAGGGGAGGGGATGCGGGCATAGCAATGGATGGGAAGGGTACAAACCAGCCGCGCCGCCGGAATCCGGGGCGGGATTTACATTCGGAAGGCAGTGGGAGAAGGGCCGCTAGCTGACCAGTTGCTCGTGGGTGGCCAGCTGCTCGCGCAGGGTGGCCAGCAGCGCCGCGTTGGCGAAGAGGTAGTGCTCGCAGAGCTGGCCGTTCAGGGGCAGGCGCACCAGTTCCGTCTCAAAGCCAAACACGCGCAAGTGCTTCTGGACGAGGCGATATTCCTCGCGCTGCAGGCTGCCAGTTTTCAGGCCCACGCTGGTGGTATAGGGGAAGCCAAAGGCGGTGCAGGTGGCCCGCAGGCCGCCGTGGGGCAGGCTGCGCAGGCGCAGCTGCACGTAGCGCCGGGCCTCATCGTAGGCTATGGCCAGAGCGGGGTCGGGCAGCAGGCGGGCCAGCGCGGCGGCCGGGGTTGCGGGTTTCGCCGCGGGGGGGGAAGCAACGGAAACAGGCATAGGGAAAAGGGCAACGTGGAGCGGGCCGGCTCCAGGGCCTTTCCGCTAGTTAGGGGAGGAAGAAGTAGAGGTAGTCGGCGCCGGGGCGTCGAAAGGCGGGTTGTCGAAGAGGTTGAGCTCGGCCTTGAACCGGGTCAGGTTGTCGGGCGAGGTGAACAGAAAAAAGTGGCGGCGCGACTGGTGCACGATGATGCGCAGCAACTCAGTCGGGAACTGGAAGTGGACCATCAGGCGCTGCAGCAGCACGGCCTGGGTCTCCTCCTCCAGCTTTTTGATTTCTATCAGCCGGGCGTAGTTGAACTTGTGCTGCTGGGCCCAGGGCTTGAGCTGCCCGTGCAGCAGCGTGTTGAGACGGTGGCGGATATAGCGCAGAACGGTGGCATAGGAGACAATTAGCGCGGGGTCAGGAAAGCCCGCATTGACCGGCTCTACTGAAGTGGTAGCCGGGGGGGTGGGAATAGAGGTGTTCATGCAGCAGCAATTGGAGGGCGCGCAAGGTAACAAACCAGCCGGCCGTCTGCACTACCCCGATTGCTGCGGGCATTTAACTACGCTAGCCTCGGGGTAAGAACACCCACAAAGCTTCGGTATAGTTGCTTTAAAACTTCTTCTAAATCAGAACTTATACGGAAGTGCTCCGTATAGTTGCCGCAATTGCTTATAAAAAACTTCGACCTCCTGCTTGAAACCGATGCTGTGGTTGGTGCTCATTCTGCTATTGGCGGCCCTAGGCGTGCTCTGGTGGCGCTTTGCCATGCCGGCTCGCGCCGGCAGCACCCTTGTTCCGCCTGCCCTCAACGGCAACCACGCTTCACTGCGCACCCGGCATTATCGGCTGGCTGACTTCCAGGATGCTCCTCTGAAAGCGTCACCCTCTGCTGCCTCGGCAGCCGGCGAGGAGGAGGTGCAAGTAGGCCCAACGGACTCCCAGCCAGAAACTGCCTCTCCGGCAGAAGCAGATGACCAGCAGGGAGGCGCGAAGGCTAGTGAGTCTACCGAGGAAGCGGGCCAGTTGCCCGAAGGGGCCAAGCACAACTACATCACGGCCCCGGCGCCCACGGCGACCGATGAGCACAACCGCGGCGTGGAACTCACTGCCGCCGAGCGCCGCGCCAGAATGCGCTCGGTGATGAGTGAGGCGCTGGATAACCGTCGCGCCGCGCCGGCCACTGCCTAAGGACCGGGCCTTCTCATTCACCCTTTAAATCCATTCACCCACTTCTTTTTCCATGCAAATTTCCCTGTTCACCCATCTGCAACGCGGCACCACTACTGTGGCAGCCCATGGCCTGAATCTGTTGGCCGCCGGCCAAGCCTACCAACCTTCCAAATTGGAGCAGCGCGGCTATGCGCTGCTGACGGTGCTGGCCCTCACCACTGGCGCGGCGCGGGCCCAAAGTGCCGAAGCGGCGCTCACGCAGGTCAAGGAAAAGGTGATTGGCATCGTGCAGGTCATTTTCGCCATTATCCTCATTATCGGCCTGATTCGGGTGGTGATGAAGTTTATCCAGGGCTCACCCGACGCGCTGGGCTCCCTGGGCTGGCTCGTGGGCGGAGTGCTGCTCTGGTTCGGCTTCCAACTCTTTAAAGACGACCTGGTGAGTGCCGTCGGGGGCAGTGAGGGTGGCGGGCTAACCAACTAAGCGGCTGCCATGCGCTCCTATAAATCCATCGAGCGGCCCGCCCAGGTTCTGGGCATGAACCTGCAGGACCTGGGCCTGCTGGTGGGCTTGTTCATCGGCTCCGTGCTGCTACTCGGCTTCCTGGGCATGGCGGTCAAGATTCCGCGCTTGGTCTACCTGGTGGTCATCCTATCGGAAATCGGACTCATCATGGGTTTGCGCTACCTCACCCGGACGCAAGCCCCCGGCTTCCTGATGGGATGGCTCTCCTACACCTTCATTCAGCCCCGCCGCTTAGCGGTGGGGCCAATCCCCAATCCCGCTCATGGCAAAAACCCCAAGGACAACCGCGTTTAACGCGGTGATGCCGGTGCATTCCTTTGAAGAAAACAAGGTGGTCTTCAAGGATGGCCGCGTCGCCGTGGGCTTCGTGCTGGAGCCGGCCGAAATGGAAAGCTGGACGGTCGAAGACTACGACGCGTTTCAGACGGCGCTCGTAGGCGTGCTGCGCCCGCTCCCCTTGGGCACCATCGTGCAGAAAACGGATATCTACTACGACCGGCCCTACCGCGAGGACAAGACGCAGCAGACCTACTTCGAGGGCAAGATGAACAAGCACTTTTTTGAGCGGCTGGTGCTGTTCCAAAAGTCCTACCTGTTCCTCTCCTTCGCGCCGGTCGATGGGAAGACTACCCGGACCAATGCTGTGAATGCCCTTGTCGCCCGGGCCGGAGAAGCCCTTGTCAAGAATCCCTTCGCGCAGCTCGTACACATTCTTGAGGTGGCCGAAGCCAGCGCCGTGGAATTTACCCAAGGCATCAAAAACCTGGGCGGCGTGGCATTTGAGCGGATGAGCAGTCGCGATATTCACCAGTTGTACCTGCAGTACTTCAACCTGAACTTCGACGGGCAGCCCACCCGGCAGGAGCGGGAAATCGGCAACGACCTGGGCACGCTCAGCGTCGGGGAGCACAAGGTCAACATCCTCTCGATGGTAGGCCAGGGCAGCGAGGCCCACGCGGCGGTAAAGAACAGCTACGGGGTTACCGCCCCCATGCTCTACCCGCTAACCCACGTCCTGCAGTGCCCCCACGTCCTGACGCAGGCACTACTGATTCAGGACACCCGCACCGAGTTGAGCAGCCTGGATACCGACCGCAAGCTGAATGCCTCGCTCTCGTTTCTCTCCACGCAGGACAATGCGCTGCGGGCGGCCGAAGTCGAGGAGTTCACCGCCGAGGTGCGGGCAGAGAACAAGCAGATTGTGGGCCTGCACCTCTCGCTGCTGCTGTGGGATACCAACGACAACAGCCGACGCGAAAACGTCGAAAAGGCCACGGCCGCGTTCCGGTACATGTTCGGCACCGAAAGCGTGGTGGAAAGCTACCTAGCCCTGCCGGTATTTTTCGGCCTGCTGCCGGGTAACGCCTTCCAGGTGCCGGACCGCTGGCTGACCTGCTCCTCTGACCGGGGCGCGTGCTACACCCACTGGACGGCCACCTACAAGACCGACCCGGTGGGGGAGTACCTGACGGACCGGTTCCGGAATCTGGTGCAGGTAAACCTGTTCAATACCGCGCTGGACAACCAGAACGCCATTGTCATCGGGCCCTCCGGCTCGGGAAAGAGCTACACCTTCGGCAACCTGATTGTGCAGCGCTTTGAGAAAGGGGCGCGGCAAATCATCATGGACGTGGGCGGCACCTACCGCAACGTGCTGCAGTCGCTCAACGGCGAGGACTTCGACAACACCTACTTCGAGTACGACCCCGCCCAGCCGATTGAATTTAACCCCTTTATCGTACCGCGTGACGCGGCGGGCAAGTGGCTCTACAACGATGAGAAAACCAACTTCCACTTGGCGCTGCTGGCCGCGCTCTGGAAGGGCGGCAAGGATACGGGCCTTGACAAATCGGAACGGACCATTCTGAGCCGCTTTCTGATTGAGTACTACGCCTGCCTGAACGAAAGTGACCGGCTGGGCCAGAAGGACGAGGAGTTTCCCGGCATGGAGAGCTTCTACCGCTTCGTGGAACAGTACGACCAGGAAATGCAGAAGCCCGTGGGGGTACCCGGCGAAGGCCTGGAAGCCGACCCGCTGGATGGAGCGCGCCGCCAGTACCAGAAGAACCTTAAGTACATCGACATGCACCAGTTCTTCCTGGTGCTGGGCCAGTACGTGACCGGGGGCCGCTACGAGAAGGTCCTGAACGCACAGCGCGACGTGGATTTGTCGGAGTACCGCCTTATCTGCTTTGACCTGGCCAAGGTGCAGGCCGACCCCGACCTCTACCCCGTGGTGGCGATGCTCATCACTGAGTTGAGCCTGGACCTATTCCGCAAGTTTCCGGATGCGACTAAGTACATCGCCCTAGATGAGGCATGGACGATGCTGAGCGGGGTGCTCTCGGAGTTCATCGAGTCGATGTACCGCACCATCCGCAAAACCAATGGCTCGGTGACCATCATCACGCAGGGCATTACCGAAATCACGAGCAGCAAGATTGGCCCGGCCATCATCAACAACTCGGCCACCAAAATTATCCTGCGGCACATCAACCCGGATTCGCTCGCGCAGCTGCAACCCCCGCTCGGTCTGACCGGGCACGAGATGGACCTGATTAAGTCGGTTCGTTCGACGGACGCGCTGCGCGAAATCTTCATCAAGCAGGGCGCGAAAGGTAAAATCTTCGGGGTGGAAGCTTCCCCGCAACTGGATGCCATTCTCACGTCAAAGCCGGTCGAGCGCAACTACCTCAACAAGCTGGTGAAGTTCTACCAGCAGACCAACCGCAAGCCCGTGCTGGACAAAGCCGGCCGCTTAAGGCTGGACGAGGCGGGCAACACGGTTTATGAAGAGGTGAAGGTTCAACGCCTGGACTACGCGGTCGACCAGTTTGTTGAAGATAAACAAGCCCGCACGGGCGTTCTGGTCAAATGAGCGGCTGCTATCTAATGGTCGCCTACGGGGCCGACCCGGGGTTTCTGAGCGCCTGTGACCAGACCCTGCAAATCGTGCTGCGCGCCTGCCGCTACATCACGCCCACCTTCATGCTCATTGCCTTGCTCTACACCATCGGGCGGGGCTTTATCTCGGGCCACGGGCTGGCCATGGACTGGGGGCCAATTCTGAAGGCCGTGTGGATATTCTTCCTCCTTTTTTTCTACAAGGAGCTGATTGACACGCTCAGCACGGGCATTGCGGGGTTTACCCGAATGTTCGCCACCCCCGACGGCTCCACGGCCGCCTCGGCGCTGGGTGCGACCATTAGCACCTCGGAAACGCTGTCGCAGAAAACGGTGGTCGAGCAAGGGGTGCAGGAAATCACGAACCTGCTCAAAACCATCACCTCGTTCAGCCTGACCAATATCCTGCTGCAACTCATCACCGGGGAGGTGGTCCTGCTGATTCGGCAAATCATGCAGTTCATCCAACAATTCATTCTCGGGTTTCTGTTTGTCTGCGGCCCCATCTCCTTGTGCCTGTCGGTGGTACCGGCCTTCGGTCAGCTTGCGATAAAGTGGCTGCAAAACTTCATCGCGGTACAGCTCTGGGGTCTCTCGTTCGCCCTCCTGGACCTGCTCTACACCTTCTACACGGCTTCCAACTCCACTTTCGGCGGGGTGTTCTCCGGCCCGGTAGCCGCCGAGTCGGATACCCGCCAGCTGATTGTATCGGTGGCCTTCATCATGCTCTACCTCATGGTGCCCTACCTGACGAGCCTCTTTATTGGCTCCTCTGCCGCACAGGGGTTCGTGGGCTCCGTGGTGGGCATGGCCACTTCTGCCGCGGCGGCGGGTGCTGGCGTTTCGGCAGGCATGGCCGGGGGCGGACACGGCGTTTCCGGGGCCATTGGCCGCGCTATGGGCAGCGGTGGTGGCAACTCGGGTAGTAGCTCTGGGGGTGGAGGTGGCGATAGTGGCGGCAGCAGCTCAGGCGGTGCCGGACCGGCTCCAAGTGGGGGCAGCTCAGCATCGGCGGGCCTGCCCTCTATCACCATGTCGGACGCCCTAAATCCTTCTTACCGGCAACGGCCCTCCGGGCTGTGGACGGCTTAACTATTCCTTCTCCTTTCCTATGAACTACTCAACGCGCTACCTCGCCTTGCTGGCCCTGGGCCTGACTGCTTCCTGCCAATCCAAGGAGGATAAGGCAGCTGCTCAAATTGTCGGTGCACTACAAACCAGTGCCGAGAGTCCCGCTGAACAAGCCAAAGCAAACGCCTGGAAAGCGGCAACCACGCTGCCCGCTGCGCTGCCGGCGTCGGCGGTAAATGTGCAACCGGGGGTAGCCCAAATGCTGCCGGAAGAAGGGTACTTAGAACTGGTTTCGGTCACCAATCAAACACCGGTCGCGGCTATCCTGGCGCTGCCAGCCGGGCTGCGCTCCTCCAAGCCGGACTACCCCAAAGTAGGACCGGGCTACCGGATTCCCTTTGAAGCGGTGCTACGCTGGAAACCTATGGGCTTTGGCAAGAGCAAGCCCGGCGTGGGCAAGCTACAAATGCCCACGGCTAAGGATTCCCTGCGCGGCTTTTTCATCAGCGAGATAGACCGGGGCGGGAAAGTGGTGCCGATGCGTCCCGCGCAGCCCGTCAAGGTTCAGGGGGTGCTCTATGCCTATGCAAGCCCTGATGGGGGCCAGGGAACCGGCTTACTAACCTACCCCTACCGGGGTCTGCAAATCTCTTTGCCTCTGGCCAACTAGGGGCAGTGGGGAAGAAAATCCCATCCTCCTAAACTACCTCTTGTTGACTTAAAAGCATTTCCAATGGATTCTGCCAAAAACCTAAGCACTTCTTTCTCCACCATGCGCAACTTAGCCATGGGGAGTGTTTTAGCCCTGCTCCTCGTGTCCCTGGCGGCGGGCTTCCTCGTGTACCGGGCCTATGAAAACAGCGGCCGGCGCGTGTACGTGGTGGGCCAGACTGGCTCCGTGGCCGCACTCTCTGCGCCCACCACCGAAACGCATACGGCCTACGAGGCCCGGAACCTGGTGCGCAACTTCATGCTGACCATGTTTGGGCACGACCAATACACCTACAAAACCAACCTGGATGCAGCCCTGCCGCTCATCGAAGGACGCGGCGGCCGGCGCATCTACGACGGGTTCACGCGGGGTCAGGTGCTGCAGAACTACGAGCGCTACGCCGCCCGCAACGTCGTGACGGTGGACAGTGTGAGCATTGACCTGAACCACCGGCCCTGGTCGGGCCGAGTGTACATCAAGCAGCGCATTTTCATTGGGGGCGAGCAAAAGGAGCCCCTGCCGCTGGCCGCCAGGTTTAATCTGGCCGAAACCAACCGCTCGGATGCCAACCCCTACGGCATGCTGATTACCAATTTTGACTACATCCCCTACAACCCGCAGGTATCGCGGGAGGAGCTGCAAGCCCTGAAAGAGCAGGAAGCCGACCGGCAGCGGGCCCTGTTGGAAGCGCAGCGCAACGCGGGGGCAATGGCTCCCGAGGCTGACAACACACCAGCCTCCCAACCGGCCCCGGGCCAAGCCCTGCCGGCTGCTCCGGGCAAATAAGTTTCTTCCTTCCTTAAGCGTATTTCTATGTTGTCTAAACTTCTGCTGGCCCTGGGCATGCATGTGCTGCTGGCTTCGGCCACATCAGCCCAACCCACGTCGGCCCTGCTGCGGCCGGCCTCCTCGGCGGTGCACGCCGCACCGACGCTGCTGGACGTGGCCGTATCGGATAGCTCGACCACCTACCTGGTTTTTAGCGGCCCCGTGTCGCTGGTCGACGTGGGCATGGCCAATAATTACCTGGTTAAGATTGAGGCCAATGCCGTGTTTGTACGGGCCCGCCGCAAATCCGCGCCGCCCACGCCCCTGCTTATCCGCTTTGGGAGCAAGTACTGGATGGGCAGGCTCGTGTACGTGAACCGGCCCGTGCTGCAGCTCTACGACTTTCAAAAAGACGGGGCCCTGGGCATGAGCAGCGGCAGCGGTATGGCCGCCGGCTCGGCTCCGGAAAATGAGCTGGCCCTGGACAAGGAGCGGGAAAAGAAAGCAGCGGTTGAGGGCAAGCTGGGCAAGCTCCGCAAATCTAAGGAGGAGCACCAGGCGGTGGCCGTAGTCGACAACGACCTGGTGCTCTCGCTGGCCAATGTCCGCAACGACAAGGATTTTACCTACCTGCGCTTCAAAGTTATCAACCACTCAGCCATCGACTACAACGTCGATTTCACGGACTTCCAATTAGTGGAAAATGCCCAAAAGAAGTTTCTGGCCAAGAAAAAGAACGAAGCGCGCCGCCCGCTGGCTCCCTCGGGCGGCCTGGCCAACCAAGTTGTTACGGGCCGTACCACCGGCTACCTGACTTATGCCATTCCGCTCTACGCGGCGACCGACCGGGGCTACCTGGAGGTGACGCTGCGCGAGCTGAACGGGGCGCGGGTGCTGGTGCTGCCGGTGCCTTCGCGGGTCATCAATCGGGCCTCTACTATCTAACCCTGCACTTATGGAACCTGCAAACCCACACACCCAACCCCCATCCATGGGCTCGGCTGAGCACGACGATCACGAGCGGTTGGGCCCGGAACGGCCCGCGGCTGACAAGGCGAAAGCCAAGCCGCTGGAAGTGCTGCGCAATAATTGGATACTCCTTACCGGCCTACTGGTAGTGCTGGTCGGCGGGGGCCTCTATCTCTGGCTGCGCTCCGCTACCCAAGCCGCGCATCAACACAAGGAAGTCGTAGCAGCGGCTTCGGAAAACATCGAGCCCGAAATCAAGGCCGCGCCTCAGGCGCCGGCCGAACCGGTTTCCCCCTCGGCGCAAATCGAGCAACAGCGGCGGTTGGAGCAAGAAGCCCAAAATGCCCCGGCCCGGCCCAACACCGATGAGGTCGTGGAAGCCTTTGTAGCCGATACCCTGGGTCAGGCCCTGCGCCGGAAGCGGCGGGCAGCGGCGGCTACCCTGGCCACCCGTCGCCGGCAGGAGGAAGCCCGGTTAGCCGCGGCTGACGTGGACACGATTGAAACCACCATTCAGGACCCGTCCACGGGCTCTTACCATTCTCAGACGCTGGTGGTCCCCCGACGTCGCCCCGGCCAGGTGGTAGGCGCTACGGCCCGCCGGGCTAGCTCCCGGGCGGCGCGGGGCCTCCGAGCCGGCCTGTTGCCCGCGACCGATACCGACGGCACCCCCTTTGAAACGGACCCGGACGTGCTGGCCATGCTGGGCTCCTCGCCACCCGAAACCCGCGCCGCCTACGAGCGCATGACGGGCAAGCGCTTTCGCGACCCCAAAGCTGCCGCGCAGACCCTGGCTAACCGCGCCGGGGCAGCGGGCATGGATGGCTTTAACACCGTCAAGGTGGGTAACTCCGCCCGGATGATGGCCCAGGGCAACCAGGCCGAGCTGGTGCCCGACGTGTTTTTCAAGTGCGTCATTAACGGGGAGCAAAAGGTACGCACCGGCTCGGTGGTGATGCTACGGCTGCAGGAAGATGCCGTGGTGTCGGGCGTGACCTTTCCCAAGAACTCCATCTTCGCCGGCATTGCCAGCGTGGGCACTAACAACGTCATGCTAGAAGTAAACCGCCTCGGGCCCACGCGGGTCGCGGCCAGCATCTACGACTACAACTACATGCCGGGCATCATGATTGACCCGGTGAAACGAGTAGCCAAGGACGCCAGCATGACCGGCCAGGACTTGCAGCAGCAATCCATGCAAGAAGTTAGCACAGCCATTGACCGCTCGGCCTCGGCCGCGAATTCGGTCGTCGGCGTGGGCGGGCGCGTGGCCATGGGCGTGCTCAGCCGCCCGAAAAGCCGCACTAAGCTCCGGGACGTGCTGCTGCCCGATGGCTACCCCATTCTGATTACCACGCCGGCCGCCGGCCAGATGGGGCCGGCCACGGCGTCAGGACGCTAATCCTTTCCTTTCTCCAACTCTAAGACAATGAAAAAGACTCTTTTTCCGGCCCTGGTGGCCGTCGCGTTGCTCCTTGCCCCAGCCGGTAAAGCCTCGGCACAGATGGTGGTTAATGACCCACTGCATATGGGGGTTCAGATTGGCGAGTTTGCCAAGCGCCTGCAGCAGTGGTCCACCACGGTCCAGAACTACCAGGTCGTGAAGGATGCCCGCCAGATTGCCGGCGTCACGAAAGACATTACCAGCGAGGTTCGCAGCCTGACGCAGGAGGGACTGGACCTGCAAAAGCAAGTGCAGGCAGATTTGAGGAAGGTGCAAAGCATTCAGGATTTGCGCCTGTCCAACCCACAGGAGTTATTTGCGCGGGCCCTCTCCATGTCCGGCCGGAGCCAAACCAACCAGATGATGCCGGTTTATGCCAAGGCCCAACGCCTGCGGCAGGCCCTGCAGCTGACCAACCCCGCGCAGGACGTCAATACCATGTATGACGTGTTCTCGCGTTTCGGGGCCAGTTCGACCGACCCCAACGGCAACCTGACCAGCGACCAGTACCAAGCCAAGCGCGAGGAGTCGACGGTTTCGCTGTTTGCGGCAGAAGAGATGATGGCCAAGCGCAAGCTGGCGATGGCCGTAAACTACTACAAGATTGCCGACGAAATGACCGCGCAAAGCGTGGAAATGCAGGCCACTCTCAAAAACCCGGGCCGCTATGCGATGACGGAGGGGGAGCGGATAGCTGCGCTCAATTCCTCCAACGACAACATGATTAAGGCCATGCAGCTACGGGAGCAGGGTGACCGCCTGTTCATGGAGGCTTCGCAAGCAGGTCCGGCCCACCAGGCCGCTGAAGCAGTGTTCGCCTCGACCCTTAGCCGGAACGCCCTCATTAAAATGGACCGCAACCGGCCGCGCTAGCGAATATAAAAAAGCTTCTTTTGATGGTGCTTATAATGGCAGGGACCGGCATATTGCCGGCCTCCTCCCAACGCCACGTTAAACACATTGCCTCCTGGGGAGCGCACATCGGCCGCTCTGAGACTGGCAACTACTACGAGTTGAGCTATACCCCCATGCTCACCAACCGCTTGGCCCTGCGCCTGAGTGGCGGTTACGAAAACGGCCACCAGACTTCGCGGGGCGAATACTCGGTGTATCAGGGCCAGGTGTTGCTCTCGCCTCAACTTTTTCATCTCGGGGAAGTGGCCTATTTCCATTTGCTGGTGGGCGCGGGAGCGGGCTTCGAGTGGACCAACCAGAACGGCTCCGGGGAGTTGGTTGCCGGTTCGAGCGAACCCCAACGCTTCACTTATGGCCCACAAGCCGGCCTCGAAGCAGATTTCTTCTTGGGCAACCGCCTCTCGCTGGTTGCCACTGGCACGAAAGGCTACTTGTTCAACAATTCGCTTATCGACCACTGGCCCAGCCTGGCCAGCGTCGGGCTGCGGTATCACTTTCGCTAACCCTTCTTCCTGAGCTATGAAACGACTTGCCTATCTACTCATGAGCTGCGCAGCCTTGGCCACAGCCCCTGGCTGCTCCAAAGACAACGACGCGGCGCCCACCAGTCCAAAAGAGTACCAAGTACAGTACAAGGTTACCTCCGTCAATGCTGCGGTGTCTGACTACATCAGCTACGACAACGAAAGCGGCGGCACGACGACCGTGAATAATGTGCCCTTGCCAGCCAGCTACTCATTTAAGCGCACCATGAAGCAAGGCGACCACCTCAGCATCTTGGCCAGCATTGATGGGGGAACACCAGCATCCGAAATAACGGTAGCCATCCTACTCGATGGCAAAGAGGTAAAAAAAGAGACTGGGCGTGGCATAGATGCACAGGCCGTTCCAGTGTACGTCATCGGTCAATAAACCACCTGTAAGCATCTTAAAACAGCATTTCGCTTGCTTCGCCTACGGTCCGTCTTTGATGGTTCGTAGGCGATTTCTTTTGGGGCTAGTTTGAGACTTTAAATAGAATGTAGAGCTAAGCCCATCCATGAAAACGCTACTCCTATTTTGTGCCCTTTCCTAGCACCTGCATCTCGTTTTTATGGAAGAGGCTGAAGTTATTGCTGTTTGTGAATACTTGTTAGGGTTGCGCTGCCCAAGGCAAGCACATCGGCCGGCCCAAAGGCCTGGACGCCGAGAACTTGGGCAAAGTGCGGAAAGCGCTTGAAAAAGGCTTGTCCGTGGCTGAAACCGTGGAACTAACCGGCATCAGCCTCTCCAGCGTCAAACGCTACTGCAACCACCTGCAGGCAGCGCTGGGTTAGTACTGCCGTGGTCAAAAGGGCTTAGAGTAATCCTATGTTTGCAACGGACTTACCTTCAGGTGCTGACAGTGACAGGGAGGAGTAAGGTTGATTAGAGTAAAGGGCCTTTTTGCAGCCCGTCTAAAATGAGAATCCCCTCCCTGTTCTTGGGCGACGTTGGACAGTTCCAGTAGGCCTGAGAGCCTGTATCAGGATTGAAAATAGCTCCCTAGAAACCACTGTTTG
Organism: Hymenobacter elongatus; assembly: GCF_004745955.1. GTDB lineage: Bacteria > Bacteroidota > Bacteroidia > Cytophagales > Hymenobacteraceae > Hymenobacter > Hymenobacter elongatus. The sequence goes on along the minus strand of NZ_SRLD01000027.1, from coordinate 5,986 downwards.
GCCAGATTTCAAGCACTTAATCTCTTTTCTCCATGGAAGCTACCTTGAACGTAGTCGGTATCGATGTGAGCAAAGCCACGCTGGCGGTGTGCTATCCCGTACAAACGCGGCTCCAGCACGCCGAAGTAAGCAATGCAAAAGCCGGCTTTGAAGAGCTCGTGCGCCGTTGCGGAGCGGAGTGCCTGTATGTGATGGAAGCCACCGGCTCGTATTATCTGGCCCTGGCCTATTACCTGGTCGAACAGGGGGCACAGGTAGCTGTCGTCAATCCGCTAGTCGTCAGACGCTTCATTCAGATGCACCTGGGCAAGGGCAAGAGCGACCGCAAAGATGCCCAGTGGTTGCTGCGCTACGGCCAGCAACAGACGCCTACGCCTTGGCAGCCAGACGATGCCGTGCTGGTTGAGTGTCGGCAGCTGGAACAAGTGAGTGAGCAGCTGATTCGACAAAAGACGATGACCCGTAACTCGCTGGAAGCCTTGGCACAGCACCCGGTGGTGGGTCCGCTAGCCGAGCAGCACCTGCGCCAAGCGCTCAACCGATTGGAGGAGCAAATTCAGGTATTGGAAAAGGAATTGGTCACCTTATTGGAACAACACTATGCCCGCGAGATGCCGCTGCTGTGCTCCATCCCCGGTATTGGGCGCAAAACGGCCGCGATGTTGCTGCTATTTGCCAAAGGCTTTACGCAAGTGGAGAACTATCGGCAACTGACGGCGAAAGCGGGCCTTTGCCCCCGCGAATATAGTTCGGGCACGAGTGTACGCGGCAAGTCCCGCATTACGCGCATGGGTGGCGGACTGATTCGCAGTAAGCTGTTCATGTGTAGTTTCTCGGCCAAAAACGCCAACGCGGCTTGCAAAGCCCTGTATGACCGCCTAGTGGCTAAAGGCAAGAATGGCAAACTGGCCTTGATTGCCGTCTGTAACAAACTACTCAAGCAGGCCTGTGCCATCGTCAAATCCGGCGTGCCATATCAACCCGATTTTGCCAGAATCTCGGCCTGATTACTTGCTTTTGAACACAGTTCATTTTATCCCCCGCTGCTATAAGAAGGCCAAAAGCTGTCAACTGCACTACGAGGCGACATACTTGCGCATAGTCGGCGTAAGCCGCGGCATCGTCGACCTGATAAAAATGGCCCGCAGCGGGGTTTCCTTCCGGCATGCGGTAACAAAACCGGTACACGCGGCGGTCCCAGATGGGGTAGGCGGCCGGGTTCACGAAGTGCAGCACCTTCAAAGCCACCACCACCGAGCGGTTGACGGCGGCCTATTACAAGCACATCGGCTTGCCCAAAGGTTTCGAACTGACGTGTGAAGGCCACCCATCCCCCTGAACGTCAACTATCCCGACACGACCGAAGCCGTCAGACTGCTCAAACTTCCCCACCCGCGCAAAATTAAGCCGTCCCAGCTAGGCTTTCACTTTCAACGAAAAAAGGTGTTCAGGTGATCAGCCAGCGAAAAACTGGTTGACCGTGTCATCGTTCCTGCAAAATAGCGCGCTGAATGCGCGCATTCAACTCATTTCGTTTGCGTGAAAGTGATGACGCGCTTAGAAAACGTCCCATTTAGTGGCTACGAAAACGGGTCATTGGGGTAGCATAAGAGTTAGGAGAGGGATCGATTCGGAAACAGGATATTTATGAAAATTTCAGTGGTAGCACTGAGCCAAAACCAGTCCCATAAAGATAAGTTTACGCTATACGCGAAATGGTTTCAAACCTACATTACATGAAAAGACTGTTACTCGCCAGCGCCGTCATCATTTGTTCAACTATTGTTACAAACGCTCAACTTTTCCGCTTTCACCATGTGTTGCCTAAAACGTTGCCACCGGCAGCGAATACGCCAGTGACACCACAGGTCGAAGGCGTAGAAATCAAGAACAAGCTCAATGCACAGGCCGTCGCTCAGAACTACCCCGTAACAACAGAGACCGCTGTAAATTTCCTCTACCGAGAAATAGGCAGCAAAGAAGAACCTAAACCTATTTACACGGGACGTCAAGGAATTTGGGCTGTAGTAAAAATGAACGGGGTAGTACCTGTTGTAGACGTCTGGCAAATTAAGAATCTGACTCCGGTCGAATCTCGACCTGATGTTATCAATGAAGCCACCGACTTAGATAAACACCAAATTGAAATCGACCTTTCGAGAAAAAACGTGGGTGCCCCTACACGGGTAATTAAGATCCCATTTCGTGCTTTTTTAGTCAGCTACAACACCGTACCCTTGCGCTTTAGGTGGAACGCCCGAGGCAGCACAAACCCTACACCAGCAACGTCCGATCTTAGCTTTGCTGTCAATGTGGGTGGTGTTCGGGGAAACTCATTCTTTAGCCCTCGCGGCGTCAACCACTACGGGTACGCATTAAGCTTTTTCGTTGGAGCGACGACTGTTTCTTTAGGCAAGACTACTTACTATAACCAAAGCAGTTACGAATACGATCGCACCAACCTAGGTCTTTCCACAGGGCTTGCCTTTACATTGATTCGTAATAATATAGGTTTAGTCGTTGCCTTGGGGGTTGATCACAGCACAGGAGTAGATAGTGAGGAATGGATATATCAACGTAAACCTTGGGTCGGTTTTGGTATTAGTACCGGGCTTGGCTTTTTTTAATAAACAGAATACCAACTGACACCAATTATTCTGTTGTCTTGCGCTGCTTAGTCAGCAGCCTATGGCTTAGGAAACGCTAATTTTACATATTAAAAGTCATTGCGCTGTACTTGCATTATGCAGAGATGACTGGCATAACCCGAACACATCACACCTTCAACCTACGTTGCTCAATGCTTGTGGGCCTGACTGGCCCACAATAGGTCGCTCAGAACATGTTTAATATGGGAAATATGTTTAATATAAAAGTATACAAGAAGTTACTGCTGGTTAATGACCATTTGCTCTCAATTTTTGATTAATACAAACGTATGTTAGAAACCCGTACGCCTGACTGAAAGAGATAAGTAAAATGATTCCTTAGGCGGTAGTTTCTAAGAAGGTGTATACAAAGTCAAACTGGGTGTAAGCGGCGGCACATGAGGTGAATTATGGCGACGAAAATCCAGGCGCGGCTACTCTGGGGCGTGGTTTCCAAGTCGCGGGTGCCGAGGCGGCGGTTGTGGCTGAGCCAGGCGAAGGTGCGATCGACCACCCAGCGCCTGGGCAGCGCGGTAAACGTTTTGCTACCGGCCGGCTTGGCGACAATCAGCACCTGGCACCCATCTGGGGCCGCACCGGCAACCAGCGGCCCGCTGTAACCGCCATCGGCCCACACCCGCCGGAGCGCCGGATAGCACCGACCTGCTTCGCTCAGCAGCGGCCCCGCTCCCCGTTGGTCTTGTTCGCTGGCCGGCTGCACGTGGGCCACCAAGACCAGGCTCAAAGTGTCGACGAGCAAATGGCGCTGGCGGCCGGTTATGCCTTTGCCCGCGTCGTAGCCCTAACAGCCCCCCTTTTACCCGCCGTGCGCACGGCTTGGCTGCCGAGAATCGCGGCGGTCGGCTGCGGCGCTTTGCCCGCGTGCCGCCGCACCGACGCCCGCAACGCTTCGTGGACCTGCGCTAGCGTCCCGTTGGCGCGCCAGCGCCGGAAGCTGCCCCACACCACGTTCCAGGGGGGCAGGTCGTGGGGTAGATTGCGCCTCGAGCAGCCGTTGCGTGCTTGGTAGAAAAGGGCGTCCCACACCGCTCGCACGGGCCAGCGCCGTGGCCGACCGCCACGCCCGTTGCGGGCGCCAGGCAGTACGGAATGCACTTGGGCCCACTGTTCATCCGTCAAATCCGTCGTGTACCTCTCTCGCTCCATGCCTGGCTCTACGTAGCCAGCGTGACTTTGTATACAGCCTCTAAGTGTATAGTCCCAGCGTGGGGTGGATCGGGTCTCGGGTAAAGATAGCCGGGTTCTTTTGCCACTAGGCACAGACAAATTCGTGTGGGGTAAGCCCGCGCAAGGTCTTCAGACGCTTGGCGTGGTTATAGGCCAGCAAAAAGGCTTGTAGGTACTCCTGGAGCTCGTCGGTGCTCTGGTAGTGGAAGCGCTGAACCGTCGCTTCTTTAATCGTGCGGTTCATGCGCTCGACCTGGCCGTCGGTCCACGGGTGGCCTGGTTTGGTCAACCGGTGCTCCACGCCGTATTCCCGGCAGATGCGGTCAAAACTGTGCCCGCCCGGCAGGAATTGGTGCGGCTGGGGCGTGAACTGCACCCCGTTGTCCGTCAGCACGGTATGCACTTGATAGGGCAACTTGTCGAGCACGCGCCGCAGAAACTCCGCTGCGACGACCCGTATGGCCCGCGGGTGGAATTCGGCAAACGCCACTTTGCTGGTGCGGTCAATGGCCACGAAGAGGTACTGGCGGCCTTCTTCGGTCTGGACCTCGACAAAGTCGACATGCAGATAGCCGATGGGATAGTCCTTGAATTTCTTTTTCGGCGGGCTCTGTCCATCCTCGGTCAGCGGCAGGCGACTGATGCCGTGGCGTTGGAAACAGCGGTGCAGCGCCGAGCGGGACAGGTGCGGAATCGTGGCCTGCAGCGCGTACAGGCAATCATCCAGCGCCAGCAGGGTGTGCCGCCGAAAGGCCACGGCGATGGCTTCTTGCTCAGGGGTAAGCACCGTCGAGGCCGGTTCGGGCCCCATGCGCGCGTCCAGCACGCTGGGGCGTTTGCGCCACTTGGCCACCGTTTTCGGGTTGATGCTGTAGCGGCTGGCTAAGCTTTGTAGGCTTTCCTGGCTGTGTTGGATAGCGGCCCGTATTGCCGCCGTTGTGCGGGCGCTGCCGTGGAGTACTTGTCCCATAGATGCGTGCGAAATTCCAGCCCGGAAAATACACCATCACTCCCTGGGACTATACATCTAAGGCTCGGTAGGAGCAAAAGTAGTGGCCAACCGGATTTTTAGTCAACGAACTGCAGCAAACAGTCGGGGAACTATCGCTCTCATTGCGGAAAGCAACGGGAACGCACGAAATACACGCGAAATTCAGTGGTAGCACTGATGCTGTGTCAGAATGAAGTAGCGTCCTTTGATATCAAGCAGAATTTCTTCTAAAGCCCACGAATAGCCTCGGAAATGCCCCAGGCCTGTCTGGCTGTCGGTTGTTTCTTTTGCCAACTTCTCGCTTAAGTTTCAATCTCCATGTCCTTCGGCACTTTTTCAGAAGACCCACAGGCCACGTGGTTGACGGGCCCATACGACGCCACCGACCGTAACATGGAACTGTTGCGCGATTTCTGGTTTAAAGACCCAGCCGGCACCACATGGCGGGCACCTCAAGGCAGCGTCGTGAACGGCGCCAGCATTCCTGCTCCGCTCTGGTCCACAGTGGGTTCTCCCTACACTGGCGCTTATCGGCGCGCCTCCATTGTGCACGACGTAGCCTGCGACCTATCCATGCACGCCCCCAACCCTCAAGCAGCTCGTTCGGCCGCGGACTATATGTTTTACCAGGCGTGCCGGGCCGGGGGCTGCTCCGCGGCGGAGGCCGAGCTCCTATACGTAGGCGTGCGTCTCAGTGCTTGGATGCCCCGCATCACATTCTGGAACGAGTTCCGGCATCCGATGCAAGAAGCGTTGCTAGCCACTGACCGGACCATGCCCGACACTTCGGAAGAAAGCCTGCGCACTACGTACCGCGAAATTGCGGCCGACCTACGAGCCCGACCTAACCCGATTCGCCCTTTTCGTCAACTCGAATCTTTGGTGGATAGGCATTTAAAAGCCAAGTCAGCCCAGTACACTACTCGTACCCCGCGGGCCGCCACGACCCGACCATCCAAGTCCCGCACAAAGGGATAAGTCGCAACGCAAGTACCAGACGCTGTGCTTTGAAATCAGGGCTGTATATCAAAGCATAGCCCCACTATTAACTCACTTAACCCTCATACCCATGGCCATTACCCAGCAAGAAATTGACGCGATAGACCAATTCATTGAAACAGCTGCCAATCAAGGCCTCGACGCGGCTTTGGCAGCCCAC
>NZ_SRLD01000026.1 GCF_004745955.1 Hymenobacter elongatus | reverse complement strand
GGCCGGCGCGGCGCTGACCCAGGCCCTGGCCCAGGAGAAGGCGGCCGATCTGGCCCGCGGATTCGACCTGCGCAAGGGCTCCCAGATGCGCCTGCGCGTGGTCCAGCTCGGCCCGGATAGCTTTGAGCTGATTTGGAGCCACCACCATATTGTTATGGATGCCTGGTGCTCTCAATTGCTCATTCAGCAGTTCACCCAGCTCTACCAGGGCTTGGTGAGCGGGCAGCCCGTGCAGTTAACCGAGCGCCACAAGTACGCCGGGTACCTGCGCTGGCTCGACCGGCGCGATGCCCAGGCCTCGCTCACGTATTGGGGACAATATCTAGAAGGATACGAGCAAACCGCCTCGCTGCCCGCGCAACCGACCAGCCAGGAATACACTCAGCAAGAAGCCTTCTTCCAGATTGAAAATGCAGATTTCGCTGGCTTGCAACAACTGAGCGAACGGTTGGGCGTGACGTTGAACACGGTGGTGCAGAGCGCCTGGGGCGTGCTGCTCGGCCGCTACGCCGGCACCCAGGATGTCGTGTTTGGCACCGTCGTATCGGGCCGCCCCGGCGACCTGGTGGGCGTGGAAGAAATGGTGGGCTTGTTCATCAACACCATTCCGGTGCGGGTGCAGTATGGCACCGAAACCACGGTGAAGGAGCTAGTGCAACAGGTGCAGCAACTCCATATTGCCAGCGAGCCACACCACTACCGGCAGTTGGCCGAAGTGCAGGCCCAGAGCGCGCTCGGCCGCAATCTGCTCGACCACATTCTGGTGTTCCAAAATACGAACGCGGCCGAAAGTGCCGAATATGCTCCGGTTAGCGAAGAGCAGGGCTTGGATATCATCAGCAAAGAGTCGTACGTGCAAACGAACTTCGACTTCAACTTCGTGCTGTATCCTTCGGCCACACAGCTGGCTTACCGGTTCCGCTTCAATGCCGCCAAATACGAGCCGGCCTTTATGGAGCGTTTGGGTACTCATTTCCAGCAGCTCCTGAAGTCCTTCGTGGCTCAGGCCGACCAGCCCGTGCGGGCCGCCAGCTACCTGGCCCCCGCCGAGCAGCAGCAGCTGTTAGCGCAATTTGACGCTACCGGCACGCTGGCCCGCACCGAAGAAACGGTTCTGTCGCGCTTGGAAGCACAAGTAGCCGCCACGCCGGCCCAAACCGCCGTGATTTCGGCTGGTGACGTACTAAGCTACGCTGAGTTGAACGACCGGGTAAACCAGCTGGCCAACTACTTCCGCAGCCAGGGCATTGCGGAAGGCACCAAGGTAGCCTTCTGTCTGAGTCAGCCGCTGGACGCGCTGACGAGCCTGCTGGCCACCCTGAAAGCGGGCGGCGTGTACGTGCCCCTCGATACGCAGTTCCCCGAAGCCCGCAAGGTTTTCATGCTGGCCGATTCGCAGGCCGCTCTGCTCGTGGTAGATGCGGCCAACGCCGCCGCTTTCGAGCAGCAGCGCGTACCGCTCCTGGTAATCGACGCGCCGGAAGCCACCTGGCAGCACGGGGCTGTAACGCCGCCGGCTACTACGCTGCGCCCCGCCGACGTAGCCTACCTGATCTACACGTCCGGCTCGACGGGCACGCCGAAGGGCGTGATGGTAACGCACCGCAACCTGGTGGATTACCTCGACGGCCTGCAAGCCAAAACCGGCATGGCGGCGGGCGAGTCGTTTGGCCTGCTCTCGACGCTGGCCGCCGACTTAGGTAACACGGTGCTGTTTGGCTCCCTGCTCACCGGAGGCACGCTCCACTTGTTTGCCAAAGAAGCCCTGACCGACAGCGAAGGACTGCTCAACTACTTCGAAACCCACACCATTGGTACTATCAAGATCGTGCCTTCGCACTGGAAAGCGCTGCAAACCAACCGGACGCTGCTGCCTGCCAAGCGCATCATCTTCGGTGGTGAAGAGCTGACGACCGATGTGGTAGAGCGTATTCGGCAGACCGGCCAGGAAATAGAGGTGTACAACCACTACGGCCCCACCGAAACTACCATCGGCAAGCTCATGCACCGCGTGGATATGACCCGCAGCTACAGCCGCGTGCCAATTGGCGAGCCATTCTCCAACACGAGGGTGTACGTAGTCGATCAGTACCTGGGCCTGTGCCCTTACGGGGTGCCGGGCGAGCTGCTCATTGGCGGCGAGGGCGTGGCCACCGGCTACTTTGGTCGCCCCGATCTGACGGCGGAACGCTTCATTGCGGATCCGTTTGGCGGCGAAGGCCAGGTGTACCGCACCGGCGACCTGGTAACATGGTCGGCCGAGGGCAGCATCACCTTCCTGGGCCGCATCGACCAGCAGCTCAAGATTCGGGGCTACCGCATCGAGCTGGGCGAAATCGAGAATACGCTCAAAGGCAAGGCTGGCGTTCGGGAAGCCGTGGTGATGGCCTTCGAAAGCACTCCCGGCGAGCAAGAGCTGGTGGGCTACTTCGTAAGCGAGGAGCCGCTGGATGCGGCCGCGCTGCGGAGCTACCTGCTCGAGCGGTTGCCCGAGTTCATGGTGCCGCAGCTCTTTGTGCAGCTGCAGGAGATTCCGCTGACGCCCAACGGCAAAATCAACCGGCAGGCCCTGCCCAACCCGCAAACCCTCGCCGGGCAGCGGAGCCAGGCGTTTGTGGCCCCTCGTACGGCCACGGAAGAGGTGCTCGTTGCCATCTGGCAGAAGATTCTGCGCAAGGAAACCATCGGCGTCACCGATAACTTCTTCACCCACGGCGGCCACAGCCTCAACGGCATCCTGATGCTAACCAAGGTGCATCAGCAGTTCAACGTGCGCGTCGATGTGCTGACCTTGTTTGAAACCCCGACTATCGAAGCCCTGGCCGAGGAAATCGAGAATGCACTGTGGGCCAAAACCGAGGCCGTGCACGATGAGGCGCATTCGGAAGAGGTAACTATTTAAGTGAGTTATAGAAAGTAAGAGTAGGAGAGGGGCCCGCGCCGCAGGGCGTGGGCCCGGCAGGAGGCACGATACGGCTACGCTGGCCCGGCCCGCATTGGTCCCGGTTTCCGGCTCCGTAACACGAGCCGAAAACCGGGCTACCACTCCCCGCAAGTGCTACATAATAAGCCTTATAAGACGATGAAACAATTTCTGAAGACGTTACGAAACGCCGGTGTTATTCTAAAAGTAGCGGAGGGCGAACTGAAGCTGACAGCACCCAAAGGCGCACTCACGCCGGAGCTTTTGCAGGAGCTGAAAGCACGCAAGGCCGAGTTGATGGCGTATATGGCGGAGCAGGAGAGCCAAGCGGAGTTCAACGCCATTGCGGCGGCCGGCCCCCAGGCCAGCTACCCGTTGTCGCCTTCCCAATACCGCCTGTGGGTGCTCAGCCAGCTGGAAGATGCTCTGGTAGCCTACAACATGCCCGCCGCTAAGCTGCTGACCGGCACCCTGGATGTGGCCAGCTTCGAAAAAGCCCTGCACGCGGTAGTGGCCCGCCACGAAATTCTGCGCACCGTGTTTCGCAAAGACGAGCAACTCGACGAGGTGCGTCAGTTTGTGCTGGCCCCGGACGCCTGCGGTTTCGCGTTGACTTATACCGACCTGACTACCGGCGAAAACCCGCCGGCCACGGCCCGGGCCTACGTTGAGGCCGAAGCCATCCGGCCCTTCGACCTGAGCGCAGGGCCGCTGTTTCGGGCGACACTGCTGCGCCTGGGGCCCGATGAGCTGGTGTTCTTTTTCAACATTCACCACATCATCAGCGACGGGTGGTCGATGAAGGTGCTGACCAACGAGCTGCTGGGCTATTACCAGCAGTTCCGCCTGGGCCAGCGGCCGGCCGCCGCGCCATTACGCATTCAATACAAGGATTTTGCCGCCTGGCAACGCAACGAGCTGGCCGGGGCGGGCCTGCAAAGCCACCGGGCTTACTGGCTGGAGCAAATGCAGGGCGAGCTGCCGGTGCTGGAGTTGCAGCACGAGCAGCCCCGCCCCGCCGTGAAAACCTACAACGGCGAGATGGTGCATTTTCGGCTGGGCCCAGACGTGCAGGCCGGCCTGAAACAGCTGAACGAAACCTACGGTGGCACTGCTTTCATGGGCATTATGGCCGCCCTGAACACGCTGTTTTACCGCTACACCGGCCAGGAAGACATTGTGCTGGGTAGCCCTATTGCGGGCCGTGAGCACGCCGACCTGGAAAATCAGATTGGCTTTTACATCAATACCTTGGCCCTGCGCACGCAGTTCAGCGGCCAGGGTAGCTTTGCCCAGCTCTACGAGCAGGTAAAAACCAACTTGCTGGGCGCTTATAAGCACCAGCTCTACCCCTTCGACCAACTCGTGGACGACTTGGGCGTGAAGCGCGACATCAGCCGCTCCCCGCTGTTCGATGTGATGGTGGTGATGCAGAATACCGATCTGAACTTCGACACGCCGGACGACAGCGCCCAGGCGTTTTCCGACCTGCGCATTGCTACCTGGAAACTGGGTGGCCGCTTGGTCAGCAAGTATGATATGACCCTGGCCTTTACCGAAGGCACGCAGGGCATCGACGTGGCCATTCAGTACAACACCGATCTGTTTTCGCCGGCCTACATCCAGCGCTTTTTCAACCATTTCGCGCAGCTGCTGGCCCACATCGTGCGGGCTCCCGAAACGCCGCTGCATGCCTTTGAGTACCTGAGTCAGGAAGAAATTCACCGCCAAACTATTCACTACAATGACAACCATCTATCTATTCCTGAACAAGCAACGCTGCACCAGCTATTTGCGCAGCGAGCTGCTACTCTGCTGCCTGAGCGTGCGGTAGTATTCGAAGACCGCAGCCTGACCTACCAGCAGCTCGACGAGCTGTCGAACCAGCTGGCTGGCTACCTCATCGACCAGTATCAGCTGAAGCCCAACGACCGGGTGGGCATCAAGCTGGAACGCAACGAGTGGTACGTGGTGGCCGTGCTGGCCACGCTGAAAGCCGGCGGGGCCTTCGTGCCGATTGACCTGGCGTATCCCGAAGAGCGCATCAGCTACATGCAGCGCAACAGCGAGCTGACCGTGTTGCTGAACGACAGTGAGCTGGCCGACTTCCAGGAGCAGCAAGACAACTATTCGACCCTGGCCCCGGCCCCGGCGGCTACGCCCCAGGACCTGGCCTACGTGATTTACACTTCGGGCTCCACGGGCGAGCCCAAGGGCGTGATGATTGAGCACCGCGCCATTGTGAATACCGTGCTGACCGAGATTCACTCCCTGGAAATGCAGCCCGGCATTCGGGGTATGCAGTTCATGTCGTCCTCGTTCGACGTGTCGGTGTGGGAGATGTTCACGATTCTGCTGGCCGGCGGCGAGCTGCACATTGCCAGCGACGCGCTCAAGAAAGACGCGGCGGCCTACACGAACTACCTCAACGACAACCGCATCGATATGGCAGCCATGCCGCCGGTGTATCTGCAGCTGCTCGACATCGAGGCGCTACGCCACCTGAAGCAGCTCGTAACGGGCGGCGAGGAAACCAACCGCAAGCTGATTCAGGCTTTCAGCCAGCAGGGCGACTACATCAACGCCTACGGTCCTACCGAGGCTTCGGTAGTGGCCACCACGCACATCATCAAGAAGGGCACCTACACCGACTCGGCCAAAATTCCGATCGGCAAGCCCATCGGCAACATGGCTGTATACCTGCTCGACCAGCAGGGCAACTTGCTGCCCGAGGGCATGGTGGGCCAGCTCTATATTGGCGGCCCGGGCCTCTCGCGCGGCTACCTGAACCGGCCCGAGCTGACGGCCGAGCGGTTTGTGCCCAACCCCTTCAAACCCGGTGCCACCCTTTACGACACCGGCGACCTGGCCCGCTGGACGCCGGAAGGCACTTTGGTATTCGCTGGGCGCAAAGACGACCAGGTAAAAATCAGGGGGCACCGCGTGGAACTGCGCGAAATTGAAAATACCCTGCTGACAGCCCCCGATGTGCGCGAAGCCGTGGTGCTGGCCCGCGAAATGAGTGACCAGACCCGTGAGCTGGTGGCCTACATAGTGAGCCCCACTGCCGAGCCAGCCAAGCAGCTCAAAGCCTATCTGGGCCAGCGCCTGCCGGCCTACATGGTGCCGGCCTACTTTGTGCAGCTCGACCGGCTGCCACTGACCAGCAACGGCAAGATCAACAAGCAGGCCCTACCCGCGCCCACGGCTCAGCACGCGGCCAGCAAAATCGACTACGTGGCTCCGGCCAACGAAATTGAGGAAACGCTGGTGCAAATCTGGAAGGAGCTACTGGGCAAAGACCAGATCAGCACATCGGCCAACTTCTTCGATTTGGGCGGCAACTCTATCAAAATTATCAAGCTCAATCAGCTTATCAACGCGGCCTTCTCGAAGTCCTACAAGATTGCCACCCTCTTCAACGTGGTGACCATTAAGGATCAGGCCGCCTTCATTGGTCAGGCTGCAAGCCAGGACACCGACGCCGGGCTTACGGAGCAGATTGAAGAGTCGGTACAATCCTTAGACGAGTCGCTTGAACTATTTAATAGCTAGATTATTATGGAAACGAAGAACAATAATTACACCGGTCTGGAAGTTGCCGTTATCGGCATGGCGTGCCGCATGCCGGACGCCAATACCCCCGAAAAATTCTGGCAAAACCTGCAAGGCGGGAAAGAGTCGGTGCGCTTCTACTCCGATGAGGAGCTAGCGCAGCTGGGCCTGAGTGCCGACAAAATCAACCACCCGAGCTACGTGAAGGCGTCGGTAACGGTGGACGACAAGGACTGCTTCGATGCCAACTTCTTCGACTACCGCCCCGGCGAGGCCATCATCATGGACCCCCAGACCCGCATTTTTCACGAGTGTCTGTGGGAAGCCTTCGAGGATGCCGGCTACGTGCCCAACGACCTGAACGACATCGTGTCGCTGCACGTTTCGGGGGCCGACAGCACCAACTGGCGGGTATATACTCGTTTCCTGAATGAGCGCGAAAAGCTGGTGGACGGCTTCAGCGCCAGCCTGCTCAACAACGTCAACTTCCTGCCCACGCTGGTTTCCTACAAGTTCAACCTGAAGGGGCCGGCGCTGTTCCTGTTCAGTGCCTGCTCCAGCTCCCTGATTGCGGTGCACCAGGCCTGCCGCAGCCTGCTGACGGGCGAAAGCAAAATGGCCGTGGCCGGCGGCGTCAAAATCAAAACCAGCGCCGCGCCGGGCTACGTGTACCAGAGCGGCATGATTTACGCACCCGACGGCCACTGCAAGGCCTTCGATGCCAACGCCAACGGCACCATCGGGGGCGAAGGTGCGGGCGTGGTGCTACTGAAGAAGCTGAAAGATGCCCTGGCCGACGGCGACCATATCTACGCCATCATAAAAGGCAGCGCCATCAACAACGACGGCAACCGCAAGGTGGGCTACACCGCCCCGTCGGTGCAGGGCCAGGTAGAGTGCATCAAAACGGCCCACAAGCTGGCCAAAGTCGACCCTGCTACTCTCACCTACATCGAGGCCCACGGTACGGGCACCAAGCTCGGCGACCCGATCGAAATTGAGGCCCTGACCCGCGCCTTCGACAACCCGCGCAAGCAGTATTGCGCCATCGGCTCGGTGAAAACCAACTTTGGTCACCTCGACTCGGCGGCGGGCATTGCCGGCTTCATGAAAACGGTGCTGGCCATTAAAAACCGGCAGATTCCGGCCTCGCTCAATTTCAGCCAGCACAATCCCGAAATCGACTTCGAAAACTCGCCCTTCTTCGTGAACCAGCAGCTACGGCCCTGGACTGAAACCGTGGTGCGGGCTGGCGTCAGCTCCTTCGGCATCGGGGGCACAAACGCCCACGTGGTGCTGGAAGAAGCGCCCGTGGCCCCAGCTGCTACGGTGCCCCTGGCCAAGCATCACCTGTTCACCTTCAGTGCCAAAACGGCCTGGTCACTCGATAAGTACCTCGACGCCTTCCGCACCCACCTGCAAACGCACCCTGCTGAGGCCGTAGCCGATGTGGCCTACACGCTGCAAAGCCGCCGCAAAGCCTTTAAGTACCGGACCGTGGTAAATGCCCGGAGCCTGAATGAGTTGCAGGAAAAGCTCACGGCCAAAATGGGCATCGGCAAGGGCAACGTGCACAGCATCGACCCGAAGCTGGTATTTGCTTTCCCCGGTACCGGCACGCAGTACCGCAACATGGGCCTGGACCTCTACCAGCAGTACCCACATTTCCGGGCGGTGGTCGATGAAGGCCTAAACTACCTGCTGGAGTTGACCGGCGAAGATTACCGCTCCGCCCTGTTTGCCCCCGACGATGCCCCCGCCGCTGTCCTGAATCGCATCAACGCCACGCCCGTGGCTATGCCGCTAATTTTCGTTATCGAGTATGCCCTGGCCTCGCTGCTACTGGAGTGGGGCGTGAAGCCCAGCTACCTCATTGGCCACAGCCTGGGTGAATATGCGGCGGCCTGCGTGGCGGGCGTCTTCAGCTACCGCGACGGGTTGCAGCTGGTGCTGAAACGTGCCCAGCTGATTGCCCGCGTACCCGCCGGAGCCATGCTGAGCATTCACGCCAAAGAGGAGCAGGTGCTGCCTTACGTGAACAACGACGCTATCTGCCTGGCGGCCGTCAACTCGCCGGAGCAGTGCGTAGTGGCCGGCCCCGCAGAGGCTATTGAGCAGCTGCGACTGGTGCTGGGCAGCCTGAACATCAGCTCGGTGCGCTTGAATACGGAAGTGGGTTTCCACTCCAGTCTGATGGATCCGATTCTGGCCGAGTTTAAAAAGGTGGTCGATGCCGTATCCTTACAGGCCCCCCAAATTCCGTTCATCTCCAACCTGCACGGTGGCTTTGCTACTGCCAACGAGGTGACGCAGGCCAGCTACTGGGTAAACCATCTGCGCCAAACGGTGCGGTTTGCCCAAGGGGCCGAAACCTTGCTGGACCTGGACGATGTACTGGTGGTGGAAGTTGGTCCGCGCCGCGTGCTCACCGATTTTATTCTGGCGCAGGCCAAGGCCCGCGAGCAGTCGGTGACGGCGGTGCCCACCATGCGCAAGTCGAGCGAAGCGATAAACGACGAGCAATTCCTGAAAGACGCCCTGGGCGTGCTCTGGGTGAATGGCGTAACGGTGGCCTGGCACAAGGAGCATCCGCAGCAAAACGCGCGTATCGTTTCGCTGCCCACGTATCAGTTCGAGAAAAAGCGCTTCCCGGTTAAAATCAACTCGGATGAGCTCTACAACCGGCCCAGCGCCAACTCGGCCGACAAGCGGGGCCGGTTCCAGTATCCTTTCTGGCGCGCCAAATACCTGATGGCTGCCGCTGCCACCGTACCGGGCTCGGCCACCCACCTGCTGTTCTCAAAGGGCAACCCGCTGTTCCAACACCTGGAAAGCCACCTGCTGGCCGCCGGCAACGAGGTGCTGGACGTGCGCCCCGGCGAGCAGTATACCGTCACGAACCGCAACACGATTACCATCAACCCAAACGTAAACGAGCACGAGGAGCGCATTTACCAGCGCATCATGAGTAGCAAAACCGATCTGCTGAAAATCGTGTACAGCTGGGGCTTTATCGATGGGCAGGCCGATGCGGCCTTTGTGCTCAACCTGGTAAAAAACCTGGCTGGCAGTCCGCTGAACCCCCGCAAGGTGCAGCTCACCATCGTAAACGAAGTGCAGCCACAGGAAGCCTCGGGCCAACCATTTAGCGCTTCTGCCCGCGACGTGGTACAGGCCATTGCGGCCGAGTTTCCCAGCCTGTTCATTCGCTCTATCGACGTGGAAAGCTATGCTGCCGAAACCGAGTTGGCCCAGAAGATAGCCGGCGAGTTGGCCGCCAACGGCGAAGACAGCTGCGTGGCCTACCGCAAAGGCAAGCGTTGGGTGCTGGGCCAGGATGAGCTGGCACTTGGCGCGGCCAAGCCCAGCCTGCTTCGCTCCCAAGGTACTTACGTGCTGGCCGGCGCCCTGAACTCTATCAGCATCGTGCTGGCCGAATACCTGGTGCAGCAGTTTGATGCCCGCGTGATTCTGCCGCGCTTCAACCCGGCCAAGGAAGCTACCATGGCTCCGCACGTAGTAGCCAGTCTGGAAAAGCTGCTGCTCGAAGGTCGCCTCTATTTCCACGATCTGGCCGGCCCCGACCAGTCTGCCCAGGCTCTGAAGCTGAAGGAGCAGTACGGTCCCATCAACGGCGTTATTTTCGTCGACCAGCTGTTTAGCGAACCGGCGCTCAGCCAAGCTTCTGCGGCCCGCCTGAACCTGCTTGAGCAGCTCTCAGCCAAGGGCAACTCGCTGCTGGAGCACATAGCGCTGTTCAATGACGAAGCCCTGGACTTCGGCTGGATTGCCTCCTGTGGCCCGGCCCTAATGGAAAGCCTGGAGTCGCGCCTGGTTGCCGCGGCCGCCTGCAAGTGGGTAGCCGTCAATTTCAGCCGCCAGTCGCTGGAAAAAGTAATGGAGGCCGACAACCTGGAGCTGCTCAAGCAGGGCTTGGTAATGGTATTCGAAAACACAGTGGGCCTGCCCGAGGTAAGCGAAATTACCTACACCTCGCCCAGTGCCACGGCCGCCACCTTTGCCGCCGACGATACCGATGACCTGTACCAGAGCGAGGAGCCCCGCGCCGAAAGCTATTCCAATACCTTCGACCGCTCGAGGCTGAACACGCCGCTGACCAGCCCCGAAACTGACACAGAAAAGCAGCTACTGGCGCTCTGGGAAGACTTTTTTGGCTTCACCAACATCGGCATCGACGACTTCTTCTTCGCCCTGGGCGGCGATTCGCTGAAGACGATGATTATGCTTAACAAGATTCACCAGTCCTTCTCCGTCGAAATCACGCTCGAAGAATTCTTCCGCGACGCCACCATCAAAGAGCTATCCAAGCGCATCGATAACCTGCACTGGGCCAAGAAGCAAGTAGTGGAGGTGCAGAAAGGCGGCACCAGCTTTATTATCTAGCCCTGGCGGGCACCAGCCGACTGGGGGGCAGGGCCTACGCCCTGCTCACCGGTCGGTGCCGGCCGTAGCCGCCCGGCGGGTGGCACCGACCGGTGCGCATGTAGCTGCGGGGTCATCCGACTATTATCCACTCATTCTACGCTACAAACTATACCCAATCACTAGGTGAATCCTACGACGTGTATGAATAATATCATCGAAAAACTACGGAAGAATAAGGTAACGGTGATGCTGGTAGAGGACAATCTGCAAGTGACCTTCGCCGATGGGCCGCCCGACCAGAACCTCTTGCAGGAGCTGCGCGACAACAAGGCCCAGCTCATTGAATTTCTGCGCGGAGCCGGCAAGCAGCGCGACTTTGATTCCATCCCCGTCATTGAGGTGCAGGCCTCTTACCCCGTTACGCCCGGCCAGTATCGGCTGTGGGTCGTGAGTCAGCTGCCCAGTGCTTCGGTGGCCTACAACGTGCCCTCCCTGCTGGATCTGGACCTGGAAATTGACGTGGAGTGCTTCACCCGGGCGCTTCACCAGCTCATCGAGCGCCACGAGATACTGCGCACCACATTTAGGGAAGATGCGCTTTCCCAGGAGGTGCGCCAGTATGTGCTGCCGGCCAGTGAGGTGAAACCCGGCTTCGAATACCTCGACCTGCGCGAAGACACTGACAAGGTGCACCGCGCCAACCAGTACGTGCGCCAGGACTCGCTGGCCCCATTCAACCTCAGCGAAGGCCCGCTGCTGCGCGTGGCCCTGCTGCACATGCAGGACCACCACACGGTACTGTTCTATAACCTGCACCACCTCATCTGCGACGGCTGGTCGCTGAAAGTGTTCCGCAGCGAGCTGCTGGCGCTCTATCAGGCCCAGTTGCAGGGCAAAGAAGCCGCCCTGAAGCCGCTGCGCATTCAGTACAGGGATTTCTCGGCCTGGCAGCACAAGCTCCTGGCCGAAGAGCAGGCCGACCACCGGCAGTACTGGCTGGAGAAGTTTTCGGGCAACGTACCGGTGCTGGAGCTTCCCACGCCCAAAATGCGTCCGCCGGTAAAAACCTACCAGGGGGCCGAGCTGAAGTTTCAGCTGGACGCCACGATTCTGAACGGGCTGAAGCAGCTGAGCCAGGAGCAGGGCGGCACCCTGTACATGGCCTTGGTAGCCGTAGTAAAAGGCCTGTTCTATCGTTTCTCGGGCCAGGAAGACATCGTGGTAGGCACGCCCACGGCTGGCCGCGACCATATCGACCTGGAAAATCAGATTGGCCTGTTTATCAACACGCTGGCCCTGCGCACGCAGTTCAGCGGCCAGGAATCTTTTCTGACCTTGTTTCAGCAAGTGAAGGAAACGATTCTGGGCGCTTTTGCCCACCAGTTCTATTCCTTCGACCATCTTAGCCAGGAGCTGAACCTGAAGAGCGACCCCGGCCGCTCGCCGTTGTTCGATGTGATGGTAATTCTGCACAACAACGACCTGAAAGGCAGTGCCAAGCCCTCGGGTGCTGTGGCTCCGGCCAAGGAAGGCGTGGCCGTGCCCATCACCATTGCCCAATACGACCTGCGCCTCTCCTTCAAGGAAGCCTCCGACTGCCTGATGCTGGGCATTCAGTACAACACCGATATCTATACCAAAGCCTTCGTGGAGCGCCTCGGCCACCACGTGACGCACTATTGCCAGGCTATTCTGCAAAACCCGCAGGAGCGCCTGACGGCGGTGCCTTACCTAAGCACCAGCGAAACCCAGCAGCTGCTGGGCGTTTTTACGGATACCGGCGTGCACCGCAATACCGATAAAACCCTGGTCGATTTGTTTGAGGCGCAGGTGCGCCGGGCCCCGGCGGCTACCGCCCTGGTGTACGGCCAGAAACGCTTTACCTACCAGGAGCTGGATGCCCTCTCCAACCAGTTTGCCCACTATCTGCATACCACGTACGGCATCAAGCCCAACAAGCTGGCTGGCCTGCGGCTGCACCGGTCTGAGTGGCTCGTCGTAGCCATGCTAGGCGTGCTCAAAGCCGGGGGCGCTTACGTGCCCATCAGCCCTAGCACACCCCAGGAGCGCATCGATTACCTGCTCGAAGATAGCCAGTGCACGCTCATCATCGATGATAAGGTACTGGACCACTTCTTCCGGGGCCAGTATTCCCTGAGCCGGATCGACCACGATATTCTGCCCGCGCACCTGGCCTACGTCATCTACACCTCGGGTTCCACGGGCAATCCGAAAGGGGTAATGATTGAGCACCGTGCGGCCGCCACGTTTTTCGAAAACATTCCGCTGGCGCTGGGCCTGCGCCAAGCCACGGCGATGGCCGCCACCACCGAAGTGACCTTCGATATTTCCGTGCTGGAAATACTGGGCACGCTGTGCAGCGGCAAGCAAATCGTGCTGTTCGGCGATGCCCAGCTAGCTGACCCGGCCGCGTTGTACCTGGCCCTGGCCCATTCGGAAGCCGACGCGTTGCAGCTTACGCCCTCCCGCCTGGGCCAGCTATTGGCCGTGAACGACACGCTGCCAGCCAATATCAAGACGGTACTGATCGGCGGCGAGGCCCTGAGCCAGAAACTGTACGAGAAGCTGAAAAACTCTCCGGTGCAGGCCATCAACGTATACGGACCCACCGAAACCACGATCTGGAGCAGCAGCCTGTTGCTGAACCAGTCGGATCAGCTCACGATTGGCGGGCCGCTCATGGGCGAGAAAATGTATATTCTGGATGAAAACCAGGCCCTCACGCCCATTGGCATTCCGGGCGAGATTTGCATCGGCGGCAGCGGTCTGGCCCGCGGCTACCTGAACCGCGAAGAGCTGACGGCCGAAAAATTCGTGCTGAACCCCTTCGTGGCCGGCGAGCGGATATACCGTACCGGCGACCTGGGCAAGTGGCTGGCCGACGGCACCATCGAATTCATTGGCCGCAAAGATTACCAGGTGAAAGTGCGGGGCTACCGCATCGAGCTGGGCGAAATCGAGGCAGCGCTGCTCCAGCATCCCGCTATCAGTGCCGCTACTACTACGGTAGCGGAAGTGGCGGAAGGCGAGCAGGATATCGTGGCGTATCTGGTGAGCCACGAACCCCAGACGGCCGCTGGCCTGCGCAGCTTCCTGAAGGAGAAACTGCCCGTATACATGGTGCCCGGCTACTTTGTGCAGCTAGAGGCCCTGCCGCTCAATAGCAGCGGCAAAGTAGACAAGAAGGCCCTGCCCGAGCCCGGCATCAGCAGTCTGGCTTCGGAAGTAGAATATGTGGCGCCCCGCACCGAGCTGGAGCGGGTGCTGGCCCGGGCCTGGGAAGCCGTGCTGCTCAAGGAAAACGCCAGCGTGAAGGAGAATTTCTTCGATGCCGGCGGCAACTCCATCAAGTCCATCCGGCTGCTCTCGCGCCTGAAGGCCGACGGCTACGACCTGACCGTAACCGATATTCTGACCCACCAGGTGCTCGAAGAGCTGGCCCCCTACCTGCGCCCCGTTTCCCGCGTCATCGACCAAAGCCTGGTGCAGGGCGAAGTGCCGCTCACAGCCATTCAGACGTGGTTTTTGGAGAAGGAAGACGACGAAAAAGAACACTTCAACCAAGCGGCCCTGCTCTTCAGCAAAGAGCGCATGGACAAGGAAGGCCTGCAAAAGTGCCTGGAGCGCTTGGTGGTGCACCACGACGCGCTGCGCATGACCTTCCGGCAGGAAGACGGCCGCTGGCTACAGGACACGAAAGTGCTCTGCGAAGGCTTTACATTCGAGGAATTTGACTTCCGCAACTGCCCCAACCCCTGGGACCGGATGGCCCAGGAAGGGGACCGGATTCACAAGGGGATGAACCTGAGCGAAGGTCCGCTAGTGAAAGTTGGCTTGTTCCGGCTCGATGATGGCGACCGGCTGCTCATTGCCATCCACCATCTGGTAGTCGATGGGCTGTCGTACCGCATCCTGTTCGAAGATTTGTCGGCCCTGTACCTGCAGTACCAGCAGGGCGAGGCGTTTGAGCTGCCGGCCAAAACTGACTCGTACAAGTACTTCGCCGAATGGGAGCGGCAATATGCCACGAGCGAAGTAGTGAAGCAGGAAATGCTGCACTGGAATGCCCTGATGGAAGAAGAATTTCCGGCCCTGC
Organism: Hymenobacter elongatus; assembly: GCF_004745955.1. Lineage (GTDB taxonomy): Bacteria > Bacteroidota > Bacteroidia > Cytophagales > Hymenobacteraceae > Hymenobacter > Hymenobacter elongatus. The sequence continues at coordinate 62,774 of NZ_SRLD01000026.1, read as the reverse complement.
CCATCGACCACCCCGAGGGCAGCAACCGCCTGAAAGATACCTCCAGCCTCAGCTTCCACCTCACCCAGCAGCAAACCGAAGCCCTGTACCAAGGCTCACGCCGTGCTCTGGTGGCCGTCGATGATGTGCTGCTGACGGCCCTGGCCTACTCCTTCGAGGAAGTGTTCGGGGTAAGCAAGCTGCTGCTTTCCATGGAAGGCAACGCCCGCAACCAAAACCCGGCCGAGCTGGACGTGACGCGCACCGTGGGCTGGTTTACGACGATGTACCCGGTCGCGCTGCGGCTGCGCGAGCAGCGCGACGAGCTGGAGCAGATCCGGGCCACGAAGCGGGCCTTTGCCGAAGTACCCAACAACGGGGTCGGCTACGGGCTGCTCCGCTACATCAGCAACGGCGAGCTATACCAGAAAGCCGCGAGCAACTGCACGCCGCAGGTGAAATACAACTATTTCGGCGACTTCGGCGCGGGGGCCGAAACGGCCACCGGCAACCGGGTGTTCGATTTTTCGGGCGAGCGGCGAGGCCAGGCCATGAGCCCGGACTTCCAACGCATTTCCCTCATCGACCTTTCCGGTATTGTGGTGAACAAGGAAGTGAAGCTGTCGATAACATACAGCAAGTTTCAGTACGAAGAAGCCACGATTGCGCACCTGGTGCAGGCTTTCAAGACGGAGCTGATGCGCCTGATCGACAAGCTGGTAGCCAACCAGAAAAATGCGCCGGCCAAAGCCGAGTCCGTACCCGCCGCCACAACGGATGCCACCGGCACCAGCCCGCTGTTTCCGCTCACCTACCATCAGCAGCTATTCCTGTCGAGCAAGAGCCGCCACGAGCTGCTCAGCAGCACCGGCAGCGTAGGGCCGCTCGTCCTCAACAGCTTCGAGCCCACCTCATTTGAAACTGCCTATCATCAGCTGCTGGCCAGCTTCGATGTGCTGCGCATTAATCTGGTGCGTACCGACGAGGGCTTGCGTCAGCGCATCATGCCCGTGGCCGCGCTGCAACCCGTTATTCAGTACCACGAAATCAAGACGGCCGAAGAAATAGAGCCGGCCCAGCAGGCCGTGGGGCGAGCCTTCCAGGAAGTGTTTCTGCCCACCGACCAACAACTGGTGCGCTGCGCCGTGATTCATGGCCAGGGGCGCGCCATGGTGTACCTGTGCATTCATCACATCATCACGGATGCGTATTCCAACGAGTTTATCCTCAATAGCCTCGGCACGCTGTATGAAACAAAAGGAGCAGTAGCCGAGCAGTTGGCGAAGCGTTCTTCATACCTGGAGTATGCCCGCTGGCAGCAGGAGTTCCTGGCCTCGCCGGCCGCTGAGCAACAGCTCCAGTACTGGCGCCAGCACCTGCCCCAGGCCGTACCGGCCGAGCTGCCCAGCGCCCCCTCGGCCACCGGCATGGCAGGTTTTGTGGAAGAAGCCGGCTTTATTGCGGAAGCCGACATGCAGCAGCTACAAGCCTTCTGTAAGGAGCATAACGGCTTCCTGAGTAGCTTCCTGCTGGCCGCTTACCACTTGTCGTTCTACCACAAAACCAAGGCGGTGGCGTCCATTATCACGATGGTGTCCTCGGGCCGCGACCGGGTCGTGCCGGGCATCGACCTCGACCAGCTGGTGGGGGCCGTGATGGACGGGTTCCCGGTGGCCGCAACCATGAGCGACGACATGACCTTTGCCGAGCTGTTTACGCAGGTATCCGAAGCCTTTATCGGTGGGCGGCTGCACCAGGATATTCCCCTGAACCGCATTGGCCAGGAAACGGAGCAGCGCTACGGCTACCGCCTCGAAGACGCGGCCATAGCGGCCGTCAACTACCAGGAGAAGCCAGGCAAAATGCTGGAGCTGAAGGAGGGAGAGGCACTTGACCAGATTCGTACCCAGTACAGCGGGCACGGCGAAATCAAGAACTTTAGCCGCCTGACGGTGGTGCGCCACAAAAATGCCATCAAGCTCGGGCTGAAGTACCGCACCGCCCCCGATCAGGTGGAGGGCGGCCAGCTAAAGTATCTGCTGCAACTGGTGCAGCTCCTGCGCGAGCAGCCCCACGCCCGCCTGGCTACGCTGGCCGGCGGCCTCTACGAGCTGGCCTAGCCCGGCTGCTGCCCTGAGCCCGCCTTCGGCTACTTTTAGTTAGGAAAGTAGCCGAAGGCGGGCTCAGGGCCTGAGGGCCGGGTTTTTCGGCGGAACGAGGCGTCGGCTTTGTGTGCTTGTTTACCCCGTATCGAGCTGTTCATCATGCCAATCACCGGATTGGTGTAATACTTTTTTTAGTACCGTATCCAGAATTTACCTTGCCTCTCAAACCCAAGTCATGCTGCCACTCGACCCCGGCATGTGCTTGATGAATAGCTATTTAAGAAACACAACAATGAAAGCAGCTAGCCAGAAATTACTATTTCTTATTCTGTTTGCCCTGCTGAGCACGGGGGCCCAGGCCCAGGCCATCGGCAAAGTGACGGGCCACACTACCGACGCCCAAAGCAAAATGGTGGAGTTCAGCAACGTTTCGCTGCTGAAAGCCGCCGATTCGACGCTGGTAAAAGGTGCGCTGGGCGATGCCAACGGCTATTTTGAAATCGAGCAGGTGCCCGTCGGCTCTTACCTGATCAGTGTGTCGAGCCTGGCCTACAAGCGGCTTTTTACCCCCGTATTCACGCTGGCGGAGGGCCAGACGGAAGTGAGCTTGGGCAACCTGCAACTAGCCGATGCCGCGCACCAGCTGGGCGAAGTGAAGGTGACGGCCACTAAGCCCCTCATTGAGCAGCAGATCGACCGAATTGTGGTAAACGTGGAGAATTCCATTGTTTCGGCCGGCAATACGGCGCTGGAAGTGCTGGAAAAGTCGCCGGGCGTGTATGTGGATAAGGACGGCGCTATTTCGCTGAAAGGCAAGGCCAACGTGCTGGTGATGATTAACGACAAGCCGACCTACGTGTCGTCGTCGGACCTGGCGGTGCTGCTGAAAAACATGCAGGCCAGCCAGGTGGAAAAAATCGAGATTATGACCAACCCGCCGGCTAAGTATGACGCGGCCGGCAATGCGGGCATCATCAATATCAAAATGAAGAAAAACCAGAACATGGGCCTGAACGGCTCCTGGAACGCCGGGACCCGCCTGGGCCTGTTTACGCGGGCTAACGGACAGGCCGTTAACTTCATCAAGGAAAACGCGGGCCTCAACCTGAACTACCGCCAAGGCAAGGTGAACCTGTTTGGCAGCCTCTCGGCCGACAACGGCAAAACGCCCCAGACCCAGCAGATTACGCGCCGGTTTGGCGAGGCCGACCAGCTGCAAACCAGCTTCAGTCAGCTTTCGGAGAAGACCAGTGAGTCGCGCCTGGTGAATTACAAAGCCGGGGCCGACTTCTTCCTTACCAACAAAACCGTAGTAGGCGTGCTGTTCAATGGCATGGCCAGCAAGAACGACCAGCAGTACAACAGCGACACCCGCATTGCTTACCCGGCCGCTGGCCTCGATACGACCGTGTACACCAAGGGTAATTTAGATAATACCTGGCTGAATAATGCGGTCAACCTCAATTTCAAGCACGTGCTGGACTCGACGGGGCAGGAAATAACGGCCGACGTGGACTACGCCCAGTTCAACAACAGCAGCCTGCAACAATACCGCACCACCAAATACGACGAGCTAGACATTCTGCGCCAGATTCGCAACGAGGACGGCAACACGGGCTCCGATATTTTTATCCGCTCGGGCAAGCTAGACTACACCCGGCCGCTACCCAACAAAGCCAAGCTGGAAGCCGGCCTGAAAACGAGCTGGGTAACGTCGCAGAACGACATGCAGTTCTTTTTCCTCAACAACGAGGCCCGGCAGCCCTTGCTCGACCCCCTGCGCACCCGCGACTTTGAGTATCGCGAGCATATTCAGGCGGCCTACGTGAGCTACGCCAAAGAGTGGAGCAAAATAAGCGTGCAGCTGGGCTTGCGGGCCGAAAACACCAACGGCCAGGGCACGCTGCAAGGCGTGCGCCTGCTGAAGCGGAACTACACCAACCTGTTTCCGAGCGTGTTTCTGAGCAAACACCTCAACGACAAAAACCAACTGGTGTTTTCGTACAGCCGCCGCATCGACCGGCCCAACTACGAGGATTTGAATCCCTTCCTCTACTTCCTGGACCCCTACACTTACAACCGGGGCAACGAGTACCTGCGGCCCCAGTTTACCAATGCCGTCGAGCTGTCGCACACTTACAACAACAACATCACGACTACCATCAACTATAGCCGCACCACCGACGTTATCAGCGACTTTCTGGAGCAGGACGTGCGCACCAAAACCACGTACCTGACCGAGTTGAACATCGGTTTACAGGAAAATTACGGCGTGGCCATGTCGGTACCCATGCCCATCACGAAGTGGTGGACCAGCAACACCTACGTCAACGTATTCCACAACCGCTACGCCGGCGACGTGCCGCGCCTGGGCCAAACCAAGCTCGGTGGCGACTCGACCTACATGCAGCGCCTGAATACCTCGGCCACCACCTGGACGCTCAACTCGGTACACCAGATTTCGCTGCCCAAGGGCTTCGCGGCCGAGCTGAGCGGCACCTACCGCTCGCGCTTTTTGCAGGAAAGTCAGCTGTATGGTCAGCCCATGGGGGCCGTGTCGGTGGGCGTGCAGAAGAAGCTGATGAATAACCGGGCCACGCTGAAACTCAACGTATCGGACGTGTTCTGGACCAATTATTTCCGGGGCAACTTCCAGTTCAACGACATCGACGTATCGGTGCTGAACAAGCGCGAGAGCCGGGTAGCCCGCCTCACCTTCACCTACCGCTTCGGCAGCTCGAAAGTAGCAGCGGCCCGCGCCCGCAAGTCGGGCCTGGAAGAGGAGAGAGGCCGCATCAAAAGCGGGAATTAAACCGCCTGCCTAAGCTAAAGCAGTTGCGTAGCCCTTCCTTGGTTTCCCCGCTAGTGGGAGAGCAGGGAGGGGCTACGGCGTGGTGCAAGTCCCGGCGCAGTGCCCGCAGGAGCCATAGCTGGCGGCGTTGTGCATGTGGTAAGTTGTTGATAAGTAAGCTACTGGAAAGCAGGTGCGGCCATGCGCAGCACCTGTATCGGGGCCCGTGGTGCGGTAGCACTGGCACGCCCGATAGCCAGATTGGTATAGGGTATGCGGGTGTTGGTGTAAATTTTTTTCGGAAGCAGCCCTGATTGAGCACTTTTGAATCACCCGGAAGAGCAATTATTCTACTTAGCGCCACTTCCGGATGCTCGACTGCCTCCCGAGTAGGCTACAACGCAAAACCACGCGGCTGTGACTTACGTGGCGAAGCTCCGTCCGGCGACTACTCGTATCTTATTTCATTCTACCAGTTATCCGGGGCCGCAGAGGCCGGGGAGGGCCAACTATCCAGCGGCCCTGGCCCCGGTGGTGGCTGGCCGGGAGTTTGTTATTCTATTTCTCTATCGCGCTATGGGTACTCAACTGAAGGCAAAAGATGGCTGGTACGCTGTGTATACCTATCCGAAGGCGGAGAAGCAGGCGTACCACAAGCTCCAGGCGCTAGGCACCGAATCTTTCCTGCCGTTGCAAACGGTGGTCAGCCAGTGGAGCGACCAGAAGCGAGTGAGTGAGGGGGCCCTGTTTCCCAACTACCTTTTCGTGAAAACCACCTCCGAGCGGCGCTTCGAGCTGCTCCAGATTCGGGAGCTGGTGCGCTTTATTTCCTTCGAAGGCCGGCCCGTGGTCATTCCCGAGCAGCAGGTTGCCGCCATTCGGCAAACCGTGACCCAGCCGGGCGCAATCGGGCAAGAAGTATTCGACTACAAGATGGGGGAGAAAGTGCGTGTCCAGGAAGGGCACTTGCAGGGAGGGCAGGGCTACGTGGTGCAGAAAAACGGGGCCGAGCCGCTCGGCATCCAAGTTGCAGCCCTGCGCCAGTCCATTTCCGTGGACCTGGCCGCCAACTGCCTGGTGAGCCTCGCCTCAGCCCTCAGTAGCGCTTTGGCGCTACAAGCATTATTCACACCCTACCGCTTATTGCCTGTTGCTATATGACTGTTCTGCAAAAAGATAATTATCAGCTAAAGGCGCTGTGTCGGCAGGACGTAGAGTCGCACAATTCGCACGTAAACCGGATTAACTTCGCCCTCAACTCCTTCGATTTTGAGCGCCCGGCCTCCGCAGTGCCGTCCACGGCTGCCCTGGACAAGTATAAAGTGCTTTTCGAGGCCATCTATGGGTATCGCAAGGATAAGAAAGACCCACGCAAGCGGGCCACGCCTTCGGCCGGGGCCCTGTACCCGACGGAGCTGCTGCTGCTGCACTTTCTCGACGGCCAATGGCGGCTGCTTTATTACAGCTTCCGGCAGCACTGCTTTTTTGCGGTAGAAAACGCCGGCATCCCGCAGCTGGTCGATGACTTGCGGCCCACGCCCAACCGGGGCGTTATCCTGGTCTATTCCGACTTTGGGCGCACCATTCAGAAGTACGGCGTGCGGGCCTTCCGCTACCTCTACCTCGATGCGTCCTTCGTGCTCTACAACGCCTGGCTGCTGTCGACCACCTGGAAGCAAGACGCGAACCTGGTGGTCCACTTTCCCCGCAAGTCGGCCCGCCACTACCTGCCGGCCCCGGCCAGCAACACGCTGCTGTTCAGCCTGGCCCTCGATAACGATTTCGACGCGGTGAACCTGGATGTGGCCGCCGCTACGCCGGCGTTTTCCCCGGAAACCGCGCCGGCTTCGTCCATTACCTATCCCAATCTGTATAGTGCCAACCTGTTGCGGGCTCAGAGCTTCTACGCCAGAGCCTGCGCCGATGCCCAGGTGCATACCGCGCCGCTGGGCTATGGCGGCCAGGAGCTGCACGAAGAGGACGTTCTGCGTTATCTGCTCAGCCGGCGCTCCGTAAAGTCCTTCGCCGATGGTGCCGTGCCACTGGCGCAGTACGAGGCCGTGAAGCATGACCTGGCCACCTACGCCCGCCGCATCAGGGCCGTGCTGCACATCGACGACTACGAGCTGGCCTGCATTCCGGTGCAGGTCGCGGGCGTGCCGGCCCGGGTCGAGTACCTGGTATCGGGCGAGACCAAAGAGCTGGCCCACCAGAGCCGGCCGGAGCTAAGCCAGCAGATCGTGGCCGCCTGCCAGGACCAGGCTATTATGCGCAATGCCGCCTTTGTGGTGGTGCTGCTGGTGAATGTGAACAAGCGCAGCCGCTATTCGTCGGGCTACACCGACTACGTGCGCGGCGTGCTGTTCAGCGGCCTGCTGTGCGCCCACCTCTACCAGTCGGCGCTATTCACTAAAGTAGGCACTACCTCCATTGGGGGCTTTTCCGAAAAGCTGCTCAACGAAATATTGCAGCAGGAAACCTACCTACCGATAGTAGTGCAAGCCTTTGGCGTGCCCGATAATACGATAGCCAAGTATGATAATTCGACGGTGCCAGACGTGCGTTAAGCGCGTGTGATTTAGTCTAAAATAGCCAGTATCCGGCTGCTTTCAGGTGTTATGAGATATCCAATCGAACAAGGCTTTGTGGAGATTAGTCCCGGCATTGAATTGCATTATGAAGTGTACGGGCAGAAAGACGGGCAACCCTTGGTGGTGGTCAACGACTTTTTTTCGTCCAAACATATCTGGGTGCGGTATTTCGCGTCGGCGCTCAGCCGCTACAAGCTCGTCGTGTACGATTTACGCAATCAGGGCTCTTACAACAAGATTCAGCCTCTGGTAAACAGCATGAGCGTGGACGAACACGTGGCCGACCTGGCCCGCCTGCTCGCCCGGCTGGGGCTACAGCAGCCGGTGCTGGTGGGCATTTCCACCTCCACGCTCATCAGCAAGCGGTTTGCCGTGTGCTACCCCGAGCAGCTGGCCGCCCTGGTGCTCGTCTCGCCCTTTTTCAGCCCCTTCGGGGAAACCCGCAAGAAGCGGCTGCTCACCGGCTGGCTCCACCTGCTGAACACGGCCGGCCCCGACGCGCTTTTCGGGCAGCTCTACGCCCAAACACTGTCGTGCCGCACGGTGCTCGAAGGCCAGGATGTCGCCTTTCTGGCCCAGAAATCCGTGTTTGTCAATACCAGCTCCCCCGAGCAGCTGCGTGCCTTTCTCACCCTGGCCCTCGAACACCATGACAACGCGGAGGAGCTGCGCAAAATCAAAGTACGCACGCTGTTGGTCGCCGGCGAGCAGGATTTTCTGAACGCGCCCTCCAGCATCGCGCTGCTCGCCCGACTGCTGCCCGACCCGGAAGTAGCCATCATCGACTTCTGCAACCACATGCCCTATTTCGAGTCGCAAACGCTGTTTGATAAGGCACTGCTGCGCTTCATCGGCCAGCCCGAACCGGCGGCGTGCTACTAGCAAGTGCGCCCGGCTGCCCGGCCCCGGTTGGTTGCTAAACCTCTATTCACTCTTCTCCTTCGCCCGTTCCGTTATGGTGCCTCACTCGTCCCCTTTCCTGCTCGCCGACCGCCTGAATACCCTGGGCGAGTCGCAGACGCTGGCCATGACGGTCAGGGCGCGGGCGTTGCGGGCGCAGGGCCACCCGGTCATCAATCTGAGCCTGGGGGAGCCCGACTTTGGCACCGCCCCCCACATCCGGGAGGCCGCCAAGCAGGCTATTGATGAAGGTAACTCGTGGTACACGCCCGTGGCCGGCACGCTGGAGCTGCGCACGGCCATTGCCGACAAGCTGCGCCGCGAGAACAACATCGACTGGAACGCCGAGAATATCATCGTTTCGACCGGGGCCAAACAGGCGCTGGCCAACGTGATTCTGGCCCTGGTAAACCCCGGCGACGAAGTGCTGATTTTCTCGCCCTACTGGCTCACGTACCACGAACTGGTGAAGCTGGCCGGCGGCATTCCGGTGCTGCTGGAAGGGCCCGTGGCCAAGCAGCGGAAAGCCACGGCGGCCCAGCTGGCGGCGGCCATTTCGCCGCGCGCCCGGCTGATCATCTATTCTTCGCCCTGCAACCCCACGGGCGCTATTTTCAGCCGCGCCGAGCTGACGCAGATTGCAGAAGTAGTGGCCCGGCACCCGCACGTCCTTATCGTCGCCGATGAGATATACGAGCACATCCGGTTCCAGCCCGACTACTTCAGCATCGCCTCGCTCGACTTTATCAAAGAGCAGGTGATTACGGTGAACGGCTTTTCGAAAGGCTATGCCATGACGGGCTGGCGCGTGGGCTACCTGGCCGCCGCCCGCTGGGTGGTGCAAGCCTGCAACATCGTACAGGGCCAGGTGACTTCCGGGCCGTGTGCCATTTCGCAAAAAGCCGCCCTGGCCGCCCTCACCGGTACCCAGGCCCCCGTGCTAGCCATGCGGGAAGTGTACCGCCGCCGCCGCGACGTGTTGGTAGAGCTGCTCCGCGATATTCCCCACCTGAGCGTGGATGTGCCCGTGGGCGCGTTTTTCCTGCTGCCCGATATCAGCTACTACCTCGGCCGGCGGGTGGGCGGGCAGCCGCTGGCTACGGCCCAGGCCGTGTGCTCGTGGCTGCTGGAAGAAGCGCACGTCGCCGTCGTTACCGGCGAGCCTTTTGGTGCCCCCACCTGCATCCGGATTTCCTATGCCACCTCCGAGGAGAACCTGCGCGAGGCGCTACTGCGCATGAAAGGGGCCTTTGCTGGCTTGGTGAATAAGCTACAGGAAGCCTGATTGTGTATATGCTTGATAAGCCATTATTTATGAAAAAGAAAGAAGTTATTCGCCGGTTATGGGAGCTGCTGATTGAGGCGGGCTACGAGCGTTTTCTCAATTGCAGCCCCGAGGAGCTGAAAGACGAGCTGCTGGTTGATCTGGGCCTGGACTCGATGGGCTTGCTGCACCTAATGGTGGGCATCGAAACCGAATTCGGCATTGAGTGGCGCGCCAGCGACGTGAATGCCACAACTCTGAGCACGCTCGATACCATTGCCAGCTTTCTGCTGATGGAAACGCACAATGAAATCGTGCAGACCTATGCCCTGGCCCAGCACGCGGTGGCCGGTAAGGCTTATTTCCAGGTGCACCGGCAGCTGGCCCCCGGCCGCGAGCCGTTATTGGCGGCCCGTAGCCGCTAGCACCCGGCCGCGCGTTGGTGCCTTTCTTCTACTAGTTCTACTTGTTACTCTTGTCTTGCGTGGCCATGTGGTTTGAGATAAAAAATATCGAAGCAATTGATTCGCCGGCCGTCTTCATTCTGAAAGAGCGGCTGCTGGAGAATATTGCCGCGCTGAAAACCCTGGTGCCCGACGTGGCGCGGCTGCGCCCGCACGTGAAAACGCATAAGATGCTGGAAGTTACCCGGCTGCTGCTGGCGGCTGGCATCACGCAGTTCAAGGCGGCCACCATTGCCGAAGCTGAAATGGTAGCCATGGCCGGCGCGCCCGATGTGTTGCTGGCCTACCAGGTCACGGGGCCGAAAGTGAAGCGCCTGCGGGCCTTGCGGGCCGCGTATCCGCACACGGTTTTTTCCTGCCTGATTGATACCGCCGCCGTGGCCGACGAACTCGCCCAAGATTTCCCCGAGCAGCCCCTGGCCGTATACATCGACCTGAACGTGGGCATGAACCGCACCGGCATTGCCCCCGACCGGGCGCTGGCGCTCTACCAGCACTGCCAGGCCCGGCCCGGCCTGCAAGTGGTAGGATTACATGCCTACGACGGACACATCAACGACACCGATCTGGCGCTGCGCCAGCGCCACACCGACCAGGTGTTTGCCCTGACCCAGCGTGCCCAAACCGATATTGAGACGGCTACCGGCCACCGGCTCTTGCTGGTCATGGGCGGCTCCCCCACGTTTTATAACTACGCCCAACACTCCGCCGAGGTGGTGGTAAGCCCTGGTACGTTTGTCTTCTGGGACGGTTTTTACCAGGAAGCCTTGCCCGACATGCCGTTTCAGCCGGCGGCCATTGTGGCTACCCGGGTGCTGTCGGTGGTGGACGGGGAGACGCTCACGCTGGATCTGGGCCACAAAGCCGTGGCCGCCGAACGGCCGTTGCCCCGGGTGCGCTTTCTCAACTTGCCCGGGGGCGTGCCCATTGGTCAGAGCGAAGAGCACATGGTTGTGCGGGTATCCGATACTGCGGCCCTGGCCGTGGGCACGGTAATCTACGCGGTGCCCATGCACGTGTGCCCCACTATCGCGCTGTACGAACACGTGTACCTGGTGCAGAATCAGGAGAGCCATACTACCTGGAAAGTAAGTGCCCGCAACCGCATGATTACGGTATAGATACCGGGGCGTTGAGCCACGCCTGGCTGGAATTAGAGACTACGGAATAATTATTTTTTATGAAACCTGACTTAAAAGATTGTGTTGGAGTGAGTGCGCAGCAGACGCACCAGTACTGGCAAAACCAGTTGGCGGGCGAGTTGCCGGTGCTGGATTTTCCGGCTGACAAGGCGGCGGCGGAAAAGGCCCCGGACATTGCTTTTCATTATTTTTCCATCGATGTCCTGCTCACGCAGGCTCTTCGGGAATATAGCCAGCAAAACCAGGGCACGCTGTTTACGGGCGTAGTAGCGCTGGTAACGACCTTGCTGCACTGGTACACCCGCCAGCAGGATATCATCGTGACGACCAGCTTCCGGACGGGGGACGCGGACGAGTCGGCCAGCTTCAGCGGCCTGCCTTTGCGCACGCCGGTGCGGCCTTCCGAAGGCTTCGCTACCGTGCTCGAACGCGCAAACGAAGCCGTGGCACAAGCGGCACGTCACCGCGACTTTTCCCTGGAAACCGTAGCGGCTGCCCTGGCGCTTACTTCCGACATCGTGGCGCGCTGCTTGCTGGGCGTGCAGCTCGTCTACCAGTCGGAAACATCCTCCCGGCCAGCCGCCGCCGCTGCTACCGGTGCCGGCAGTGCCGCGCTTATCGTGCGGGTGCAGGAAGGAGCGGAGCTGGCCTTCGCGCTCGAATACGACGCCACCCGATACAGCGCGACTTTGATGGCGCAGTTTGGCCGGCACTGCCAGCAGCTGCTGGGCGCGGTGCTCACCACGCCGGCGCAGCCCATCAGCCGGGCTGAGCTGCTGTCGGCCCCGGAAAAGCACCAGCTGTTGCAGGCGTTCAACGCCAGCGGCATTGCCTTCCCCGAAACCGGCCAAACCATCGTTGAGCTGTTTGAAAACCAAGTGCGGCAACACCCTGACAAGGTTGCTCTGGTATTCGAAGGGCAGGAGCTGACCTACCAGGCGCTGAATGAGCGTGCCGACCAGTTGGCCCGGCGCATGCTGGCCCTGGTACCGGTGGCCGAGGCCAGTGAGCAAAACCGACTAGTGGCCATTTGCCTGGAAAGGGGTTTCAACGTGTATGTGGCCATGCTGGCCAGCCTGAAAAGCGGGGCCGGCTACGTGCCCCTTGACCCGCATTACCCCGAAGAGCGCGTCGCCTTTATGCTTCGGGATACGCAGGTGGGCCTGGTGCTCACCGAAACCAGCATGCTGGCGGCTAAGCCCTACCTGGCAGGCGAGGGGCGGCAGCTACTCGTGCTGAACGCCGCCGACACCGAAACGGCTGCTACCGCTCCGCTGGCCCTGCCCCGCCGCGTGGCGGGCTCCGATGTGGCCTACGTGATTTATACCTCGGGCTCCACGGGGCTGCCCAAAGGCGTGCTGATCGAGCACGACCAGATTGCCGCCACGCTGCTGCACATGCGGCACTACTACGGCCTGAGCGCCGCCGATACCTGCGTGTATTACCGCTCGTATTGCTTCGACGGCAGCATTGAAGAGACCTTGTTGCCCATTATTTCGGGGGCGCGGGTTATCATCGTGCCCACCAATACCGACGAAGACCTGGTGGCGTATCTGTACCGCATTATCGAGCAGTACCAGGTGACCAAAATCAATACGCCGCCAGCTTTCCTGCACCTGTTTCTGGATAGAATTGAGAACGGCGCGGCGCTGCACTCGCTGCGGCACCTGGTATCGGGCGGAGACGTGCTCAACAAGTCGCTGCTCGGCCGCCTGCACGCCAGCCTCACGGCCAGGGTGCACAACACCTACGGCCCCACCGAAAATACCATCGACTCCACCGTGTTCGAAGTAGACCGCGCGGCGCACTACCATACCATCCCGATTGGCAAACCCACGGCTAACTCCTCCTGCTATATTCTCAACGAATACTTGCAGCCGGTGCCGCTGGGCGTGGTGGGCGAGCTATGCGTGGGGGGCACGGGTGTAGGCCGGGGCTACCTGAACCGCCCCGAGCTAACAGCGGACCGCTTCATTGCCAACCCTTTCGCCACCGTGGCCGACCTGGGCTACGCGAATGAGCGCCTTTATAAAACCGGCGACCTGGCCCGCTGGCTGCCCGACGGCAACATCGAATTCCTGGGGCGGATTGATAACCAGGTCAAGATTCGTGGCTTCCGCATCGAGCTGGAAGAAATTGAAAGCATGCTGCTGAAACACCCGGAAATCGATAGTGCCGTGGTGGTCGTAAAGCAGTTTGAGAACAGCAAGGAGCTGGTGGCTTACCTGGTGAGCAAAGTGCCCCAGAGCGCCGATGCGCTACGTGGCTACCTCAAAACCAGCATGCCCGACTACATGGTGCCCAGCTACTTCGTGCAGCTGGCCCAGATGCCCATCAGCACCACCGGCAAGGTGAACAAAGGAGCCCTGCCCGACCCCAAAACGGCGGCCCTGGCCAGCAGTCAGCAGCATATCGGGGCTCGCAACTCCCGCGAGGCCAAGCTGATTGCTATTTGGAAGGAAGTGCTGAACCGCGACACCATCGGGGTGAAAGACAACTTCATCGACATGGGCGGCACCTCGCTGTCGGCCATCCAGGTGATTCTGAAGCTGCGCACCGATGGCTATAAAATTGCGACCCGCGACTTCCTGGAAAACCTGGTGCTGGAAGAGCAGGCCGCCGTGCTCAACGACGACGCGGCGCAGGCCGTGGAGCCCGCCAAACAGAACCAAACCATTACCCTGAGCCCCGCCCAGCAGGCGCTGCTGCAACAACCCACGGCGCAGCATCCGGCCCTGGTATTGCAGGCGCGCACGCTGTTGTCGGAGACGATGCTGACCCAGGTGCTGGAGAAGCTGCTGAATCATCATGATGTGCTACGGGCCGCTTTGGTGCAGACCAATGGGCAGTGGCAGCTGGAAATTCCGCCCACAGCCCAGCCTGCGGTGGCGTACTTCGACCACCAGGCAGTTTCGGTGGCCGCTGCCGCCGAGCACGAGCGCCAGGTGCTGGCCGACGCGCGGGAGGAAGAGTTGGGCCAGGGAATTCCGGCCGTAAAATTCCTGGTGTTCCGGCGGGCCGATGCCGACCGGGTGGGCATCGTGGCGCATGCGGCCCTACTGGACGCCGCCGCCTGGCAGGTACTAGTAGCCGATCTGGCAACGCTGTTTGCCCAGGCCGAAAAGAATAGTCCCCTGGTTCTGCCCTCGAAGGCCAACGCTTTCCAATGCTGGACGGAAGAGCTAGCGGCTTGCCCCACCAGCCGAGCCAGCGAGGAAGAGCTGGCTTTCTGGCACGCTACGGCTACGGCTACGGCCGGCACCCGCCAGGCCACTACCGCCGCCGCCACCCGCCAGGTGCGGTTTGCTCTCAACCGCATCAGCAAGACGGCGCTGGCTACCGCCAACCAGGCGTTTGCTACCACTTCTTCGGAGCTAATGCTGGCCGCCTTCTTACGGGCGCTGCGCACCGAGCTGCGGCTGAAATCGGTGGCGGTGGAAGTAGTCGCCTCCGCCCGCGAGGAAGCCAGCGGCGTTACGGCGGAAAATCCCGACTCGGTTGGCAACTTTTCGGTTCACTATCCGCTTTGGCTGTCTTTGGCCGACTTCTCGACCTGGGATACCGCCCTGCCCTACATGCGTCACCAGGTAGAAAAGGTGCCGGGTAAAGGAGCCGGCTACGCAACCAGCGCGGTGGCAAAACACGCCCCAACCAGCCAGCTGCCTTTTCACTTCGCCTACCAGGAAGCCACTTTCGAGGCCAGCCTGGCCGCTTCGCCTTTCCGGGCGGCGCAGTATGAGGCGGGCAGCGTGGCCGAACAGCCACACGGCCTGGGCCTGGCGGCCACGCTGCTCGACGACGAGCTGCAAGTAGTGCTACACTACGCGGCCGACCAGTATACGGAGCAGGTAATGGATGCCATCCGGCTATCGTTTGAGGCTGAAGTGCACGCGGCCATAGCCTACGGCGCGGCCCGGGTGGCGGCACAGGGGCCACTGTTCCCGATTTCGTACAACCAGCAGTACTTTTTCCGTAGCGGCGACATCGACCAGAGTCGGGGTGTGCTGCCCGAATTCGTGTTTCCTACGGCCAGCGTCGAGCTGTTTCAGTCCTTGTGCACCCAGTTTCTCTCGGCCCTGGATATGCTGCGGGTGCGGTTTGAGCGGCACCACGGCGAGATTTTCCAGCGCATCGCGCCGGCTCATACCGTGGCTCCCGATGTGCGCCGCCACCTAGTGCCGGATGCCAGCAGCGCGGCGGCCACCGAGGCCGTTTTTCAGCGCGAGCTGCACCAGCCTTTCCAGTTTGCCGACGCGCAATTCGTGCGCTTTGTGGTGGTGCACGATGCCCAGGTAGCCCGCTGCCAGATCGTGATTCATCACGCCGTAACCGATGGCGCTTCCAACCAACTGCTCATTCAGCTGATTCAGTCGCTGCTGCGTGGCCAGGTGGAGCAGCTCCAGACTTTCGTGCAGACGGCCCCGCGCTACCAGGACTACATTCAGTGGCAGAGCCGGTTTATGCGCTCGGCCACGGCCCGGCAGCAGCTGGCCTACTGGACCAACAACCTGGCGGGCTTCGAAAAAACTACGCCGCTGGTGGCTACCGATGGAGGCGAGGAGCAGTTCGAGTACCTGTTCCGCGTCAGCCAACTCATTCAGGGCGACAGTCACGAGCGGATTCTGGCCTTCTGCAAAGCCTACGAAATCGACTTGAGCAGCTTCTTCCTCACGGCTTTTGCGCTCACGCTCTACGCCCGCAACGGAGCCGAGGAAACCATCGTCGATATTTTCTCCAACGGCCGCGACCAGCTCATTCCGGGCATTGCGGTGCCCCAGCTGGTGGGCGTCATTGCCAACAAGCTGCCCATCAAGCTGCGCCTGAGCGAGCAAATGAGCTTCGGGGAAGTGTGCAAGCAGGTGATGGAGGTGTATTACGAAGGCCGCCTGCACCAGCAGATTCCCTATATCGAGATGGAAAAGGCCCTGTTGGCAACGACCCGCCAGGTTCTGGGCGACTTTGTGCAGGTGCGCTTCAACTATTTCGACTACTCCGCCTTCTCATTTCAGAACGGTACCGAGGGCTTTACTCAACAGCCCAAGGAAGTGAAGCTGATCGGCAACAACGCCGCCGTGCTCAGCAACTACCGCCTGATTCTGGATTGCAAAGCCTACCAGGATACGGTGAAGCTGGAGTGGAAATATCCCTGCACCGAGCAGTTCGAAGGCTGGGAAGACTCTATTCTGCCCATCGTACGGCTCATCACCGAAAACACCCAGGCCCCGCTGGCCCGCCTGGCCACCAGCACCGCCGAAACGCCCCTCGAAAGTGCCGACGACATGGTAACCATGACCATTTGATCTTGCCTGGTGCGGGCCCTGCGACTCCGATTATCCACGTATTCCTTCTTTAATTCTAATTCGTTACCGTTATGAAAGAGCAGCTTGTAAACAACAATGACCTGTTTAACCTCACCATTGCTACTTCGCCGGAAGAGGTTGACAGCATCAACAAGAAGTTTTACGGGAAGTATAATTATCCCTGGCCCCCGCGCTCCTTTCCGGCCTACCCCGCCGACATGGCCGTGAAGATGCTCAACCAGGACATCGGTAGCTGGGACCATGCCCGCATTCCGGCCAAGCCCCGCATCTGGGTGGCCGGCTGCGGCACCAACCAGGCCCTGTTCACGGCGCTGCGGTTTCCGGAGGCTGAGGTTATTGGCACCGATTTGTCAGTGCAGTCGTTGCAGCTGGGGCGTAAAAACGCGGCCCAGATGGGCATTACCAACCTGAAGCTGGAAGAAAAAAGCATCAACGAGGTGACGTATTCGGAGGAGTTCGACTACATCATCTGCACCGGAGTAGTGCACCACAATGCCAACCCCGAGCTGACGCTAGCCAAGCTGGCCGGGGCCCTCAAGCCCACGGGCGTTATCGAGTTCATGGTGTACAACTACTACCATCGCCTGATGACCACCGCCTGCCAGAACGCCGTGCGCACCTTCTACAACCGGGAAGAGTCGCTGGATATGGACCTGGAAATGACGATCGTGAAAAAGCTCATCGCGCATTTTCCGTTCCGCAACCTGATGGGCGAGTACATGCGCACCCACCACTCGGCCCCCGAAGCCAAGATAGCCGACTGCCTCTTGCAGCCCGTGGAGTACAGCTACACCATCGAATCGTTGGCGAAGCTGGTGGGCCACGGAAACCTGGAGCTGCTGATTCATTGCATCAACCAGACCGACGTGGCGGTGAATGCCCTGAACTGGAACACGCACTTCGACGAGCCCCTGCTGGCCCAGGAGTACGAGGCCCTGTCCGACAACAAGCGCTGGCAGATTTCCAACCTACTCATGCTCAACGATTCGCCCATGCTGTGGTTTTACTTGCAGCGCAACGATGTGGGCACCGAGCGGCAGAGCGAAGGCGTTATTTGCGAAGGCTTCCTGGAAAGTAAATTTGCCAAGAATACCTTCCCGGTCAAAAACCACGTCATCAACCTCAAGGGCAGCTATGCCCTGAGCGACCGGACGCTGACCTACCCGCTCATTCAGGCCCCGGCCGATGCGCAGGCCAAGAAAATCTGGGATGCCGTGAGCCCCGAGCTGACGATGCGTGAGGTGTTCCTGCTGGCCGGCAGCGAGCCCACGTTCCAGAACGTGAACAATGCCCGCATTCAGCTTACCACTTCGGCCTTCCCCTACCTGCTGGCCCAGTAGTAGCGCGGGCCCGCCCCAACTATACGATACGGTATCGGCGTTTGCTCCGGCCTTGGCTAACCAGGCCAGCCCATCGAACGCCAGAAGAGAAGCTGACGCGCCCCGGCGGCGGTGGGGCGCGCCCAGAGGCCGCCCCACCGAACGGATGGCGGCCGATGACCCGCTGTTACCAGGCGGAGGACGAGGTTCCTTTTAACTATTCACCCCTTATTGCGATGTCGCAGCTGAAATTCAGTACTCTTATCCGGTTTATTTTTCTGAGCTTCTTATCGGGCGGAACGAGCTTTCTATTCCTCACCTTCGTCAACCGTGTGATTGGCCAGCTGATGACCCAGGGCTACGCTGCCATCACTCAGACGTATACCTTACTGTTTCTGTTAATCGTCGTCCTGTTTATCTGGACGCGGCGGGTGCTGGCGCTGGCCATCATCCGGTTTTCCCAAGCCTTGTTCTGGTCGTTGCGCAAGGATATTATCTTCCTGGTGCTGAAGTCGAACTACCAGCAGCTCAGCCACCGCAAAGACCTGGTGCACACGGCCCTGGTGCGCGACATCAATATGCTCACCAACGCGTCGCTGAACATTATCCAGTTCTCGACCTCCATCATTATCGTGGTGGCCTGCCTGGTATATATGGCCACGGTATCCGGGCCGTTGTTCCTGGTGAGCTTGTTGGTTATCCTGCTGGGGACGGGGCTCTATCAGTTCAATGCCCGCAGCAACAATGCGTATTTTAAGAAAGCCCGGGCCCTGGAAGACCGGTTCATGTTCTACTTCAATGCCATTCTGGGTGGCTTCAAGGAAATCTACATGGACACCAAAAAGGGCCAGCGGATTTACGGGACGAAGATTGCCCACATTGCCGGCGAGTCGGTGGTGAACCAGGAAAAGGCTTTCGTGGGCCTGCTCAACAACCAGATTACGGGGCAGACCATGTTTTACCTGCTCATCGGGGCCATCCTGCTCTACTGCGGCGCGGCCTGGAACATTGCCCCCACCGATACGGTCAGCTTTCTGTTTATCCTGCTCTATGTGCTCAGCTCGGTCGAAACCATCATGGTGCTGCTACCCAACCTGTTGCAGGCCAAAATATCGTCCGACCGGATTGCCAAGCTGCAAGCCGACCTGCTGAGCGAAAAACCGCTGGGCGAGCTCGTCGACCTGCAGCAGGTGCTGGGCGAGTTCGAAACTATTGCCGTGCGCGACATTACGTTTCAGTACGCCAACGCCACGCAGGGCAACTTCGAAATCGGGCCGATCAACTTCACCATCAGCCGCGGCGACGTGGTGTTCATCTACGGGGGCAACGGCAGTGGCAAAACCACGTTTGTGTCGACGCTGCTGGGCCTGCTGCTGCCCGCCACCGGGGGCGTGTACTACAACGACTTCCTGATTGATGAGCAGCACGGCCAGTCATACTCCTCCCTGTTCGGGGTCGTGTTCAGCGACTTCTATCTCTTCGACGAGTTTTACGGCATCGAGCAGCTCGACCCCGAAAAGCTGGCCTACTACCTGCACCTATTCGAAATCGACGACAAGGTGAAGGTGGAAGACGGCCGGTTTTCCACCACCCACCTTTCCACCGGCCAGCGCAAGCGCCTGGCCCTGATTACGGCCCTGCTGGAAGCCAAGCCCCTGCTGGTACTCGACGAGTGGGCCGCCGACCAGGACCCCTACTTCCGCAAGAAGTTTTATACCCAGATCGTACCCGAGCTGAAAGAGGCTGGCTTCACGATCATCGCCATCACCCACGACGACAAGTATTACAACTGCGCCGATATGCGGTATAAAATGGAAGACGGTAAGCTCGTGCAAGAGGTCGAGCCTGTGTTCCAGAACCTATAAGCCGGCGCGTGCTGCTCCCCGGTTTTTATCCTTCTCCAGTGGGGCACCCGTTGGCTGCTCACTGCTTATTCACTAGCCCGCGCTATGAAAAAACCCAAGTTATTCCTGATGCATTTTGCCGGTGGCAACTGCTTCTCGTTCCAATTTCTGCTCCCCTTGCTCAGTGATTTTGAGGTGTTTCCGCTGGAGCTGCCCGGCCGGGGCCGCCGCATGCGCGAGCCGCTCATCCGCGACTTCGACCAGGCGGCCAAGGATATGTACCACCAAGTGATGCAGGTGCTGGCCCTCGATGCTTTTTCACCTTCCAAATTCCTGATCTATGGGCACAGCATGGGCGCACGGCTGGCTTTTAAGGTGGCGGGCCTGCTCGAAAAAGCGCACAAAGCCCCGCAGCACATCATCATCAGCGGCAGCTCGGGGCCTTCACTGATGCAGAACGACCGCAAAATCCGGCACCTGATGGATACGCCCACCCTGAAGCAGGAGCTGCTGAGCCTGGGCGGCTTGCCCCTGGAGATTCTGGAAAACGCGGAGGTATTCGACTTTTTCGAACCTATCATCCGCTCCGACTTCGAAGTAGTGGAACGGAACCAGCTGGGGCCTTTTCCGCCTATCCAGACGCCCATCTACGCGGTGATGGGTAGCGAGGAGGAAACCGCGCCGGCCATCACCAACTGGCAGCAGTACACCACCGCCGGCTTTACGTCGGAAGTGCTGCCCGGCAACCACTTCTTTATTCATCAACACCCTCGGCGAATGGCTGAGATAATCCAAAGCTGCTATGCTACGACTCCTGTATACAAATATTGAATGCCTGGAGGATAAGGAAATTGCACACTATCTGGATTTCCTGCCCTACAGCATGCACGGCGACATCCTGCGCTACAAGTTTGCCGACGACCAGAAGCACCGGCTGCTGGCCCGCCTGATGCTGCGCTACTGCCTGCTCGAAACCACCGGCAGCGACGAGCTGATGACCAGTTGGAAAAAGAACGACAACCACAAGCCCTACGTGGCTGGCTGGTACCCGTTCAATATCTCGCACGCCGGCAAGTGGGTGATTTTCGCGTACAGCAACGAGGATATCGGCGTCGATATCGAGAAGCAAACCGCCGTCGACTACCAAAGCCTGATTGCCTATTTCCACCCCGAGGAGCAGGCCTACGTGCGTCTCTCCGACGACAAGCAGCTGAGTTTTTTCAACATCTGGGTGAAGAAGGAAGCCATTCTCAAGGCCATTGGCACCGGCATCGTGGAGGGCTGGCAGGAGTTCAGCTGCCTCGATGAAATAGTGGCTTACAAGAACGAGAAATGGCTTTTTCATTCCCTATCCATCGACCCTGGCTACGTGTCTTACCTCTGCACCAGCGAGAATATCACCTCGTTTGAGCTGCAAGAAGTGCGGGCCAGCACTATTGCGACGCAGGCCCACTCGGCGGCATATGCCCTGAAAGAGGCGTAGCCCACTTCTTGCCTGGTATCTATTGTTAGTACCTGTATATCTTATTCTTAACCCCGCTCTTTGGTGGAGCATGGCAGGCTAATCCTGCCCCCGATGATGAAAGCACCGAGTATAGCATTTCTGTTCCCCGTCCTGATTGTGAGTCTTATCGTGATGGTTCTCTCGCGCACCATCGGCGACGTACCGGCCCTGGGCCCGCTGTTCGACCCCTTCGTGGGGCTGGCCCAGAACGAGAAGCCCACCGGGCGTGCCCTGGCCACGCAGCTCGGCGAGCTGCACCGCCCGGTGCAGGTGTATTTCGATGAGCGCGAGGTACCGCATATTTTCGCCGGCGACCAGGCCGATCTGTTCTTCGCGCAGGGCTACGTTACCGCGTCGCTGCGTCTATGGCAAATGGACTTCGTGACCTATGCCTCGGCCGGGCGCCTGGCCGAAGTCTTCGGCACCAAATACCTGGACAAAGACCGGCTGCAACGGCGGCTCGGTATTCTGGAAGCGGCGAAAAAGTCGTTGGCCTTCATTGAGCAGGACAGCCAGACCAACCAGGTGCTCACGGCGTACACCAAAGGCGTCAATGCCTATATTAACCAGCTCGACTACAAAGACTACCCAGTTGAATATAAGCTATTTGCCACCCAACCCGAGCCGTGGTCGAAGCTGAAAACGGTGCTGATTATGAAATATATGGCCACCGCCCTGAGTGGCTACGACGAGGACATGGCCATGTCGAGCATGCGCCTGGCCTTGGGCAAGGACTTCGACCGGGTGTATCCGGAATGGACGCCCGACAACTCGCCGCTGACCGAGCGTGCAACCACCCAGCTGGCCCAGCACCACCCCACCAACCCTGACTCGCTCGGCTACCTGAACTATGCCTTCCTGGAGGGCCTGACCACCGTGACGCCCAGCGAGTATAACCCCAAGCTGGGCAGTAACAACTGGGTAGTCTCGGGCAAGAAAACCAAGTCGGGCAACCCAATTCTCTGCAACGACCTGCACCTGAGCTTGTCGCTGCCGGCTATCTGGCTCGAAATGCAGCTTTCGGCCCCCGGCATCAACGTATACGGCGTTTCGATTCCGGGCGCGCCGGCCATTATCGTGGGCTTCAACTCATCGGTGGCCTGGGGCACCACCAACGGGGCAACCGACGTGAAAGACTGGTACAAGCTCAAAATTGCCGACGATTACTCCGTGTATGAATTTGACGGCAAGTGGCAAAAAACCACCGCCCGCGTGGAGGAAATAAAGGTGCGCGACGCGGCCACGCTTTATGATACGGTGTACTCCACCGTGCACGGTCCCATCGTGATGGACCGTCGCTTCCACGAGAAGCCCGAGATGCTGAACTATGCCCTGCGCTGGGAGCTGCAAAAACCATCCAACGAAATCCTGACGTTTATCAAGCTGAACACGGCCGCCAATTACCAGGACTACAAGGCCGCCATCAGTCACTATGCCTGCCCGGTGCAGAACTTTATCTACGCGGGTAAAAACAATGACATTGCCATTACGCACCAGGGCAAAATTGCCCGCAAATGGGCTGAGCAGGGCCGCTTTGTGCTGGACGGCACCAAAAAGTCGCACCTGCCCACCCGCTACATTCCCGAGGATAGCCTGCCGGAAAGCCACAACCCCGCCAGCGGCTATCTGTTCTCGGCCAACAACCGCCCCACCGACGCGGCCTATCCGTACTATTACAGCGGCTATTACAGCGAAACCCGCGCCGCCCGCATTCATATGCTGCTGGCCGCCGACAATCAGTTTGATGTGGCGAAGATGGAGAAAATGCAGCTCGACAACACCAACGGTTTTGCCGCCCAGGCCATGCCGGTGCTACTGGCCAGCCTTGACCGCACCGCGCTGAATCCGGGCCAGCTAAAATTTCTGACGGCCATTGAGAACTGGCGCGGCGATTATAGCCAGCAGGATACCACTGCCATCTTGTTTGACCTGTGGTGGGACAATGTGGAGGACTACACCTGGGATGAGCTGCGCACCTATCCTTTCTACACCCAGGCTCCCAAAGACGAAGTACTGCTGCAACTGCTGGTCCGCGACCCGCAAAACCCGTATTTCAACCGCATCAATACGGCTGCGCGGGAAAATGCTGCCGCTGTTATTCAATCATCCTTCGTGGATGCCGTAGCGCGTATCGCAGAAAAATCGGGGGAAGGCGCTTCGCCCGAGTGGGGACAGGTAAACAAGATTAACGTGACCCACCTCTCCACCCTGGCGGCCTTCAGCCGCATGGGTATCTCATCGGGCGGCAACCCGGAGGCTATCAACGCTATATCCAAAAACTGGGGCCCGTCGTGGCGCATGATTGTGGAGCTGGGCGACAAGCCCAAAGCCTACGGCATCTACCCCGGCGGCCAGTCGGGCGACGTCGGTAGCAAGCACTACACCGACTTCATCGACGACTGGCAAAAAGGCAATTATTACGAGTTGCACTTCTACACCTCCGAGCAGGAAGCCAAAGCCGCCTGCAAAGAAGCCGCCTGGCAACTCGGTAGGTAGCCCGCCTTAAACGCATCACAGCCCACGGGCTCCCTTAGAAATGGCGGTAACCGTTTCTAGGGGAGCCCGTGGGCTGTGATGCGTCTAAGGGAGTTCAGTAGTTGTGTATTCCTCCCTTTCTGGCCAGTTTGTTGGTGTAGACGCTGGACGTGCCCACTTTTTGTACGCCCCAGATCAATGAGGCCAGGGCTGTGCCAACAGCACCGGAGTATGCACCCGTTGTGGCCAAGGGTTAAACCAAACGACATTCACCATTCACGGAAAAAGCAGCAAGAGTATGCCTTGATGGACTCGAAAACGCGCCGGACGACCAGCAGATTAAGCACCGTCACTTGTGCGCCTCGCTCGACCAGGTAACAGGGGGGGGCGCCTACCTGGACCAGGGCTACATCTGCTACTGCAATGCAAGACAGCCGTTTGTGAGGTGCGGCTCAGGCAGCAGTCTTAAAGCACTTTAGGGCAGTGGAGGCCAGCTAAACTATTTTCCGGCCTGCTATGGAATTCGGTGGGCCTGCGCATCAGATAGTAGAACTCCTTTAGCTACTGTCTGAATGTATGAAACCCCACTTTGCTCCAGGAACAAGCGGTCTGCTACCTTGGCTTGACTGCGCTCAACACCCGCAAGCTGCCCACAGGCCGCGTACTTCAATGTCGTGCCAATCTACCGCACCGGACACTATTCCTGTGCGAGGCTCTATCCCTGACCGAAGCACCGGCCAAAGAATGCCAAGTGCTACGGGTTTAGCAAAAAGCACACATATCGGTGTTATAAGCAACCATGCGGGTGCGTATCGGCTCCCGGTACCGAAGCATAGCGAGGCTCTGATGTTCACCACTGTTGGTTGTACCAGGGAAGAATACTCGGCTCTGGACCATGATATAGTGACTGTGGGATTGGCGGTTGACTACCAAGAATTGACTGCGGTAGCTGTGGCTACGGGTATGGCTCCTGGCCGAATCATTGGTTTGATAGCGTGGAGAATAACTGCTAAGACGACTCGCGGCCAGGCATCGGCGGGGAGGGCGCAGAAAAGGAAAGCTCACGGGAATAAAGCTGTTGCAGCAGCACAATCCCCCGATTTTGCACCTTCCCGCCCTATGCCGGCTGTTGCCGATTCGGACAATCTCAGCAAGGAAAGCGGGTTGCTTAGGGCCTGCAAAGAGAAGCTGAGTGCTTTTTCTATTGCCGTGGATGGCAGTAGCCATTCCAACGGGCGGCGCTTTCTCAACTATGCTCAGTGGCCTCGCCGAGTGTTGTGCGGGAGGGAGGCACAGTGCATTACGCCCCCTGGATTACTCTCCCCCATTGGCTCCGGCCGGGTTTCGGACACGAAAAAACTGGCCATGTGCCCCTGGAGTCTCGAGCATCAGGCACTGCGTGTGGCTTTGCCAGGCGGCAGGCGGGCACCACCAGTACCAAGGGCTACCGCGCTGAGGTCGGGCGGATGGTGCGGCTTGCGGAGGATTGTAGCTCGGTGACTGGCACTACAGAGAACTGCTGAGGGGCGCGTGGCTCTGTAGTTTATTACTCCATGTGATTTGATTCTCACTTTCTGATGCCTAAATCCTCCATATCACTGCACGTTCTGGCACCCTGTGCCCAGCGTTGGGCTACCATGACGCCCCAGGGCGCGGGCCGCCACTGCGTCGCTTGCCAAAAAGTGGTGGTTGACTTCAGCCAGAAAACCGACGCCGAAATACTGGCGGAACTGGCTGCCGCTTCGGGTCGCACCTGTGGGCGTTTCGGGACCAGCCAGCTTAACAGAGCCTTGCAGCCCGGCGCAATAAGCCGTGCCGCGTGGTGGCAAACGGCAGTGGCTGCTACGGTAGCGGTGCTTGGTCTTCGCTTGGCTGTAGCACCCGCCGCTGCTCAAGCGCAAAACATGACCAGAAAACAGACCGATAGGGGCAAGGCTAGTTCAACTTATATAATAGGGGTATCTCCTTTTGTAGAACGACCAAATGAAGCCGAAACCGCCGGCACTACCTGCAGCATACTCAGCGGCCAAGTGACCGATAAGCAGGACGGCACGCCACTACCGGGCGTAACGGTGCTGTTGGAAGGCACCAGGCACGGCGTTTCTACGGACCATGAAGGACACTTCTCCTTGCCAATCACTGACACGGAGCGGCATTATCGGTTGCTATTTCGCTCTGTGGGCTACAACGAGGTTGCTCGGATACAACCTACCGACGAGCAAGCACTAGAAATTCAGCGGACTGCGTCGCCAGTGGGAGTTGTGCACGTTGTAGTAATGGGCGTGCTAGAGGCGCGCGCTCCTATGTACACGCCACGGGGCATGTGGCAGCGGCTGCGTGGCCTCCCACGGCGTGTGGCCCATGCTTTTCAGCGGCAGTAGCCATGCGCAGCACCGCTACTCTCTGTATGCATCACCGATTGGCTAGCGCCACCGATGATATCCTAGTTCGGGCTACTTGCCTGCTGCTTACTGGCAACAAGTGGCTGGGACACAACCCGTGCAGGGCACCGCCCCGTGCCCCGCGGCCTTGCGGGCATCACCGCTGCCCGCTAGAGGGCCACTAGGAAGAAACTCCTGACCGGTGGGCGACTGGTCAGGAGTTTTTCTTTAGTAGCCTTCCAGTAGCCTCCATATAGTAGTGGAGCCTCATTTCTGGTTTTCTATCTTGACTTGGGCATACTTTTTTAGCGCAAAATTTTGGACTAACGCTTGTTATCTGCGAATCATGTCCAATCTTTAGCCCAGTAAAACTCGATTTGTCGATGCGCACGCCCCAGGCTTCATATTACGCTACCTACTTTTATTTCTACGCCAAACCGTAGAGACGAGGCCGTATGTACGCATCCTAAGCATACTTCGAAAAGAGCCTCTCGTAACCGGGAGGCTCTTTTTTTATCTATTTCCTTTTCCCAATGTCTGCGCCCAGCTTCTCTTATTACGGATTCTACTCCTACTTCTACCGGAAGCAGCCGCAGCCCTATTGCTTTACCTGACCAGTCAGGAACCGCCAAGCAAATGAATAGGGCCCCGGACACCGGAGGCCTTTTTTTATGTCTTTTCTTCTCCCGCATCATGCTCCCAGCCGTTGCCATTCAGGGCTTTGAAGGTAGTTTTCACCAGATAGCTGCCCGCCACTACTTTGGTTCTGCCACCCCCACGACACCCTGCGCCACGTTCGGCGAAGTGGTGAAGCAGGTGGCTACTGGAACGAGCGGCTACGGGGTGCTGGCCATCGAGAACTCTATTGCGGGCAGCATTTTGCCCAACTACGACCTGCTGCGCAAAGCCGACCTGCGCGTGACGGGCGAAGTGTATCTGCACATCCGGCAGCATCTGCTGGCTTTGCCGGGGCAGCGGCTGGCTGATATTCAGGAAGTACACTCCCACCCGATGGCCCTGCTGCAGTGCGCCGATTTTCTGAACCAGCACGGTCCGTGGCGGTTGGTAGAAACCGAAGACACGGCCCTGAGTGCCCAGCGCATCCGGCAAGGGCGGCGAACCGGCACAGCGGCCGTGGCTGGCACGCTGGCAGCGGACCTGTTTGAGCTGGAAATTCTGGCCCAGGACATTCACTCCGAAAAGCAGAACTACACCCGCTTTCTGGTGGTGGCGCGACCTGAAAACGCGGCGGCGGTAGCGCAGCCCAACAAGGCTTCGGTATACTTTCATACCACGCACGCCCAAGGCAGCCTGGCGCAGGTCCTCATCCGGATTGCCGACCAGGGCATCAACCTGTCTAAGCTGCAGTCGTGCCCGCTGCCGGGCCGGACCTGGCATTACTACTTTCACGCCGATCTGGAATTTGAGCACCTCCGGCAATTGCACGATGCCCTGCGGGAAATGGCACCCGTAACCGAGAGCTTACAGGTGCTCGGCATTTATCATAAAGGCACCACACACTGACAACCCGAGTGGGCTGCCCAGTGGTAGCCGCCACCGCAATAGAACCTCCCCTGCACGCAACCAGCCTCGGCTGCGCCACCGTAGGGCAAACCGGACTAAATTCAACCTATGCAAGTCTCCGTAGCCAGTCGTTTGCGGCACACCAGCGAGTATTATTTCTCCCAGAAGCTGCGCGAAATCGAGGCGCTGAACAAAGCCGGCGCGCCGGTTATCAACCTCGGTATCGGCAGCCCCGATATGCCGCCGCACCCAGCCGTGGTAGCCGCACTGACGGCTGCGGCCCAGCAGCCCAACACCCACGCCTACCAAGGCTACAAAGGCGTGCCGGCGCTGCGCCAGGCCATTGCGGACTGGTATGCCCGCTTCTACGCCGTGGCGCTGGACCCGGAAACGGAAGTACTGCCTCTACTGGGCTCTAAGGAAGGTATTATGCACGTCAGCATGACGTTTCTGGAGGCCGGCGACGAGGTGTTGATTCCCAACCCCGGGTACCCGGCCTACCGCGCGGCGGCTCAGCTCAGCGGAGCTACGCCGGTGGATTATGACCTGACGGCCAGCAGTAATTGGCTACCTGACCTGGACGCATTGACCCAAAAGGACCTGAGTCGGGTGAAGCTGATGTGGGTCAACTACCCGCATATGCCCACCGGCACGCCACCCGACGCGGCCTTCTTCGCGCGGCTGGTAGCGTTTGCCACCGCCCACGATATTCTCCTGGTGCACGACAATCCCTACAGCTTCATTCTGAACCAGGAACCACCGCAGAGTTTGCTGGCGGTGCCGGGCGCGCGGACTGTGGCCCTGGAGCTGAATTCGCTGAGCAAGTCGCACAACATGGCGGGCTGGCGCGTGGGCATGCTGGCCGGCCGCGCCGACTTGCTGCAGGAAGTGCTGCGCTTCAAAAGCAACCTCGATTCGGGGATGTTTTTGCCGGTGCAGCTGGCGGCCGTGGAGGCCCTGCGGCTGGACGAAACCTGGTATGCCGAGCTGAACGCCCACTACCGGGCGCGGCGCGAGCTGGTATTCGAGCTGCTCGACTTCATCGGCTGCACTTTCGCCCGCGACCAGGTGGGCTTGTTCGTGTGGGCGGCTATTCCGGCCGGCTACGCCGATGGCTACGCGCTGAGCGACGAGCTGCTGCACGCGGCGCGGGTCTTCCTTACGCCCGGCGGCATTTTCGGCTCCAATGGCAACGGCTACATCCGGGTGAGCCTGTGCCAGACCATCGACGTGCTAGGGGCCGCCCTGGACCGCATCGGGCAAGCCCGCAACGCCACTTTTAGCGCCACCGCATCATGATTGTAACGATAATTGGCCTGGGCCTGATTGGCGGCTCGTTGGCTATCAGCCTGAAGGAGAAAGGGCTTACCACGCACCGCATCGGGGTAGACCTAAGCGCCGAAAACCGGCAGAAAGCCCTGGCCCTGCACCTCATCGACGAGGCCAGCACCGACCTGGCCGCCGCCGTGCGCCGGGCCGACCTGGTGGTGGTAGCCGTGCCGATGGATGCCATGCTCACGGTGTTGCCGCAGGTGCTCGATCTGGTAGAGCAGCAGGTTGTTATAGATGTGGGCTCTACTAAGTCGATGCTGCTGGCGCGGGTAGCGGGCCATACGAAGCGGGGCCGGTTTGTGGCCGTGCACCCGATGGCCGGCACGGAGTATTCGGGACCGGAAGCAGCCGTGTCGGAGCTGTTCGATGATAAAACCCTAGTCATTTGTGATGCCGACCAAAGCGACGCCGATGCCGTAACACGGGTTGAAGCACTGTTCTCGCTGCTCAATATGCGGATCGAATACCTGGATGCCGCCGCCCACGACCTGCACACGGCCTACGTGTCGCACATTTCGCACATCACTTCTTTTGCCCTGGCCCTCACGGTGCTGGAAAAAGAGAAGGAGGAACAACAGATTTTCGCACTGGCCAGCGGCGGCTTTGCGTCCACGGTGCGCTTGGCCAAAAGCTCGCCGGATATGTGGGTGCCGATTTTCCGCCAGAACCGCGTAAACGTACTCGACGTGCTCGACGAGCACATCAAACAGCTTCAGCATCTGCGCCAGCTCATTGACGAGGAAGACTTTTCAGCCGTCCACCAACAGATTCGGCAGGCCAATCTGATCAGCAAAATTTTGAAGTAAGACTGGCCTGAACCAAACAAAAAGAACGTCATGCGGAGCGAAGTCGAAGCATCTCACCC
Organism: Hymenobacter elongatus; assembly: GCF_004745955.1. Classification (GTDB taxonomy): domain Bacteria; phylum Bacteroidota; class Bacteroidia; order Cytophagales; family Hymenobacteraceae; genus Hymenobacter; species Hymenobacter elongatus. Next base: position 32,973 of record NZ_SRLD01000026.1, on the reverse strand, counting down.
GCTTCGTTGAGTAACCGTTGCACCGACGCCACGCGAGATGCTTCGGCTTCGCTCAGCATGACAGACGATTTTTTTCAACCAATCCCCAGCAACTCAACCCCCAACATACTCATGCAATCCGCACTTTTCAACCGCCAGCCCAACGACAAGCCCTACCTGATTTCGGGTCCCTGCTCGGCCGAAACCGAGGAGCAGGTGCTCGATACCTGCCAGCGCCTGGCTGCTACCGGCAAGGTGCAGGCCCTGCGCGCCGGCATCTGGAAACCCCGCACCAAGCCCGGCGGCTTCGAGGGCGTGGGCACCAAAGGCTTACCCTGGCTCAAGAAAGCCAGCGAGCTAACCGGCCTGCCCATTGCCGTGGAAGTAGCTACGGCTAAGCACGTAGAAGACTGCCTGGCCTTCGGCGTCGATATTCTGTGGGTAGGTGCCCGCACTACCGGCAACCCGTTTTCGGTGCAGGAAATAGCCAATGTGCTGCGTGGCGTGCAGGTGCCGGTGCTGGTCAAAAACCCTATTCACCCCGAGCTGGAGCTCTGGGTGGGAGCCGTGGAGCGGCTACAGAAAGCCGGTCTGGAAAAAGTGGGCCTTATTCACCGGGGTTTCAGCAGCTACGGCAACACCGACTACCGCAACGCGCCGATGTGGCACCTGCCCATCGAGATGAAGCGCCGCCATCCCGACATGCCCTTGCTCTGTGACCCCAGCCACATCTGCGGCCGCCGCGACACGCTGTTCACCGTAGCCCAACAGGCCCTGAACCTGGGCTTCGACGGCAACATGATTGAAAGCCACCAAGACCCCGATGCGGCCTGGAGCGACGCCAAGCAGCAAATCACGCCCGAGGTCCTCAAAGACCTGATCCAGGCCCTGGTGTGGCGGCACGAAACCACCGACCAGCGCGAGTTTCTTACGGCGTTGGCCAGCCTGCGCGAGCAAATCAATCAGCTCGACGCCGAAATTATTCAGTTGCTGGGGCGACGCATGGCGGTGGCGGAGAAAATTGGTGAGTACAAAAAGGAAAACGACATCACCATTCTGCAAACCGCGCGGTGGAACGAAGTGCTGGAGCGCGCCCAGCGGCAGGGCAACTCTGTTGGTCTCACGCCGGAGTTTGTGGAGCAATATTTCGCGGCGGTCCACCTCGAGTCCATCAACCACCAGAACTCAGTCATGAACCGGTAGTATCAGAATCGACTTAGCCAGAAAGAGCCCTGGACCTTAGGTGGTTTGGGGCTCTTTCGTCTTGCATCAACAGACTTTTGCTGCGCCACGATGAACTGCTGCCTCGCCGAATTCCGGGCGAATGCGCGGGGCGACTTGCCCGTCTGTGGCGTTTGGCCGTATTTAGGGCCTATGCTCTTTTACACTGTCATAAAGCCCGTGGTGCAGGTGGCGCTGCGCGTATTTTTTCGTCGGATGGAAGTACGCCACCGCGAGCGGCTGGAGCTCTCCGGGCCGCTGGTGATGGTGTCGAACCATCCCAATACGCTCATGGACCCGTTGGTGGCGGCCATTCACCGCCACGAGCCTATTGCTTTTCTGGCCAAGAGCACGTTTTTCAAAAACCCGATTTCGCGGGCCATTTTCACCTCCGGCAACTCCATCCCGATTTACCGGCGCCAGGACCTGGACACCGGGGCCGAGCCCACGACGCCCGCCGAGCTGGCCGAGCGCAACGAAGCCACTTTCGGCCGCTGCTACGACTACCTCGACCGGCGTGGCACCATCATGATTTTTCCCGAAGGCACCAGCGTGAGCGAGCGGCGCCTGCGGCCCCTCAAAACCGGGGCGGCCCGCATTGCCCTCGGGGCCGAAGCGCGCCACGACTTTCAGCTGGGCTTGCGCATCTTACCGCTGGGCATCAACTACTTCGATCCGTCGCGCTTCCGCTCCGATGTGTTCGTGAACGTGGGCCAGCCCATCGTAGTAGCCGAGTATGCCGATGCCTACCGCCTGGACCCCACGGCGGCGGCCGACACGCTGACCGAGGAAATCAGGCGGCGGTTGGAGCAGCGGCTGGTTATTACCCGCGACGCGGCCGAGGATGAGCTGGTGTTGCAGGTGGAGCGCACATTTGGCGAGCACCTCGTGCCCGATGATGAGGAAACGCTCTACGATAACTTCCAGCTGAGCCGCACGCTAACGGAAGCCATCAGCTACTTCGAAAAGCACGACTCGGCCCGGCTGCTGGCCCTGCGCGACCGGCTCGGCTCCTACCTCCTCGACCTCGACCGGCTGCGCCTCACCGATGAAGCCCTGGAATCGAGCAAGGGCAGCGGGATGCGTTGGACGCGGGCGGCTACCTCGGGCGTAAAGCTCGTGCTGGGCCTGCCGCTATATCTGTACGGGGTTATCAACAACTACATTCCCTACATTCTGCCTTCGCTGGTGGCCAAGCGTGCTACGAAAGACGTGGAGTTCGTGGCCCCCATCATGCTGATTATGGGCATGATAACCTTCACCGTAGGCTACGCCCTGCAGATTGGACTGGTCCACCATTTCACCCAAGACTGGCGCTGGACGACGCTCTACGGCCTGAGCCTGGCTCCGACCGGCTTTTATGCCCTGAGCTACTGGAACAACCTGAGTGGCCGCCTGCAACGCCTGCGTGCCCTGCGACTTTTCCGCACCAAGCGCCCCATGATGGAAGATTTGCTGCGGCAGCGGCAAGCCATTCTGCGCCTGCTCAGCGAAGCCCGCGCCGCCTTTCTGGCGGCTACTGCCAACGTGGGTAGCTAGACCACTTGCGCCACTAGGTGGGGCCAAAAGTTACCGCTCAGAAAAGGAAACGTCCTGCTACGCGGTGTGGACAACAAGTAAAAAGACCGTCATGTCGAGCAACGCGAGATGTCTTGCCTGCGGTAGTAGATCCGATTACTATGGCACGCGAGATGTCTCGCTCTGCTCGACATGACGGGCTAGAAAGGGGGAAATACCCCAAAGCACTGTTGTTCACACCGCCCAGCAGGACGTTGCTTTGCGTACGATTGCCGCTGACCGGCCCCTTAAAAATCTACCTTTACGCCCAAGCCCAGCACCAAAATCTGGCTGATGCTTAAGCCTTTGGTATTGGTCAGGTAGCTGTGCAGGTAGAGGTCGTTGGAGCTTAAGTCGTAGTAAAGCGACACGGTGCGGGGGCGGCCGTTGCCTTTGGTAGGCCGCACATAGGTGACGCGTCCGCCAGCCAGCGGGCCGTAGCGGGTATCCGACGAAAACCAGTAGTAATCTTTGGTGTACTGGCCGCGCTCCTCATCGTTGAGCGTGCCGTGGGTATAGCTCAGGTAAGCGCCCACCGACACGGGCTTCACCTGCCACTGGTCGGAGAGGCGCACAGTGAAGGGCGAATACAAGAGCTTGGCCGAAGCCAGCGTGAGCGTAGAGCCGGCAAACTTCTTGGGCACGTAGCCCAGCAGAATATCGGTTTCGACCTTATCGTTCAGATAGGTGTAGCCGGCTCCAACCGCCACCATTCCCAAGCCCCCGCCAGTTTGCAGCACCAAGTGGCGCGGCCGATACCAGGACTTAGGCTCGGCGGCGGCTGGGGAAGCCGGGAGCGTAGGCTCGGAAGCCAGCGCTGCTGCTGGCACACTCAGGGCTGTGGCGGCCAGCGCACAGAAGGTAAAAAAGCGCCGCTTCATTAGAATTTGATCTGTTTGACCCGAAACTGCTTGTCACCCCACACCGAAACGACCATATACTGCCGCTCCGAAAAAGCATCCGCATTCACATACCACACGCCATCCTTGTAGGGCTGCGTGATGCTGGAGCTGTGGCGGTGCCCGTTCATCTGAAACACCAGGCTCTTTGTCTCACGTAGCGCTTGCGCGTAGGGAGCCTGGAGAGCCGGGTCAAAATCCGCATCCTGGGGCGGAACGTGCGAAATCACGACCTGGCGGCGGGCTCCTCCCAGGTTGCTTAGCTCCCGGTTCAGCCACGGCATATTCGGAACCTGACCATCGAAGTTGTACTCGCGGCCGTTGGTGTCGACCATGATGAACTTGGTGTCGCCGTAAATAAAGGAGTAGTTCAGCGGCCCGAAAATCTCTTTATACGCTTCCCGGCCATTGCCCACCGAGTCGTGGTTGCCGATAACGGTTACGTAGGGCACTTTCAACTGGCGCAGCTTCTCGTTGATCCAGCGCATCTCCTTGGCAAAGCCAAAGTCGGAAATGTCGCCGGCCACGACGAAAAAGGAGATACCGGGCTGCTGATTGGCGCTGGCGACCAAGTCGTCCACCTCGTCGTAGAAGCGTTGCGAGTCGCCGGTGAAGATGAAGCGCAGCGTATCCTGGCCGACGGGCAGCGGCATTTGCTGCAAGCGGCCCAGGTTTTTCTCGGTCAGCGCCCGCTCCTCGGCGGGGGCGCGGTAGTCGTTGGGACTAAATTCCAGCTTATCGCAGCTGCCGAGCGCAAGAGCGGCTGTGAGCAGCAACAGGGAAGAAGGGGTTCGGAAGCGGAATCCTCGTGACATAACCTCGGCACTATAACGGCACAATACCTCTCCAACGGCGGAAAGATTCGTCGCTGTATACTGCCTGTGGCTGCAGTGTGTTTCTGCCCGGAAGCTGAACTATACCACTTCCTGGGCGTGCTACCTACGCCGTTGCCCGGCCAACATGGCTCTGGCAACGCTGAATACGGTTTTTGAACGTTGAGTCAATTCTGAGCTTTTTCTGATTTTTTATCGGCAACTCATAAAAAGCAACACGCTAGCAACCTCCGATTACTCGTCCAGATACTGGTGTACGAACTTAATGGCCATCGAGCCTTCGCCCACGGCCGAGGCGACCCGCGCCATGGCCCCCGCCCGACTGTCGCCGGCGGCGAAGATGCCGGGCACGCAGGTTTCGAGCAGGTAAGGCTCCCGGCTGTGCTTCCAGCTGGCGGCAAAGCGCGAATCAGTTACTAAGTCACGGCCAGTCAGCACGAAGCCTTTGCCGTCGCAGAGCACGGTCTGGCAAATCCACTCGGTGCTGGGTTTGGCCCCAATAAACACGAACAGCGCCCGCGCCGGTCGCACTTCTAGCTGGTCGCGGTTCTGAATCACGACTTCCTCCAGATGGTCCTGGCCGCGCACTTCGCGCACCTGGGTGAAGGGCAAAATCTCGATGGCGGGCGTCTGGCTGATCTGCTCAATCAGGTAAGCCGACATAGAAGCCGCCAACGACTCGCCCCGAATCAGGATGAACACCTTGCGGGCGTAGGTGGCCAGGTACATAGCAGCCTGCCCGGCCGAATTGCCGCCGCCCACGATATATACGTCCTGCTGGTCACAGGAGCGGGCTTCGGTGCGGGCCGCGCCGTAATACACGCCCGCGCCGGTAAGGTGGTCGATGCCCGGCACTTCCAGCGTGCGGTAGCTAACGCCCATGGTGAGGACCACGGCGCGGGTGCGCACCTCGCTGCCGTTGGCCAGCGTCAGCACCTTGTACCCGTCCTGCACGCACAGTTTAGTCACTTCCTGCGGAGCCAGCAGTTCGGCCCCCAGCCGGATGGCCTGCGCCCAGGCCCGGTGCGCCAGCTCGGCCCCGCTCAGGCCCGTCGGGAATCCCAGGTAGTTCTCGATGCGGGAGCTGGTGCCCGCCTGCCCACCCGGCGCCTGGCGCTCGATAATCAGGGTTTTCAGGCCTTCCGAAGCGCCATACACCGCCGAGGCCAACCCCGACGGCCCCGCCCCGATAACAACGACGTCGTATAGCTCCTGCGACGCTTCGGAGGCCAGCCCCAGATGCCCGGCCACCACCGCCCGCGCCGGCCGCGACAGCGCCGTGCCGTCCTCCAGCACTACTACCGGCAAATCGGCGGCACTGAAACCAGTGCTGCTCAACAGAATCTGGGCTTCGGGGTTGGTTTCGAAGTCGAGCCACTGGTAGGCGGCCATGTAGCCGGCCAGAAAGTCCTTGAGCTCGTGCGACAGGGGCGACCATTGAAACCCGATCAGGCGCAGGCCCTGAAACCGGGGTTTGTATTGGGCCTGCCAAGCACTGAGCAAGTCGTGAAGGGTGGGGAACAGCAGCTCCTGCGGCGGGTCCCAGGGCTTCATCAGGTAGTGGTCGAGGCGGGCGTTGTTGATGGCCCGGATGGCGGCTTCGGTATCGGCGTAGGCCGTGAGCAGCACGCGCTTGGCATCCGGAAAAATACCCCGGGCCTGCTCCAGAAATTCCACTCCTTCCATTTCGGGCATGCGCTGGTCGGCCAAAATCAGCGCCAGCGGCTCATTGCGGGCTTTCATCTCCCGCAGGGTGGCCAGGGCTTCGGCCCCGGAGCTGGCGCGCAGCACGCGGTAGTCGCGCCGGAACTCGCTACGCAAGTCCCGGTCGATGGCTCCCAGCACCTGCAAGTCATCATCAACGGCGAGTAAAACGGGTTTCTTTTCGGTAGCCATGCGGGAAAGCACTAAGAAGCTGTTTGAGTTATTAAAAAAGGTCATGCTGAGCGCAGTCGAAGCATCTCTACCGCTTCGTAGGAGTCGTTCAACGAAGCGGTAGAGATGCTTCGACTGCGCTCAGCATGACCGGTCCGGAGTTTTTTCACTAACTCAAACAGCTTCTAAGGATGAGGCACTAGTATCGGTATCCGTCCGGCCTACTCGAGTAAGGACTAGCTTACGCTGAATGCCATACCGGCAAGCTCACGACTTCACAGCTTCAGGCCCTCACCCACCGGCAGCCAGGCGCAGAACTCGGTGCGGCCGGGCCGGGACTGTACTTCCAGCCGGCCGCCGTGGTTACGCACAACACGCTGGGCAATGTCGAGGCCCAGGCCGGTGCCGTCGCCGGCCTGCTTGGTGGTGTAAAACGGCTCGAAGATGCGGGGCAGCACCTCGGGCGTGATGCCCGGACCATTATCGATAATGAAGACCCGCACGAAGTCGTCGTCGAGCGTGGTGCGCAGCACTATTTCGCCGCCCGGCGGCAAGGCGTCGATGGCGTTATCAAGCAGGTTGGTCCACACTTGGTTGAGGCTGCTGACCAGGCCGCGAATAGCTGGCAGCACGGGAGCAAAGTCGCGCACGAGGCGGATGTTTTTGGCCCGTAGCGGAAAGCCCAGCATGTTCAGGGTGCTTTCCAGTCCGGCCTGCACGTCGAGCAGGGCATAGTCGCCGCCCCGGTCCATGTGGGAGTAGGTTTTTACGTTTTGCACCAGCGTACTGATGCGCCCCCCGGCTTCCTGCACATCCCCGATTAAGTGGAGCATCATGAGCTGGCCTTCCAGCCAGGCAAAGGCGGCCGGCAGCGCGGCGTTGGGCAGGGCCGCCGCTACGGGTTCCAGCGTGGCCAGCGTCAGGCCGGCTTCCATTAGTCCGGCCGCCAGGCGGTAGCCGTCGGGCACGCCCTGGTCTTCGAGCCAGCTGGCAATTTCGTCTTCCCGGTCGGCACAGGCCAGCGCCGACAGGCCTTGCGTTGGGGAGTGGCCAGGTACAGCCAGTTGGGTTAGGGCCTGAAGCGCGCCGGGTTCGGGGCAGTGCCGCACCAGCTCCAGCAGCAGCGCGGGCTTGGCGGCGGCCCGCTCCTGCAAGGCTTCTACGGCCCGGGAAATAGCGGCGGCGGGGTTGTTCAGCTCGTGGGCCAAGCCCGCCGAGAGCTTGCCCAGCGCCCGCAGCTTCTCGTCGCGCTCCTGCCCCCGGGCCTCTTCCCGCGCCCGGTCGCTCATCAGCGACACGAGGCGCTGCACCAGCTCGGGGCTGGCCTGCTCAAGCTGCGGAAACAGGTTGCGGTGCAGCACATATAGTATCGTGTCGCCGACGGCCACGCCGAAGCCCCCAATGGTGCGCAGCCGGGAGTAAGGCAGCACGCCACTGATCTGGCCGGGTTCGAGCCGGAAGACGGGCTCCCGCTGGCCATTACGGACGGCATAAAACTGCAGCCCGCCCGTCAGAATAGCCATCATGTACTCGGCCTCGTCGCCGGGCCGCGCCACCACTTCGTCGGGAGCATAGTCGCGGCGCTCACCGTGGGCCACCAGCCACTCCAGCGTCTGGGGCGGCAGGCCCTGGAAGGTCGGGATAACCAGCAAGTCGGCGGCAGCAAGGGTTGTGGACATGGGCGGGAGTGTGTTAGGGGCAGGAAATATAGCGCAAACCGTAGGAGCCGGCCACGTGTGAGCCGGGTGTACATACCAGATAAGACGGATGAATAGTGACGAAACTTTATTTCTTTCAGCGGCTCGGGCCAAGCAGCTCGCGCGTGGCCGGCCGAGTCTGTGGTAGTACCGCTTACACCCCGAAAAAACTCGTTTCTTGCCAAACTTTTTAGCCGCGCCGCGCATTCTTTAGTTTCCTCTTTTCTTCCTTTCATGGCCAAACTCAAGACTCTCTTTTTCTGCCAGAACTGCGGGGCCCAATCGGCCAAATGGATTGGCCGCTGCCCCAGCTGCAGCGAGTGGAACACCTACGTGGAGGAAGTTATTCAGAAGGAAGACACCCAGGCCGCTGGCTCTTGGAAAGCGCCTACATCGGGCCCCGGCACCAAAACCGTTAGCAAGCCGCGCGTCATCGGGGAGATTCACTACGAGGAAGAGTCGCGCTTCGACACCAACGACGGCGAGCTGAACCGTGTGCTGGGCGGCGGCCTCGTGCCCGGCTCGCTGGTGCTCATCGGCGGCGAGCCGGGCATCGGCAAAAGCACGCTTATGCTCCAGATTGCCATGAGCTTACGCCAAATGAAGGTGCTCTATATTTCGGGGGAGGAAAGTGAGCAGCAGATCAAGATGCGGGCCGAGCGGCTGGGCCCGCAGCACCCGCAGTGCTACATCCTGACCGAAACCAACACCCAGAACATCTTCAAGCAGATCGACCAGCTGCAGCCGAATGTGGTTATCGTCGATTCCATTCAGACGCTGCACTCCGGCTTGGTCGAGTCGGGGGCGGGCTCGGTGAGCCAGGTGCGCGAATGCACGGCCGAGCTGCTCAAGTATGCCAAGGAAACCGGGGTGCCGGTGCTGCTCATCGGCCACATCACCAAAGACGGCTCCATTGCCGGCCCCAAGATTCTGGAGCACATGGTGGATACGGTATTGCAGTTCGAGGGCGACCGGCACCTGAGCTACCGCATCCTGCGCACCACCAAGAACCGCTTCGGCAGCACTTCCGAGCTGGGCATTTACGAGATGCAGGGCACGGGGCTGCGGCAGGTGAGCAACCCTTCCGAAATCCTGCTCAGCCAGCGCACCGAGAGCCTGAGCGGCATGGCCATCGGGGCCACGCTGGAAGGTAACCGCCCCCTGCTGGTGGAAGTGCAGGCCCTGGTGACGCCCGCCACCTACGGCACGCCCCAGCGCTCAGCCACCGGCTTCGACGCCAAGCGCCTGAACATGCTGCTGGCGGTGCTCGAAAAACGCAGCGGCCTGCGCCTGGGGCAGCACGACGTGTTCCTCAACATTGCGGGCGGCCTGCGCCTCGACGACCCGGCCCTGGATGTGGCCGTGTGTGCCGCCGTGGTGTCGTCGCTGAACGACCTGCCGATTCCGGGCAACGTATGCCTGGCCGCCGAAGTGGGCCTGAGCGGTGAAATACGAGCCGTGAGCCGGCTCGACCAACGACTGTCGGAGGCCGAAAAGCTGGGCTTCAAGGAAATGTACATCTCCCAGTTCAACGCCCGCGGACTCGACCTGGCCCGCTACGGCATTCGGGCCCAGCCGGTGGGGCGGCTAGATGAAGTTTTGAGTGGATTGTTCGGGTAAAACCGTCAAAAACCCGATTCAGAGCGGGGGCTACGAAAAAAGCCAAAATCTGGATTGGACTTTCTTGACCCGAATGCCGTATCTTCGATACAAGAATTGGCTTTTCCCGCGAAACACCTGGTCTACGCGGCTTTGGGAGCGTAGCGGGGGAGAAGCGAATTTGTTGATTGATTAGCGCTTGATTCTACCCTACCAATGGCATATTCTCTCCGCTCATACATACCCCGCCTGCTGTTGGGCGCACTGCTGGCCCTGCCTCTAGCAGGCAAAGCTCAAGGCACCGTGGTGCTTACCGGCAAAATCAGCAGTAAAACGGCCGATACAGTGGCCGTATCGGTTCGGGAAAACCCGCTGGACCCCAAGGAGCAGATTACCTACGCGCGGGTAGACAACCGCGGAGAATTTCGCCTCGCCGTAACCGTCAATGGTCCTACCCGCGCCGACCTAGTGTACGGCGACGATGTAGCCGACCTGTTTCTGGAGCCCGGCAACGCGCTGGAAATCCGTTTCAAGGGCACCGACCTCTCGTCGACGGTGCGTTACAAGGGCAAAGGAGCCGAGGCCAATACGTACTTATCGGAGCTGGATGAGCGGTTTATCGAAAACGACGGGTTCCAGGTCCTCCCCGACAATATCAACTTATACGAAGCGCCTTTTCTCTCCTTCCTCGATTACCGCCGCAAAGAGGAGCGCAAGTTTCTTGAGAACTACGGCCAGGACAACGAGCTGACCCCAGCCTTCCGCGAGTTCGCCAAAGCCGAAATTGACTACAGCTACGCCAACGACCGGCTCACCTACCCCGACTTGCGCGAGCAGGTGGTGGCCACCGAGAGCCGACTGAAAATGACGCCGACTTTCTATGAGTTCCTGAATGACAAAGCCTTAATCAGCAACTCGGCAGCTTTGAAGAGCGAGATGTACCAGGAGTTTTTGATCAACTACGTCCATCACTTGGCTACCTCCACGGGCCATCAGCGCTCCGACCCCGACTTTTACCAGGTGTGCTACGATATGGCCAAAACCCAGCTGGCCGATCCGGTTCGCCCTATTATTATGGGGCGGGTGCTACAGGAGTCGTTCCGCTTCGGGCATGTGCGGCAGTCGGCCACCATGCTGGAAAACTACCGCAGCGTCGACACCAACAACCGGTTCTATCCGCTGCTGCAACACGATTTCGAAACCCACAAAGCATTTGCCATCGGAGCTCCGGCTCCCAGCTTCAAGCTGATTTCGGCTACCGGCGACAGTGTAACGCTGCGGCAGTTTGCGGGCAAGCTGGTGTATATCAACTTCTGGCGCACTACCAGCGGCCTGTGCCTGCGCGACTTGCCCTACGCGGCCGACCTGGCCAAGAAGTTCGACGGGAAAAATATCGTGTTCCTTAACGTGGCCCTCGACGAAAATGAGCCGGCCTGGAAGCAGCTGGTCGTCGGCAAAAAGCTGCCGGGCGTGCATGTGCGGGCCACGGGCGGTATGCGCTCGGCCATTGCCCGGGCCTACGCCATTCAGGATGTACCGGCGTATTTTCTGCTGGCCGAAGACGGTACCTTCCTCAATACCAAGCCCAAGCGGCTGAGCAGTCGCGCCGCAGTCGACGAAATCAAGCAGTCATTCGGCAAAGCATCTACGTACAGCAGCACGCTGCCCGCCTCGGTGGGCAAGTAGCTCACAGCCTGTGACTTCTACCTTTGAAACGCCTCCCAGATTATTTGGGAGGCGTTTTTTGTGAAATTAAACTGCTTCTGAAACTGGTATTAGCAGTGCTGAATCAAACTCTTTCTCTGGCGCTGGGGTTAGGTGCCGCACTTCAGCCCCAGTTCCCGACCTTTACGCCCAATGGCTTCTACTCTTACCGACGGTCTGAATTTCCTGAGCAAGCTCACGCCGCGCCGCGCCCTGAACACGGCGCAGGTGGTGGGCGGCTACGCCCTGAGCAAGCTCACGGGCAAGGCCCGGCACTGGGGCCTGCCGTTGGCCTTGAGCTTCGAGCCCACCACCAGCTGCAACCTGCGCTGCCCGGAATGCCCCAGTGGCCTGCGCAGCTTCACGCGCCCCACCGGCATGCTGCCCGACGAGCTGTTCAAACGCACCATCGACGAAGTGCATAAGCGCCTGTGGTACCTGATTTTCTATTTCCAGGGCGAACCGTATCTGCACCCGAATTTTCTGGATTTGGTGAAGTATGCCGTCGACAAAGGCATTTATACCGCTACCAGCACCAACGCCCACTACCTCAACGACCAAAACGCCCGCCGCACCGTAGAGTCGGGCCTCGACCGGCTGATTATTTCCCTGGACGGCACCACGCAGGAAGTGTACCAGCAGTACCGCGTGGGTGGCAAGCTGGATAAAGTGCTGGAAGGCACTAAAAACGTGGTGAAGTGGCGCAAAGAGCTGAAATCGAGCACGCCGCGCATCATTTTCCAGTTTTTGGTGGTGCGGCCCAATGAGCACCAGATTGAGGAAGCCAAGGCCTTAGCCAACGAGCTGGGCGTGGATGATGTATGGTTTAAAACCGCCCAGATCTACGACTACCAGCAGGGTTCCCCGCTCATCCCGACTATCGACTACTACTCGCGCTACGAGAACAACGTGGACGGCACCTGGAGCATCAAGAACAAGATGCTGAACCACTGCTGGAAGATGTGGCACAGCTGCGTCATCACCTGGGACGGCCTGGTGGTGCCCTGCTGCTTCGACAAAGACGCCGAATACCGCCAGGGAGACCTCAAAACGGAGACCTTCCGCCAGCTCTGGCACGGGCCCAAATACCGGCAGTTTCGCGCTTCCCTGCTCAAAGGCCGCGACCAGATAGAGATGTGCCGCAACTGCACCGAAGGCACCAAGGTGTGGGGGTAAGTTCACTTATAGAATCAAAAAATGGCCGTCCAACATCCCTAGTGGAATCGTTGGACGGCCATTTTTTAGTTCTTACTTCCTCCTTACTTGTGGGCCTTCTTCAGGTTTTTGCCCAAGTCGTCCACTTTGCGCAGGAAGTCGTCGGTAGTAGCGTCGGCGTAGGTGCCAAACGAATTGGAGATGGTGCCTCGCACGCCGTCGGCGCACTCAATGGCGTAGAGAATCGACATATCGTCGGGGTCACTTTCGCCCTCGAAGCGGTAGAAGTCCACGATGGTCACTTCCTCGGGGCCGTAGCTTTTATTCGAGTCGTGACCGATGGTTTGCAGCCGCCCGTCGCTCACGTTGAAATCCTGGGTGAAGCCGTCTTTGCTGAGCTTCTTCTCTACGTTAATCAGGGAGCGTTCTTCTTCTTTGTCTTGCATGGTAGTAGGGTTCGGGTTGGCGGGGCAATGTAGAGCGTGGATAGGAAAGGAGCAAATGCCAAAGCCCCCATGCCCGCTATACGCAGCGGGCACGGGGGCAGGTTGTCACAAGTTGCGAGGGGCAGTTGGCGCGCGCTATTTACCACCCGCGCGGGCCGCCGCCGTTTCGATGGTGCGCTGCAACCGGTCCACATCGATAGTCCCGCAGGCTCCGCCGCACCCTTTGGCGCAGCCAGTAGCCGTCTTGACGAAGAAGGCCCGCCAGAAAATGCGGCCAACGTAGAACGTAGCCGCCACAAATAGCAAGGCGATGATGAGGTATTGGAAGAGCATAACGACCACAAAACTACAACGAAACGAGAAAAGTTTGCCGCAACGCCCAGGCCGGTAGCGCAGCCTCTTGTTGCTAGCAGCTCCCAGGGCTACTAGGCCTGCGAGGCGGCTCCACGCTCCTCTTGCCAGAACTCCCGAATGGTCTGTTGCATTTCTTCGTGCACGTGGCTGTTGCTGGCCACTACCTGCCGGCCGAAAAGCGGGTCGCCATCCTGCAAAAACTCGGTGACGCGCCCTCCCGCCTCGCGCACCAGCAGAATACCGGCCGCCACATCGTAGGAGTTCAGGTTGAATTCGAAGAAGCCTTCGAAGCGGCCGGCAGCCACCCAAGCCAGGTCGGCGGCGGCCGAGCCTACGCGGCGCACGCCGTGGGTGCGCTGCATGAACGACCCCAGGATGCGCAGATAATCATCGAGCTGCGCAAAATGCGTGTAAGGAAAGCCGGTGGCAATGAGGGCGTTGGTGAGCTTGGGCGCGTCGGAAACCCGGATCGGCTGCTCGTTGCAGAAAGCCCCGCCGCCCCGCACGGCCCGGAAGGTTTCGTCGCGCGTGACCTCATACACCACCCCCGCCACCAGCTCGCCGTGGTGGAGCAGCGCCACGCTGACGCAATAGCAAGGCAGACCGTGCACGAAGTTGGTGGTGCCATCGAGCGGGTCAATAATCCAGGTGTAGTCGGTGCCGGCGCTGGTGGCCTGGCTGCTGCCGCCGGTGGTGCCTTCTTCCGTAATAAAGCCCGAGGTGGGCAGCAGCTCGCGCAGTCCCTCCACCAGCAGACGCTCCGCCTCCTGATCCACGTACGATACCAGGTCGTGGACGCCTTTCATTTCTACGCGGCCCCGGTCGAAGGAGGCGGCTTCCTGGCGAATAAACTGGCCGGCGCGGCGGCACACCTCGGCCAGGCCGAAGCTGAGTTGGGTGAAATCAGTCATGATGGTAGCATACTCCCCGAACCGGGCCGGGGTTCAGGTTGGCATTAGGAGCGCAGCGGCAGGAGCAGCAGCACCAGATATACGAAGGAAATAATGATGATGACCCGACGGATGGTGCGGCCCTGGGTGGCGCGCCAGGCGTCGTCTACGTTCGGGCGCGGCTTGCCCCATACATTCTGGCCCGCCGCAAACCGGTAGAGCCAGAACATGATGGTGTAGAATATCAGCGGCAGCAGCCACGGCGACAGGGTTTCCATTACAACTATGCTTGATCGAAATTCAGCGCGCCCGTAGCGCAAACGGTACCGCTCGCCCACCGCCACGACTCTCCCAACGCCTACCAGAACGCCCCGGCGACGCGGACTATGCGACCTACGACATTCGCGCTACGGCAGCTTGCGGCGCCTCGTCGGGCTTGGCTGCAAAGCGCCGGTTCACACTCCTAATCATCGTGCCGAGGAGCAGCAGCACGGCTAGCACCTGCATGGCGGGACCGAGCAGTTCGCCGTGGCGCACATAAAACGTCAGCTCCTCATTCAGGCGCACGGAGTAGCGGCGGCCGGTTTGAATCCACCAGCCGGTTTGGGTCATAATTTCGCCTTTCTGATTAATGAAGGCCGAAATACCAGTGTTGGCTGAGCGGGCAATGTCGCGGCGGGTTTCGATGGCCCGCAGCGTCGCGTATTGCAGGTGCTGCTGATGACCAGGCGAGTCGCTCCACCAGCCGTCGTTGGTGATAATGCCGATGAGCGTAGCTCCGTTGCGGATGTATTCGTTCACGAAGTCGCCGTAGATGGACTCGTAGCAGATAACAGGGGCCACCCGCAGGGTCGAGTCGGCGGCGGCCATGCGGTACACGGTGCGCTCGGCCTGGCTGCCCAAGCCGCCAGCATTGCCGCCCAAGTCGATAGTGGCGGCTTTCACCCAGTTGGGCACGCCCTCCACGCCCGGCACCAGCCGCGACTTATGGTAAAACTCCGCCTTGCCGGTGGCGCTGGGAAAGTGCACGGCCGTGTTGAAGAAGTCGTAGTAGCCTAGGTCGTCGCGGAAGCGGGCCGTGGTGCTGGCCGTTTCCTTGTTGGGGTAAGCCAGCACGCTCGTCACGCCGGTTACCAGCTCCAGGCCGGGGTGGCCGGCCAGAAACTGGCGCACGCGCTGCACCTTGGGGTAGGTTTCGAAGTTGCTTTCCCAGTACGGCTCATCCAGCGCCGTTTCGGGCCAGAGCACCAGGCGCGTCTGAGCTGTCATTTGCTGCTCGGTGAGCCGAATCAGGCGGCTGAGCTGCTCGTCGTAGGAAATGAAGTTGACCGTGCCTTCAAACTTCTCCTGGAAGGGGTCGACGTTGGGCTGAATCACCAGCACCTCCGCCGATTTGCCCTTTTCCTGGTAGGTAGCGCCAATGAGAAACGACAGGCCGATGGGCAGCAGCGTAGCCAGCACCGGAGCCAGCCAGCGGCGGAGCGGCGCAACCGGCGCGGCGTTTTCCGGCGTTGTACCCAGCCCAAACAGCGCCCCGAACACGAGGATATTCACCACCCACATCCAGAGCGAGCCGCCCAGAAAGCCCGTGTACTCATACCACTGAATCAGCTGGTTGGCCTGCGCAAAGCCGTTGCCGAGCGTGAGCCAGGGCCAGGTGAAATCCCAGTGTAGATGCAGCTGCTCGAAGGCCAGCCAATAGATGGGCAGCGAAACGTAGCCCAGCCGCGGCCCGGCCAGCCGCTTGGTGTGGTAGAAGGCCATGGTGGGCAGGCACATCAGCAGTGAGTTGAGCACCACGGCCGTGACGCCGCCGCCCAGCGTACTGTAGCTCACCCAATAGGTTACGAACAAATTCCAGAGCACCAGCGTGAGGTAAGTGTAGCGAAACACCTTCCAGCCGCTGCTGCGCTGCCGCACCAGCACCTGCTCCAGCCGCAGGTAGGGCACCCAGGCCACCAGCAGCAGCAAGGCCAGTGGGGCCGCGTGCACCGGCCAGCCCACCCACAACACTGCCGCCGTGAGCAAAGCCAGCCCCGCCGGCCCCCACGTACTATTCCCGATTTCCTTGAACGACAACAACGATTTCGCCTTTAATAGAGGTACGACCCGCAAACTCGGCGGCCAGCTCGGCCAGCGTCCCGTTCACGGTTTCTTCAAATAACTTGGTCAGCTCCCGGCTTACCGAAGCCAGCCGCTCGGGCCCAAACGCCTCGCTTAGCTGCTCCAGCGTCTTGACGATGCGGTGGGGCGACTCGTAAAAAATCATGGTGCGGGTTTCGGGCTGCAGCTCCCGAATGCGGGTCTGGCGACCCTTTTTCACCGGCAAAAAGCCTTCGAACGTAAACCGCTCGGCCCCGAAGCCCGACTTGAGCAACGCCGGCACGAAGGCCGTAGCGCCGGGCAGGCACTCCACTTTCAGGCCTTTGGCCAGGCACTCGCGCACCAGCAGAAAGCCGGGGTCTGAGATACCCGGCGTGCCGGCATCCGATACCAGGGCCATTCTCTCGCCTTTCTCCAGCCGATCCAGCACGCGTTGCACAGTCTGGTGCTCGTTGTGGAGGTGGTAGCTGAGCATCGGCTTTTTCAAACCCAGATGCTGCATCAGCCGGCCGCTGGTGCGGGTGTCTTCGGCCAGCACCACATCCACCTCGCCCAATATCCGAATGGCCCGCAGGGTAATATCCTCCAGGTTGCCGATGGGCGTAGGCACGAGGTACAGAACGGTAGGCGTTTCAGGCGAGTCAGACATACAGGCAAAGGTAGCACGAGTGCCCACTACTGGCGGCAGTCTTACCTGAAAGCGCCGCTAAGACTTCCGCCCGCGTGCCGTGGGGTGCTGCCCGCTTACCCGACGCCGTGCCGCCCAGCCACCACATCAATGGCCGCTGCCAACCGATGGTCGCGCTTCGTGACGGTGTTGCCCGCGTCGTGGGTGCTCAGGCGAAACTCGACCCGGTTGTACTCGTTGGCCCACCACGGATGATGATCGAGCCGCTCGGCTTCGGCGGCTACTTCGGTCATGAAGGCAAAGGCCGCTTTGAAATCCGCGAACTGAAAGCTGCGGGTCAGGCTGTTGTCGTGTTCGGTCCACATGGCTTTAGGAATGGTTTAGGTATGTAGCTGGGCGCGCACTTCCATCAGGGCAAAGCCGAGCAAGTTGAGGCCGCGCCACGTGTCAGGATTGGCCGCATCGGAGTGGTCCTGGGCTAAGCCAATTCCCCAAATAGCATCGACGGGGCTAGCCTCGACCAATACGCGGCTACCGGTAGTGAGCAAAAACTCCCGCAGGGCCGGGTGCTGCGAAAACTTGGCCACGTTGCCGCGCACCACAATGGCAAAACGGGCGGCCAGCCAGGTAGTTTCATCGAAGCGCTGAATCTGACGACCCAGGCGCTTCGCTACGTCTGGGTGCGGGGCCGCAATGATGGCGGCCCGGGTGGCTTCATCACCGAAAAGACGGGCTTTCTCGGCCATCATATAGTGTTCAGCCGTGGCGTACGGATGACCATCAACCGAGAAGGCCGCCGGATACCACTGGCTGAAGCATTCTTTGCCAACAGAACCGGCACTGCCAGTATGGCCCCAGAAGTAGAGGTATTTGAACGCCTGGCCCGCCTTGAGAGCCGCTCCCAGGGCATCAAGGGTGCGAATAGGAGGGATAAAAGCGGGATTCGTCATAGCGGCCGCAGTTTACGCCGATTGGCGCAAGCACAAAGCAAAACCCTATGCAAAAAAACCTAGTACACCTCTTACCCACTCTCACCAACCGCCCCCAATCATGGCTATTGACCCCAACAACCGCCCCGTGCGGGTAATAAACGACGACACGACCAACGAGGAGCTGGCCGCCGGCCACATTATTCCCGGCGCTAACCCGCCCAAGAACGAAGCCGCCCGCGGTGGTTTCGGCAACCGGGATGGCAAGGAAGGCTTCGGTACCGACAGCGGCAACGGCAGCACGGCGGTATCGGTAAATGAGGATGCGGACCGCGTGACGCACCCCGCCGACAACATCCGGAGCGCCGAGGAAGGAGCCGACCAGCGCCCCAACCAAGATATGCCCACCGACGAAGACATGGATCAGCGCCGCGTAGCCAGCCCCGACAATGCGCTATCGGCCGATGACCGCCGGGGCCGGGATGAGATGCAGAACCCCAACTCCCGGGTCGGGATGGGCCAAATGGAGCAGCGCCAGCCCAACCCCGACGCCGTGGGTGCCAACACCCAAACCAATGCTGAGTTGACCGACCCCAACGCCCAGGATTCCGCCATCGACCAATAGCTTTTTTGCCGGGCCGACCAGCGCATTGGCGGCCGGCCCGGTTTTTAGTTTCACCCCTTAACGCTAGGTATCATGTCCAGCAAGAGCAATCAGCAATCCAAAGAGCATCACGGTGACCCAGCCGGCCAGGGCCAGTCCAAGGGCGACCCGACCAGCACCCCGGTAAACCTCGACGCCGAAACCAAGCGGCTGACCGAAGAGTACACCGAAGATGGGGTGGACGAGATTCCGCCGACGCTGGTCAACAACCCCAACCGCAACACCGATAAGACCGACCTCGACAACACGCCCTACACCTAGGCGCCGGGTCTTTAATCTGCACACGAAGCCTCTGCGCCACCCGCAGAGGTTTTTTTGTACACACTGCCGCTATCCCTCACGCCTTCCCTGCCCGCCAATGGCTCGCTACGCTACCACTGATTTGCACGGGTGCCTGCAGTCGTTCCGGCACTTGGTAGAAAACGTCCTCCGCCTGCGCCCCCGCGACGAGCTGTATCTGCTGGGCGACTACGTGAACAAAGGTCCTGACAGCCGGGGCTTGCTCGACTACCTGATGCAGCTACCCCAGCGCGGCTACCAGGTGCAATGCCTGCGCGGCAACCACGACCAGGAGCTGTTCGACGCCGCGCAGGGCCGCGCCCACCTCGCCTGGTCTTCCCAGGCCGACCGGGCTATGACGCTGCAAATCTTCGGCGTGCAGAGCGTGACCGATATTCCCGCGCTCTACTTGCAGTGGCTCGATGCGCTGCCCTACCAGCTTGACATCCCGGGCTTTACGCTGGTGCATGCCGGCTACAATTTCCGGCTGCCGCCCGAGCAGATGCGCGCCGACTGGCACACAATGCTCAACATCAAGCAGTTTACCTTCGATGCCTCCCGCATGCAAGGTCGGCGGCTGCTACACGGCCACGTGCCCACTCCAACGGCGGAAGTACTACAGCAGGTGAAAAAGCATGCCGGCGCTATCGGTCTCGATACGGGCTGCGTGTACCGCCTCAACCCAGAGCTTTCCCACCTAGCCGTATTGGAGCTCGATTCGTTTTCGCTGACGCTACAACCCAACATCGAGCCGCCCTATCATATCGCCCACCGGCAATAGGCAGTAGCGAGCAGCGTTAGTCACTACCGCGCAGCACGTTGGCTTGCAGCACTTTCTGAGCATCCCGCCGGTAAGGATTCAGCGAGTCGGCGGCTACTTCGCGAAAAGCAGCCCGGGCTTCGGGCCACTGCCGGGCCGCCCAGTAAGCTACGGCCAAGTGGTAGCGGGCCTTGCGCACCAGCGGCGAGCCAGACTGCTGCACCACGCGGCGCAGGTAAGGGCGGGCGGCTTGGCCGTCGCCCTCGCTCAGCAGAAAGATGCCGTTATAATACTGTAATGTATCAGCTCCCAGATTATCAGTCGGCACACGACGTAGCGCGTGCATAGCGGCCGGGTAGTGTCCCAGCCGGTACTGCGTCATGGCCTCGGCCAGCAGGGGCCGGTGTTCGTCCAGGGTGTTTTCGGATGGCAGGCCAGGGTCGGCCACGTAGTAGTTCTGCCAGGCGCTGCCGGACTGCCGGGCAGCGGGTCGCAACAGAAAAAACCAGAGCCCGACGGCAAGTAGCGCCAGCACGGCGACGATAGCGCCCCAGCGGGTTTGGGTGCGGCGCTGCCGCCGCTTGATACGGAGAAGCGCATCCTGGCGCTGGTTGAGGCGGTGGTCGAGGGTCAGCAGGCGGTGGCGCAGGGTTTCGTGGCCTGCCACCCAGCGCAGGTCGGCCGTAATCTGCTCGAATACTTCGAAGGCTTCGCGCAGCGCCGGTTCGCGCAGCATTCTCTCCTCAAATACGTCCTGCTCACTGGTCGTCATCTGACCATCGGCAAAGCGTTCCAGCTCATCCAGATACGGGCGCAGTTCAGCGGGCGACATCATGCAAATAGGGGCAGGAACAGCGAATAAATACAAACGAGCACGGCTGTGCCGGCCCTAAGCTACATAGAATCAGACAGCCGGTGGCGCGGCAGCGGCCCCCGGCAACGCACCGTCGGCTGCACGGCCGCGCAGTTCGATGAGCTTACGCAGGCAGCTGGCTTTTTGCAGGCGGGCCACCGTGGCATTGGCAAAGCCCATTTTGCCGGCTACTTTCTCGAAATTATAGCCCCGAAAGTAGAAGTACATGAGCACTTGCTGGCAGTCGTTGCCCATTTGCCCGAATACCCCTAGCAGATGCTGGCGGCGGCTGGCCTCCACTACGGGCAGCGCGGCGGTCGTTTTCACGGTTTCGATTTGCTCCCGGCCCATGCCATAAAGGTAAGCCCGCAGATCGGGCGGCAGCTTAGTGAGGCGGCCATCGATGACTTGGTCGTAAAAGTCAATCAGTACCGCCCGCAGTGCTTCGTGCGCCGACGCCAGCTCCAGCTGGTGGTGCCGCCGGGCCCAGCGGGCAAAATGGTCCCGGTGGTCCTGATAAAAATTGATTAGAAACGTCTGGTTGCCCATGCGCAGATGGGTCAGTGCTTCGGCCAGGGGCTGATTCATGCTTCAAGTAACGACTTACTGCGGAGAATACGATGAAAAGGCGCCGCAAAAGGTAAGTTCAACAGGGACTGGTTCTGGCTCGTACAGCATTTCAGCAGCTATATAAAGCACGCATATAGTTTGCCCGCGTCGCGCCAACCGATTGTGCATGCGGGGTGTTCCCTGATAATCGATTCAACCGTACCTTTGAACCTATGGAAATTCGCACCGCCCCACTTACCCAGGACATGGTCCTGTTCGACCTCATTCGCCAGGAGAAGGAACGCCAGACCCACGGTATTGAACTCATTGCCTCCGAAAACTACGTTTCGGAACAAGTGATGCGGGCGCAGGGCTCCATCCTGACCAATAAATACGCTGAGGGCCTGCCGGGCAAGCGCTACTATGGCGGCTGCGAAATAGTGGACCAGATCGAGCAGCTGGCCATCGACCGGGCCAAGGAATTGTTTGGCGTGGAGTGGGTGAACGTGCAGCCGCACTCCGGGGCGCAGGCCAACGCGGCCGTGATGCTGGCCATTCTGAACCCCGGCGACAAAATTCTGGGTTTCGATCTGAGCCACGGCGGCCACCTCACCCACGGTTCGCCGGTCAACTTTTCGGGCAAGCTCTATACGCCTTCTTTCTATGGTGTGGAGCCCGAAACCGGCCTCATCGACTGGCAGAAAGTAAAGGAGGCCGCCCGCCGCGAGCAGCCAAAGCTCATTATCTGCGGAGCCTCGGCCTACTCCCGCGACTGGGACTACAAGGCCCTGCGCGAAGCCGCCGACGAAGTGGGCGCGCTGCTGCTGGCTGATATTTCGCACCCGTCGGGCCTGATTGCCAAAGGCTTGCTAAACAACCCGTTTGAGCACTGCCATATCGTGACGACGACGACCCACAAGACGTTGCGCGGCCCCCGGGGCGGCCTCATTATGCTGGGCAAGGACTTCGAAAATCCCTTTGGCCTGAAAACGCCGAAAGGCGAGCTGCGCATGATGTCGGCTTTGCTCGATTCGGGCGTATTTCCCGGCACGCAAGGCGGGCCGCTGGAGCATGTTATCGGGGCTAAAGCCGTGGCTTTCGGCGAATGCCTGAGCGACGCCTACACCGACTACACCCACCAGGTAATCAAGAATGCCCAGGCGCTGGCCAAGGCTTTCGTGGACCGGGGCTACCAGATTATTTCGGGCGGCACCGACAACCATTTGATGCTCATTGACCTGCGAAGCAAGGGTCTGACGGGAAAATTGGCCGAAAACACGCTCATCAAGGCCGACATCACCATCAACAAAAACATGGTACCCTTCGACGATAAGTCGCCCTTCGTTACGTCGGGCATGCGTATCGGCTCGGCGGCCATCACCACGCGCGGCCTGCGCGAAACCGATATGGTACGCATCGTGGACTTCATCGACGACGTGCTGATGCACCACTCCGACGACGCGCATTTGCTGCGCGTGCGGGGGCAGGTCAACGACTGGATGCGGCAGTATCCGCTGTTCGCTTAAGCGGGGAGGCAGTGCACGGGCGCGGGGCTATGCAGACTAATAGAATAGGAGCGGAAGCATCCTGTTTGAGCTGGTTTTCGTTTGTCTCTCGCCGCCTGCCGTCGTACGGTCGTTTGGGGCGCCATTTCCCTACCTCACATTTTCACCGATTATCTTGAATACTGACCAACCCATTGTGGGCGAAGTACACGAAATGTCCTTCATCGACCACCTGGAAGCCCTGCGGTGGCACATTATCCGCTCGGCCATTGCCATTGTGGTCTTTACGACGGCCGCTTTTCTGGCCAAGGATTTTCTGTTTCACGACCTGATTCTGGGGCCTTCCCGCGGTGACTTCTGGACTTACCGCGCCTTTTGCGAATTCGGCCGCTGGATCGGGGCCGACGCCTTGTGCATCGGCAAGCCCACCTTCGACTTGCAGAACCGCCAGATGAGCGGACAGCTGACCATGCACATCAGCTCCTCCTTCGTGGTGGGCCTGGCTATGGCCTTTCCCTACACGTTCTGGGAAATATGGCGGTTTGTGAAGCCGGGATTGTACCCGCATGAGCAGGCCAACTCGCGCGGGGCCGTTTTCTTCGTGTCGGTGTTGTTTATTCTCGGGTTGATGTTCGGCTACTTCATTGCGGCCCCGCTGAGTATCAACTTTTTGGCTTCCTATCAGCTCGATGCCAGCATCGAAAACCAGATTGACCTGCAGAGCTATATCAGCACCCTGACGACGATGAGCCTCTCGTGCGCCTTCGTATTCGAGCTGCCCATGATTGTGTTCTTTTTGGCTAAAGCCGGCCTGATTACTCCCGAAATCATGCGGCTCTACCGCAAGCACGCCATTGTGGTCATCCTCATCGTGGCCGCCATTATTACGCCGCCCGATATTTCGGCCCAGATCATCGTCACCATCCCGATTCTGCTGCTCTACGAGCTCAGTATCAACATTGCCCGCGTAGTAGCGCGGGGCCGCACCGCCTCTTTGAATGCGCAGCTGGCCGCAAACGACGGTGTCAGTCAATAACGAAGCTCTATTTATGTCGACCAACTCTCTCGCCATCGGCTCCGACCACGCCGGCTTTGCCTACAAGGAAATGCTGGCCCACTGGCTGCGCGACAATGGGTACGCAGTCAAAGACTTTGGCACCTATTCCGCTGACTCAGTGGACTATCCGGACTTTGTACATCCGCTGGCTTCGGCCATTACCGCCGGGGAATACGCGCGGGGCGTGCTGGTTTGCGGCTCGGCCAACGGCGTGTGCATCACGGCCAATAAGCACCAGGGAATCAGGGCGGCTATTGCCTGGGAGCCTGAGTTGGCTGCGCTGGCCCGCCAGCACAACGACGCTAATATTCTGTGCCTGCCGGCCCGCTTTATCAGCGAGGAAAACGCCCGCGCCATTCTCAGCCAGTTTCTAAATACGACCTTCGAAGGCGGCCGTCACCAAACCCGCGTCAGCAAGATTGACTGCTAGCGGTAGTTGCAGCGCACTGCTTCTGAATGAAAAAGCCCTCTGCCACTACTATAGCAAAGGGCTTTTTCGTGTGCAGTACCCACCACCACCTCACGTACAGGCTACTACACAAAGCACGTAGGCCGCTTACTGACGCTGGTATACTTTCGGGATTTTGGTGGCGTGGTAGCGGCCGAATACGGTGGGCAGCTTGTACTGCAGCTCGGGCACCAGGCCCGCCTCGTCAATGATGTATTCGGGCGGTAGCACGGCAAAATTATGAGCGAGGCGGAAAATGGCCCCGTATTCATTTAGATGGCCAAAATCGACTTGGGCCAACTGCCAATCCAGGTAGGGCGTGGCCAGGCGGTTTTGCAAATAGGAGCGTCGGTCGGGTCCTAGCACCAGTAGGCGGTGGCTTCGCAAAGCCTCGTACGCGGGGTTGGGCTGCACGGCATAGCCTTGCTCAGCCGGAATCTGCAACACCGGCTCCAGGCCCAGCAGCGTGCGGTAGCGCACCACTACCACCGCTCCAATCACCAGCAGCAGCAATACTTCCGGGAGCCAGGCGCGGGCCGTTTTTTGCCACAGATAGAGGCTGAAATACGTGAGCGGCGGCAGCAGCAGCACCAACGTGCCAGGAGCCATACCCCGGCCAGCCGCCGCCATCAGCACTGCCACCAGCAGCCAGACCAGCATCAGCTGCTGAAACTTGACCTGAAATACCAGGCCCAACGACGTTGTGAAAGAGCGGAACAAAGCCAATAGCAGGACGATACCGGGCAAAATGAGGAGCCGCAGCTGCACAAACAACGGGATACCATCGGCCCCGGCGACCAGCCCGGTCAGCACGGGCTTGAGGTGGAACTGCGCAAAGTCGGGCAACGACTCCGTGTAGAGAAAAAAGGTGCCGACCGCCGCATACGGAAACAAAAATCCGCACACCAGCAGCAGAAAGCTCCGAAACGAGTTGGCCGCGAAGATGATGACGGCAAACAGGCCCACGAGCAGAAACAGCGCCAACGGCAGGTAGCACAGGGCCGCTACGCCAATCAGAAAGCCGGCCCGGAACAGCCGCCGGTTGTCGTAGCCCTCCCGGGAAGTGGGCAGCAGCGCACTCAGGGCCACAATAATAAAGGTGTGCCCGACGAGCAGCGGCGAGAGTGTATCGAGGTCGGCGGTGGCGCTGGCCAGCAGCAGGTAGGTCAGGGCGGCCACGAAGCCCCGGTCGGGGTGCACGTCGGCGCGGTTCAGTACCAGGTTCAGGCGCAGCGCCTGCAGCAGGACCAACGTCAGGGCCAGAATCCGGTAGAGCCACAACGAGCGGCCTGCCACGGTATCGAGCAGGCCAAACAGCCCGGCGGCCAGCGGCGCGGTGCTGTCGTAGACGTCGTGGTACAATAAGGCTCCTTCGTGCAGCCGCTCCCCGATAAGAAATGCCCGTAGCTCGGCGGCCGTCAGCGGAATACCCAGCCAGAGCAGCGGCAGCCGCAGAGCCAGTGCCAGCAGCAGCAGCACTACGAGGCGCGTGGGGAGCGAACTTTTGAAGAAGCGAAGCAAAGCAAGCCGGGGTTCGTGGAGGTTCGAAGAGTGGAATGACCCAAAGGTACGGGCATCCGGTCAAGCCGCGCCGCTCGTCAGCCGCTTTCGGTAGCAGCGGCGGCGGTGGCGGCGGTGGCGGCGCTGGCGGCGGTTTTATCCACCGAAAGGCCAGGTTGAGAAGTTCCGGAGCCCCTAACTTCCTATCTTTGCTGATTCATATGGAAAGTAAACGACAGCAAAAGTTTGCCAGCCTCCTGCAACAGGATCTGGCCGCCGTGTTTCAGCGCGACCTGCCGCACCTGTTTCCGGGCTTGCCCCCGGGCATCAGCACCGTGCGCGTGTCGCCTGATTTGGGCGTAGCCCGCATCTACCTCAGCAGCCTGCTGGCCAGCAGCAATGGCAACGACATGCTGGAACTGGTGCGCGAAAACAGCAAAATTATCCGGCAGGCGCTGGCCAAGCGAATCCGCAAGCAGGTGCGCATCATCCCCGAGCTGGTTTTTTTCCTCGACGATAGTGCCTCCTACGCCGCCCACATAGATGCCGTGTTGGGTACGCTGGATATTCCGGCCGTGACGCCCGAGGACGATACCGATTCCAAACCCGCCGCCGACAAAGCCCCAGCCCGTCCTAAGCTGTTCGCCGACGAGGACGAGTAACAGGTAAGTTGTGACCGAGGGAAGGTGTGTGCTCCGATGCCGCCCGTGCGGTAGGGCATACCCAGCTTTCCTGTTCACACGTTTACCGCTTCACAATTTCACCGTTTCCCCTTGTACTACGACCCGATTAAAAAGTCTCTGGGCCAGGTTTTTAACCGCACCCCGCTACTTCGCCGCCTGTTCTACGTTCTGCTCGATTTGCTGCTGCTCCGTACCTGGCACGTACACCGCGAGCTGCGCCAATGGGCCGCCGGGCGGCAGGGAGAGGCGCTGAATATTCTGGACGCGGGCTCGGGCTACGGGCAGTATACCTACTGGCTGTCGGGCCTGAGCAAGCACTGGAATATACTGGCCGTGGATGTGAAGGATGAGCAGATTGCTGATTCCAACCAGTTCTTTCGCCAGATCGGCCGGCGCAACGTGCAATTTGCGGTTCAGGATCTGGTGCTGTATCAGGAGCCCAATGCCTTCGATCTGGCCCTGTCGGTGGATGTGATGGAGCACATTCTGGAAGACGTGGAAGTGTTCCGCAACATCCACACCTCCCTCAAAGATGGCGGGATGCTGCTCATTTCCACGCCCTCCGACCAAGGTGGCTCCGACGTGCATGCCGATGGCGAAACCAGCTTCATCGAAGAGCACGTGCGCGACGGCTACAACATCCACGAGATTCAGCAGAAGCTGCGCACGGCCGGCTTCGAGCGCATCGAGGCCCAATACAGCTACGGGGAGCCCGGCCAGGTTTCCTGGCGCCTGAGCATGAAATATCCTATTCTGATGCTGGGCATGTCGAAGTGGTTTTTCGTGCTGCTGCCGTTTTATTACCTCGTCACGTTCCCCTTGTGCCTGCTCCTGAACTGGATTGATTCGACCACCAAGCACGACTCGGGCACGGGCCTGATTGTGAAAGCCTGGAAATAGTTTCCCTTCCCTAGCACGCAAGCCCCATCATTGCAGGCGGGTTTGCGTTTGGCCTGTTATCTTGCCTGCTAGTTTTTAGCGCTTCATCCGGAAATACGGCTTTCTGCCGCTACTCGCGTACAAGTGCTGCCCACTGCTGATTCCCTTCTTCTTCCCAATTCTAGAAAGCGCCCTGCATGAACGTTTCCCTGCTCATTGCCCGGCGCTATTTCTCGTCCAAGAACAAGCGTAACATCATCAGTATCATCTCCAATATTTCGATGGTGGGGGTGGCTGTGGGCACCATGGCGCTGATCATCGTGCTGTCCGTGTTCAATGGGCTCGAAGACCTGGTGCGCACGCTGTACGGCAAGTCGGACCCGGACCTGCTTATTACGGCTGTCAAGGGCAAGTCTTTCGAGGCCAATGAAGCCCTGATGCAGCGCATCAGGGCCACCACGGGAGTGGGCCTGCTCACGGAGGTTATCGAGGACAATGCGCTGCTGCAGTACCACGATCGGCAGATGGTGGTGAAGATGAAAGGCGTGAGCGACAACTATTTCGCCCAAAGCGACATCGACTCGGCCATCGTGGAAGGCGACCACCGCCTGACCCGCAACGGCGAGAATTATGCCCTGCTCGGGGCGGGCGTGCAGCACGAGCTGAGCATTGCCCTCGATAACCGATTTTCGCCCCTGCACCTGCTCTATCCCCGCAACACGGGCAAGAAAACGCTTTCCATGAACCCGGAAACCGCTTTCACGCAAAAGAGTATCATCGCCGGCGGCGTTTTTCTGATTGAGCAGCACATCGACGACAGCTACATTTTCGTCCCCATCGACTTCGCCCAGAACCTGCTCAACTACGGCAACCGCCGCACAGCCCTGGAAGTCAAAGTGGGAGCCAGCCGCACGATTCCGGATGTGAAGCGCGACCTGCAGCGCGTGCTAGGCGCCGGCTTCCACGTGTACGACTCCGATGAGCAGCATGTAAGTCTGCTCAAAGCCATTAAAGTGGAGAAGATGTTTGTGTTCATCACCTTCGCCTTCATCCTGCTGATTGCCTCGCTCAACATCTTTTTCTCCCTCTCTATGCTGGTGCTGGACAAGAAGAAAGACGTGGCCATTCTGCTGGCCATGGGCGCTACTAGCCGTATGGTGCGCAATATTTTCCTGCTGGAAGGAGCCATCGTGGCCCAGGTAGGGGCCATCACCGGGCTCGTAATTGGTGTCTCTATCTGCTGGCTCCAACAGACGTTTCATATCGTGTCGATGGGCATGGCGACCAGCGTCGTCGACTCCTACCCCGTCAAGATGCAGCTATCCGATATTATCCTCACGGGCGTCGCTATTATCATCATTACTATCAGCGTATCGATCCGGCCCGCTTTAAACGCGTCAAGATTAGATTTACGCGAGAACTTGTAACTCTTTCCCGGTTACTATGGTAGTTCATCTACTCCCAAGTCCTGTTCGTCAGGTAGATTACGTGTGTATGTCTGACAAGTTTCACTATTTCAATAATTAATTTTACTTTTCATGAAACCCCCATGGTATTTAATAACTGTCCTTAATTTCAATGCCTCATTCAGGCTTCTCATCCGACTATGAAGGTCTCTACTTCACAGCCTTTCCAGATTGTCTATTCGTTACTTGAGCACGAGTACCTAGGCTATCTGTTTGAGTCTTACGTCGTTCAACGTAATACTCGGGGCCAGCTTACGCTCCAGCACCAGACGGTGTCAGCCAAGAATGCCCCGGAGTTTGCCGATGGCCTGGATGAGACGGACTTTGAGTTGGTTGCCTTGACTGATCAGATTCAGCAGGACGCGGTTATCAAGGAATTTTGGTCGAAAAAGACGACGCCCGCTGAGTTTTTTCTGAAGATATACGACCCTGAAAAGGGCGACAAAGGACTACAAGACGCTATTTGCCGCTACGTGCAGGACCGCATGGGCCAAATTCTGGAGCGGTTGCAGGGCAAGCTTGTATTTATAATGGGCAAGGACGGGGAGCCGACCTGGCGCGAAATCGGGGCGGCTCCCGAACCCGCTTCAGTCCTGTTTCACTTCCGCCGCAACGATGACAGCACCCACTATTTCCCCACCATTCAATATCAGGGCCAGCGGCTCGATTTTCAGTTTAAGAATGCTGTAATGGTGTGCTGCCAACCGGCCTGGATGCTGCTCGGCGATACGCTACACAACTTCCGCAACGATGTGGACGGCAAAAAGCTACAGCCATTTCTGCACAAAAAATTCATCATTATTCCCCGACAGGTAGAGGCCAGCTACTTTCAGCGTTTCGTGGCCCCGCTGGTAGAGTCGTTCGATGTGCATGCCCGGGGGTTCGACATTCGCTCGGAGCGCTACGTAGCCCGGCCCCAGCTCACGTTTTCGGACATCCCCGGTGCCGTTATCGTGGCCGAGGAAGAGCGTGGCCGCCCGGTGGCGCTGCGCCGCAATGGGGAGTCGTCGGTTGCCATCATTACTGCCCCTTCCGACCACATTCACTTCGACTTGTCGTTCCGCTACGGCGACCATACCGTGCACAACAGCTACGATAAGCGGGTGTGCGTGAAGCTGGAAAAGAACGATGACTCCTACATTTTCCACCGGCTTATCCGCAACCTGGACCGGGAGCAGGAAATCATTCGGGAGCTGGCCGACCGGGCGCTGGAAGTGCGCAACGGCCGGGCCGTGCTGGAAAAAGCCACCGCTTTCCGCTGGCTGCACAGCCACGCCGAGGAGCTGGCCCGCATGGGCTTCACGGTGCAGCAAGGCACCACTTCTACCAAAGACTACTTCATCGGGGCCGTTACGGTGCAGGTGGGCATTACGGAAGGCAACGACTGGTTCGACGTGCACGGCACCGTCAGCTTCGGGGAGTTCAAAATTCCGTTTATAAAGCTGCGGCCCTATATTCTGGGGCGGCGGCATGAGTTCCGGCTGCCTAATGGGCAGATTGCCATTATTCCGGAGGAGTGGTTTACGCAGTATCTGGAGTTGTTTGCTTTTGCTGAGGAGCACCAGCACACGCTCACGCTCCGCAAGCATCATCTGGCTTTGGTTTCAGATCTGCAAAACGGCAATCTGGCCACCGTCACGATGTCGCGGAAGCTGGAACGGCTACGAGGCTTCGAAACGGTGGAAGACCAGCCGATGCCGCTGGGCTTTCGGGGTGAGCTGCGGCCCTACCAGAAGGCGGGCTACAACTGGCTGCACTTCGTGAAAGAATACCACTTCGGTGGCTGTTTGGCCGATGATATGGGCCTGGGCAAAACGGTGCAGACGCTGGCCTTGCTGCTACAGCGCAAGGAAAGCGGCGAGGCAATGGGCGCGGCGTCTTTGCTGGTGATGCCGACTTCGCTGGTATATAACTGGCTCAGCGAGGCGCAGAAGTTCACGCCCGATCTGCGCATTCTGACCTATACCGGCACCTACCGCGACAAAAACGTGGACCAATTCGCTGGCTACGACGTGGTGCTGACCAGCTACGGCATTGTACGGCTCGACGCGGAGCTGCTGCGCACCTACGGCTTCGACTACGTGATTCTGGACGAGTCGCAGGCTATTAAGAACCCGAGCTCCACTACCTCACAGGCCGTGCGCGGCCTACGCTCCCGGCATCGCCTGATTCTGACCGGTACGCCGGTCGAGAACAGCACCATGGACTTGTGGTCACAGATGTCGTTCATCAACCCGGGTCTGCTGGGCACCCAAACGTTTTTCCGCAAGGAATTCCTCAAGCCCATTGAGAAAGGCAAGGATGAAGGCCGTACCCGCAAGCTACATGCCCTGATTAAGCCGTTTATTCTACGGCGGCACAAAGCGCAGGTTGCCAAAGAATTACCCGCCAAAATAGAACACCTCAGCTATTGCTCCATGACCGAGGAGCAGGCCCAGTGCTACGAAGAAACGAAGAGCTACTACCGCAATAAGATCCTCAAGAACATTGAGGAGCATGGCACGGCCGGCACCCAGTTTATGCTGCTGCAAGGCCTCACCAAGCTGCGCCAGATTGCCAACCACCCGCGCATGGCCCACCCAGACTACGAGCACGAGTCGGGTAAGCTGCGCGAGGTCATCCGCATGATTCGCAGCGTGGTATCGGAAGGCCACAAAGTTTTGGTATTCAGTCAGTTCGTGAAGCACCTCGATATCGTGCGGGCCTCGCTCGACGAGAAGCAGATAGAGTACGCCTACCTCGACGGCAACACCCGCGACCGGCACAAGGAGGTGATTCGGTTCCAGGAAACGGAGGAGCTGCGCGTGTTTCTCATCTCGCTGAAAGCGGGCGGCGTGGGCCTCAACCTCACCGCCGCCGACTACGTGTTCATCCTCGACCCGTGGTGGAACCCCGCCGTGGAGGCCCAGGCTATCGACCGCGCCCACCGTATCGGGCAACAGCGCACGGTATTCACCTACAAGTTTATCAGCAAGAATACCGTGGAGGAGAAAATCCTGGCCCTGCAGAATAAGAAGATTCAGCTGGTCACGGATTTGATAACGACCGATGAGGCGATAATTAAAAGCTTGACCAAAGAGGATATTGAGGAGCTGCTGGGGTAGGCGCGATAGTACCGGTGATTGGCGCTTGAACAGCGTGCCGAAATTTGCGGGCCGTACATTTGCGCTACGTGGTGGAGGTGCAGGTAAGTGGCAAGCCTGTATCTAGCAAAGCTAACTATCATTTTACCGCAGACATTTTATACCAGGACATAAATAATAAAATACTATTACATTTTTGTTCATACCTTTGTCTCATTAACCAAGCTATTCAGCTTGTTCCCGCCCTGTTTACTTCTCTGTTGCAACTTTTGGTTTTCCCGGTCAAACAGCTCTTAGTTGTTTGGCTTCTGCTACTTGATTAAACCCGACTAGCACAAGGTGTTTCCACTACGTTCAACATATAAGTAACCATGACTAAAAGAATATCGATTGAATGGCGGGCACTTTTACCTGCTCTCTTAGTCCTTTTTTTTCAATCCTGCGCTCCTTCAACAGAAGAATTACCTTCACCAACGACTACGTTCTCCCTTACAGTTTCCGAAGCGCGGGCTTGGTATAATATTTCTTTCGTTCCACCTGTACATTCGGGCAGTAACACCCTGATTGTTCAAGGAAATGCAATTCCAAATTCGACTGAGGCACAGTTGCTGTGGCAACAAGCTATAAGTGTAAGACAAGGTAGCGAACAACTTATGTTGGTGCCGCTTGCCAACGATCAAGCATTATTTACCGGGCGTTCTTGGCAAGGTTTGCGCTGCCTTATCATTGCAAAGAAGTCTAACCATGTCCTAGATGGTAATATAGTGGAGCTTCTATTGCGCCGGACCCCAACTCCTATTGATACAGTTACCTTATTTACTAAACTGTATCACAGCTATCAGGATGGATACCTCACTGCACCGAGCCAAGGGGAGGGCTACGTGCTACTTTATTCGGCTGACTACCGATACCTAACAGGCCGCAAGTTTAACGGTGGTAAGTATATTACTGGCGTAGCGCGGTTACGGTTTAAGCCTTATGCTACCAGTAACTTCACAGCTCAAGATAATCGCACTTGGCAATCGACCGATTCCGAATCTGGTGCTCATGCGACAAATAGTGCCTGCACTGACTGGTACAGTGGCAATACGGGAGAATATATCACAACTACTGGTGACTGCTGGCCCAATGATAATACCGGATATGGCGGCGGCTACGGCGGCGGTTCGAGCGGCTGGGGCGATGGCTCGTTTGGCTGGGGTGGCGTTACTCCTGCAGACAACTCCGGTGGTGGATTATACAATCCGACTTGGGTGCAACCCAAATTGTCGCTGCGTATTCGTAACTTAGGTCATGACTACAGCCCCCTCCACCGCCATGAGTAAGGCCGAATACCTAGCGTTGGCCGAGCAAAAATACACCGAGTTGCAGGCCCTTG
>NZ_SRLD01000025.1 GCF_004745955.1 Hymenobacter elongatus | reverse complement strand
CTATTTATGGGCCGAAACGCTTTTTGACAACTCGCCCAAGGACACCGTCCTGCTCAAAATCCCGCGCCACCAACTCCACATCTGGCAAGAGGCCCTGGCATGGGCCGCGTAGGGCTAAAGTCAAGCTCAGCTATTACAAAGGCCTAAATGCTCTGGGGCAATGCGTTACAGCAAGGCAGGCTAGTTGATAAAGTTGAACAAGCGGTTCCAGCGGATTTTGTGGAAAAAGTCCGCATAGGGGTCTACTGACATCCAGATCAGCACGGCTTTGCCCACGATGTGGTCGGCGGGTACGAAGCCCCAGTAGCGTGAGTCCAGGGAGTCGTGGCGGTTGTCGCCCATCATGAAGTAGTAGTTCTGCTTGAACGTGTAGCTG
The DNA here is from genome assembly GCF_004745955.1 of Hymenobacter elongatus. Classification (GTDB taxonomy): domain Bacteria; phylum Bacteroidota; class Bacteroidia; order Cytophagales; family Hymenobacteraceae; genus Hymenobacter; species Hymenobacter elongatus. Next base: position 78,087 of record NZ_SRLD01000025.1, on the reverse strand, counting down.
GTCAAGGGCTTGCCATTTTGGAGAAGCACGCCACCCTGCATCGTTACGCCCTCATTATGCTCATAGCGCATGATGATTTTCTGGTAGATAGGCGTGTTCTGGGGCGTTAGCTGTACCGTTTGGCCTTCTTTGGGCAACTGCAGCGGCCCGTAGTTATCCTTGTTCCAGTTCTTGGACGGGCCATTCACGGAAGGAGTGCTCTGCGGATAGTCAGGATTGTTAGGGAAAACCTCCGCTTCTCCCTGGCCCGCCGGCGACTGGTCGAGCACGACGCCTTTGATGAAAGGCTGCTTCTTAAAGAAGTCGGCCGTTTGCGGCGTAGCATCCACCACGTACGCAGGACCCATCGGAGTCATTTGGGCCTGGGGCACGCCATTGGGGCTGTTGAAATCCGAAATACCCTGCTCCTGAAACACCTTGTCGCGCACGGGCTCATTCACCTGCAGGAAATACCGGTTCTGACTCTGCGGCGGATTCACGGCCGGCTTGCCGTTGATGTACACCTGCATGTCCTTCACCTCCAGCACGTCGCCGGCCACGGCCACGCAACGCTTGATGTAGTTGGTACGCAAGTCGGCGGGGTGCTGGTTTTCGAAGGGCACGTTAAACACTACTACGTCGTTGCGCTTCACTTCGGAGAAGCCTGGCAGACGGTAGGAGGGCAGCTGAATAGCCTCCGAATAGCTTTTCAGGCTCGTGCCCCACAGCGTTTGGTGGGTCAGCGGAACCTGCAGCGGCGTCTGGGGCGTGCGCGGCCCGTAGTGCAGCTTACTCACAAACAGGTAGTCGCCTACCAGCAGCGAGTGCTCCATCGACGGAGTAGGGATGGTATACGCTTCGAAAGTAGCCCACCGAATAAGCGTGGCCGCTACTACCGCGAAAAGGATGGCATCACCCCATTCCCGAAAGAAGCCCTTGGGCTTCTTCGGTGCGGCGTTGGTCGTAGTGGTAGTCGTGTTGGCAGCGGCAAGGCGCTCTTCCCAGGATTGAACAGCCATAAGTCGGCAAGATGAAGCAAAAGGATAGCCTGGTCAGGCCGTCGAAAACGCTGTAATATCTGAAATAATTAGGCGGCAAGCATACGCGTTGCGGCACGCGTCGGAGCAGCTTCAGGGTTTATAAGCCTAGTAAATCCTGCATGCCGAACACGCCTTGGTGGCCGGGCAGCCACTCGGCGGCCAGCAAGGCTCCCAGCACAAAACCCTCGCGCGACTGCGCCTCGTGAGTAAGCTCAATCCGGTCGACGGCGGAAGAATAGGTTACGATATGGGTGCCCACTACCTGACCCGTGCGCTCCGAGAGAATTGCCAGCTCGGCGGGGTTCTGCGTAGCGTCGTTGCGCCAGGTGGTTTTGCCGGGAAAGTGCCGCAGAATACCTTCGGCTGCCGTGAGGGCCGTGCCGCTGGGCTGGTCTACTTTCTGGGTGTGGTGTATTTCGCGAACCTGCACATCGTAGCCGCCAAACTGATGCATCTTGGCCGCTATGTACTCATTGAAATGAAAGAACAGGTTGACGCCCACGCTGTAGTTAGACGCATAGAACAGCCTGCCACCGGTTTGCTGGCATAAGTCCTGCGCCTCCGCGAAATGATGGAGCCAGCCCGTGGAGCCGCACACGACGGGCAAGCCTTGTTGCAGGCAGGCCATCACGTTGGCGAAAGCCGCGTCGGGATGAGTGAACTCAATGGCCGCATCCACGGAAGTGGAGTCGAAATCAGTAATGCGGACATCGGGGTGGGCGGGGTCAACGATACCCACAACTTGGTGGCCACGGGCCACCGCTTGGGCCTCGATGGCCTGGCCCATTTTGCCGTAGCCAATTAGGAGCAGCTTCATTCAGTAGGGCGCTTAGGGCGCGTATTATGCAGGGTAAGAGTAAGCGAGATGCCGGGCGTAAGAGCCGCCGTAGGCACCCAGAGCAGCGAGGGCTGCCAGTGCAGGCCCAAATCGTCGCTGATGTCAAAGTCCTTCAGGTGGGCGTCGACTACCGCGTCGAGGACATTGAGGGCGTACGCCAGAGCGGAATACGCAATGAAAACATCCCGTTTTTGGCGGTAGAAAATAATGCCCTGGCGCACTACGCTGCTGTCGCGGGCTAGGCTGGAGTTGGGGCCGGTATCCAGGGTTTCATCGTCGCCGTCGGTGCGGGCGGCATAGCCCGCAATATATTCTTTGTAGCGGCTTTGGTAGAAAAACTCGCCGGCCAGCGTCCCCCCAATGGCGCCATAGACCAGCGGGAGCTTCCAGTATTTGCGGTTGTAAATCTGACCCGCGCCGGGCAGAACGGCCGCCAGAATGCCCGCTTTTTTGGGGCGGGTCATCGCCATGCCAAATAGCTTCTCGGTACGCCGCGACTCTTTGGTTAGGAGTGCTGTGCCAACTACCGCTGAATCAGGACCGGCCGTTACGGTTTGGGCATGGGCCGGCACTGCCAGCGGCAGCGTAGCCAGCAGCGCAAAGGCAGCCAGTCGGTTCTGAGGCATCGTCATAGCGGGTGGAGCGTCTAAGCAGGTTGTAGAATGTGCAGAATGCGCTGCATGTCTTCTACTGAGTCAAACGCAATTTTGATTTCGCCATTGCCCTGCGGACCAGGTTTCACCAGTACTTTGCTGCCAAACCGGTCGGAGAGGTAGCGCTCGGTGCGGCGCAGTTCGGCCACGGGAATATGCACCTGGGTTGCCTGCACTGCCTGGGCGTTGGGCGCGTCGGCTTTGGAGGGTGGTACCAGGCCGGCCCGCACCAGCTGCTCCACTTTGCGCACCGACAGTTCTTCGGTCACGATGCGGTGGAAAATAGCCAGTTGCTGCTCCGCGTCGTCAATATTGATCAGGGCGCGGGCGTGGCCCATGGAAATGACCGTGTCGCGCAGGCCAATCTGGATATCGGGTGGCAGCTTGAGCAGGCGCAGGTAGTTGGTTACGGTCGAGCGGTTTTTGCCCACCCGGTCGCCCAGCTCTTCCTGCTTGAGGTTGCACTCGCTCACGAGGCGCTGGTAGCTCAACGCAATTTCAATGGCGTTGAGGTTTTCGCGCTGAATGTTCTCAATCAGAGCCATTTCCAGCATCTGCTGGTCGTCGGCTTTGCGGATATAGGCCGGAATAGTATCCAGGCCCGCCAGCTTGGATGCCTGCAAGCGCCGCTCCCCCGAAATAAGCTGGTAGGAGTTAGTGCCCATTTGGCGCACCGTGACGGGCTGAATGATGCCCTGAATCTTGATGGATTCCGCCAGTTCCTGCAGGGCTTCCTGGTCGAAGTGGGTGCGGGGCTGATACGGATTGGCCTCAATATGCCCCACCGAAATGAAGCCCACGGAGTTGACGGGGTGCGATACCAAGCCCACCCGGTCCCCTTTTTTCTCGTAGCTTCCTTCAATCAAGGCATTCAGACCGCGGCCCAGGCCACCAATCTTGCGTTTCGCTGCCGCGGGAACCACCGCCGAAGCGCTTTTCTCTTCGTTCTTCTCTGACATACCGACAATCACCTTTCCCCCAACACCAGGCGAAAGCAGGATTCAAAAATACACAAACGACCGGGAAGGGACGGAAAAAATGTTCCACGGACTGAAAAAATCGTGGAACATCGTGTATCTGAGTTGACGCTCAGGCTATTGATAGAGTTGGCTTAAGCCCACTATGCTGTGTCGGCGGCAGGAGTGTATAAGGAGTGTCGCATATGTCGTAATTGGATTATATGGGTGCTAAATGAAGCAGGGCAGGCATAAAATAACAAAGGCCGGCGAATCACGCCGACCTTTGTTATAGTTCTAAGTCAATAAGTCCTTACGCGGCCTCGTCGCTGGCGGCTTCGGATGTGCCGGCAGTTATGTTCTTCTCCACGATTTCGCGGGCCAGGTTCAGGTAGCTGATGCTGCCTTTGCTTTCCGCGTCGTGCAGGATGACCGGGATGCCGAAGCTGGGCGATTCGCTCAGCTTCACGTTGCGCGGAATGATGGTGTCGAACACCAATTGCTGGAAATGCAGCTTCACTTCCTCCACCACCTGGTTGGAAAGGCGCAGACGCACATCATACATCGTGAGCAGAATGCCTTCGATTTCCAGGTTTTCGTTCAGCCGGCTCTGAATGATTTTGATGGTATTGAGCAGCTTGCCCAAGCCTTCGAGCGCGAAATACTCGCATTGCACCGGCACGATAACCGAATGAGCAGCCGTGAGGGCATTCACCGTAATCAAACCCAGGGAAGGTGAGCAGTCGATGATGATGAAATCGTACTGGTCGACGAGAGGGCGCAGGGCATCCTTCATCTTTTCCTCCCGGTTGGGCAGGTTGATCATCTCCACTTCTGCCCCGACTAGGTCGATATGGGACGGCATTAGGTCGAGGTGGGGTAGAATGTTGGTGTTCAGGATGATATCCTGGGCATTGATGCCATCCACCATGCACTCGTAGATACTGTTCTCGATGTCTTTCGGGTCGAAGCCGACGCCCGAGGTGGCGTTAGCCTGCGGATCGGCATCCACCAGGAGCGTCCGGTACTCCAGCGCCGCCAGACTGGCCGCCAGATTGATGGCCGAAGTGGTTTTGCCGACTCCGCCCTTCTGATTGGCTACCGCAATGATTTTTCCCATGTCTTGTAGAAGCTGTAAGCTACGGTCAGTAAGCTGCGAGCTGGTCGGTTAGTAAAGCCTGAAAGTAAAAAGCCGGTTGCCGCCAGAGGCAGCAAGCCTTTTTACAGCGTAATCGTTTCGCCAATCGACATCAGCACCAGCTCTTTGCCGGCCTGGGTGGCTTTGGCTTGCGTCGCGGCGTGGTCGATGGCAATGGGTGGGAAGGTGTCGAAGTGCATGCCTACAATCTTGGCGGCTCCCGTCCAGTCGGCGGCTACCAGCGCGTCGTCGATGCCCATCGTGAAATGGTCGCCGATGGGTAGCAGGACCACATCCAGCGTATGCCGCTCCCCGATGAGCTTCATGTCGTAGGTCAGGGCCGTGTCGCCGGCGAAATACAGCGTTTTGCCTTCCGACTTGATAACAAAGCCGGCGGCCAAGCCAGCGTAGGAGCCATCGGGCAGGGAGCTGCTATGAGCGGCGGCTACCATCTGAACAGTGCCAAAAGGCAGCTGCACGGTGCCTCCCAGGTTCATCTGATACGTGGCTTTCAGGCCCTGTGCGCCAAACCAGCCGAGCAGTTCTACCATGCCGAGCAGCTCTGCCCCCGTGTTCTGCGCAATTTCTGCCGTATCGGCGACGTGGTCACCGTGGCCGTGGCTCAACAGAATATAGTCGGCCTCAATGGCGGCTACGTCCACATCCTTAGCCAAGGGATTGGGACGAATGAAAGGATCAAAAAGAATTTTGCTGCCGCCGGTTTCCAGTAAAAAGCAGGAATGGCCGTAGTAAGTCAGATGCATAAAAGAGGCTGTGGGCTGGGAGTTGGCAAGGAGCGGCTTGACGAAAAAGCAGCCCGTAAAAACTAGCTACCGCCGGAAAGCGCGTAACTATTAGCCGAAAGCTAGGAGCTATACGCTTAGTTTTGCACAAATATAAGCGTTTCCCCCGTTCCCATGCTTTCGTTTGCACGTCGTTTTGCCGGTTATGTTGTCCCGTTGCTCACGGCGTTAGCCAGCTGTGGCCGTCCTGACCAGCCCACGGATGCGCGGAGGGTTTTTCGCTACAATCAGCCCGAAGCCCTTACGTCGCTGGACCCGGCTTTCTCCAACAAGCAGGCGAATATCTGGGCCGTGACGCAACTCTATAACGGCCTCGTGGAGCTGGATTCAGCGCTGCGGCCGGTGCCGAGCGTGGCCCGCCGCTACGACGTTTCGGCGGACGGTAAGCAGTATACCTTTCGGCTGCGGCCCACTGTGCGGTTTCAGGATGCGGAGGTATTCCCCGCCGGCAAAGGCCGAACCGTCGTCGCCGCCGACTTCGTGTACAGCTTCAGGCGCCTGCTCGATGGCGCTACGGCCAGCCCCGGCGGCTGGATTTTTCGAGGTAAGGTGCTCGAAAATGCAGCCGGTGAGCCTTCCGATACGTGCTTCGTGGCCGTGAATGACTCCACGCTACGGATTCATTTGCGGGAGCCGTTCATCCCGTTTCTGGGAATCCTCGCTATGCCGTATGCCTATGTGGTGCCGCGCGAGGCTGTGCAGCGCTATGGCAAGGATTTTCGGGAGCACCCGGTGGGTACGGGGCCATTTATGTTCAAGGAGTGGGACGAAGGCAATGCCATCATCTACCACCGCAACCCGAACTACTGGAAGCGCGACGCTCAAGGGCAGCAGCTGCCCTACGTCGATGCCGTGCAAATCAGCTTCATTCAGGACCGCAAGACCGAGTTTCTGACCTTCATGCAGGGCAAGCTGGATTTCCTCTCCGGCATCCGGGCCGGTAGCCGGGACTTAATTATGCATCCCGACGGCACCGTGCGGGAAGATTTTCAGGGCAAGTTCCGGCTGCAGAAAGCCCCGTATCTGAACACCGAATACCTGGGCTTTCAGCTCGACCCCGCCAACCTGCGCGGCGACGCGGCCAGCGCGGCCCTGCGCGACAAGCGGGTGCGACAAGCCCTGAGCTACGCGTTGAACAAGCCTGAGCTGCTGGCCTACTTTCTCAACAACGTGGGCGTGCCGGGCCACTCGGGGTTTGTGCCCTCGTCGCTGCCTTCCTACAGCGAGCAGCTGGTGCCGGGCTACACCTACCAGCCACTAAAAGCGCGGCAGCTGTTGCAGGCGGCGGGCTACGGACCGCGCAATCCGCTGACGCTGCGCCTGGGTACGGTGGCCGAGCGCAAGGAAGTGTGTGAGTATCTGCAGAAGAAGTGGGCCGAAATAGGCGTGCGGGTGTCTATTGACGTAAACCAATCGGCGGCCCAGCAGGAGCTGGTAGATAACGGACGTGCGGCCTTCTTCACAAAGTCGTGGCTGGGCGACTACCCCGACGCGGAAAACTATCTGGCTCTGTTCTACAGCAAGAATTTTGCTCCGGCCGGCCCCAATAAAACCCATTTCAAAAGCGCCGCTTACGACCAGCTGTACGAGCGGGCCCAGCTGGAGCAAAACGTAGAAAAGCGCTATGCTCTGTACCAGCAGATGGACCGTATCGTGGTAGAAGAGTGTCCGGTCATTCCGCTGTATTACGACCAAGTGGTGCGCCTGACGCAGAATAACATTCGGGGCCTGACTCCTAACCCGATGAACCAGCTGGTGCTGGAACGGGTGCGCAAGCAGTAGTAAAAGGCCATAAAATCTACCGGTCCGAAACGGAGACGCCGCCCGAAATCTTCTCGATTTCATTGCTGATGTAGGTCAGCAGCGCCGTCAGCTCGGATGGGGTGCCTTCTTCGGCCTGCACGGTTTTCAGCATGCCGTTGGGCTGCCGGATGCTGAGTATAGTCGAGGGTAAGTCGGTGGAACCCTGCGAATACCGCTCGTTGTAGGTGGCAAAACGAAGACGTCGCGCATCAGCGAGAATGGTAGTGACGGTAGCAACGGGCATTTTTAGCTCGTGGGAACCGGTGAGGCGCACGTAGCGGTAGCCAATGTAGGAGACGCGGCCATCGGCATAAATAGTGGCTTCGTAATGGGGACAGGGGCCAAAGCACGGCGTCCGCTTGAATAGCATTACCGGCTCGGTCGCCTTCTTTCCGTTGCCCGGCTGCTTGCTGACGACTTTGACGCTCGCCTTGGCCGGCTTACCCTCACCCGCAATAGATTTCTTCTTGCCGCTGACCGCACGCTGGGCGGTGGCAGTGCCAGCCCACAGAAAAGCGGCTAATATCAGGAGGGAAGCAAGGGGCATAGGGGCGAGGCGTTAAGAGGAACTACGTTGGGTAAGATCCAAAAAACGAGCCAGTAAGCAAGCCTTTTTCGCCCGCCGGGTGCTGACAATAGCGCGGTTAGGCTGCTCGGATCAGCACCTGTAAGGGGTGGCCCGCGCACTTAATTCACCCCAATACCACCAGCCATCAACGCACAACGCCTTTCCACTGGGTAGTTGGAAAGGCGTTGGAAAATGCTGCGGGCCGGAATTACGAGCGGCGCGTGGGTTTGCGGGGCTTGGCTTCTTTGGCCTCCGCGGCCCCCAGCTTGGCCTGGGCTTCGCGCTCCTGCGTTGCTTTCATTGCTTCGGCGAGGCGGGCCTGGAAGCCGCTGGGCTTCTTGTCCTTGTTTTTGATTTTGTTGGCTTCGAGCTGCGCCCGGAGCTTCACCTCATCCACGAAGCTGCGGGTGATGAACTGCTGGCCGAACGTAACCATGTTGGATACGAAGTAATACCAGGTCAGGCCGGCGGCGAAGCTGTTCAGCACAAACATGTAGACGACCGGCATCACGTAGCCAATCACCTTCATCTGGCCCTGCATCTGGGTGTTTACCTGATTGCTCTGCCAGGTCATGAGCAGCGTGGAGGCCGTCATGAGCAGCGTGAACAGGCTGACATGGTCGCCGTACCACTTCACGTAGAATGGCAGTTTAATGAATACATCGTAGCTGCTCAGATCCTTGGCCCACAGAAACTGCTCCTGCCGGAGCTCAATGGCATTGGGGAAGAACTGGAACATGGCCAGCAGAATCGGAATGGTCAGCAGCGTGGGAACGCAGCCGCTGAGCGGGCTCACCCCGAAGGCCGAGTAGAGCTTCATCGTTTCGCTCTGCACCTTGGTCTGGTCGTCGCCGTACTTCTCTTTCAGCTCGTCGATTTCGGGCTTGAGCACTTTCATGCGGGCCTGCGACACGTAGGTTTTGTAGGTCAACGGCCAGGTAACCAGCTTGATGAGCAGCACCAGCAGCGCGATAATGAGGCCGTAGGAGCTGATGAACTGCTCCAGGAAGTGGAACACCGGCAGAATCACGCCCTTGTTTACCCAGCGGAAAATGCCCCAGCCCAGATACACATTGCGCTCGAAGCCAGGAGCTACTTTCTCCAGAATTGGTAGGGAGTTAGGGCCGAAGTAGTAGCGAAACTCCGCTTTACCGTTCTGCACGTCGGCCACCGGAATGGTAAGCGTGGTGCTCATGGTCTTCAGGAAAGTAGAATCCTGCAGGTTTACCGTCGAGTTGAAGGTGCCGGTGCTGAACTGATTGTCGGCAATAATGCTGGCCACGAAGAAGTCGTGCTTGTGGGCCGCCCACTTCAACGGCTCGGTCACCTTAATTTCCTCCGGGTTTTCCGATGCTTCAGCTAGCGCCCCGTGGTCATCGGCAACTAAGTAGTGATTGATGGTCGAGTGGTTGCGGTTTTGCTGCGCATCCTGCTCCGTTTGCCGCACGCGGTCCATGAAGGTGAAGATGAGCGGCTGCTGGGCCAGCGAGGCGCTTAGGCCCGGCATGCGCAGGGCATAGCCTACTTCGTAGGAATCGTCGAACAGCGTATAAACCTGCTCAATGCTGCCCCCGGCAATGGCTGCGGTGAACGTCAGACTCTGACCTTTCCGCTCGCCGCTGGTCACGGCCTGCACCGCTGACGGCTGAAAGTATAAGTCGGAGAGCTTAACAGTGCGGCCGTCGGTGGTGCGGAAGCGGGTGTCAAGTTGAGCACTCTCGCTATCGAGCAAGTCCAGGGGCTTGCCCGCGAAGCTTTTGTACTTATTCAGCCGCACGGCTTCCACCCGTCCGCCTTTGGAAGAGAACGTAACCAGCAAGTTGGCGTTCTGGAGCTGCACCTGCTGGGCCGTGCCCTGCGAGGCGGCCGCAAATGAGCCCAGCGCCTGCACGGCCGCCGCCGAATCGAGCGGGGCGGCGGGGGCAGCCGCAGTGCCATTTTTAGCAGCGGCAGTAGTCGTAGCCTTGGCGGCGGGTTGCTCTTTTGGCGGTTTGGGCGAAAAGAAGAACAGGTAGACGAGGAGCAAGGCCGAAATCAGGAACAGGCCGGTTGCTTGGTTTTTGTCCATCGAAGGAGGGTACTGACAGGAAAAGTAAACAGGCGCACCGCGCCACAAAGTGCAAAGGTACGGGGAAAGCGTGGCTTGCCTCAAAAATCCGGCGAGCCAGCGTAAAGGTCGGAATTAGTAGAGGAATATTCGCGAACCGGCGTATGTGGCAGATAACTGACGTAGCCTCGTGTCATTGCGAGGACGAAGCAATCCGTCCTCTGAAATGTGCAGCGCTTCCTTCTGTGAAAAGCCCTTTACTAGCGTGTAGTAAAGGGCTTTCTGGTAAAAGGACATTTTCACCTTCGCAGAGGACGGATTGCTTCGGCCTTTGGCCTCGCAATGACACGGCTTTTCCTAAAACTCGTTTTTGTGGTGCTGAATAGCGGCCTTCACGAAGCGCACGAACAGCGGGTGCGGATTCTGAACGGTGCTTTTCAGCTCGGGGTGAAACTGGCCGGCCACGAACCACGGATGATTCGGAATTTCGATAACCTCCACCAGCCCGGTATCCGGATTGAGGCCCGACGGCACCATGCCGGCCTCCTCGAAAGCCTGCAGGTACTCGTTGTTGAATTCGTAGCGGTGGCGGTGCCGCTCACTGATGCTGTTGCGACCATAGGCTTTCGCCGCTTTTGAGCCTCTGCGCAATTCGCAGTTGTATGCTCCCAGACGCATGGTGCCGCCCTTTTGGGTTACTTTTTTCTGCTCCTCCATCATGGCAATGACGGGAAAGGGCGAGGCCGGATCCATTTCGGTGGAGCTGGCTCCTTCCATCTTTAGCACGTTGCGGGCAAACTCAACCACCGCGCACTGCATGCCCAGGCAAATGCCGAAAAACGGAATCCGGTTTTCGCGCACGTATTTAATAGCCGCCACCTTGCCCTCAAAGCCCCGCTCGCCGAAGCCGGGGGCCACCAGCACCCCGTCGACGCCGTGCAGCAGCTGGGCAATGTTGTCGGCCGTGATATGGTCGCTCTGAATGCTGCGCACCGTTACTTTACACTCATTCTGGGCCCCGGCGTGCACGAAGGCCTCGTTGATGGACTTGTAGGCGTCGGGCAGCTCCACATACTTGCCGACCAGAGCAATGGTAATTTCCTCGGTTGGGTTTTTGAGGCGGCCCAGGAAGTCTTTCCATGCTTCCAGGTCGGGCTGAAGGCTGCCGCCGGTGAGCTTCAGTTTCTTGATAACCCGCTCGTCGAGGTGTTCCTTGAGCATGAGCAGTGGCACCGAGTAAATGCTGTCGGCATCGAGGGCCTCGATAACTGAGTTGATTTGTACGTTGCAGAACAGCGCAATCTTCTTGCGCATCTCCATCGGAATCGGGTGCTCGGAGCGGCACACCAGAATATCGGGCTGCAGGCCGGCCTCGCGCAGGTCGCGCACCGAGTGCTGGGTAGGCTTGGTTTTCAGCTCGCCGGCCGCGGCTAGGTAGGGCAGCAGCGTGAGGTGAATCACGACCGAATCGTTGGACGGCAACTCCCAGCGCAGCTGGCGCACGGCCTCCACGAAGGGCAGGCTCTCAATGTCGCCGATGCAGCCCCCGATTTCGGTAATTACGATGTCGAATTCGCTCCGCTCGCCGAGCATGAGCATGCGCCGCTTTATCTCGTCGGTAATGTGGGGTACCACCTGCACCGTTTTGCCCAAATACGCGCCCTCACGCTCCTGCCGGATGACGTGGTCGTAGATGCGGCCGGTGGTGACGTTGTTGGCCTGGGAGGTCGGCACGTTCAGGAACCGCTCGTAGTGGCCCAGGTCGAGGTCGGTTTCGGCCCCGTCGTCGGTTACATAACATTCGCCATGCTCGTAGGGGTTGAGCGTGCCGGGGTCGATGTTGATGTAGGGGTCGAACTTCTGGATGGTGACCCGGAAGCCGCGTGCTTGCAGCAGTTTGGCGAGGGAGGCGGCAATGATGCCTTTTCCAAGCGAGGAAGTCACGCCGCCGGTCACAAAAATGTACTTGGCGGTATTCGCGGTAGTGGGGGTTCTGTCTGGCATAACAGGACGCAAAGCTACTCAAATATGTGGGCCGGCCGGTGCTTTTGTCAGAATCTTGCGCCCGTAGTAGTAGGGCAGGAGAGTGATAGCATGCGACTGTTCGGTCGATGATTTTGGATGAGCTCAAACGCTAGAAACGCTATTTTTGATTAAATCTTTACTTAAGATAGGAGTGCATAAAATACTACTTACAAATAGCATGTATATCCTAGTATAATTGACGGTTGAAGCTGCATATTGCGCGCCCAAAATCCTCCGTGCTATGCGCTTCTTCTGCATCCTGTTGTTGCTGCTCTCCTGTAATATGGCCGCGCCTGCCGCGCCTGGCAATGGTGATGACACCGCCGCCGAAACGGCGCTCCGCCGCGGCAAGGGACCACAGTGGCTGAACCGCCTGATTGCCAGTTCGCCCATTCTGCGCCAGCACCACGTGGGGGTGTGTATCGCTGATGCCACCACCGGCGAGCCGCTGTATGAGCTCAATAGCGAGCAGTATTTCACGCCGGCCAGCACCATGAAGCTCTTCAGTCTCTACGCGGGCCTGCATCTGCTCGGCGACTCACTGCCCAGCCTGAGCTACGTGGTGCGCGCCGATTCGCTGGTATTTTGGGGTACCGGCGACCCCACGCTGCTACATGGCGACGTGCCTAGTAGCCGCGCCTTCACGTTTTTGCAAAGCCGCCCCGAGAAACTATTCTATGCCCCTATTCCCTGCGTTGAAGCCTTTGGGCCCGGTTGGAGCTGGGACGACTACAACTATTACTACTCCCCGGAGCGCGGCCCCTTCCCGATTTATGGCCATACGGTGCGCTTCTATGCCAGCAGCACCCAGCGCCTGCGCGTGTCGCCGCCGGCTTTCACGGCGCTGGTGGAGCCCGCGCCCCCCGGCTACGCCAGCACCGACCACGTACGGCGGGTGCTGCTGGAAAACCGCTTCTACGTGCTGCCTTTCAGCAAAAGCTGGATCGACGAAACGCCCTTCCGCACCAGCCCCGGCTTGCTGCTACAACTGCTTCAGGATACGCTGCGCCGCCCGGTGCAGCCACTCCCATGGCACCCGCGCCCCCAAGACAGCATCCGTACGCTGCACGGGCTACCCGTCGATTCCCTGTACCGCCGCATGCTGCAGGTGAGCGACAATTTTCTGGCCGAGCAGCTGCTGCTGCTGTGCGCCAGCCGCCTCGGGCCCGACTCATTGAGTACGGCCCGGACGATCCGGGTTGTGCGGCAGCGGTTTTTGCCGGATTTGCCCGACGCTCTGCGCTGGGTCGATGGCTCGGGCCTTTCGCGCCTGAACCTGGCGACGCCCCGCAGCCTGACGGCCCTGCTCGGCAAGCTGCACCAGGAAGTGCTCGAGCCCCGACTGTTGAGCCTGCTGGCGGCGGGTGGCGGTCATGGCACGTTGCGGCGCGGCTACCACGACGCGCGCGGCCCGTGGTTCTGGGGCAAAACCGGCACGCTCACCAACACCCACAATTTGTGTGGCTATCTGCGCACCCGCAAGGGCCGCCTGTTGGCCGTCAGCTTTCTGAACAACAACCATGTGGTAGAAACCAGCGCCGTGCGTAAGGAAATGGAGCGAATCCTGGCGCAGGTGCGAGACCGAATGTGAGGCTAGCTACTGATGACTTTCGGGCGAGCAAAGCAGTGGCTGGTGCCTGGGGTTTTGCTTTTGTGTCTTGCTTCGACAAGCGGCCGCCATATCAAGCAGGACGTAACATCAGCTTTTTGTAAACGCCCAACTACACTCCTGAGTGCTGGCCGAATTTCATACGTCGAATACGGCTGTGCTGCTGTGTTCCACCACGTCGTATTGCTACCAGGAAGTGCTGCGGGACCAGCAGAGAGTAGTACTCCGGTGCCCGGCTCCAGTGCGCCCGCTTTGGAGCGGCATTTCCAGCCGCGCTCATTGCCTGAAAGACGTACCGACAGCTGTAGCGCAGGGGCCCGCCCTGAAATCGACTTATCAGTAGATAGGAAAGCAATTGGTACTCTGATATTTGTACTATGCTTAGAAGAAGCAATTAGTTATCTAGGCAATGCAGGGTATTATTGGCATGAATGGCTGATAATTGGTAGATTCATGCCTCCATTCGATAAAAAGCGGCGCGCCTAGCGCACGAGTCGTCGTCTTTAGTTCGAGTGGTGTCACCTCAAATCCTCCCGCTGTGCATCGCTTGATTCTCTGCTCGCTGGTAGCCAGCTTTAGTGCCGGCACAATAATAGCTGCTCCTGCTACCGTCGCTCACTTGCCGCCTGGTCGTCCGGGGGTAGTCTCGACTACAACACCCGTGCAGGGAGCAGGTACCGGCTTGACGGGCAGCTACTTCGCCAACGGAAGCTTGGCCGGTGCGCCTCTGCAGCAGCGCGTCGATGCCGCCATCAATTTCAACTGGGGCAAAGGAGCACCCGGTCCGGAGCTCTCCGATGATAATTTTTCCATCCGGTGGGAAGGCCTGGTGGCCGCTCCCTCTACCGGCAGCTACCGCTTCATCGGCAAAACCATCGACGAGGTGCGGGTGTGGGTGAACGGTAAAAAGGTTATCGACACGTTCAATGGCAACAAAATCGGGGCCCAGGGCAGCGGCCCGGTTGGGTTGGCGGCGGGAGAAAAAACCACCATCAAGATTGAATATGCCGCTGGCGAAGGAGACGCCCAGTTTCAGATGATATGGGTGCCACCGGGGCAGGGTCCTCAGGTTATTCCCACCTCAAATCTGTATCCGCTCGGCTCGCCTACCACTCCGGACCCAGCCAGCGCCGCGACGGTAGCGGCCGCGCCGGCCCCCGCCGCGAAGCCCGCGCCCGCGAAAGTCGTGGCCAAGGCCAAAGTAGAGCCCAAGGCCAGGGTGGCAAAGGTAGCGGCCCCCGTCGAAAAGCCCGAAGTCAAAGTGGCTAAGGTAGACCCAAATGCCGCCGCCAAAGCCGAAAAAGCCACTGCGAAAGCAGCCGCTACGGCGGCCGCTACTGCCGCAGCAGCAACCAAGGCTGCGGAAGCCAAAGCCAAGAAAGCTCCGGCCCCCGAAATTCCTGCCCTGGAGCCCGGTGTATACGTGCTGACCTCGCGCACCACCGGCAAGCCGCTGGAGGTAGTTGACCCTTCCCGACCCAATAGCCGCGCCTATCAGGCGGAGGCGATGGGTAGCAACGGTGCCGCTGCCACCAGTAGTGCCCCGCAGTGGCGCGTCGAGCGGCTCGCCGATGGCTATTACCGCTTGGTGGTGCCGGGCAACAACCGGGTGCTGGAGGTATTGGGCAGTTCGACATCCAACGGGGCCGACCTCGACCTGTGGCCTTATTATAGTGGTAATAACCAGGTATGGCGCATCGAGCCTACTGAGAAGGGCTATTATAAGCTGCTGGCCAAGCACAGCAACAAGGCTCTCACTGCCAAAGACTCCGTGGACGGCAGCTTGCAGCAGTGGCGCTATAGCGGCAAGGAAACCCAGATGTGGAAGTTTCAATCCGTGAAGGCGCAGGAGCCGGCGCCCGTTGCTATGGCTGGCAGCCGGCCGGGCGTGGGAGCCAACAAAATGAGTGTGTACCCCAATCCCAGCAATGGCGTGGTGCAGCTGCGCTACGAGCTGCCGGAGGAAATTCCGATGGGCTGGGTGCTGTATAGCCAGAACGGCGCGCCCGTGCGCGTATCCGACTACCGCAAGCAGCCCGCCGGTGCTCACCACCAAACGCTGGACTTTACCACCCTGCCTACCGGCGACTACAACCTGCGCATGACCGTGGGCACCGTCACGACCCGGGAGCAAGTGCAGCTGCGCAACCCCAAAGTAGACCCGGTGCCTACCGCCCCGCTTGGCAGCAACTAAGGACAAGGGAATTGTACCCCCAGACACAAACGGGCGGCTCCATCTGGAGCCGCCCGTTTGTGTCTGGGGGTAGTAGGCCAACAGAAATTATTCGATTGCCGAACGTGGATTTTAATATAGAACCCGAAACTTAATCGTGTGCTCTACCTCGCGCAGGGCCTGAATCACTTCCTGGTCGTACTCCTTGTCGATGTCGGTAATCACGTAGCCAATGTGCTCGTTGGTTTTCAGGTACTGCCCCAGGATGTTGACGTGGTGGGCTGCTAGCACGTTGTTGATGCTAGCCAGCACGCCGGGCACGTTGGCGTGAATGTGAATAAGGCGATGGGCCTGCTGCAGCGGCAGTTGGATATTGGGGAAGTTGACGCTCTGCTGGGTGTTGCCGGTGTTCACGTACTGCATGATGCGCTCGGGCACGAACTCGGCGATGTTGCGCTGGGCCTCGGCCGTGCTGCCACCGATGTGGGGCGTGAGCAGCACGTTGGGCAAGCCCCGTAGCTCACTTTCGAAGTCTTCATCGTTGGTTTTGGGCTCGTGCGGAAATACGTCGACGGCGGCCCCGCCGAGGTGGCCGCTGCGCAGGGCCGCAGCCAGGGCTGATACGTCGACTACGTGGCCGCGGGCGTTGTTGAGCAGCAGGGCTCCGGGTTTCATCAGGGCCAGCTCGGCGGCCCCGATAAGGTTGGTATTTTCCTGGCGGCCATCCACGTGCAACGTCACCACGTCGGCCTGGCGGAGCAGCTCTTCCAGGGTGCGGCAGCGCACGGCGTTGCCCAGCTGGAGCTTTTCGGCCACGTCGTAGTACAGCACCTGCATGCCCACGGCCTCGGCCACCACTGAGAGCTGGGAACCGATGTTGCCGTAGCCGACGATGCCGAGCTTCTTGCCCCGGATTTCAAACGCTCCCCGCGCCGACTTGTCCCACTCGCCCCGGTGCATCTTAGGGTTTTTCTCCGGAATGCGGCGGGCCAGCACGATGATTTCGCCCAGGGCCAGCTCTACCACCGAGCGGGTGTTGGAGAAAGGTGCGTTGAACACGGCCACGCCGCGCTTCATGCATTCGGGTAGGTCAATCTGGTTGGTGCCGATGCAGAACGCGCCCACGGCAATGAGGCGGTTGGCGCGTTCCAGCACGCGGGCCGTGACCTGCGTTTTGCTGCGGATGCCAAGGATGCTCACGCCCTCGATCTGCTGCATCAGCTCATCCTCGTCGAGGCCGCCGGGCACGATGTCGACCTGGTAGCCTTCGGCACGGAACAGCTCGGCGGCGCGGGCATCGGGGTTTTCGAGCAGCAGGACGCGAATACGGTTTTTGGGGTAGCTCAGGGTCATGGGCAGCTTATTCTGGTAGAGAAACTCGTCGAAGGAAGGTAGTACTTCGTCGGCGCGGGCCACCACGGCGGCGCGGCTGACGTTTTCGGTGAAGGCGTAGAAGCGGTTGGCCAGCCCGGCTTCGCGCATCTGGTAGTCGGTGTAGCCGTCGCCGAGCACGTACACGTCGCCAGCCAGGTCGAGTTCGCGCAGCTGCAGGATTTTGCCGCCGTCGCGGCTCAGCACGTTGTCGGCGTCGAAGCCGGTGATGCGGCCGGTTTCGTCGAAGGTGAAGGTGTTGGCCAGCACGTGGTCGGCGTCGATGCCGAAGTCGGCCACCACGGGCTCGATAAACTCGCGAAAGCCGCTACTGATGATGTATACGCGCCCCGGAAACTGCGCGAAGAAGCCCCGGTTGCGCACGATGCTGTCGGAAACCTTGGTTTTGAGCTGGGCCACCAGCAGGGGCAGATGCTCGCGCCGGGCCGGCAGCAGGGCCAGCCGCTGCCGCAACGACTCCGAAAAGCTCAAACTGCCGCTCATGCCCGCGTCAGTCAGGGCCCGGATTTCACCCACGATTCTCTCCCGGTCGGGGTGGCCCTGCAGGGCAATATCGGCCAGCTCATCCAGCCCTTCCACCTGGGTGAAGGTGCTGTCGAAGTCGATGATGAGGTAGGGGAGCGGCGTGGTTGGTTGAGGCATAGCGGCGGTAATATCGGACGGAAATAGCAGCTACCCCGGCCATGAACTGTAAACCTGCGTTTTTGCTGTTCCCGTGTTTACCCTACTCGGTTGGCCTCGCAGGCCGGTAGCCACTGGTCTTCCTGACACTCCGGACAGCGCGCCGTGCCGCCCCGGGGAAGCTCCAGCACGTGGCCACAGGTGGTGCAGGCATAGCTTCCCGCTTCTTCTACACGGCGGCGCTTTTGCTCCAGGCGCTCGGGCCAAATGGGCAGGCCAGGGTGTGCTTCCCCATTCTCATAAAAGTATACGCTGGTATGACCCGTCGCTTCGATATAGGCGCGGCGCACCTGGCCCAGGTGCTCGACTTGTACTTGCCGCAGCTCGCCGAATAGCTCTTTCTGGGTCAGGTTTTGCTTGCGGAAGGCCCCAATACAAATACGCCCTTCATCGACCAGCAGCACGGGCGCGCCCTCCAGCCAGTCGGAGAAGCGCGGGAGCTTTTCGGTGGCCCGGTTGAAGGCCACATACAACATTGCTACCATCACGAACACAACCAGCGCATGCAGCAGTGGTGTGTCGTGGTAGAGCATGGTGTCGCCGGCGGCGGAGCCTAGGGCCAGGATGATGCTCAGCTCAAAAATTGATAACTGCCGCACCCCACGGCGGCCCGTGATGCGCAGCATGCCGAGGAGCATAAAATACGTGAGCACGCAACGCACTACGACTTCCAACAAAAACAGGACCGGGGCATCGTCGGACCACAGCATGCGCTGCCAGTCGAAAGGTTGAATATCAGCCGCTAAGAGCATACACCGGGTTTAGGTAGCTTAGCTTAACGCAATTTTCAGTGCCTCCGTTGTTCGGGGCATGCCTCCGTGCGGCACCTCTCTGGCTGTGCCCGGAGGCAAGGGAAGCCTATACCGAGGACAAAGGAGCCAGCCGGCGCGCTACCCAGCTAGTACAACGGCTGCAGTGTCTGGGCTGGACTCAATAGGATACAGGGTGTCGAGTCCTGGGGCCCCGTTTACGATAACAGCTCCTGCTTCCGGCATCTTTTGGACGTCGGAAACAGGAGCTGTTATCGTAGACTGCGCATGGGCAATCCGGTGGCTAGAAGCGCTTGGCTGAGCTGGGAATAACCAAGCGGCTACGCGCCGCCAGCCGAGCCCGGGCGGCCGTGTTGGCCGCTTGCTCCCGCGTAGGGTAGTCACGCTTGGGGTCGGGTAGGCCGGCCACTAGTAGGGCCTGGGCAGCCGAAGAAGAAAGGGTAACGAACCGGGGCAGGCGCGCAACGGAAGCCGCATCCGAAGCCGAAGCCAGCGGACGAATCAGGGAAGACAAGGTATTCATGCGTCGAGGAAAAATGAGGCCGCCTGTAGTAGATTACGAGGGCAGCATCGGGCAATAGAATAAAACGAAACCAGCCGGCACGTGCCGGACAACGTCAGACCAATTTGGCCCGACCATTCGAATTATCCCCGACGGGGCGGCGAATATACTTCGCCCTGAAAACCAGTGGGCGCTGCTACCAGATGGGTGGTGGCAACGCGGGAAGCAGAAACGACGAGAGCAGGAGCCGGCAGCGCCATTGTTTCGGCCAGACAATGGAGGTCCAGGGCTTTGAGCGTGCTCAGCAGGTGCTGAGGCGTTTCGTGGTGGTGGTCGTGCCGCAGCAAATGGCTCTGGTCGCCGTTGCAGGTGTCGAAGCAGTCGAGGCGCAGGTAGTTGCGCTGCTGGCAGTCGGAGCTGTGCACGTAGGGGTTGCTAGCCGAATAGCGCGACTGTTCGGGCCGGTTCACGAGGCCGGCCGCCACTACCAGCAGGTAGTTGCACAGCAGCAGCACAAGTAAGCAGATACGGGCCAAGGCGAGCGGCGCAGCCAGAAAAGCTGCCGGGTATGGTGGGAGGAAACGTAGCCTGGGGCCACGGCTGCATCTACGTACTGGGGAAGGATTTGGATGAGGCAATAGCCAAGATCAGTAAAACGGACAACGGAAAAAGCTGTTCTTTGCCGGATGCAGCTCACCCTCACGCCCCTGGCTATTCTCCTCTTCGCCGTTATTGCGCAGGCTGGCTTCGCGGCGGGGCTGCTGTGGTTTGGGGCGCAGAACCGGGTGCCAAACCGGTTTCTGGCGCTGCTGATGCTGGCCATCGGCTTGTGGCTGCTCGATGGATTTTTCCGGGTGGCGGGTATTTATACCCACAAGCCGCAGTGGTATTTCAAGCCGATCTACTACTCGTTTGCCTTCGGCCCACTGCTCTATTTCTACGTTCAGACTCTGATAAACCATGATTTTCGTTTCCGGCGGCGGCACCTGTGGCATTTTGCCCCGGTCCTGATTCAGGCTGCTTTGTATGGCTGGCTAAGTTTGGAGCCCTACGAGTTTCGGAGCTGGTTCTGGCAATCGGTGCACCGGCCCTACACCTACCGACTGGAGTTTATCGGGACCTGGGGGTCGCTCATCGTGTACCTGGGGCTGAGCCTGCGGCGGCTGCGGCACTATCAGCGCTGGCTGCCCGAGCACTTTTCCGAAACCTCGCAGCTGCGGCTCCAGTGGCTGCGCGTACTGCTCCTCGCCCTGGCCCTGGTGAGCGGGCAGTGGCTGGTGGAGCTGGTGCTGCGCGAGTTTTTCGGGCTCTACTACCGCTACGACTATTCCACCGAGCTGCTGGGCGGCGTTGTGTTTCTGATTGGCATCGTGGGGTTGCGGCAAGCTACGATGCAGGCCGTGCACTTCGCCCCCGACCAGCCGGAAGCAGAAGCGGTGCTGCCCGTGGTACCGCCGCAAGCCGCCAACTGGCCGCAAGCCGGGTCGAATGGTGCTGCTGAACTCCACCAGCTGCTGCCGTCTGTGCTGCCGCTGCGCGAGCCAGCCGTGGTAGATGCCGCCGTGCGGGAGCGGATTCGGCGGGCACTGGAGGACGACGAGCTGTTCCGCAACCCCACGCTGAGTCTGGCCG
Source organism: Hymenobacter elongatus (assembly GCF_004745955.1). Classification (GTDB taxonomy): domain Bacteria; phylum Bacteroidota; class Bacteroidia; order Cytophagales; family Hymenobacteraceae; genus Hymenobacter; species Hymenobacter elongatus. The sequence continues at coordinate 57,478 of NZ_SRLD01000025.1, read as the reverse complement.
AGCTGTCGGCCCACACCGGGCTGCCGCCGCGCCTGATTTCCTTCACCGTCAACAATGGCTTCGGCAAGTCCTTCAACGACCTGGTGAATGGCTACCGCGTGGCCGAGGTGCAGCGCCGCCTCACAGCTACCGACGACGCAGCCCGGCTCACGCTGCTGGGCATTGCCCTGGAGTGCGGCTTCAATTCCAAGACCACCTTCAACCGGATTTTCAAGCAGTTTGCCGGCGTGGCCCCGAGCGAGTTTGTCGCCGGTCGGGAATGAGAGCGTGTGGGGGAATTAATGGAAAAGCCGAAACGGTCGTGCGGAGCTTTTTCTATCAAGCTCCAAACCACGCTCTGAGGCAGAAATAGGTGTCGATGTAGTGCCAGATCCGGATATGGGACGGCCCATATCCGCTGGTGGGGCGCTTGGCGTGGCGTGCGCTGGCACTTTTGTACCGTACTCATCCAACAGAATACGGTTATGAAATATCTGCTTCTGGCGCTGCTGTTCGCCGCTGCTACCTCCCCGCTCCTGGCCCAAACGGCCTGGTCGGACAACACCCGGGCGCTGCCCGACAAGCTTCGGCGGGTGCCCGTGGGCATTATGCTCTGGCACACCCCCAACCCCAACTACCCCGAACCCGACGTGGCCCAGCCCGGCCACTACCTGTGGAAGCACAGCACGATGGTGCGCAACGAAACGGGCCAGGAGCTGGAGGTGGTGGAGTGCGGCAGTTTTATCTGGTATAGCGCGGCGGGCTGGCAGGCCAATCTGACGGAAACGCCCGCCGAATTTGCCGAGCTGTTTGGCTGCCCGCAAGCGCGCTTGCGACCAGGCACGACCTACACGTTCGCCAAAAACTACCGCTACGCGGCCAGCGCCAAAAGCCTCTACGGCGGCGACGCGCTCTGGTATATTCTGGCCAAAGACAACAGTGGCAAGCTCTACAAAGGCATGGGCCTGATTGAGACGGAAGCCAGCGTGCAGGGCAAATAGGCCCGCGACAGCCCCCGGATTTTCTTCGCTTTAACGCCTCACCAGGTAATTCAATGTTCAGCTTTTGTATCATGAAAACGTTGTTACTCTTTCTTCTGGCTTTCACTAGCCTCGCTTTTCGGCCCGCGCTGGTGCTCTACCGCGTCGATACGGCCGCCAGCCGGCTCACCTGGACCGGCCACGCCGAAGTCGGCACCTGGGCACCCTCGGGCACCGTGCAGCTGCGGCAGGGCCAGCTCGAATACGGTGCTAATACGGTGCGTAACGGCCGCTTCGAGCTCGACATGCGTACCATTGCGCACGCCAACGCCGACCTGCAGAATCACCTGCGCAACGCCGATTTTTTTGATGTGGCGCGGTTTCCCACGGCCGTATTCGTGCTGAGCGACGTGACGGATCATGTGGCCCGGGGCCAGCTCACGGTGAAAGGTATCACCCGGCCGTTGCGGTTTCCGGTGCGCGTGACGCGCGTCGGCAACCGGCTGCGCGTGCAGGGCACGGCCAGCGTCGACCGTACCCAGTTTGGGGTGCAGTTCAATTCCAGCAGCTTCTTCCAAAACCTGGGCGACGAGGCCATCGGCAATACCTTTGAGCTGGCGTTTGATATCGTGGCGCAGGCCGCTTCCGTTGGGGCGCGGTAAGGGTTCGGAGAAACATTCTGCCTCCACCGCCGGATGCGCGTACAGCCCCCAACAACCGACTTTCATGCCGAAGTATCGTCTTCGGAATTTAAAAAAAACGGCGGCGGCCTGGAGATTCTACAGCTCTGGCTTAACCTGCCCGCCCGCCTCAAAATGACCGAGCCGCGCTACGTGGACTTGCAGCAGCCGGACATCCCCAGCCTCCCGCTCGACGAAGGCTGCGTAATGGTCAACCTGATTGCCGGGGCCTGGGAAGGCCAGCAGCCGGCGTTCAAAACCCTTTCGGAGGTAACGCTGAGCACGATTTTCTTCCGGGCCGGGGGCGAGCTAACCATACCGGTGCCCGCCGCGCACAACATCTTTTTCTGCGTTGTTCGCGGTGCTCTCACCGTCAATGGCCAGGCGGCCGAAGCGCTGCACCTGGTCGAGTTTCACAACGACGGCGACTCGCTGCATATTCAGGCCGGTGCGGCCGATGCCGTGCTGCTGTTCGGCCACGCCCAGCCCTTCGATGAGCCAGTAGTAGCCCAGGGGCCCTTCGTGATGAACACCGAAGCGGAAATCCAGCAGGCCTACGACGACTATCGGCGCGGCAAGTTTGGCCAGTGGCAGCACTAGGGGTTTGGGGAAGAGGGGCGGCAAACCTCGTCTGTCATCCTTCATCCGGCGATGCTGGATGAAGGACGACAGAATAAAAAATGCTCGACGCAAAAAAGATACTGCTCCGTCTACCGCTTCTCCGTCACTTGCTCATACACCTGATACCCGTGCGGTGGCAGCGCTAGCTTGGTACCGGTAGCCAAACGCTGCATTCTGCCCGTGAAAATCTCCCGGTAGCTGCCTTCCATCACGTGCTGCAAGCGTAGCTGCCGGGGCTTGTCGGCCACATTCACGGCCACCAGCACGGCCGCGTTGTTCTTGCGGCGCAAAAAGGCGTACACGTCGCTGGAATCGGCGGCGGGCAGCGCCCGAAACTGGCTGCACACGTCACCGTTGAGCAGGGCCTGGTTGTGCTTTTTGAGAGTAAGCAGCTTGGTGTAAAAGTCTTCCAGCGGGTAGTTGCCCCAGTTTATTGTATCCTTTTCGAAGAAGGCGAGCCGCTTTTTCAGGGCGGATTCCTGGCCGCTGTATACCATGGGCATGCCGGGCAGCAGGGCGGCCAGCACGGCCATGGGGCGCACGTTGGGGCCCAGGCGCTCATACTCGCTGCCGTCCCAGGCGTTGATGTCGTGGCTGGTGGTGAAGTTCATCAGGTACACGCTGGGCGGGTACCGCCGCCGTTCCCGGGCCAGGTAGGTATTTAGGTCGTGGGCGGGGCGCTGGTGGCGGGCCACGCTGTCGAGCACGTCGTGCAGGCGCAGGCCGTAGGTCATGTCGAAGGCTCTTTCCAGCAAGTGCGTGTTGGGGTCAAATTCGCCGGGCTTCAGGAACGTCGGCGGAAACAGCTCGTCCCACTCCGCCAGCATAAATACCGGCTTGATCTGCTCCAGCTCCCGCCGGGTTTGCTCCCAGAAAGGCGTGGGCACCAGCCCGGCCACATCGCAGCGGAAGCCATCGAAATCGGCCTCGCGCACCCAGAAAGCCATGCTTTCGCGCATATACCGCTGTAGTTCGGGCTTGCTGTAGTCGAGGTCAATAACGTCCTGCCAGTCGGCTACGGGCGGGCGAAACCGGCCGGCGGCGTCTTTGGTGAACCAGTCGGGGTGCGCTACGGCCAACTGATTGTCCCAGGCGGTGTGGTTGGCCACCCAGTCCAGAATCACGTGCATGCCCAGCGTGTGGGCCTCGGCCACCAGATGCTTCAGGTCGTCCATCGTGCCCATATCGGGGTTCACGGCCCGGTAGTCGCGAATGGAGTAGGCGCTGCCGAGCTTACCCTTGCGGTGTTGTCGGCCAATGGGCTGCACTGGCATGAGCCAGAGAATGCCCACGCCCATTTTCTGCAGGCGCGGCAGCTGTTGCTCGAAAGCCTTGAATGTTCCCTCAGGAGTATACTGACGGATATTTACCTCGTAGATGCTGGCGTTGCGGGCCCACTCCGGATGCCTGACGATGTAGGCCGGCGGCACAGTGGCGCACGGCGCCGCGCTGCCGTCCGACGATGAGGAAGAGCAGGCTGTTGTCAGCGCCAGTACGGCACTGGTCCCGGCGAGTAGAAGACGATGAAGCATAGACTAAGTACCGATTTTTCGCGCGAAACAGCCCAGCTTGGTGCCGCAAAAAGGCCAGAGTCCGGCGGGGCGAACGTCTGGCCTTGCAGAGGTGGTTGTGCTGGTTCGAGCCTGTGATACTCAGGAGGCCGAAGGCTGTTCCAGGGGACTTTTGCGGGGCGCGTCCGGCTTATAGCTCACGCCACCAAACAAATACAGCATAATAGCCCGGGAGTAGCGGAACACCAGCGGCATGAGCGCGAAGCTGGCAACGGCTACCGTCAGCACATACACCCACACGGCTGGGTCGCCGAGCAGGTAGTAGCACAGCACCCCGCTGATGGCAAAAATAGCGACGGAAAACCCGTAGCTGACGAACATGGCACCCCAGTAAAAACCCGGTTCGGGTTCGTAGGCCTGCCCGCAGATGGGGCAGTTGTCGGGCATGCGGGCAAACTTAAAGCTCAGGGCTGGGTGCGTGAACAGCGGCCCCTCGTGGCAGCGCGGGCAGCGCAGGGCCACAAAAGCAAGAGCAGAGGATTCGATTCTGGGCATAGGAGCGTAAAGCACAAGTCGGACAAATGGTGGCTCGCCCGTTTTTCTACGAACAGAAATCGTGGACGGCTACTCAAGTCACTGTTTTTGGCTGACTTACTGGTACGCGGTTAGTTCTGAAGCTACCGCTAACCGGGTTTGTAGTAGGTCAGTAAGCGGCCATCAGATTAAGAACGTGTTTGGGTTTTTATTTTTCGCGTCATGCTTCGGCAAGTGGACGCCAGATGAAGCATGAAACGAAATCGGCGTTTTTGATAAATCCCAAACACCGTCTAAGTAATCGCGCAGAAGTAAGCGTACTGAATTTAGAACGTCATGCTGAGCTTGCCGAAGCATCTCTACCGCTTCGCTGAACAGTGCTGACGTAGCGGTAGAGATGCTTCGACAAGCTCAGCATGACCGTCTTTTTTGCTACGGTTACTTTTGCTTGAGTACTTGAGCTACATCGACTGCCGCCTAACTCTGTGCTTCTCCGGTGCCAGCCTGGGCCAGCTGCGCCAGGTCGTCGGGGCTGAGCTGCAGCTCGGCGGCTTGCAGCAGCTCCACTACCTGGTCGGGGCTGGTGGCGCTGGCTATAGGAGCCGTCAGGCCGGGCTGGGCAATAATCCAGGCCAGGGCTACCTGGGCGGGCGTTGCTTGCTGGCGGGCCGCTACGGCATCGAGGGCGGCCAGAATGCGCAGGCCTTTTTCATTGAGGTATTTCTGGCCTACGCCGCCGCCCCGGGCGCTTTTCTGCAGGTCGGCCGCCGAGCGGTATTTGCCGGTAAGAAAACCTGCCGCCAGCCCGTAGTAGGGAATCACGCCGATATGTTGCTCCTGCACCAGCGGTAGCAAATTCTGCTCAAAATCGGCGCGGTCGTAGAGGTTATACAGCGGCTGCAGCGTTTCGTAGCGCGGCAAGCCGTGCTGCGCGCTGGCCTCCAACGATTCGCGCAGGCGCTGGGCCGTGAAGTTGGAGGCTCCGATAACCCGCACTTTGCCGGCGCGCACCAGCTGGTCGTAGGCTTCCAGCGTTTCGGTCACCGGCACCGTCGGGTCGTCCTTGTGGGACTGATACAGGTCGATATAATCGGTCTGGAGGCGCTTGAGCGAGCCTTCCACGGCCCGGATGATGTAGTCTTTGGCCAAGCCCTTATTCTTAGCATTCACTTCCCAGCCCACTTTGGTGGCAATTACGACATCGTCGCGGCGGCCGCGCTGCCGGAGCCAGTGGCCGATGATGGTTTCCGATTCGCCGCCTACATGCCCGGGCACCCACACCGAGTAGCCGTCGGCGGTGTCGATGGCATTGCCGCCGCCAGCCACAAAGGCGTCGAGGATGCGGAAAGAAGTGGCTTGGTCGGCCGTCCAGCCGAATACATTGCCGCCCAATACGAGCGGTGCAATCTGTAGGCCGGAGTGGCCCAGCGTGCGGTGAGAGGTCATTAGCGTTGCAAAAGTGTGGAAAACAGGCAGCAGTTCTCGGGGCCGTAGCCCCACGGGAGCGTACTACTGTGTCCCGCTAAAATTGGTTTTGGGGGTGGCGCGGTAGTTCGCTTCGTGACCGATGAATCACCTAAGTCTGTCGCTTGAGGGGCTGGTAACAGCACCGGTTTGGGGTTCCTGCGCTAGTGTCCAGTGGCCGAAGCATGCCGCGTACAATACTACGCACATCCCGTGGTGGTAGCGAGGCGCTGGCCAGCAGCCGACAAAGCTGGCCCCGCACGGCAAAGATGCAACCCGGCTCGTAAGCGGCCTAGCTGCCGGTTGAACGGTGCCGATTCCATTATCTTTTCGCTCCGATTGGTATTTTTCCCGTTTAGGCACAGAGCTTGCCGAAGCGCGCCTTCTCCCGTCGTTCCACTTCCCAGCTGCTAGCCTGATGCGTTTTTCGGCCCTATTTCTCTTTCTACTCGTCGGGCTCGGTGCCAGCCTTAGCGCCAGCGCCCAGGTACTCAACGAGCGGGACTTCAAGAAATACTTCGACAGCTACGGCCTGCGGGGCTCTTTTCTGCTCTACGACCAGAAAGCCAACCGCTTCACGGCCTACGACATGGCCCGCTGCAACCAAGGCTTTTCGCCGGGGGCCACCTTCGATATTCCCAATACGCTTATCGGGTTGGAAACCGGTGCCATTCCCAGTGCCCGCCACACCTTCCGCTGGGACCAGGTGAAGCGCGAAAACGAAGCCTGGAATCAGGATTTGACCTTGCCCCAGGCGCTGCGACAATCCTGCCTGCCCTGCATGCAGCAAGTAGCCCAGGAAATAGGCGTGCAGCGCTACCAGCAGCAGCTTTTCAAGCTCAAATTCGGGCAGATGGTCGTGACGCCCGAGGCCCTGCACACGTTCTGGATGGGCGGCGTTTCGCGCATCTCGCAGTTTCAGATGGTGAATTTTCTGCGCCACCTCTACGCCGAGAAATTGCCGCCTGCGCCTCGCAACCAAGCCCTGACCAAAGAATTATTCCTGCTCAAAACTACGCCTCAGTGGAAGCTTTACGGGACCACTGCCTGGACGCAGCGGGCCAAGCTCACCAACGGCTGGTTTGTGGGCTGGCTCGAACAGGGCGGCAACGTGTACCTGTTTGCCCTGAATGCCGAACCCAAAGACGGCAAGCCCGCCGACGAGAAATTCATGACCGGCCGCCAAGCCATTGCCGAGCAGATTCTCCAGGACCTGGCTCTGCTGGCTAACTAGGCCGTGGCTGAAAATGATAAAGGCCGTTACTAAAACGTCATTCCGAGCTTTCTGCGCCTTAGGAGCTGTTTGAGCTGGCATTTAAAGCGCTCAGAACGATGTAGAGACGCATACTTGCGTCTCGTCGTTGAACGATTCGCCCGCACCATTCAACGACGAGACGCAACTATGCGTCTCTACATCGTTTGGATGACTCCAGAAACTACCGCAAACAGCTACTAAAGCAGAGGCCGACGAAGCTCGCGTGCCACGGTAGTCTTGTGTTCTGGCGGTAGAGAAGCTTCGGCTGCGCGGACGCCAGAGCAGGCAGGGCGGAATCAGGTGTGCCGTAAAATTCCCAACTGCTGCTTAAAACCTATTTGAATAGGCTAAAAAAGAACGTCATGCTGAGCGAAGTCGAAGCATGACGTTCTTTTTTCCTGTTCGGAGCGGCTCTTAGTCGCGCAGCAGCACCAGGCGCTGGTGCTGGCCTTGCATTTCGGCCGTGTATACGCCGTTGGGGAGCTGCTGGCCGCTGGCATCGGCCCCGTCCCAGGCCACGGAATAGGAGCCCGCCGCTTGCGCGGTAGCCGCAAACGTGCGCACGACTTCGCCCAGGCTGTTGCGGATAAGCAGCGGATACTGGCCCGGCGCGTGTAGCGAATAGCGCAGCTCGGTGCTGCCGCCGAAGGTGCGGTTGCTGGGCGCCTCCAGCGTCAGCTGCTCCGGTGCCGAGGTCGTCGCCAGTGCTTGGTTGAGCTGTAGCCCCCGGATAGAAACCGCCATAGGTTTTTTATCGAGCTCGAAACGCAGCCGCAGCGTTTGGCGCAGGGCGTCGTACTGCCAGTCGGTGGCCGGTGTAGCTTGCCCATTCAGCAGCACGGCGGTAGGCGCGGCCGCTACGCGTGGCACTTCCAGGTTGATGGTGCGCCGCGCCGGGCCGGTAGGGTAGGCGTGGCCGCTCACACTCACCCCAATATCAGCCTGCCCGCTGCGCACCTTGCCGGTAAAGGAAATCAGCTCAAACTGTTCGTTCCGGAGAGCCTGGGCCGATTTTCCGTCGTCGTCATACAGCGTGAAGCTCGACTCGGGCACTGTTGCATCGGCGTAGTAGCGCACGTTGAGCGTATCGGTGCGGTAGCGGGCGGTGGTAGCCACGTAGGGAGCCATGGGCAGAAAAGCGCCGGCCCGCACCAGCAGCGGAATGTGGGCCAATGGCGCGGCAATGCCTACGGTTTGGCTGCCACTGAACGTTTGGTGGGAATAGAAATCAACCCAGCGGCCGGCTGGCAGCACCACATTGCGTCGCCGCTGGCCGGGCTGCTGCACCGGGGCCACCAGCAGGTTGGGCCCCAGCAGATACTGGTCGTTGACGTTGGTGAGTGGCGCCGCGTTTTGCTCCGCGAAGGTCTGTTGCTGTCGTTGCTGCAGGCGGGCCTGGCCCCAGGTGCTGGAGGCTCGGGTGTTCCAGTTCCAGGTCGGCACGGGCTTGGCGTCTTCGGCTGTCACCTGTTCCTTTTCCTCTTCCGAAAGTAGTGGGTGCAAGGATTGCGGATCGAGGCGGGTTTCGCCGTAGTTCATGGGGCGCGCCAGCGGCGTGCCGGTCTGGCTGTTTTCCCAGGCCAGGGTGTAGAGGTAGGGCAGCAGCTGGTAGCGCAAATGCGTGTAGTCGCGCACGATGCTTTGGTAGGGCTCAGGGTACCAATACGGCTCGGGGGGCACGCCTTCGCCGTGCGGGCGCAGAATAGGGCCGAGGCTGGCCATCTGAAGCCAGCGCGTGTACAGCTCGGCATCGACGGGCCCGGCACAAAAGCCGCCCGCGTCGGAGTGCATGTAGCCCACGCCGCCCAGCCCCATGCTCAGCATAATGGGCACCTGGGCCTGAAATCCCGCCCACGAGCGGTTCACGTCGCCTGACCACGGAAACACGCTGTTGCGCTGCATGCCCGCCCAGCCCGAGCGCGACAGATTGAACAGCCGCTCCTGCGGATACTGCCGGGCGTAGCCCTCGCTGAGAATAGCGGCCCAGGCCTGCCCGTAGGCGTTGTGAATGCGGCGGGTGGGGCCCAGGTCGTATACCATATCGGCGGGCTGGTTTTCGGGCTCGCCCAGGTCGCTCCACCAGCCGCCTACGCCGTCCTGTTTCAGCCGGTCGTACTGTTGCCACATCCATTGCCGGGCTTTGGGCCGAAACATATCGACGAGCGTGGCCGGGCCGGCCCAGAACGATTCGACCGTGTAGGGCTGGCCATCCAGCCCGCGCCCCACCAGGCCCTGCGTGCGTACCAGCTCGTCGTTGCGAGAAGTGCGCATCACGTAAGGCTCCGAAATCAGGATAGTTTTGATGCCCGTCGAGTCGAGGCGGCGCATCATGCGGGCCGGGTCCGGAAACTCGGGTACCCAGCGGAAGTCGCCCTGCCGGGTGGTGCCGCCAAACCAGTACAGGTCGAGCACGAGGCCATCGAGCGGGAAGCCGGCGCGGCGCATGCGGCCGGCTACCTGGTACATTTCCTGTTCGGTTTTGTAGCCAAAGCGGCTCTGAATCAGGCCCATGCCCCAGCGTGGCGGCAGGGGCTGCTTGCCCGTCAGAGTAGTATAGCGGTCCAGGATTTCGGCGTATGAAGTACCGGCCACGATAAAATAGGCCAGGCTTTCCAGGCCTTCTCCCCGGTATTCGAGCGTGTTCGGGCTGGTGGCGCCCAAGTCGAGCGTGCCGGCCGTATGGTTATCAAAAAATAGCATGTAGCCCCGGCTGCTCACTACCGTGGGCAGGCTCACGTTCAGCGTCGGCTCGCCATTCTGGTAGCTGTAGTGGGCTTCGTTGTAGAGCGTGAGCTTGCGGCCGCGCCGGTCGAGGGGCAGGGCGCGGGAGCCGGTGCCGTAGAGATGCTCGCCCGGGGCGAGGCGAAACGAAACGCCCATGCCGCCTGGCGCGTCGCCCGCCGCCAGCTGCTGAAATACGCCGCCGGCTTCTGTCACTACGGGCTGGCCCCGGTATTCGTAGCTCACCCGCAAGGTTTTTTTGTCGATCCGGACTACGTAATCCAGCGCCGTATTCGTAACCAGAGGCCACACCAGGGCGGCGGGCTGGTTGCGTACCAGGCTGCGGTCGGGCTGCACGTTGTTCAGGTAGGGCTCCAGCTTGCGGTTGAGCCGCCCGGGATTGTCGACAATGTAGGCCGGCTGCACCACGCTCACCGAGGCAATATCCCGCACGGGCTGCCCGACCGGAAAATACTCCACCCGCACCACGCCCTCGGCCCACGGCTGCACGCGCACAGTGCCCCCGGTAGTGCTCCGGATGGTCAGGATACCACCCGCATACGAATGGCCCTTGTAGCTGCCGATGCCGCGCGTGGGGGCTGGTGCTTGCTGGCGGACAAATGGGTCCTGGGTGGGTGGGCCGCCGCCAGCCCGCTGGGCCAGGGCCGGAAGAGTAGCCACGGACAGCCACAGCAGCGGCAGCAGGCGACGGAAGGATGGAAGCATAGAAGAAGCAGTGCGGAATGAGGCCGCCAAGATACTGCGTTGGCAAGTGCAAGGCTAACGCTGCCAGCAACGACTCGCCCGGCCCAACCGTAGATACCCGCTACACCCTTACTTCCTACCGCTATGGCCCTTTCCTCCACCAACCTCAACGACCACCTCTATTCGACCAACCTCTCGCTGGGCGACCTGTTCAACAACCACACGTTTGCCCACGACCCCAGCGGCCTTGTTCCTATCATCGACAGCTGGGCTCCGCAGCTGCAGAATTCGGGCATCGCCGTGCTGGATACGGTTGCCGGCGAGCTGAACCAGCTCAAAAGCTACATCCAGGCCGGCGACCGGGTCGGCACCAGCACATTGCTGCAGCGCCTGGGCGAGCAATCCTCCAAAGCCGCCAGCAACACCCACGAGGTAGCCGGCAACCATCTGCACAACGGCCTCGGCGACCAGCTGCGCCACCTGGGCCAGCTCCTGATCATGGCCTCCGGCAATTTGAAAGTATCGTAGATTCTCTGCTTTCACCGACAAAAAAGAGCGGCGGCCTGCATCCTAGGCCGCCGCTCTTTTTTTGTCGGGACTTTACTGGCACCTCTGCCAGTTGTCATGTCTGATCTGGCATTTGCTTGCCGAAGCATTTCTACCGCAGTAGTAACCTCATGTATTGGGCGGTAAATGTGCTTCCGCTGCGCGGACGCCAGATGAGGGAACGTACGTCCAGACCTTTTACCGCAGCAAAGGTGAATAGTCGGGTGGCTGAGGCGAAGGATGTCTTCCGCGCAGCGCAGCCGGCTATTCGAACTCAGCTTTGCATCCACGTCCCTGTAGGGTTTCTGGCTGTCCGCTATCAATACCCCACTGCCGTATCGTCGCCGCGTGGGTCGGCCCCGCCTTCCAGGCGGCCATCGGGCAGCACCCGAATAGCATCGACGCGGCCCCAGGCTCCGCGCGGATGGATGGTGTAGCCGCGCTGGCGCAGGGAGTCGGCCACGGCGGGCGTCAGAGCGTCTTTTTCGGCGTCAATCTGGTCGGGAAGCCACTGGTGGTGCAAGCGCGGCGCCGCCACGGCTTGCTGCAGGCTCATGTCGTAATCGAGCACGTGCAGAATGGTTTGGAGCACGCTGGTGATGATGGTGCTGCCGCCCGGCGTACCGACCACCAGCTGGAGCTTGCCGTTTTTGGTCAGAATAGCGGGCGTCATCGACGAAAGCATGCGCTTGCCGGGCGCAATGGCATTGGCCCGCCCGCCCACCAGGCCGTAAGCATTCGGCGTACCGGCTTTGGCCGAAAAGTCGTCCATTTCATTATTGAGTAGAAAGCCTGCCCCGGCCACCACTACTTTGCTGCCATACGAGCCGTTGAGCGTGGTGGTGCAGCTCACGGCATTCCCTTGCGCGTCGACAATACTGTAGTGGGTGGTCTGGTCGCTTTCGTAGGCGGGCAGGTTGGGGCCAGCCGTGAGGTTGCGGCTGGGCGTGGCGCGGTGGGCCCGGGTGGTGGTCATGCGCTGCCGGTTGTAGGATTTCTCCAGCAGCTGTGTCATCGGTACCCGGCCAAAATCCGGGTCGCCGAGGTAGGTAGCCCGGTCGGCGTACACGCGTCGCTCGGCCTCCGTAATGAGGTGCACGCCGGTGGGCGAGTGCCAGCCGGCCTGCCGCAAGTTATAGGGCTCCAGCATCTGGAGCATCTGGAGCAGCGCCACGCCGCCGCTGCTGGGCGGCGGAAAGGTTGTTACCTCGTAGCCCCGGTATTGCCCGTGCAGCGGCGTGCGCCACTTGGGCTGGTAGTTCTGCAGGTCCTGCTTGGTGATAAGGCCCCGGCCGCGCTGCATTTCGGCCGCGAGTAAGTCGGCGGTGCGGCCTTCGTAAAACCCGGCGCGGCCCTGGTCCCGGACGCGGGCCAGCGTCTGGGCCAGCTCGGGGTAGCGAATCGTGTCGCCGGGCTGCCAGGTCCCGTCGTTGGCGGCCAGGTAAGCCAGCGGCTTCTGTGGGTTGTACTTCAGGAAAACGGCCCGATTGGCGTTCAGACCCGTAGCTTCTTTGGCCGTGAGGGCCAGGCCACGGGTGGCCAGGGCTACGGCGGGCTGCACCACGTCGGCCCAGGAGAGCTTGCCCAGCTTTTTGTGCAACGCTTCCATGCCGGCCACAGTGCCGGGCACGCCCACGGCCAAGTGGCCGGCCGTGCTCAGGCCGTCAGCCACGTTGCCTTGCGCGTCGAGGTACATGTCGCGCGAGGCGGCAGCGGGTGCGGTTTCCCGAAAGTCGAGGGCGCCTTCCTGGCCGTTGCGGCCCCGGTACAGCAGAAAGCCGCCGCCGCCGATGTTGCCGGCTACGGGCAGCGCTACGGCCAGCGCAAACTGTACTGCTACAGCCGCGTCGTAGGCATTGCCGCCTTTGCGCAGAATCTCCAGCCCGATGCGCGAAGCCTCCGGATGCGCCGACACAACCATGGCCTGGGCCGCCGTAACACCCAGCGTAGCGTCGGCAGCGGCAGCAGCAGCGGTGGAGCTGGCAGTAGGCGAAGAGGCGGTAGTGCAGGAGAGCAGCGAGGCCAGGGCCAGAAGCGGAAGGCGTGAATTCATACGGTGAAGATAAGCACGAGCCGCCGATGCGGCAGCAGCACCGGAAAAAGCAGACGAAATCCTGTTAGTACAATCGGCTCCGCGTAATGCTACCTTGCACCGCCTGCGCACTGCGTCAGGAATTGTAGTTTTGGCCCAAACCCCTCGTTGCTATGGATACTTCCTCGCCGGCCGTTGCCGCTTCTTCCTTGTCCCTGGTGCAGCACGACTCCTGGCTGGCCCCCTACGAACCCGTGCTCGTGGCCCGGCAGCAGCGCCTGCAGCAGCGCCTCGCCGAAATTACCAGCCGCTACGGCTCCCTGGCGAAGTTTGCCACGGCCCATCAGCAGCTGGGGCTCAACTACGACGGGCGGCGGCGCGGCTACTGGTTTCGGGAGTGGGCTCCGGCGGCCCAGGCCTTGTCTTTAATCGGGGACTTCAATGGCTGGGACCGGGGCGCGACACCGCTGCAGAAAACCGAAAGCGGCGTGTGGGAAGTGTTTTTGCCCGATAAGCACCACAAAGATGCCCTTCGCCATGGCAGCCGCTTTAAAGTGCACGTCGTGACCAGCGCGGGCGGCCACGACCGGCTGCCGGCCACGCTGCGCCGGGCCGTGCAGGACGAGCAGACCAAGGACTTTGCCGGTCAGGTGTGGCGGCCCGAGCTGCCCTACGCCTGGACCGACCAGAAATTCCGCGTGCAGAACTACGTGCGGGAACCCTTCATTTATGAGTGCCACGTAGGCATGGCTACCGAGGAGCACCGCTTGGGTACCTACCTCGAATTTGCCGCCAGCGTGCTGCCCCGCGTGCAGGCCCTGGGCTACAACTGCATTCAGCTGATGGCCATTATGGAGCACCCCTACTATGGCTCTTTCGGCTACCACGTCGCCAATTTTTTCGCGCCTTCCTCCCGGTTTGGTACGCCCGAGGACCTGAAGCACCTCATAAACGAAGCCCACAACCGGGGCATTGCCGTGCTGCTCGACGTGGTGCACTCGCACGCCGTAAAAAACGAAGCCGAGGGCTTAGCCAATTTCGATGGCTCCGGCGGCCAGTACTTCCACCAGGGCGCGCGCGGCAACCATCCCGGCTGGGATTCCAAGCTCTTCGACTACAGCAAGCCCGAGGTGCAGCAGTTCCTGCTGAGCAACCTGCGCTACTGGCTCGAAGAATTCCACTTCGACGGCTTCCGCTTCGACGGCGTGACGAGCATGCTCTACCAGCACCACGGCGAGGGCGTGGCCTTTGGCGGCTACGACCAGTATTTCGGCCCCGAAGTCGATGAGGATGCCGTGCTCTATCTGCAGCTGGCCACTACGCTGGTGCACGAGCTAAAAAAAGGCGCGCTGCTCATTGCCGAAGATATGAGTGGCATGCCCGGCCTGTGCCGACCCCTAGCCGAAGGAGGCATCGGTTTCGACTACCGCCTGGCCATGGGCATTCCCGACTACTGGATCAAGCTGCTCAAGCACAAGCGCGACGAAGAATGGAATCTGGGCGAGCTGTGGTACACGCTCACCAATCGTCGGGTGGGCGAGAAAACCCTGGCCTACGCCGAAAGCCACGACCAGGCACTGGTAGGCGACAAAACCCTGGCCCACTGGCTGCTCGATGCGGCCATCTACGACCGTATGCACCGGGACGACCCCAGCGACATCGTGGCGCGGGGGCTGGCCCTGCACAAGCTCATCCGGCTCCTGACGCTGGCTTTGGGCGGTGAGGCCTACCTGAACTTCATCGGCAACGAGTTTGGCCACCCCGAGTGGGTCGACTTCCCACGGGAAGGCAATAACTGGAGCTACCAGCACGCCCGCCGGCAATGGTCACTAGCCGATAATCCCACCCTCAAGTTCCAGTTTTTGCAGGCTTTCGACAAGGCTATGGTGACTACAGCCCGGCAGCGCCGCCTGCTGGCCGCCGCCCCGGCCCAAAAGCTGAACGAAGACAACACCAACCAGGTCCTGATTTTTGAGCGCGCCGGCCTGATCTTCCTGTTCAACTTCCACGTCACGGCCAGCATCGCCGACTACCGCTTCTTCGTGCCGCAGCCCGGCCGCTACCGCATCATCCTCACCTCCGACTCGGCCGAATTCGGCGGCTTCCAGCGCGTAGACGACACGTTGAGCTACGAGACGTTCCAGGAAGACGAGGTCAGCAAGCTGAGCTTGTACGTGACGAACCGCACGGCTTTGGTACTGGCGAGGGTGTAGGCTCTGGCAGCAATAATGAACGGACAGAAGTTTGGCTCCCGGCGTGGGGGAGGCCAGACTTCTGTCCGTTTATGTTTAAAGCCTATCCAAATAGGCTAAATAAGCATGACGCCCTATTCGGATAGCCTTTTAGTGCGTGTTTGAGAGTTGCTAAAAACCTCACTTTCGTCCTGTCGAGCTTTTTCAACGAAGCATCTCTACCGCTTCGTTGAAACAGAACGCTATTCCAGCTTCTTGCCGGCACTAATCAGCTCGATGGATTCCTTGATGCGGCGCATGCGGGTTTCGGGCTTCTTGGCCCGCTCTATCCACTGCACGTACTCGCGGCGGTAGGGGTAGGGCAGCTGGTCGAATTTGGGCCGGTAGCCCGCCTGCGACAAGGCGCGCTCCAGGTCCTGGGGCAATTCAAACGAGGCCTCTTCGGTGTCGAGCTGCAGCACGATATCCACGGCCAGGCCCCAGGTTTTATCAATGGCCCGGCGAATTTGCTTGCCCACCGGCAGCATGTATTCACCGTCCTTATTCAGCTCCAGCGTCAGGCGAAACGGGAAGCCGTCGATGGTGCCGCGCACGTGAAAAGGCGGCTTCTGCTGGAAGGTTTCGGCGGGGTTAAAAGGCATCAGCAGCTGGACGCCGCCATCGGTGCCATCGAGTTCGAGAGTCGCCTCGAAGCGTTGTTCAAAAGAATCGGACATGAGAAAGGGAAAGCGTAGGAAAAGCGTCAAGCAGCGCTACACACGGGGCGTAACGGTAGCCAGCGCCTCGTGAATAGCCGTGGTATCGGCGGCCGTAACCACCCGGATTCGGGTGGCGGAAAGTGAGTAAAAATCAACCAAGCGCTGGGCCAGCACCTCAGTGTCGGCCAGCACCAGGTCGGCACGGCGCAGCGCCAGGCGTTCCAGCTCCAGAATCCAGCCCCGGTCGGCGGGCGAGTCACGGTCGGCGGCCAGCGACTGCACGTGCAGCACCAGCGGCCGGCCCGTGAGCTGGCGAATTTCGAGGGCCGCCAGCCACGCGGGCCATGCCGCGGCGTAAATTACGCCAAACGGCTGACTAAGCGCCAGGGGCATAGCAAACCGGGCGTACTGAATAACCCGGAAATTCAGGTCGCCCTCCCCACTCTCATCCAACGACTGCAACGCCTGGGCGAAAGATGTGTGGGCGGCCAAAGCCGCCGGCGAAGGTGGCATAGAACTGCTCGTAGCGGTAGCCGGCACGTCCGGGGCCAGCGTCAGGTCGTTTTGCGGTTGGCTGAGGGCGGCGGCTTCGTCGGGGCCGATTTCGGTGGTGGCTTCGGCAAATTCGTCCCGGTCCAGCAGGGTTTGCGTTGTCGCGTCGGCGGTAGTGGCCTTCGAGCGCAGCACGGCGGCACGGCTAGCTACGGGCGGCGCCACAGGCGGGGCAGGCACTGCGGCGGCGGCGGCGGCAACTGCGGCCGATGATTGAGCGCTGGCGCCGGCATACGGAGCCGCCGGAGCCTGCCACGAGCCCGGCAAAGCCGTCGATAGGGTGGCGGCCGCCGCAAGTTGCTCCGCGCTCAGGGTATTGAGGCTGATAACGTGGTCGGTGGCCGTGAGCTGAGCCGACTCCGGCAAGCGCGGCACGATAACCGATACTGGCGTGTGGGCGGCCAGGCGGCGCGATACTTCCAGCGTGGGGGCAGCCCCCAATTCGGGGCTTGGTGCTGAATCATCCCAGCCCAGCAGTAACACGTTGAGAGGATGACTTTCCATAACAATGAGGTAATAACGACGAAAAGAGAAGCAGAAGAAAAAGCGCTACCAGAGGCCTGAAAAAGGGTTTCAGGCTTTTGAAGGCTAATGTTAGGCAAAATTCGCGGGAATCGTTTTTACATTGCAGGCTTAATTGTTGCGCTTCCGGCCTCGCCGGATTTTTTTTGCTCCCACTTCTTCCTCCACACACCGATGGCCGATACGACTCAGGAAAATAACTACATGGTCAACGACCTGGCCGCGCGGGGGAAGCAGGAGTTCTTTCCCGGCCCGGTGACTTCCTGCGTGCAGCACCACACCGATTTTCTGCTTACCTGTGCCAATGGCGTGCAACTCAGCGTGCAGGTCATTACCGATAAAGTTCTGCGCTTTCGCTACGCTACCGAAGTGGGTTTTGCCGCCGACTTCAGCTATGCCGTGCCCGCCGACCAGCCCCGGCAGCCGGTCGATTTCCTGGAGTTTCGCGAAAAGCCCGACCACTACCGCATCACCACCGACCGCCTGATTTGCACCATCGCCAAGGAAACGATGTACGTGCGCGTGCTCGACCGCTCCGGCAACGTGCTCAGCTCCGACGAGAAAGGCTTCCACTGGGAGCACGACGATGAAACCGGCAACGACATCGTGAAGATGAGCAAGCAGGTGCAAAGTGGCGTGCATTACTACGGCCTCGGCGACAAGCCCGACAACATGAACCTGCGCGGCAAGCGCTTCAGCAACTGGGGCACCGATACCTACGGCTACATCAAAGGTTCGGACCCGCTCTACAAGAACATCCCGTTCTATCTGGAGCTGCAGCAGAAAATTGCCCACGGAATTTTCTTCGACAACACGTTTAAGTCGTTTTTCGATTTTGCCGCCGAGCGCGCCGACGTCACCAGCTTTTGGGCCATGGGCGGCGAGATGAACTACTACTTCATCTACGGCCCTACGCTGACGGAGGTAACCCAGGAATACACGCGCCTGACCTGCCCGCCCGAGCTACCGCCCATGTGGGCGCTGGGCTACCACCAGTGCAAGTGGAGCTACTTTCCGGAAAGCAACTTCCGCGAAATTGCCAAAGGCTTCCGCGACCGGAAAATCCCCTGCGACGCGCTCTACCTGGACATCGACTACATGGATGGCTACCGGTGCTTCACCTGGAACCCCACCCACTTTCCCGACCCGAAAAAAATGGTGCGGGAGCTGGCCGATGAAGGCTTCAAAACCGTTGTCATCATCGACCCCGGCATCAAGATTGACCCCAACTACAGCGTGTATACCGAAGCGCTGGCCAACGACTACTTCTGCCACCGCGCCGATGGCCCCCTGATGCGCGGCTCGGTGTGGCCCGGCCTCTGCAACTTCCCCGACTACACCCGCCCCGACGTGCGCGAATGGTGGGCGGGCTTGTTCAAAGGTCTGATTCAGGAAGATGGCGTGCGTGGCGTCTGGAACGACATGAACGAGCCGGCCGTGTTCGAGCGGGGTACTTTTCCCGACGACGTGCGCTTCAGCTACGATGGCCATTCGGCTTCCCACAAAAAGGCGCACAACATCTACGGCATGCAGATGGCGCGGGCCACGGCGGCGGGCGTCAAGCAGTTCAGCTACCCCAACCGGCCCTTTACCATCACGCGCAGCACCTACGCCGGGGGCCAGCGCTACTCTTCGGCCTGGACCGGCGACAACATCGCTAGCTGGGAGCACCTCTGGCTGGCCAACATTCAGTGCCAGCGCCTGAGCATCTCGGGCTTCAGCTTCATCGGCTCCGATGTGGGCGGCTTCATCGACACGCCCGACGGCGAGCTGTACGTGCGCTGGGTGGCGCTGGCGGCCTTTCATCCATTCTTCCGCACCCACTCCAGCGGCGACCACGGCGACCAGGAGCCCTGGAGCTTCGGCGAGCAGTACCTCGACCTAGCCCGCGGCTTTATTGAGCTACGCTACCGCCTGCTGCCGTATATGTATACCACATTCTGGCAGTATGTGCAGCAGGGTACGCCCATGCTGCGCCCGCTCACGTTCCTCGACCAGAACGACACCGAAACCTACCTGCGTATGGCCGAGTTCAGCCTCGGCGACCATCTGCTGGTGTGCCCCATCACGCAGGCCGGGGCCGATGGCCGCTGGATGTACCTGCCCCGCGGCGACTGGTTCTACTACTGGACCGACGAGCCCAAGGCCGGTGGAGCCGAAGTGTGGGCCAGCGCCCCGCTCGACCGGATTCCGCTGTTCGTGAAGGCCGGCGCCGTGCTGCCGATGTACCCGCTGATGCAGTATGTGGGCGAGAAAAAGGTGGAAGAGCTAACCTTGCACGTCTATTATAAGGAGGGCACCGAAACGAGCGTCGTGTATGACGATGGGGGCGATGGCTACGGCTACCAGGCAGGCCACAGCACCACGCGCCACTTCACCGTGACGGGCACCGCCACCGCCCTGACCGTGACGCAAGCCATTGAGGGCGACTACCAGCCTTCCTTCGCTACCTACCGCGTCGTGTTGCACGGGCTGAGCTTCGGCGCGGCCCATGCCACCGTTGATGGGGAAGCAGTGGCGCTTACCACAACTGATTTGGATATGGGCTTTGCTTTGAGTGAGTTAGTAGTGTCCAGCGCATTTGCCACCGTCACGCTTATGGCTGCGCCAGTGCAGGTCGGATAAGGGATTTGGATTATTTCAGTTGAGGCCCCGCTGTCATATCTCTGGCAGCGGGGCTTTTTGTGCCTTTTGCTTCCGGGCTGAGATGGGATTTTAGCTACTGCCCAAACCTGGAGTTTATCCTGCTAAAAGGTGGATTGGTGTAATAAATTATAACTCAGCGAGAGCTATAGGTACGTTTGTATCATCCAACGGCAGCCAGATAAGAGGTTTCTACATTGGCTTAGCTGGTAAAGCTGTTCTACAAATTTCAACTCTGTTTCTTTTTTTTTCACACCTTCCCTTTATTATCGTTTTATGAAATTTCCAGTACGTTTCAAGCTGTCTGCTTTGTTTCTCGGTGCTAGTGTTATGGCTCTGTCGAGCTGCAGTAAAGATGAGCTGCAGGATGTGACGCCGGGCAAAGACAACCAAGCCAGCTCTTCCATTTCTCAGGCTCGCGCCGCTTGGGGAAAGTTTGTAAATGATGTACGCTTAGGTACCCTGGTCGACCCCGAAGGCCAGTACGTAAAGGATGGCACCATCGTGCCCAGCGACGGTGTGAGCCCGCGCCAGCACCGTCCTAAGTTCGATGTGCAGCGCCGCGACCTGAAGAGCTTTACTGCCTTCGGCTTTGGCAGCGAGCAGCACCTGATGCTGCCCGAGGAGCCTGTTGATGGCGGCAGCTATGGTGGCGGCGGCAGCGCGCCCTACCAAGGTTTCATCAGCAGCGAAAACGTAGCGGCTTATTCGGGCTCCGATAATCCGGCTGGCCATATTTATGACCTCAAAATCACCAAAGGGGGGGATGGCCCGCTGGATGGCTACACCAAAATTGATGTGGACCTCAACCGCGGGTCCGGTGGCCAGTACATCTATCTGACTTTCACCCGCAATCCCAGCAAAGTGCAGAAAGGCTCGGAATGGGATAACTACTGCATGAACGGCAGCTTCAATACTTGTAATGGCCGGCAAGTAGTAGGGCCGGTACGCGCTATCTGGTCGCAGGCATACAGCAGCGGTGGCGCATTCTACTCCTGGCCCGGTTTCACTTTCCCCACTTGGGCTCCTAATGGCTTAGGCGGCTGGAAGCAGCCCGATCTGAACGACGGCGCGGGCGGCGAATATATCTACGGCTACCAGTCGAAAGATGCGCGTGATGGCAACCCCATTGAAGTGGGAGTACTGTACGGCTCGAGCAGCAGCGTGGCACCGCCAGCCGGCTGGGTTAAAGTAGATGCCTCCAATGGCCAGGGTGTTGATTTGAACAAAGGTGCCGGTGGCGACTATGTGTATTTCTGCTACAAGCGTCGTTAATCATTGATTATTCTATTCTTATTCAATTCATCATTACGAGTTAATACTTATTTTATTGAATTAGATATTCTACAAAAAGGCCAGCCTGGCGCAAGCAGGGCTGGCCTTTTGGGATTTCAGAGCGTGTGCATCGTTGGCAATAGTTGTTTGTAGTGGTGAGTAGCTTGTAACTACTGGTCGTTCTTTTAGTAGTAGAATGATGGTGGGTAGTGGTCTGATTGAAACGTGTTTGAGTTGATGATTTTCGTGTGGCTGAGCGGCTGAAATAATGTTATAGAGCACTGCAAGCAGCTATGACGTGCCTAACCCAGGGTTTGTCCTTCGCAAGCGGGAGTTGGTGTAATATATTTACTTTCGACCATCAAAGGCAGTAATTTTATATCATCAGAATCGCAGTAAGGTAGTCCAAATCAGTGGGCGTAGCTGTTATTTAGGAATCGGATATAGACTGAAAGTATGTTATTTTATTTCTTGTCATAAGAGAGAGGATTTGATTTAAGCAAGAAGAGATTATAGCTATTTATATTTTATTAGATTATTGCTTTATTTTAGTATCAGTTATTTGCTTTATTTTTATTTATATAAAAAATAACCCGGCCCTGCATTGGCTGGGTTATTTTTTGTCCGGCTGTTGCTACTGGCTTACAAATGCTCGCGCAGGTACTGATATACCTCCGGATTCGAGAGCAGACCGGCGTGGCTCTGCTGGGCGAATACGCGGGTGTGCACCTGGGCCTCTGGTGGCAGAGCCGGGTCGGCGAAGATTCGGCCGACGGCGCTGCCAGCTCCCACCAGCCCGTCGCCGAAATAGTGGTGGAGTGCTGAGTTGGCGGTTTTGAGCAGCGAGCCTACGAGTACGTGGTAGGGTACGCCCGGCAGCGGCGGCACCACCGTGCGGGGCGGCATCAGCACATCGTCGGCATAGGGGCTCTGCCAGTCTTGGTCGACCAGAATTGCGTAGCGCAAATCCTTGATGCCATTGCTGCGCTGGTCCATGGCTTTGCTCAGAAAGCGGGTCGGGGCCACGTTCAGCTTGCGCAGCATCACGGAAGTAAGGTGGCTGTTCTGCTCCAGAAACGAGCCGTCGTTGGGCACGCCCAATAGAAATATGGACCGCAACCGGCCAATCCAGGTGGCGGCAGGAGCCACACCGGCGGTGGTATGCGTGCCGTAGTAGCCGGCGCTCCGAATCACCAGCCCACCCATGGAGTGCCCGACGAGTACCAGTTCCCCAACGGACTCCGCGTGCGTGGCCAGCAGCTCGGTAAGCAAGCCAGAAAGCAGCTGCCCATTCTGGGAAATGTGCAGGCCGCTATTGAAGCGCAGATACAGGCAGCGCACCCCTGCTTCGCGCTGCAGCAGCGGGCCATAGCGCGGCGTATCGGGCGTGCCGGCCTGCCAGATCATCTCGTCGCCCATCAGGCCGTGCAGAAACACGACAGTCGTGAGCGGCGGGCCGGTGAGGTGAAGCTCGGGCACCGCAATATCGGCCCCAAGCTGGCGGAAACTCATCTGAATAGCCCGGGCATCCTGGCGGGCGGCCAGCTGGTCGCCGATAGCGCCATTCAGAATAGGCAGGGTGAAATGCCGGTAGGCCTGCCCGGTTTGGTAGAGGTAGTCGATGCCCTGCACCGGAAGCGAAGCCGCCCTGCGCGCGGCGGCCGAAAAGCGGCGCCAGCGCGAAGGGCGCTCAGCGGAATCACCGGTGAAAGGAGTGGGTTCGGTCACGGAATCAGGAGTTTGTGTACTATCGGGCCTTCAGACGTATCGAGGCGCAAGGTATACACGCCGGCCCGATGGCCCCGCAAATCTACGGCGCGCGGGCCGCGGGCGTTGGCCGGAGCCGCTGCCTGCCGCAGTACCACGCGGCCTGTCACATCCGATACGGTATAGGCGGCGCGGGCCCAGCTGGCCTCCTGCATTGTGGCGAGCGTAAACAGCCCGTCGGTGCTGGGGTTCGGGTACACCGTTACGGCGGCATTGCGCGTTGCGTCGAGCGTCGAGGTCACGGTGCCGGTCATGCGTACGTCGTCGATATACAGGGCCGTATTGGCCAGGGACTCAGTGCGGGTGCTCGACAGGAAAATAATCTGGATCGAATCGGGGGCAATGGCCGAGGCATACTGCAACGGCACGGTGCTCAGCGAATAGCTACCGGTCGGCAGCAGCACCAGGCCCCCCTCAGCTACCAGCGTTTGCTGACCGTTCACTGTTTTCGTCAGAATCACTTGCACGGCTGCCGAGTCATTCGCCGCATTGCTGCCAGTCAGCTTGTAGTAGAACTCCAGGCGGGCGGGGCGGCTGGCGAACGGAATGCCACCCAGCGTGCCGGAATTGATATTGATGGTGCCGCCAATCCCCAACAAGCCCGGAAGCGGCCCCAGCAGAGCATTATTCTCGTTCTGGAGCCGGGCCGCGAAGTTTCCCCCGTGCTTGTCGGTGGTGCGGGTAGTGGTATTGATTGGGAAGGGAAACCCCGGCACCGCTGCCTGGGTTACATCGTTGAGGGTAAACCAGCCGGTCGGGGTCTGGCTGAAGCCGCGCGTTTCCCAGGTTTCGAGTGTGCCGTTGGGTAGCGCCTGCGCCAGGGCCGCCGAAACGGTCATCATGCTGCTGATAGCGGCTAGGCAAATAAGTAAAATTGTCTTTCTCATGGCCAGTAGAAAAAAAGGTGAGAGACAAAGCGTTAGAGCAGCTGTTGAGTCCAGCTGCCGGTCCCAAAGATACGACGTAGTGCCTGCCAAATACAATCACATCTTTGGGCGATGCTACTTTGTTTTGAGGAGTTGACGCCACACCGCGTAGAGTAGCCCCAGCCCCCAGCCCGTGAGCAGGCCCCCGATATGCGCCGCGTTGTCGGTGGTGCCCGTGCCCTGCAAGCCGGCCTGGAGCTGGCTCGGCACTAGCAGCAGCACCAGCCAGAGCAGACTGTAGCGCTGCTGCCGACTCAGGGGTACGGCCCCCGTCAGAGCCACCGCTAGCAGTAAGCCATAAAGTCCGAAAATAGCCCCGGAAGCTCCCACCGAATTCACGCCCGCCGCGTGCCACCACAGGCTGGCCAGGCTGCCGCCCACGCCACTCAGCAGGTAGAAAAGCAGCACCCGGCCCGGCCCCAGCCATGACTCGGTAAGCCGCCCCAGAAACAGCAGCGCCAGCGCATTGAGCAGTAAGTGGGCCAGGCCGCCGTGCAGAAAGCAGCTGGTAAGCAGCCGCCACGGCTGCCCGGGCAGCGTGAGGGGCGAAAAGTTAGAGCCCCAGGCTACTAATATGGCCGACTGCGGATGAAATATATCCGCTCCGGCTGCTACCATCAGGCCAAATACAAGGACGTTCAGCGTCAGTAGCAGGGGAGTAGCAAAATAGGCGGCGGAGGGCCTCAGAAGCCGCCGTAGGGTATCGAGGGCCAGGTAGTGCCAAGGCTCGTCGGGGGCAGGTGCCGGCAGATTGTCGGTGGCGCGCGGCGCGGCTGGCACCGTCGGGACGAGGCCGCGCTGCTGTAGCTCACGCACGGCCGCCGCGCCCAGGGCGGGCGGGTAGCGTGGGGCATTCTGGGCCATATACAGCAACTCGGCATCTGATTTTTGGGCAAACAGCTCGGCAAGACTAGAATTGGCAGCCATACTAGAGAAAAAGCACCGTGAGACCTACCCTGTGCCGCCCTCAAAAAGCAGGCCCCAGCCTACGCGCTACACTTGTGGCAGATCTTGGATAGCCTGCCGCGCCCTTTCGGCATCAATGCGCTTCTGCTGCTCCTGCCGGGGGCGTAGCCGCTGGGAGGCAGGCACCCCCAGTAGGGTTTGGCGCAGCACCATCACCGAGTCATTCAGATAGAGCAGACTCCGGTCGAGGGGCGGCTGACCGTAGAGGTACTGGTTTTTCATGGCGGCCAGGGTTTCGCGCCGCACCACGGCCGCGTGGCGCATCAGCTCCACCCGCGCGGTCATGGCGGGCTGCAGCTTGTGGTCGTACACCAGCGCGCTGGTCAGCCGCTTCCATTTGTCGAGCGTGATATCGACCTGACCGGGAAATGTGGAGTCGATGCGGGCTGCCTGCACCTCGTGGCAGAGGTAGTCGGTCTGGTTTTCGGCTTCCCAGAACCGGCGCGCCAACAGCAGGAATTTACGCTGGGCGGTGGTATCGGTGCGCTCGGCGGCGGGCAGCGTGCGGGGCATTTGGTGAAGCTGGGTGGCGGTCAGCGAATCGAAGGTGGGAAACACGTGCGTCTGGACGGCTACCAGCTCCCGTTGAGCGACGGGACCTTGCTTGTTTTGCCAGTTTTTGGTACCGGTAGGCCAGAAGTACAGGATTGCGGCCAACGCCAGCAGGCCAATGCCCACGGCCGGCATGCGCCAGTTGCGGGCCGGGGCCTCATCCTCGTCTTGGTAATAAGCGGCCGGCGGCTCGGCGGCGCGAGCTACGCCGCGCCGCCGTAGCTCGCGCCCGGCTGCCGCCACGAGGTCAGCATGGTAGAAATCGGGGTTCTGGGCCAGGAATAGCAGCTCGGCATCCGTTTTGGAAAGTAGGAAATCAGCGGGAGAAGAAGCCTCAGACACGGAAAAAGCAGAATAGCGTTGGGTAGTAATCGGCCCGTAAGTTGGGAAAAAGGTGGGGTAAAATGATGGCCTTGCGTCAACAAGGCTGCCCGCCCGGCGTATAGACTACCGCGTAGCCCCTGGCTGCGAAAATCTTTTTTGTAGTAGCTCATCCATTTCCTCTTTTCTCTGCTATGGCAAACCACCCCAACACCCCCGACACCACTTCCGAAGACAGCGGCGCTACCCCCGCAAGCACAACCAATTCCGGCCAGAACGGCACCTCGGAAAACGAGGCGCAAGCACCTGCGCAGCGGGCCCAACAGGAAAAGGATACTCCTAAAAATACCGCTACTACCAGCACCCAAAGCAATATGGGCAACGGCGACGGTATTCGGGGCGAGTACGGCGACGCCAGCCAGACCAACGGCATGGAAGGCGGTAGCGACGATGCCGGCGACGGCAGCAACCCGGCGAACTAGCAAACACCCATGACGGCCCCAAGCGGAGCCGTTGTACACGATGCCGCCCTAAGGAGCTAAGCCTTGGGGCGGCATCGTGCAGTTTATAGAGTGGTAAAAGCAGGCGTGAAAACGGATTTTGGGCGGCCAGCGGTGAATGCCGCCGGGCGACTGCGTAATTTGCCGGCGTTTTCTCCGTTTCTGTGCTGATGTCTCGATTATTTCCGGCTGGGTGCCTCGCGTGTTTTTGGATTTTCTCGCTGTTTTTGCTGCTGGCCTGTAGCCCGGCCACGGTGGCGCAGGACGGCCCACCCAAGCGGGAGCTGCGCGGCGTCTGGATTGCGACGGTAGAAAACATTGACTGGCCCAGCAGCCGCACGCTCACGGCTGAGCAGCAGCGCCGCGAATACCGCCGCATTCTGGATGTGCAGCAGCGCAATGGCATCAACGCCGTGTTCGTGCAGATCAGGCCCGCCGCTGATGCCTTTTACCAGAGCGACCTGGAGCCCTGGAGCAAGTGGCTGACCGGCCAGCAGGGCAAAGCCCCCAGCCCCGGCTACGACCCGTTGCCCTTTCTGATTGAGGAAGCCCACGCCCGGGGAATGGAGTTTCACGCCTGGTTCAACCCGTACCGCGCTTCTCTCGACTCCGTGACGCGCCGACTGGCTCCCACTCACCCTTTCAAGCGGCATCCCGAGTGGTTTCTGCGCTATTCCGGTAAGCTGCTCTTCAATCCCGGCCTGCCGGCGGTGCGCAGCTACATCACCCAGGTTATTCTGGATGTGGTGCAGCGCTACGATATTGATGGCGTACATTTCGACGACTATTTTTACCCGTATCCGGAGCCCAACCAGAAAATTCACGACGAGCTGGCCTTTCAGCAATTCAACCCCGATAATCTGCCCCTGGCCGACTGGCGGCGGCAGAACGTGAACCAGCTGATTGCGGGCCTCCACGACACGATTCAGGGCACCAAGCGCTGGGTGAAGTTCGGCATCTCGCCTTTTGGGGTTTGGATGAACCAGTCGGCGCACCCGGAGGGCTCCAACACCCGCGCCGGCCAGCCGAGCTACGCCAACCTCTACGCCGACTCGCGCCTGTGGCTGCAGGAAGGCTGGATTGACTACATCGTGCCCCAACTCTACTGGAGCACCAATTTTAAGCTGGTGCCCTACGCTACGCTGCTCGAATGGTGGACACGCAACCACTTTGGCCGCCACCTCTATATTGGGCAGGGAGCGTACCGGATGCTGGAAAATACCCGCTCCGACACCACCTGGCGCAACCCGCGTGAGCTGCCCCGCCAAGTGCGTCTCAACCGCTCGTACCCCACCGACGTAAGCGGCAGCGTGTTTTTCAGTGCCCGCTCGCTGATGTCGAACCCGCTGCACACCCGCGACTCGCTGCGGCAAAACCTGTTCCGCTACCCGGCCCTGATACCGACCATGCCCTGGCTGGATGCCGTGCCGCCCCGCCCGGCCCAAAACGTCGTGATGACCCGTGCCACGCCCGCCATTACGCTCACCTGGCAGCCTGGTCCCGTGGCCGCCGATGGCGACCTGGCCCGCTACTTCGTGGTCTACCGCTTCAGCAAAGGCCAAACGCCCACGCCCGACGACCCGCGCAATATTCTGGCCCTGGTGCAGAGCCACGCGGGAGGCAGTTCGGTGCTGGTCGATACCAGCGCCGTGCCCGGCACCGACTATGCCTACTACATCACGGCCGTCGACCGGCTGCACAATGAAAGTACCCCGGTCCGGGTGAGCACGCAGGGCAAAGTGGCCGAAATTGTGGTGGCGCAGGCTCCGTTGCCCGCGCCTGTGGTGCTGGCTCCGCCCGTGGCGGCGGCCCGGCCCGTGCCCACGCCGCGCCCGGCCGTAGTGCAGTCCGAAACGGCTGCCGTAACGAAAGTTAAAATCAAAACGAAGACCAGGAAGCGCGGTTTCTTCGCCCGCCTGTTTGGGCGGCGGTAGCGGTGGCGGTTAGGGTGTGGCGTCCTGTTCAACCGGCCGCAGTGGTAAGTAGGCGCGCTTCGCGACACTAAGAAACCCAAA
Source organism: Hymenobacter elongatus (assembly GCF_004745955.1). Lineage (GTDB taxonomy): Bacteria > Bacteroidota > Bacteroidia > Cytophagales > Hymenobacteraceae > Hymenobacter > Hymenobacter elongatus. The sequence continues at coordinate 29,521 of NZ_SRLD01000025.1, read as the reverse complement.
TGGCGGAACTGATAGCGTAGCTCCAGCGGGGCAGCCTAGTAGGCTGTGTCTGGAAACTCTATTTTTGGCAAAACGGCGCCCATGCTGAGCTTGTCGAAGCATCTCTACCGCACTAGTAAACTCATATACTGTGGCGGTAGAGATGTTTCGACAAGCTCAGCATGACTGTTCTGGACTTTTCAAACACACCCTAGTACAAAGCTGGCCTGCCGTTGTCAACGCCCCAGCGGGGCAGCACGTCTTGCCCCGCTGGGGCTTTTTCGTGCATTTTCCGGCCGCTGCTGCTACTATATCATCCCGCTGAGGTTCCTGTTCTGCCACGCAACTTGGGGCAAGAAGTATGAACAAGTGAGCAACAGAGCGTCATGCTTTAACCCGGCCCACCCTGAACGAGGCCCAGAGAGCCCGCGACGCCTACGTTATCCACTTGGCCGATCCGTATCTGGTGGCGGCCGAAGCCGTCACCCTGGACTTTATGCTGGATGAGCGCGCCCGGGAGCTAGCCGGTGGGCAGCTGCGCTGGTTTGATTTGAAGCACACCAAGAAGCTGGTGGAGCGCGTGCGGGCCAACAACCCCGAGGCCGGAGCCAGCATTCAGGACTACCATACGGTGCGGCCTATTCCGCAGCGCCAGCTCGACGCCATTACCAACAAGGGCGCAATTCTTCAGAATCGGGAGTATCGGTAGCTGGGGAGTCGCAGAGAGACAGAGACAGAGACAGAGACAGAGACAGAGACAGAGACAGAGACAGAAAGTGAGAAAGGCCCGGCTGGAGTTCCAGTCGGGCCTTTTGGGTGTACTCGAAGAGTCGCCTAACCGCTTCCCGAGTTTCGGCTGCCGCCGCAGGTTGCCGACCTGCGCTTACTCAGCGTGGCACTGCTGGCACACGCCCGACATCAGATAGTCGCGGTGGGTGGCCCGAAAGCCACCGGGCAGCTGCACGGCCGGAATAGCCACCTGGGTGAGGCAATACGTCCGCTCACAGGCCGAGCATTTGAAATGTACATGGTCGTCGGCGTGGGCCTGCTCGGTGCAGGCCACCGAGCAGGCCGCGAACCGAATGACGTCGGAGCTGTCGAGCACCCGGTGAATAACGCCTTTCTGTTCGAAAGTGCGTAGCGTGCGGTAGAGTGTGATACGGTCGGAATCGGCTTCCAGGGCCTGCTCAATATCGTTGCTGGAGAGAGCAAACGACTTGCTGAACAGCACGTCCAGCACGGCCCGCCGCATGGGCGTGTGGCGCAGCCCGTGGCGGGCGAGGGTCAGCGAAATATGGTCGGGAGTTGCCATCAGGAAGCCAAAAGTACGAGGTTGGCACCGAAGCGCGCGCGAGCCGCCGCCGAACCGAAAATTCAGGTACTAACAAGCGCACGGCCGAAAAGTGAGTCTGCGTCTTTCAGCGCCGTACCCGGCGGCTTTCGGTATCTTCGCCCAGGTCGCCGCCGCCGCCCGCTACTCCCCATCCCGCATGCCCAGCTCTCTGCCCACTGCCCGTCCCACGTCGGCTCTGCTCTCCGCCACCGGCCCCGCTGCCATGCCCGCCCCGCCGCCGCGTCTGGTGTCCTTGGATGTGTTCCGGGGGCTGACGGTTATGGCTATGATTCTGGTGAACAATCCCGGCGACTGGGGCCATATCTACGCGCCGCTGGCCCATGCCGAGTGGCACGGCTGCACCCCCGCCGACCTCATATTTCCCTTTTTTCTGTTCATAATGGGCGTTTCCATTGTGTATGGACTCGATACTGCCCGCCGCGACTATAGCCAGCACGGGGCGCTGCTTGGGCGGGTGCTGCGCCGCTCGGTGGTACTGTTTGGATTGGGCCTGTTTGCGTCCCTGTTTTTGCAGTGGGACTTCGCCACGGTCCGGATTCCGGGCGTGCTGGCGCGTATTGCGCTGGTCTTTCTGGTGTGTGGAGTGTTGTTTGTTAAAACCACCTGGCGGCAGCAGGCTTGGGTGTTGGCCGTGGTGCTGGTTGGCTACAATGTGCTGCTCCAGCTGGTGCCCGTGCCTGGTTTCGGGCCGGCCAACCTGGAGCCTGCCACCAACCTCGGGGCCTGGCTCGACCGGCTGCTGCTGGGCGAAGCACACCTCTGGAAAATCAGCAAAACATGGGACCCAGAAGGCCTGCTGGGCACGCTGCCGGCCGTGGGCACCGGCCTCATGGGCCTGTTGGCGGGGCGCGGCCTGCGCGCGGCCGGCCCAGCCGCCGCTGCCAAAGTGGCCTGGCTGTTGGTGGCGGGCGGGGCGACTCTGCTGCTAGGCTTGTTCTGGAGCAGCTGGCTGCCGCTGAACAAGAACCTGTGGACCAGCTCCTACGTGCTCTACACCGGTGGCATCGCCGCTGGCGTCCTGGCCGCCCTCTACTGGCTCTGCGACGTGCGCGGTTATCGGCGCGGCACCACGGCCTTCGTCGTTTTCGGCGTCAATGCCATTACCGTCTTTTTCCTGTCCAGCCTCATTGCCCGGGGCCTGAATATGTGGCAGGTCGCTAATCCGACCGGGGCGGGCACCATCAGCCTGAAACAGCGGCTGGTCGATCTGCTGTTCGTGCCCTACTTCCCCGATCCGTACCTGGCCTCACTGGCCGGTGCCACGGCCTGCGTGCTCATCTGGCTGGCCGTGTTGTGGGTGATGTATGAGCGGCGCATCTTTCTGAAAGTCTGAGCCAAGACTTGGAAAAGGTGATTTCAGGCGCTGCATCTGTTTAGAGGCTGTTTGAGTTGGTTTTTTTTAAGTGAAGTTGTTTAGAAAGTCGCCAACTGTAATCAGCACGTCATGCTGAGCTTGTCGAAGCATCTCTACCGCTTCTTTGAACGGCACCTACGAAGCGGTAGAGATGCTTCGACAAGCTCAGCATGACGTTCTTTTGACTTTCTAAACAGCTTCAGTATCAGGAATGATGTAGAGACGCATAGTTGCGTCTCATCGTTGAACAAAACCTGGCCTTGAGGCGCAAGCGACGAGACGCAACCATGCGTCTCTACATCACAATGACAGATTTTTGCTAACTCAAACAGCCTCTTAGGAAGTCGGTGTAATCAACTCAGCACGTCCTGCTCACCTGGCGTCCGCTTGCCGACGCATCTCTACCACTTCGTTGAAAAGCCCTAAGCAAAGCAGTAGAGATGCTTCGACTTTGCGCAGCAGATCTGATGGGCAACCAGTAGGAATACTGCCCGACGCGACTAGGTGTTTTTCGCGGGGCCGCTGGCTAGTATGAAGGAATACCACAACGCCTGGAATACAATAGCGGTTGAGGCCGTACCTTGCAACAGACAGCTGTGATTCCCGCGCCGGGACTCTTTCAGCGGCAACAGGTGTCTTACCCTTGTTTCCCTGCTGCGCCACTGACAGGCAGGCTATTTTACGTTTCATCCGGGGCGCGGCACCGGGCATTTCTATGCCGGGGCCTCGTTCTTCTACTTCGTGTCCGTGCGTACTTTCTTCTTTGTTCTGGCGGCCGGCTTGTGGCTGACTGCCCCGGCCGTGCAGGCCCAATCGACTACCGCTACCGCCTCGGCCTCTACGGGCACCCCGGCGCAGCGCAAAGCCGCCGCCGTATTTTTGAGCACGATGCAGGTAGAAAAAACGCTCGACGCGGCCGTGGATCAGATGATGACGATGCAGATAAAGCAGCGCCCGGAAATAAAAAGTCTGGAACCCGAAATGCGGGCTTTCACGGCTAAATATATGAGCTGGGCCTCGCTGAAAGAGGACATGATCAGCCTGTATGCTACTGAGTTCACGGAGAAAGAACTGAAGGAGCTAACCAAGTTCTACGAAACTCCGGTCGGCCAGAAATTCGTGGGGAAGCAGTCGGTGCTGATGCAGGCGGGCATGGAGCTGGGCCAGCGCCGGGTGCAGGAAAACCTGCCGGAGCTGCAGCGCACCATTGAAGCCAAAATGAAATCCCAGGAGGAATAAGGCGTCGCGCCGCTTTTACCGCTGCCACCGCTACCCACAAAAAAGGGTCGGGACCTCGCTTACGCGGGACCCCGACCCTTTTTGTGGGTTCTGCTGGGCCGCTGCTACGGAAACTCGTAGCCCGCGAAATCCTGGCGGAGCTTGGTTTTGAGCAGCTTGCCGGTGGCCGTATGGGGCAACTGCTCCACAAATTCCACCGCGTCGGGCTTCCACCAGCTGGCTACTTTGCCGTCGAAAAACAGCAGCAGCTCCTCTTGGCTGACTTCGGTGTCGGGTTTGCGCACTACCACCAGCAAGGGCCGCTCGCTCCATTTGGGGTGGGGCAGCCCGATGACGGCCGCCTCGGCAATGCTGGGGTGGGCAATGGCCAGGTTTTCGAGGTCGATGCTGGAAATCCACTCGCCGCCCGACTTGATGACGTCCTTCGAGCGGTCGGTGATGTTCATGAAGCCTTCGGGGTCGATGGTGGCCACATCGCCGGTCCGGAACCAGCCGTCGGCGGTAAACTGGCTGCGGTTGTCGGACTCGTAGTAGCCGCCCGCCACAAATGGGCCGCGCACGAGCAGGTCGCCGAAGGCCACGCCGTCGTGGGGCAGCTCCTGGTCGTGGTCGTCTACTATTTTCATGTCGATGCCAAAGATGGAGCGACCCTGCTTGGTGCTGATGGCAAACTGCTCATCGGGGCTCAGGCTAAGCTGGCTGGACTTGGAGGAATTGACGGTGCCCAGCGGCGAGGTTTCGCTCATGCCCCAGGCGTGGCGGATGTGCACGCCCAGCTCATCGTCGAAGGCTTTGAGCAGGGCCGGCGGGCACGATGCGCCGCCCACAATCATCTGCTTGAGCGTGCTGAAGCGGGCTTTTTTCTCCCGCATAAACGTGAGCAGCCCAAACCAGATAGTGGGCACGCCGGCGCTGAAGGTGACGTGTTCCTGCTCGAAAAGCTCAAACAGACTGGCCGCATCGAGGCCCGGACCGGGCAGCACCAGCTTGCAGCCAATTAGGGGAGCCAGGTACGGAATGCCCCAGGCGTTGACGTGGAACATGGGCACGACGGGCAAAATTACGTCGCGGGCCGAGCAGTTGAAGCAGTCGGGCAGGCCGGCGGCGTAGCTGTGCAGCACCGTGGAGCGGTGGGAGTAGAGCACGCCCTTGGGCTGGTCGGTGGTGCCGGAAGTGTAGCAGAGCGACGAGGCCGTATTTTCGTCGAAGTCGGGCCACGTAAACTCGGCGCTGTGGGCGGCCAGCAGGTCTTCGTAGCACCGGATATCGGGCAGGGCGCTGGCCGTGGGCATGTGGGCGCGGTCGGTCATCAGCACCCAGGCTTCCACCTTGGGGCAGAGCGGGGCCAGCTTTTCCACCAGCGGCAGAAACGTCAGATCGAAAAACAGAAACCGGTCGGCGGCGTGGTTAATAATATACACCAGCTGCTCGGGAAACAGCCGGGGATTGATGGTGTGACACACTGCCCCGATGCCCGACACGCCGTAGTACAGCTCGAAGTGGCGGTGGTTGTTCCAGGCCAGCGTCCCGATTCGGTCGCCGTTTTGCACGCCCAGCTCCGTGAGTACATTGGCCAGCTGCTTGGCCCGCTGGTGGGCGGCATGATAGGTGTAGCGGTGAATGCCGCCCTCCGTCAGGCGCGACACGATTTCGGTGGTGGAGTGCCACTTGGCGGCATGTTCCAGAAGCCCGGCAATGCGCAGGGGCTCGTTCATCATTAGTCCTAGCATGCTTCTCTGCTGATGGGGGTTTGACAGGGAAGTAAGCTAGGGTTTTTATCCGTCATTACGAGCGAAGCGCAGCAATCCGTGCTCTGCGTAGCACGGGCCCGTGCTTGTACCACAAAGCCCTTTCCTACAGGTGTAGAAAAGGGCTTTTCGCGTCGGAAAGCTCAGCCCCTTTCGGCGGCCGGAGTGTTTCGTTCGCCAAGACAAACGAGCTTACTCTTCCACCGTCGATTCCACCGGCTGCTCCTGCTTTTTGCGGATGCTTTCCAGGGCTACCTGCAGAATATCGGTCCGCACGTTCAGCTCGCCGAGCTTGTTGTTGCGCCGCGTCGGGTTTACGCGGTTGGAGAGGAAAATATACACCAGCTCCTGCGCCGGATCGACCCAGAAAAAGGTGCCCGTGAAGCCGGAGTGGCCAAAGCTGCTTTGGGAAGCGTCGTGGGCCGTATTGCCGGCGGGCTTGGCAGCCTGGCGGTCGAAGCCCAGGCCCCGGCGGTTGCCCTGGTCGCAGAACTGGCAGCGGGTGTAGTCGGCCAGGATGTCGGGCTTCAGCAGCTGCTGGCCGCCGTATTGGCCTTTCCAGGCGTAGGTCTGCACCAGCTTGGCCAGGTCGTTGGCCGAGCCAAACAGGCCCGCGTGACCGGAAAGGCCGCCGAGCAGGGCCGCGCCTTCGTCGTGCACGGTGCCGTGGAGCTGGCCGCGCCGGAAAACGGAATCGTACTCGGTGGGGGCAATGCGGCTGAGCGGGAAGCGGCGGGTGGGACGGAAGCCCAGCGTGGTGGCCCCCAGCGGGCCGTACACGTGCTGCTGCAAATACTGGTCGAAGGGCTTGCCGGTGAGCTGCTTCACGAGCAGCGGGTAGAGGTAAAACGACAGGTCGCTGTACACGTAGCCCGGCTTGTCGTTGAGCGGCGAGTCGGCAATCTGTTTCTGAATCTGTTGGGGCAAATCCTGGCGCGCCCACAGCTTGGTGGCCACCTGCAGCGGGAAGCGGGCCGAGGAGTCGGGGCGGAAAAAGCGGCGGCTGAGCTTGGCATCGGGCGCGGGCTTCAGGTTTGGGTTTGGTTTGGAGAAGCCCGCGAATAGCCGGGCAAAAAAGCCCGCAGGCCGGGTGTAGCCCTGCCAGAACGGAATCCAGGCTTTCAAACGGGCCTGGTGGGCCAGCACGTCGCGCAGCTTCAGATCCTGCTTGTTGGTGCCTTTAAAATCGGGGAAATAGTCGCCCAGGGTTTTATCAGGACTGAATTTGCCTTCCTCCTGCAGCTTCATCAGGGCCGGAATGGCCGCCGCCGCTTTCGTCACCGAAGCCAGGTCGTATATATCGGTGTTGCGCACCGCGCGGCTGGGTTTGCCCGCCTGGGCCGGCGCGCCGGAGTAGCTGTGGGTGCCGTAGCTTTTGCGCAGCACCACCGTGCCCTGGCGGGCAATCAGCACCTCGCAGCCGGGCATGGCGCGGGCGGCCAGGGCCTGCCGCACAATGGAATCGACTCGGGCTTCGAGCGTGTTGCTCATGCCCACGTCTTCGGGGAAGCCATAGCGCAGGCGCTGCCCGCCGGTAGTCGTCAGGCCGAAGCCGCGGCTGTACTTGTCGGTGACCGTGACGGGGAGCTTGCCGGTGGCCCCAAGGCCGCCGAAAATCACCTGCGCCGTTATTTCCTGAGCATTTTTACTTTCCTGGTAGGCCAGCACCACCGCGTCGGCGCGGTCCAGGTCCCGGATTTTGGCCACGGCGTAGGCATTGCCAAACACGCTGACCACCACGCGCTGCCGGGCGCTGGTCAGCTCGCGCAGCAGCAGGTTGGTTTCGGGCGTCACGCCGAAGCTGGTGGCCGGCAGCCGGCCCAGGTTATTGACCCCAACCAGCAGTGTGTTGTAGCGTTTGAGCGTGGCGCGCATCTGCGTCAACTCGTCCAGCGTGGCCGTCGCCGACAGCCAGTAGTGGTCCACCGAGGCGTAGTCGGCCACGAGACGCTGGAAATCGGTGGTGTCCTTGGTGCCGATAGTGAGCGTAGCCAGCCGCAGCGTGTCGAGGCGCTGGAGCGGCAGCAATGTGCGCTGGTTGCGCAGCACCGTCACCGACAGCGCCGACAGCTTTTGGCTGAGCGCCTGCGCGTGCACCGAGTTCAGATCCTGGTACAGGGTGCGCAGAGCAATGGGGCGATATTGATCCAACCCTGCCCACTGTTTCAGGGCCAGCACTTTGCGGCAGCGGGCGTCGATATCTTCCTGCCGGAGCTGGCCCGCAGTGATGGCGGCGCGCACCATTTGCAGCGCCAGCGGAATATTTTTGGAGAATTCCAGAATGTCGTTGCCGGCTAGCAGGGCCCGCACGTCGGCCTCGCCGGGCGGGTATTTGCTGATGACGCCTTTCATGTTCATGGCATCGGTAAAAATCACCCCCTGGAAGCCCAGCTGCTGCTTTACCATGCCCGTCACAATCGGTCTGGATAAGGTGCTGGGCATACCGGTCGTGTCGAGGGCCGGAATGTTGAGGTGGGCAATCATGATGCCGCCCAGCCCGCGCCGCATCAGGTCGCGGAACGGGAACAGCTCCAGCGTATCGAGGCGGCGGCGGTCGACGCGCACCAGGGGCAGGGCCAGGTGGGAGTCGGTGTCGGTGTCGCCGTGGCCGGGGAAGTGCTTGGCCACGGCCAGCACGCCCGCGTCCTGCATGCCGCGCATGTAGAGGTAGCTTTTCTCGGTTACGTTCTCGCGGTTTTCGCCCCAGCTGCGGAAGCCGATGACCGGGTTGGCGGCATTATTATTCACGTCTACCACCGGCGCAAAATTGACGTGCATGCCCAGCCGCTTGAACTGCGCCGCAATTTCCTGGCCCATGTCATACAGCAGCTGATTGTCGCGGATGCCGCCCATGCTCATCTGAAACGGGAACCGCACCACACTGTCGAGGCGCATGCCCGCGCCCCATTCGCCGTCCATGGCTACCAGCAGCGGCACTTTGCTCTGGCTTTGGTAGCGGTTCAGGAGCTTGCTCTGGCGCACCGGCCCGCCCTGAAAAAAGATGAGCCCCCCGATGCCGTACTGCTGAATCAGGGTCGAAATCGAGTCCTCATCAATGCGCTTGCGGTTGGAGTAGGCCGCCACCATAAACAGCTGGGCCACGCGCTGGTCGGGCGTGAGCGTGCGCATCACCGAATCGACCCAGCGCGACGAGCTGAGCTGGGCGGCGAAAGGCACCGGCTGGGCTCCGCGCAGCTTCGCCGGGGCCGCCGGCTTGGCGGCTACTACCTTGCCAGGCACCACGGCCGGGGCGGTGGCGGCGCGCGTTTGGGCCCGGGCGGCGGCGGCGGCGCGGGCGGCCTGGGCTTCCCGATAGTCGATAATTTCCTGGCGGCGCTGGGCCGCCCGCCGGGCAGCCGTACTTTTCCTGCCGCGCTGGGTGGTAGTCTGCGTGGTTTTCTTGTTGGCCGAGGGCTTTTTGCGGCGCTGCGCCGACGCGTCAGCGGAACCCAGCAGCACCAGCAGCAGCCACAGAAACGGAAGGAGGCGGGAAAAGGACAAAATAAGTCGCAGCAGTTAGGTGAAGGCCAGGCTGCGAATATAAGCGGAACCGAACAGCGAAGAGGGTAGGGTAAGGGTGAGGTTCCACCTGGCCGCTGCTTCGGCGGAGCGCCGCGCTATTTCACTTCGATTTCCTCCGAGTGAAATACCTTGTTGCCCTCGCCCTTGAGCGTGGCCGTAACCAGTAGCTTTTTGCCCTGCTGGCGGAAGCGCAGCAGGCCGTAGTGCTGCTGATTGACGCGGGGACCAACCCGGTACTGGTTGGGCTCCTCGACAATGCGCGGGTCAACGTGGGTGAGGCCGCTGGAGGTGATTTCGTAGATGGGCCGCGTCTGGCCCGCCAGCGTTATTTTCGACATTTCGCCAATGTGCCGGTCGCCGCTGACGAGCAGCACGCCCTTGGCCTGGCTCGAAATCAGCAGGTCGAGCAGGCGCTGGCGGGCGGTGGGGAAGTTGGCCCATTTCTCGTAGGGGTGCTGCTGGGGCAAAAACTGGATGCCTGAGCCTAGGATGTGGACGTCGGCATCGGAGCCGGTGAGTTGCTGCTGTAGCCACTGCCACTGGGCTTCGCCCAGAATGTCGCCGGTGGGGTTTTGCAGGTAGGCCCGGTCGGGGCCGCGCCGCAGCTCGTCCTGGTGGTAGCGGTCATCGAGCAGAATCACCTTGACCTTTTTGGTGCCTGCCATGTAGGTATAAGCCGCGTAAATGCCTTCCTGCCGCCGGCGGGGGCTGTCTTTGGGCTCCTGCAAAAAGTCGAGGGCCAGCTGCTGACTTTCCTTCTTGAAAGGATATTCCTTGCCCGCGTCGTTGCGGCCATAGTCGTGGTCGTCCCAGGTGCCGATGATGGTAGGCACGTCTTTGCGGAACTGCTGGTAGCCGGGCAGGACCAGCTGCGTATCGTATTTCTGCTTGAGCACCTGCATGTCGTTGGTATCGCCATACACGTTGTCGCCGAGCCAGATCCAGACCTGGGGTTTGTCGCGGGCAATAACGGGCCAGAGCGGCTGGGGCAGGTCGATCTTGTTGCAGGAGCCGAAGGCAATGGTCAACTCCCGGTTTTTTTGTGCTACTGCCGGGTTGGCCAGCAGCAAAACCAGGCCGGTAAGAAAGGACAAGGGCTTTTTCATGCTGTAAAGATGCGGATTGGGAAGCCACGCCGCTGTGAAGTGTATGTTAAGAGAAAAACCCACTCCGAAAACTTTCCTCTTCAGAGCCAGAGCGGTCTTACTTTTGCAGAGCCGCGTACCAGTGGCAGCGCTTCGGGCGTTGTACTGATCCGCTTATCGTTCTCTAACTCCTGCTTATGGCTGCTTTGCGCTCTGCTTTTCAATTTCTTTCGCCTTCTCGTGCGTGGCTGCCTGTGTGGGCCCTGGTGGTGGTCTTATTTCTGAGCAGCCCTGCGGCTTGGGCCCAGCAACTGCGAGGGGTGGTGCTGGATAAGGAAACCAACGCGGCGCTGCCGTTCGCCAGCGTGTCGGTGCCCGGCACTACACTGGGCACGACTACCAACGTGGAAGGCGAGTTTACCCTGAAAGTGGGCCGGCTGCCCATCACGCTGCTGGTTTCGGAGCTGGGCCACGTGCGCGACACGGTGCGGGTGAGCAGCGCCGCCGAGCCCTTGCGCATTGCCCTGGCTTCGGCCACCATCACGCTGCCCGAAGTGAAAGTGGGCAGCTACGCCTTTCGCCTCGTCGACCGCGCCTTCCGCCAGATGCAGCGCAACTACGGCCGGAAATTCTACGGCAAAGCCTTTTATCGCCAAACCACGCGCATCGGCGGCGAGCCGACGGAGCTGCAGGAAGTCGTGTGGGATGTGAAATCCACCAACTCGCGGATCGAGGGCACCGCTATTGCCCAGGGACGCTATGCCGCCAAACAAAGCATCACCAGCTTCAGCAACTTCTCGCTCTACACCAAGTCCTACGGCTTGTATGATGCTAAAGCCGACACGCTCAAATCGTTGGCGCTGCTGAGTCCCAACGCCGTGAAAAACTACCTGTTGGAGCTGAAAGGCGTGGTAGCCGGCCCCGACAGCACCAAGGGCGGCATTGCCGAAATTGACTTCGAAACCCGGCCTGAGCTGACCAAATACCGCTCCCAGGGCACCATCTGGATTGATGTGGACAGCTACAAAGTGGTGCGCTACCGCATGAGTACGCCCAACTTCACGGCCACGACCTCCAACCTCAACCAGAAATTTCGCAACACCAAGCTCGATATCGAAATGTCGTTTCAGAACAGCGACACCGATGACGTAGCCCCGCTCGAATTCCTGAAGGTGAATCTGGCCGCTGAGCTGACGACGCCCGGCAAATCGGCCACGCCGCTCACCGTGTCGTCGTTCACCTTTTTCTATGACACCAGCACCACGCCCACCAGCATTCCCTATGCCCGCGTCAGTGTGGAAGACCGGGACTTGCAGGCCATCAAGAGCATCAAGTACGACGCCGAGTTCTGGGCCAATAACCCGGTGGTGAAGCGCACCCCGGTGGAAGAAGAGGTTATTCAGTCCTTCGAGAAGAAGGGGGCCTTTGGGACGATGGTGCCCAAGGCCGCGCCCAAGCCTGACGTTCGCCTCGACAAAAACGGGCGGATCATACGCTAGTAGCCCAGCTGATTCTTACAGCATATAAAAGGCCCCGGAAGCATCTTTCTTTTCCTTACCCAAATCTTTTTCGGGCTTCTCAGAAGTGATGTATGGGGCCTTTTCGCAGGCTGAAGTAACCTAAAAAGGAAGGAGAACAGTGAGGCAACCACGCAGAAAAGTCCTTCCGGCCACATGGCTGGAAGGACTTTTGAGTTTTGGGTAAGGACAAGGAAGCATCTTCCAGGGCCTTTGTATATGAGACTGGCTCCTGAATAAAGCGAAACGAAAAAAGAACGTCATGCTGAGCTTGTCGAAGCATCTCTACCGCTTCGTTTGAGCAGTCCGACGAAGCGGTAGAGATGCTTCGACAAGCTCAGCATGACGTTCTTTTTTATGTCATTTCTGATTCAGGAACAAGTGTGTGCTGTAAAACGCAGCTGCAACCAGAACGTCATGGCGACCCGACGTTCTGGTATTCTCATACCAATCCGGTTACGGATTGGTGCTCCACATGCCGGCTTCTTTGATGAAGATGCGGCGGTTGAGCTTCAGCTGCGACACGATGAACTCTGCCAGATCCTCGGGCTGCATCACCTTGTCGGGGTTGCCGTCGGTGAGGTTGTTGCTGATGGCCAATTCGGTAGCCACGGTGCTGGGCGTGAGGGCCGATACGCGGATGTTCTGCTTGCGCACCTCCTGCATCAGCGACTCGGTGAGGCCCAGAATAGCAAATTTGGAGGCGCTGTAGGCGCTGGTGGTGGCGGCCCCGCGCTGGCCGGCGGTAGAGGCAATGTTGATGATGTCACCGCTCTGGCGCGCCAGCATTTGGGGCAGCACGGCGCGGGTGGTGTAGTAGGTGCCCATCAGGTTCACCTGAATGATATGCTCCCACTCGGCTGGGTCCATATCGACGAGCTTGGCGAAGGTGCCGATGCCGGCGTTGTTGATGAGAATATCGATGGAGCCGAGCGAGCTGAGCACCTGCGCCACGGCTGCCTCCACGGCGGCGCGGTCGGCTACGTCGGCGGCTACCACTACGGCTTTGCCGCCCAGCGCTTCAATTTCCTGCGCCACCGTGCGGAGCTGACCTTCGTTGCGGGCCAGCAGCGCTACCTGCACGCCTTCCTGCGCCAAAGCCAGCGCTACGGCGCGGCCAATTCCTTTGCCCGCGCCCGTCACCAGGGCAGTCTTACCGGCTATTGATTCCATTCGGATAGGTGGTTGTGATGAGTGGTTGGGGTATATAACTCCACTGGGCTGCCAGAGTTGGCCGAAAAAAGGGAAAAGAGGGAAGAAGCCGCCGCAAGCTCCAAGTATTGAAGCTGTTTAAGAAGTCGGTTTTACGAACGGTGTACGTGCGGATAGTAGCGCGAACTTTGTAGTTCGCATCCTAGGCTGTGTGGACAGTAAACAGAAAGAACGTCATGCTTGATCTGGCGTCCGCTTGCCGAAGCATCTATTTTTTTACCGTCCACACAGCCTAGAACGGTCCTTTGGCGCGGGGACGCGAATTACAAAGTTCGCGCTACTTCGTAGGCCAGTACATCGTTCGTGAAACCGCTATAAGAAGTCGGTTTCGTGTCATGCCTGATCTGGCATCTGCGTAGCCGAAGGGTCTCTACCGCAAGGGTATATGAGCAGTGTGGCACGCGAGGTGCTTCAATAAGCACAGCATGGCCCGTTCTCTTCACTTGAGTACTTGCTGTCCGCACAGCCTACGTCAGCAGCAGTTCCATTTGGATATTGCACCGCGTATACGGTGAAGGCGGGCCCGAAATAGTTTTGCGGAACCCCAACTTGTGGTAGAGGTTGAGCGCCGGGCCCAGCTTGGTATTACTTTCCAGGTAGAGGCGCTGCCCTCCCAAAGCGCGTGCTTTGGCAACCGCCGCCTCGCCCAGCCGCAAGCCGATGCCTAGACCTTGCGCCGTCGGTGCCACGGCCATCTTGGCTAACTCGTAGGCCCCGTCGCTCATTTTGATCAGGGCGCAGGTTCCCACGATTTGCCCGCCGTATTCGGCCAGCAGAATGTGCCCGCCGCGCGCCAGGATGTACTCGTCCGGATGGTCAAGGGCGTTTAAATCGGCTTCTTCCAGCCGGAAGTAGCGCTCAATCCACTCCGCGTTCAGGCGCTTAAAATCGGGCTGGTGCGGCGGTGTGTAGTCCAGCAGCCGCACGGCTCCAGTCAGGCGCTGGTCGCGGATGGCTTTCACCCGGCTGGCCAACGTGCCGCGCGACAGGGCATATTCCATTTCTCCGATAGCCAGCCAGAGATTGTGCCGGGTTTCGGCCAGCAGCACTTCGGTGGCTTGGCGCACATCAGCGGCCTGCTGCTGGAGCGCGGGCCACAGCTCCGTGCCCTTCGGCGTGAGGGCCACGATGCTGCGCCGCTGGTCGGCCTCACCGCGCTGCACGCTCACTAACTCGTGCTTCACCAACTCCTTAAGTACCTGGCTGACGGCGGCGTGCGTGTGGCCGATGCGGTCGGCAATTTCGCCCACATGCAGCGCGGGCTGGGTTGCTACTGTGTAAAAAACCGGAAACCACCGGGGCTCGAAAGAAAGGTGGTAGAGCGCATACACGGCCGTAGCCTGCCCCGTCATGGTGTCGCTGAGCCGGCGCAAGCGGCTCCCCAAAGCCGCTGGGCCAAGTTGTTCGAAGAAGTCCATGCCGCAAGTGTAAGTACTTACAAATGCAATTTGTGGTGTAGAGCATGTTGGCGGCGTATCCTACCTGAGTAGGTAGGACACAACCGACTTCCTAAACAGCTTCTTTTGCAAACTCTCACACCTGCTCTCGTTTCTGTTGAGTTTCGCTTGTAGTGCTGCCTGCGAAAAAGGGCAGCATAAGCATGAGTAACTCAGGCCCAGGGATACTACCGGCGCAGCTTCATGGCCGTGTTGGCGTCTTATTCGGCCAAACGCTTTACCTTCCCGGCCCAACCACACACATGCTCTCCGAATGAAAAAACTTGCTTTGGGCGGCCTGCTGGCCTGCTCGCTGCTGGCTGCCTGCAACCAGCAGAAAACCACCGACAACCCGGCCACCGAAACCGGCGCTGCCGCCGACGTGAAAGACCTGGCCACCCTGTTTGCCAACTATTGGGAAGAGCAGGCCAAGCTGTTTCCGCTGAGCACTACCATGCAGGGCGACAACCGCTACAACGACCAACTGCCCAACGACCAGACCAAGGCTTTCCGCGACTCGCTCCAGGACTTTTACCAGCGCTACCTCACCCAGCTCGGTACGTTCGACCGGGGCCAGCTCTCCGAAAATGACAAGATCAGCTACGATATTTTTCGCTACGATCTGCAAACGCGGCTCGATGGCCTGAAGCTGAATATCGTTGTGGGCGACTCGTATCCGGGCGACTGGCGGATTCCCTTCACCCAGTTTGGCGGCTTGCCTATTGCGCTGGGCCAGTTTGGATCGGGCCAGGGCGCGCAGCCGCTACTGACGGCCAAGGACTACGACAACTGGCTGAGCCGCGTCCACGGCTTCCCGGTGTGGGCCGACTCGGCTATCAGCAATTTCCGGCGGGGCATGAAAGACGGCGTGGTGCTGCCCAAAACGCTCGTCGAGAAGATGATTCCGCAGATGCGGGATTTGGTTGTGACTGACCCCGCCAAGAGCCTGTTCTACGGGCCGGTTACTTTGTTTCCCAAGGATATGGCTGCCGCCGACAAGCAGCGCCTGACGACAGCGTACAAGCAGGCTATTTCGCGGGATTTGGCACCCACCTATAAGAAGCTCGCCGATTTCCTGCAGAACGAATACCTGCCCAAAACCCGCGCCACTACCGGTAGTAGCGCCCTGCCTACCGGCGCGGCCCAGTATGCGCACCTGGTAAAACAATGGACGACGACCGACAAAACGCCGGCCGAAATCTACCAGACGGGCCTGAATGAGGTGAAGCGCATCCGGACGGAAATGGAGCGGGTGAAAGCCCAGGCCGGCTTCAAGGGCGACTTGCCGGCCTTCTTCCAGTACCTGAAGACGGACCCGAAGTTTATGCCGTATAAAACGCCGGGTGAGGTAATCGGGGCGTTCAAAAAGATCCAAACCCGCATCGACCCGAACCTGAAAAAGATGTTCGGACGGACGCCCAAAACCGGCTTCGAAATTCGTCAAACCGAAGCCTTCCGCGCCGCCTCCGCCTCGGCCGAGTACAACCAGGGCACCCCGGACGGCTCGCGCCCCGGCATTTTCTACATCCCAATTCTGGATGCGGCCACCTTCAACACGACTTCGGGCATGGAGTCGCTGTTTTTGCACGAGGCTATTCCGGGCCACCACTACCAGATTTCGCTGCAACAGGAAAACGAAAGTCTGCCCAAGTTCCGCCGCTTTGCCTGGTATGGCGCGATGGGCGAAGGCTGGGCCCTGTACACTGAAAGTCTGGGCAAAGAGCTGGGTCTCTACACCGACCCGTACCAGTACATGGGCGCGCTGGGCGACGAGATTCACCGCGCCATTCGTCTGGTAGTGGATGTGGGCATGCACACCAAAAACATGACCCGCGAGCAGGCCATCAAGTACATGATGGACAACGAAGCCATCAACGAGCAGGGCGCTACCGCCGAAATTGAGCGGTATATGGCCATTCCGGGACAGGCGCTATCCTACAAAGTAGGGGCGCTGAAAATTCGGGAGCTGCGCGAGAAATATGCCAAGGAGCTGGGAGCCGGCGCTTCGGGCGTGCTGCGGGAAAAATATCCGCGCCAGAACGGGGAGCATTTCAACCTCAGTAATTTTCATGACGAGCTGCTGAAAGACGGCGTCATGCCGCTGTCGGTGCTGGAAAGCAAAATGGACAGCTGGGCCACGCAGCAGAAGTAAGCCCCGCGCATACAGCGCATCACCACACAACAAGGGAAGCCGACTCGGCTTCCCTTGTTGTGTGTAAGGCCTTGCCGCACCGGACCTAGGCGCGGGGTTCAGATTCTACTGCTCTCAATATTCAGAGCGCCGCCGCATCTCGCGTGCCATGGGATAGAGCGGATACTGCGGTAGTAATACTTCGGCAAGCATGATGTTGCCTGCAAGCACACAGCGATACTTCAAAACTCAAAGAGATTCTAACGAAACTATATGGACAACGAAAGACTGAAATCATTTTTATAATTGCAAATAGTTTGGAAAGATGAAGATATGTTTGAGCTTAAAGTGAAAGCATCAAATGGTCGCTATTTTGGGGCAACAGAAATATATGACACAACAGAATCCTTATTTGATTTTGCACAGAAACTTATTGACTTTCCGAAAGAAAATAAAAAATTGCTTTACGAGGCAGGTGTTAAAGATGGGTATGCTTACTTTTTTATGAATTTTTATTACATTGACAATACATGGCACATTGGAGTTGAAATTAATTTAGAAGATAACGTAGCGACTGAATTTAGACACGAGGAAAAAGACAAATTGAAACTTGAAATTATTGTTGAGCCAAGTTCAATTGACAACTTCCAAAGAGAACTAAGTCAACTTGCGACAACCCGAAAAGGAACTGCAATTATTTATGGAAGAGACAACAGACTTGACAATTAACATTTTGCCTTGTGTGACAAAAAACGCCAGCAGGCAACAAGGGGTTTTGTGTAATTGGGGTAGGAAGTTGTAATAATCAACATTTTTTTATGTCCTATAGCGGTTTCGCAAACCGTAGACACCCGATGTAGAGACGCGTATTCGCGTCTCGTCGTTGAACGAAACCGGGCAGGCGGCACGAACGATGAGACGCGAATACGCGTCTCTACATCAGCCGGGTTCCACCGTTCACGAAACCGCTATAGCATTTGTTCGGGCAAGACCAGCAACGCTGAACATTTGTAGTTATTAATGATCTTTATTAAAATCCAGGCATTAGTTTTGGGCCGGACGGATTTCTAATTCCCCAAATGCACAAAGCCCTATCGTTTTATTGGGTTTTAGCGTCTTCCTAGAGCCGTCATCAAAGTGGTGTATGGGTGTAGAGCCGCGATTTTTAGCTTCGCCGACCTGAAATGTGTTGTATTTCGGTCACTGTCCACGCAGCTTGGAGCAAGCAGAATAGCACTACCGTTTTTAGCAGTGTCCCAACTCGCCCAAGGTGGCGGCGGCTTGCTGGTGTGCCCGCGCGGGAAGTGCGGCCGACGGCCGGCGAATAGAAATCTGAAACACTAGCGGAAAGGCCGTTCAGGGCCTATCTTGGAGTAAATTTTCCGTAGTTTCATGAGAAAAGCTTTCCTGACCGGCGTGGCCGTATGCGCGCTGCTGTCTTCCTTCACCGCGTCGGTGCCCAGCCCGCCGCCCGCCGACAACGACCAGCGCCTGGCCGCCCTATTTGACGCCTATTGGGAAAAAAACAACCGGCTGTTTCCGCTGAGCGCCACGTCGCAGGGCGACAACCGCTACAACGACCAGCTGCCCAACGATCAAACCCAGGTGTACCGCGACTCGCTGCGGGCCTTCTATCAGGGCTATCTGGGCAAGCTGAACGGCTTCAACCGCAACCAGCTCTCCGACACCGACAAGATCAGCTACGATATCTTCCAGTATAAGCTCCAGACGGAGCTGAGCGGCCTGAAGCTCAACACCTGGATGACGCCCTTTAAGCAGTTCTGGGGCCTGCCGATTTCCTTCGTGCAGCTGGGCTCCGGCCAGGGCGCGCAGCCCTTCAAAACGGTGCAGGACTACGACAACTGGCTGCTGCGGGCCAAGCGGTTTCCGGTATGGGCCGACTCGGCCATCAGCAACTTCCGGCGCGGGGCCAAAGCCGGGGTAGTGCTGCCCAAAGCGCTGGTGCTGAAGATGATTCCGCAGGCCCAGGCGCTGGTGGTGAGCGATGCCACGAAGAGTGTTTTCTACGGTCCCATCAACAAGCTGCCGGCCGGCATTTCGGCCGCCGAGCGCCAGCGCCTCACCGCTGCCTACCAGCAGCTCATCCTGACGGATATCGGGCCGACCTACAAAAAGCTGGGCGACTTCCTGCAGAACGAATACCTGCCCCAGGCCCGTACTACCACTGGCCTGGCCGATGTGCCGGGCGGCCCGGCGCTGTATGCCTACTACACCAAGCTCTGGACGACGACCGACAAAACGCCGGCCGAAATCTACCAGACGGGCCTGAGCGAGGTGAAGCGCATTCGGGCGGAAATGGAGCGGGTCAAAACGCAGGTGGGCTTCAAGGGCGATTTACCGGCCTTTTTTGCGTACATGAAAACGGACCCGAAGTTCATGCCCTACAAGTCGGCGGAAGAAGTGCTGACGGCCTACCGGGGCATTCAGGCCCGCATTGCGCCCGCGCTGCCGAAGTACTTTAGCCTGATGCCCAAGAGTGCGTTCGAAATCCGTCAGACGGAGGCTTTCCGCGCCGCTTCGGCCTCGGCCGAGTACAACCGCGCCGCTGCCGACGGCTCGCGCCCCGGCATTTTCTACGTGCCTATTCTGGATGCCGCCAAGTTCACGACGCCGGGCATGGAGTCGCTGTTTTTGCACGAAGCCATTCCGGGGCATCACTTCCACATTTCCTTGCAGCAGGAAAATACCGCCCTGCCCAAATTCCGGCGTTTCGGTGGCTATAGTGCCAGCAGCGAAGGCTGGGCGCTGTATACCGAAAGCCTGGGCAAAGAGCTGGGCGTCTACACCGACCCGTACCAGTACATGGGCGCGCTCAGCAACGAGATTCACCGCGCCATTCGTCTGGTAGTGGATGTGGGTATGAACACCAAAGGTCTGACCCGCGAACAAGCCATTAAGTATATGATGGATAACGAGGCCATCAACGAGCAGAAATCGACGGCTGAGATTGAGCGCTACATGGCCATTCCGGGGCAGGCGCTGTCGTATAAAATCGGCCAGCTCAAGATTCAGGAGCTGCGCGACAAATACAAAAAGCAGCTGGGTGCCAAATTCAGCCTGCGCGCCTTCCACGACGAGTTTCTGAAAGATGGCATCATGCCGCTGGCCGTGCTGGAGCGCAAAATGGATGCTTGGGCCGCCGCCCAAAAGTAAAGCTGCTCACCGGCCCGCCTTGTCGCTGCTGCCTCTTTTTCGACTGAACCTACCAGTTGGGAAAGAGGCAGTAGTGCGAACGGCAGTGAGGGAATCAGCAGGGTAACACGTACGCTAAGCTCTCGGACGCGCGTCAACTCTTGGCCTCAATTCACTCAACAGCACCGCTTGCGTCGGCTCCGAAGCGCCGGTACTGAACAAAAAGCGCCGTTTCCGGTCCTTGCACCAAACCCAGCCTCTACCATGCAGCACCTGACCGCCACCGATATTGCCAGCTTTGAAAAGATATTTCGCCTCAACCTGATCAACTCCATTACGGGCTACAAGCCCGCCAACCTCATCGGTACAGCCTCGGCAACCGGCACTACCAATCTGGCTATTTTCAGCTCCGTAATTCACTTGGGCTCGGCTCCGGCAGTGCTGGGCATCGTCACGCGGCCCGCTACCGTGCCGCGCCATACCTATGAGAACATCAAGGCTACGGGCTGCTACACCATCAACCATGTACACGCTGAGTTCGTAGCGGCGGCCCACTACACGTCGGCTGAGTTCGGGCGCGAGGAGTCCGAGTTTGAGCATTGCGGCTTCACCCCCGTCTACCGCGACGATTTCCCCGCGCCATATGTAGCGGAGAGTCGCATCAGCATGGGGCTGCGGCTGCGCGAGGAACTGCCGATTCATAACGGCACCGTGCTGCTGGTAGGCACTGTTGAGCATATTTACCTGCCCACTGAAGTGCTGCGCGCCGATGGCACGCTGGACCTGCAGGCCGCCGGCGACGTGTGCATTTCCGGCCTCGACGGCTACCATCAGGTAGCGCCGCTGGCTTCCTTTGCCTACGCCCGGCCCGGTCAGGGTCCGCAGCCGCAATAAAGGGCCGAAAGGTAGCCAGCGGCCAACGCCGGGGCGCGCCGTGCGTTTAAGAAGTTTCGCAGTACTTCTTTCGCCCGATATTCCTTTTGTATGGCAACTCCTTTTTGGCAAACCCTCAGCTTGGGCACTCTCGCCGGGCTGCGCAGCATGACTCCGCTGGCTTTTCTGAGTCATTCCTTCTCCCGGCAGCAGTCGGCGGCGCTGGCTGTTTCCCCGTTCCGGCTGCTGCAGTCCACCGTGGCGGCGACGAGCCTGAAGGTGATGGCGGCGGGCGAGCTGGTGGCGGACAAGCTGCCCGGTATGCCCGACCGAATTGCGCCGCCCGTGTTGCTGGGCCGCATAGTGTCGGGAGCCCTGATGGGTGCTATGGTATATAAGTCGAAGCGCCGGGCCTGGCTGGGCGGCAGCTTGCTCGGCGGCCTGGCGGCCATAGCGGGCACCTACGGCAGCTTTTATCTGCGCAAAGAGCTGGGCGCGCAAACCCAGCTGCCCGATACGGCGTGGGCCGTGGCCGAGGATGCCCTGGTGCTCAGCAGCAGCAAGGCTGCCAGCAAGATTACGGAAGCCGGGGGCCGGCGCGACGCCTTCATCTCTCGGCGTCGGGCTGGCTAGTTTTTCGGGCTACTCAGGCTATTCTTAAGTATTCCTAAAGCCCCAACAGCGCCCCTAATCATCTGATAAGGGCGCTGTT
Organism: Hymenobacter elongatus; assembly: GCF_004745955.1. Lineage (GTDB taxonomy): Bacteria > Bacteroidota > Bacteroidia > Cytophagales > Hymenobacteraceae > Hymenobacter > Hymenobacter elongatus. Next base: position 8,206 of record NZ_SRLD01000025.1, on the reverse strand, counting down.
GGGAAATTTTTAAATAAGTTGATTCCTTCATGCTTCGACAAGCGGACGCCAGATCAAGCATGAGACGAAAACCAAAATCCCAAACCTGCTCTAAGGGCGCTGAGGGATTGTAGCAAGTAGTATTGGCTACTGCCTACTTCACCGATGGCGGCGGTACGGAACTGCTGGGAGTCTGGGCGGCATCCTTGCCCTTGACCTGGGTTGTTTTCTCCACCGTGCGGGTCGCACCCGCATCCGACGCCGTGGTGCCAACCGTGTTGGTGCCGGTAGCGGCATTCAGCCCGTTATCAGCCGACTGCATCTGGTCGGGAGCGGAGCCTTTGCCTGATGGGGGCTGCACGTTTTGCTGGTTGTTGACGCTGTCCATGTCCGTCTCGATGGTGCGGGCGGGCGGGGCCGACGAAAAGTCGTTGATATTCTGCCGGTCTTCGCCGGGGGTACGGCTCCGGTCGCAGGCCGTTAGGGAAGCTGCGGTGGCCAGCACGGCAGTCAGCACAAAGCGCTGAGTGAGTTTCATAGGGTAGGGATTTGGAGTGCAGTATGGGGGTTGATACGCCCTATACGGCAAACCGGGCTTTGGTAGCTAACGGACCGGGCAGCTTGTTGGCGGCGCTGGCAACCAGGCGAAAAGGTGAGGGGCCGGAAATACCGCCGCTCCCCCCGAACCCGTAGCTTTGCCGCATGTCAATTCCAGCCCTGATGAACTGGAGCGGGGGCAAAGATTCAGCCCTGGCGCTCTACCACGCCCTGCACGACCCGCGCTACGAGGTGCGGCATCTGCTTACCAGCGTCAATGCCCATTACCAGCGCGTGTCTATGCACGGCGTGCGGGTGGCCCTACTCGAAGCCCAGGCCCGGCAGCTCAGCCTGCCGCTCACCAAGCTGGAATTGCCGGCCGCGCCCGACATGGCTGAATACGAGCACCTAATGCGCGCCGCGTTGGCCCCCTTGCAGGCCCAGGGTATGCATCATGCTCTGTTTGGTGATATTTTCCTGGCTGATTTACGCGCCTACCGCGAGCAGCAGCTGGCCCGCATCGGGATGCAGGCAGTATTTCCGCTATGGCAGCGCACCAGCCCCGATATTCTGCGGGAATTCCTGGCGTTGGGCTTCCGGGCCGTGGTGGTCTGCGTGAAAGAGCAGTACCTCGACGCCAGCTTCTGTGGCCGACTGCTGGACGAAGAATTTCTGCGCGACCTGCCCGCTGGCGTCGACCCCTGCGGGGAAAATGGGGAATACCACAGCTTCGTGTTCGAGGCACCCTATTTTCGCCAGCCTATTGCTTTCGAGCGAGGCGAAGTAGTTCGCCGCACGTACCCAGCCCCCGACGGTGCGGGCGAAGTCGGCTTCTGGTATTGTGACTTAGAAGCTGTTTGAGTTATTAAAAACGGTCATGCTGAGCTTTTCGAAGCATCTCTACCGCTTTGTAGGGGCCGTTCAACGAAGCGGTAGAGATGCTTCGACAAGCTCAGCATGACCGTCTCAGGATTTTTTTGCTAACTCAAACAGCTTCCTATTGCCAGTGGAGCCAATGTAACTATCGGGTTGCAAAGCAACTGCCGACAGCACGTTCTTTAACCACGCTCTAAAACTCGTACGAATCCCGGTGCTCACGGGCATAGCGCTCGGCGTGCGTGTGGCCGCCCTGAGCATATTTTTTCTTGTCGCGCAGCAGCAGATAGCCAATGCCTCCCGCCAGCGCCGCCCCGATGACCCATTTTGGCAAAGGGCTCTCGGCAAGCGGCGGGACTGACACCACGCCGGTTTCATCGGCCACGGCGGGGTGGCCTACGTAGCGGCCCTGCGCGGGCACGGCCTGCTGGTTGAAGTGCGTAGCCAGCGCGTGCAACTGCTGGCGCAGCTTTTCGCCGTGCATCGGAATGCCGTGGCCGGAAGCTGCAATCTGAGGCTCCAGGGCCGCCAGCTTTTCTACCGAAGCCCGCGCCTGCTGCCAATCGGGGGTGAAGTAGGCCGGTGGGCCGTGCACTTCCTGGCGCTGCTCCCACACGGCCATTCCCGACTCCTGCTGCACGGTCACGAAGGCGTCGCCGGAAAGTAGTGTGCGGTCATATTCGCGGAAAAAGGCAACGTGGCCCGGCGTGTGGCCCGGCGTGTGTATCCAGCGCCACTCCGAGAGAAAGGGCACGGTGCCATTGAGCGGTAGCGGCCGCACCCGGGAGCCTAAGTCAATCGGCTTCTTGGGATACAAAAACGACATGGTAGCCAGTGCGCCGCCGCCCACCGTGGGGTCGGGTGGCGGATACGACGAGCGGCCCGTGAGGTATGGCAACTCCAGCGGATGGGCATACACGGGCACGTTCCACTCCTCGGCCAGGGTTTTGAGGCCCCCGATATGGTCGAAGTGGCCGTGGGTGAGCACAATAGCAGACGGCGGATTATTCGGTCCAAAAATGGCTTCAGCGTTGTGCTTTATCTTCTCGGCGGAGCCCGGCAGGCCCGCGTCAATCAGCACCCAGGGCTCGAGTGGGGAAGAGGTATCCCGCACGAAGTACAGATTGACGAATACGTTGCGCAACCCCCATACTCCGGGCACCACGGCCTGAAGCGCGGGCGTATTGGCGCGGTTTGCGGTCTTTAGCATACAAGCGAAGCGTGAGGTGGGAGGTAGAAAAAACCATTGGCAACCGGCGTAGCGGCCGGAGCCAGGCAAGTAGAACTACGCATTCCGCGCCGGTAGGATGACAGAAAATCAGGATTTACTGCCCCGACTTATTCCGCGTATTCCGATTGGCTGACGCGGGCTGCTCAGCTTCGCACACGCATAATACTTCCCGTGTGGGCTTGGCAATCCGGTAATCGGGCAAGGATATTTCCTTCATGTACACTACTTCCAGGCGGCGTAGCGGGGGATGCGTCGGGTCTTCGTGCCAGATGCGCAGCAGGTAGTTGCAGTAGTAGGGGCGCATGTATTCGTTGCTGACGAACAGGTAGTTTTCCGAGTATTTGCGCCACCGGTCATTTTTGAAAAGCGCTACCACTGAAGCCGGCTTCGCGTAGCTCAATTGCTGCCCGTCCCGGTTCAGATCCAGGTGCCGGCCCCGCGTGGTGGTGCCGTCCAGGATATACCAGCCGTCATCTTTGAAGACGGCAGGCGCAAACATACCCCAGTGCTGATCGACGCGAAACAGGTAGCCAAACCACCGTAGCGGCTGCGACATATACAGCGAAGGCCGGTTCACGCTGTCCAGATTCCACCAGCACACGTAGCCCAGCAGCACCGCCACCACAGCATTGCGCATGCCGCACAGCAGAAAGCGGGTTTGGTCGGTAAGTACCAGCGTGTGCTCGATCCGGACGCGCACCGGCACGCGCAGCCGGGCCAGGTGGGGTCGCAGCCGGGCAAACCGGGCCGCTACCCGGGGTCCCAGCCGCTGGGTGCCCAGCGCCAGGCGCTTGTCGAGCCAATCGAGGGCCACGGGCGGCAGCAGCCCCAGCACCGAGGCCATGTTGATCAGAAAAAAGAGGCCCACAAATAGCGTAAGGCTGATCCCGAGATGAAATCCATACATTACCCCCACAAACAGCAGCCGCCACCACGTTACCCGGAACGGAATGAAAAGCACGAATGGCAGTAGCAGCTCGGTATAATAAGTTGCAAACGTGAGCCAGTACAGCAGTTTGCCATACGGGTACAGCAACCGGCCGCCGGGCATCAATACCTGATCCAGGCTCAGGGCGTAATAGATGGCCGTGCCTTCCGTCGTCCATTCCGGGGCACTTTTCAGCAGGGCCGTGCACCAGTATACCAAGGCAATCTGGACGATGTAGGCGACGGTAGCTGCGCTGAAATACGTGAGCGTGGCCGGTAGCTCTTTGCCTCGGGCATCGAGGGAATACAGGCGGCCCCACGGCAGAAACAACGCCCAGAACAGCAGCATCCGCAGCAGATCGTCGCCGCCCTGGCCAATGAGCGGGTTGCGGTTCTGCACCGATACCAGCAGAATCCAGGTTGCCAGGGTTGCCAGCCGGGTTTGGTAGCCTAGCAGCAGCGCCGTGGCTGCCACCGCCTCCAGCCCAAAAAGAATGGCTTGCACTTCCCACAAGCCGCTGGCCGCGTGCAGCGAAAACTGGTACGGGTTCCAGCCAAACTGATAGAGTACATGCAGCGGCAGCACCCCCAGATTGGAATAATGGGCCTCCAGGTCGGTGGCACGAATGCCGATATCGAGCAGAATAACGGCTGCCACGCCCATTCGCAGCAAGGCGAGGGCGCGCAGATCGAGTATGAACGGACGGCGGAGGAAAGAGAGGATACGGGGCATAGACTGCCACGCCAACGGTGGAAGTGAAAAAGGAAAGGCGAAAAAGCGCGCCACTGGATAAGTGGTAGGCCTTTTCGCCCTTACGCAATAGCGCCTGCTTTAGACGCCGCTAGTCGCTAGCGGGTGGTGGAGCCGCTGGTGCTGCCCGATGTGGTGCCGGAAGTCGTGCGGCCTGAGGTAGTACCCGAGGTGGTGCGGCCCGACGTGGTACTGCCACTGGTGGTGCTACGCTTAGGGCTGGTGGTGCTGCCTGAAGTAGTAGCGCTGGTCGTGGTGCCCGCGGTGGTGCCTGACGTGGTGCCACTGGTCATCGAGCCCGAGGTCATGGTGCCGGACGTCGTACCGCTGGTCATGCTCCCCGACGTGGTGCCACTGGTCATGGAACCTGACGTGCTGCCATTGGTCATGGAACCTGACGTGCTGCTCGTGGTTGAGCCCGAGGTCGTCATGGAGCCGCTGGTAGTGCCGTCCATACCCGAAGTCGTGCCGCTGGTCATGGAGCCGGAAGTAGAGCCGGCAGTAGTGCCGTAGGTGCCGGTGGTGGTGGCTCCGCTGGTCGTGCCCGACGTGGTGCCGGTGGTAGTGGTGCCGCTGGTGGTGCTGTTCATATCGGTGCCGGTGCCACTGGTCGAGCCGCCCATATCGGAGTTGGTCGGAGTCGAGCCGCTGGTCGAGCCGCTCATCGAATCACTCATGCCGGTTTTGCTGGCATTACAGCCCGTCATGGCTAGGTTGCCGGCCATCAGGGCAGCAGCCAGTAGCAGAGTCCAGGAAACAAAGGGTTGCTTTTTCATAGTGGTAGGAGTAGAGTGAAAGGTGAAAAGAAGGCAAAACAAAAGAGCTGTAGTTGCTAGCGCGCGGAGTTTGGATCAGAATCGGACTGATGCAGAAGCCCCGTCGGCTGCAAAAGGCAAGGAGGCCAGTCGTGTGCTGTTCAGGATGCTGTAGTTATGGGCCAGCTCTGCTTAAGCAGCCCTTCTCTCCGCGCTAAATTGTTGAGGTGAGCACGCCTATGTGTAAAGGTCCTATCAACAGTAAAAAGTGAGAAGAACAGTTTTGGTAAATGCTATACGGTAAGCTCCACAGGATTAACTATATTTTTTATATGAATAAATACTGATTTTGTCGAATAAATCCGGACGTACTATCCCGTAGGTTTCTCCGGCAATAGGTACCATACACCCAGGCCGGCACCCGAAGCTGTTCCTGACGGCTTCCTGGGCGTGATAAGATGCTAGGAAATCCGAATCAGTAGAGGGTAAGAGCTTATTTATGAGGCATTAAACAACCCGTTTGTGTCCTGCCTGATCAGGCCCGACAATTCCCAAACCGAACTGATAGTACTCGGGGTCCACGTAGAGTTTGTGCGGAGTTGTCTTACTTTTGGTCGGTTACGTTGTTATCAGTACCACTTCGTTTTTATTCTTATGTCTGCACCAGCCGCTACTATTCTCTTTGATGGGGTGTGCAACCTCTGCAATGGATTCGTTCAATTCGTTATTGAGCGCGATACTACGGGGCGTTTTCGCTTTGCTTCCCTGCAATCAGCCGCCGGCCAGGCGCTGCTGGCCCAGCATGGCATCACGCTCGGTCCCACCGGCCCCGAAACAGTAATACTGGTCGAGCAAAATCAGGTATTTACCCATTCTACTGCTGTATTGCGCATCGCCCGGCAGCTGGGCAGCGCCTGGCCGTTGCTCTACGCCTTTATCCTGGTTCCCAGGTTCCTGCGTGATGCTACCTACCGTTTTGTGGCCCGGCACCGCTACCAGTGGTTTGGCCAGCGTGAAGCCTGCATGCTGCCAACTCCCGAGCTGCGGCAGCGCTTTCTGGCGTAACCGCTTTTGGCGCTTTAGCTGCCGCTTGATAATTTCCTGCCGTCAACCAGTCCTGCTTCCCCCGGTTGATTCCGACCGGCGGCTGAGCCGTGTTCCTTTCCTTCATCTTTCTCCCCTCGCTTATGCAAGCACTCCAACTCGACGGCATCAATGAGCCGCTCCGTCTTCAGGATGTACCTACGCCTACCCCCGGCCCCGGCGAAGTGCTGGTGCAGCTGCACGCGGCGGCCCTCAACCACCGCGACGTTTGGATTCAGAAGGGGCAATATGCGGGCCTGCGCTTCCCCTGCATCCTGGGCTCCGACGGCGCTGGCGTGGTTACGGCCTTGGGCGAGGGCGCTGATGAGGCGTTGCGTGGTCAGGCCGTCGTTATTAATCCCGGCCATAGTTGGGGCGACAACCCGAACGCCCAGGCCAAAAGCTTCACTATTCTGGGGTTGCCCAACCAGGGTGCTTTCGCCGAGTACGTAAGCGTGCCGGCTCAATACGTGCGGCCTTTGCCCGCGCATCTTTCCTTCGAGCAAGCCGCCGCTCTGCCCTTGGGCGGCGTCACGGCCTACCGGGCCGCTTTCACGCGGGCGGGCCTGCAAGCCGGCGAGCGGGTGCTGATAACCGGTATCGGCGGGGGCGTGGCTCTATTGGCCCTGCAAATGGCCGTAGCCAGTGGCGCAGAGGTATGGGTAACGTCGGGCTCGGCCGAAAAAATTACGCGCGCCCAACAGTTAGGAGCCATGGGCGGTGCCAATTATAAAGACGAAAAATGGGCCTCAGAGCTCGTGAAGCAGGCCGGCGGTGGCTTCGACGTTATCATCGATAGCGCGGCAGGCCCGGGGTTTGAGGCGTTGCTGGATGCCGCCGCGCCGGGCGGGCGCATCGTTTTCTACGGCGGCACGCTCGGCCCCATTGCGCAAGTGCCCCCCGCCAAAGTGTTCTGGAAGCAGCTGTCTATTCTGGGCTCCACGATGGGTACCGAACAGGATTTCGCGGCTATGGTGCGCCTGTTCGAGCAGCATCAGCTGGTTCCGGTCGTCGATCAGGTCTTTGCGCTGGCCGACGGTGAGGCCGCCATGCGGCGTATGGAGCAGGGCCAGCAATTCGGCAAAATCGTGTTGAAAATCAAAGACTGAAGTAAGGTAAGAATCTTATTTTTTGTAGGGATTCCAGGGAATGATACTAGTGGTTTTTTGGTTACTAATACAGCTGCAAAACTCACCATTATCTAGCTGCCCACGACTATGAAAAGACCCGTTGAATACCTGGAGAGTCACGTTTTTGAAGCTCGTCGCCCACGCCGGGAACTGCAGGAAGTGGTAGCCTATACCGACGCCGTGCAGGCTATTGAGTCGGCACTGGCTGATGCGGAAAAATACAAATATCTGTTGATGCGCGCCCTGCGCCGCCACGCCGATGATACGCGCGTGGTGCTGACCGGCGACGCTACCTTTTCAACGCCGGTTTTACCCTTGTTTCCAACAGCGGACCAGCAGCAAGCTGCTTAGCGCTAGGATAGCCGGGCTCAAATCATAGTGCCAGCGGGTCGTTTCAAGTGGTTACCATTTGAAACGACCCGCTTTTGTGTGCTTGGCAGGATATGGTTCAGTAGTCGTGCAGAAGTAAGCGTACTGAATTTGGACCATCATGCTCATCTGGCGTCCGCGCAGTCGAAGCATCTCTCCCGCTACGTCAGCACTGTTCAGCGAAGCGGGAGAGATGCTTCGACTGCGCGGACGCCAGATGAGCATGACCGCCTTTTTTGCTACAGGAGCTGTTTAGAAAGTCGCTCGAAACATGCTAAGACGTCATGTCGACTATTCTGCGCATCAAGCAGAGAGGAGACATCTCGCGTGCTGACGTTGCCACAGGAATCATCTACTATGGCACGCGAGATGTCTCCCGTCGGTCGACATGACGTTCTATTTTTCTTTCTAAACAGCTTCACAGTTACTTTTGCTTCACTTTTACCTCTACTTTGGCAGGTTGTGCGGTAGGGAGCAAGGGCATAAATTCAGGGAATGGACTTGCCGATTACTGAAAAAAAGTGGAGGCCTACGTGGCCAGTTACGCCACCTGCTTTCGCCCGCGCCT